>HF993111.1 GCA_000432435.1 Eubacterium sp. CAG:180
GGTGGAGATTATAAATGCAGAACTGATTTACAGTTAAGCCGGAGCGGCGGCGAGGAAAACCTTGCCGCCGTTTTTATGTATATGACCGAAAAATCAAAGATTTATGGTATAATTCTAAAAGAGTTATTTTTTTAAGACCATCGCCTCAAAAAACGTACTTAATAGGTGAAAGCGCTTTTAGGTCAAATGAGGGAGGTGAACAACATGGATGATCTGAGAATCATAGAACTCTACTTTAATAGAGATGAACAGGCGATCAAGGAGACGGATACAAAGTACGGAAAACTCTGCCACAGTATTGCCTATAACATTCTAAATAATCACGAAGATTCTGAGGAATGCGTTAATGATACTTATGTGAGTGTGTGGAACACCATTCCGCCTACAAGACCGCACAATTTCATGTCCTTTATCTGCAAGATTGCACGAAATCTCTCTTTGAAGCGACTGGAGTTTATGAAGCGAAAGAAACGGTCGGCGGAAATCATTTTATCCTTGGATGAGCTTGCGGCAGTATTGCCGGATGAACGATATGCTCCCGATGTGAGCGACGAGGATGTAGGTAAGCTGATCAGTAAGTTTCTTCGCAGTCAGGAGGAATATGTCAGGAATGTTTTCATCCGCAAGTATTTCTATTTCGATTCTATAAGGGAGATTGCAAAGCGCTATTCTTTTACTGAGAGTAAGGTCAAAAATATGTTGTTCTACACCCGAAACAAGCTAAAAGATTACTTGATTAAGGAGGGCGTTGAAATATGAAAACACCGAGAATCGCAAATGCCATCGGGCAAATTGATGACGATCTTGTCGCCGACGCAGCTAAGTGCAAGAAGAAAAATAAGAAACATTGGTTAAAATGGGGTTCCTTGGCAGCATGCTTTGCAGTGATTGTAATTGTAGGGGCGGCAATCCTCCCATCGCTATTTCGGGAAAATGTAACACCGGAGGGAACCGACGGCAGATACAAGGACTTTTCTATCCAAGCCAGCGAATCTGCAATTGTATGGCCATGGGAGTATCAGACTGTATATGAAAAATATAGAAATGTCGAAATTGACGGTATTGAGTATCATGGAAAAGGCCGTGCGGTATCAGAAGCATGGATTGGCGAGAGAATTGGCAACTACACTGTGGTTGGATATGATGAAGTCAATAATGGAAAAAAATATTCTGCCGAGTTTGAAGCATATGCACTGAAGGATATTGCTCAAAGTCAGTTTATAGCCGTAAAGATGGAGGACAGTTATTATGTCTTTCAGAATGACGAGTATGCTCCTCCGAACACCCTTGGTGAGCTTATGGATGTCGTAAATCTGTCCGAGGTCGTGGAGCTTCAGCGCTTTTCCGAAGGAGACAATAGTCCTGATAGCAAACATTTTGCATTGAGCAGTGACGATTATGTGTGGGAAGTTCTGTCCGAATGTAGGAACGCCCCTTTCGTTGAAGATCAAACATGGACGGTTGGTGACAGAAGTTACCTCAGTTTTACGATTACTTCCGAAGCTCTTGGTGTTTACAAAGTTGCTCTGTATGTGACGGAAGACGGCTATCTGTGGACAAACGCATTTAATTGGCAGTATCTATTCAACATCGGCGAGGATGCTGCAAGCAGGATTATCCATTATGCGAAAGAGAATTCCACTGAAGTAGAGTATGAACCGTACAGAAACTCGGTAGCCGGTACAGTCATTGAGATTACAGAAGAATATATCGTGGTGGATGATTCTATTCTGTGCAAGAATCCGCCAGACGGTATCACCTACAAGGTTCTGCTAAATGACCTTCGCATCTCCCGTTATGTAGATTATGGAATTGTCAAGGTTGGTGATACAGTACAAATTTCCTATGAAGGCGAAATTGATGAGACCAGTGGTAATACCATTGCAGGTGCAATTTCGGCATTTAAGGCAACAATCTCCGATGGAGATGTATTAATTCCTGAATGAACCACCTACGCCCTGTAAGACTTCAAAATCTTGCAGGGTGTTTCTCTGTCTTAAAATGTATGTAATCCCGCAAGGCAG
>HF993112.1 GCA_000432435.1 Eubacterium sp. CAG:180
TTGTGGAGCAGGTGAGGGGAATCGAACCCCCGTATTCAGCTTGGGAAGCTGATGTTCTGCCATTAAACTACACCTGCTTACGTGCTACGCTGAATATTTTATCATTATTTTTACAATAAATCAATAGTAATATGATACGCGGCACAGCTTAGCGGGGTAGGTCGCGCTGTCGCTTCTTATTACAGCTTTTCCACGGAGAGCCTCAGCCTTTTCAAATCGTTTTCGTCGGGATGAGACAGAGCACGGTCAAAGTTTTCAATCAGCATATCGAGATTCGGCGCGGGATTCGGCAGGCTTTTCATTTTGATATAGCGCTCCCTGACCGTTTGCGGCATTTTTCCCTGACACATATACTCACCGACTGTGATGTTGCTGCCGCTAATGCTCTTTTTTGTATTTGCGAGGATTTTTTTGAAGTACTCCTCGTCTCCGCCGAAGCCCGCCGTTCCGAAAAGAAAAATCCTTTTATTTTTCAGCGTTTCGAGCAAATCCAAGGTCGCCTTGTCGGCGGTTCCCTTATCCGTCCAAAAGCCTATAAATAAAATGTCGGATTGTGTATCGGCGTTTTCGCTCACTCCGAAATAATTACAGTTTTCCTCCGGCAGCGCGTCGCGAATGGTGTCGGCGAGCAGCCTCGTGTTGCCTGTCGGGCTGCTGAAAATAATTGAATAGCTTTTATCTGTCATGATGAACCTCTTTGCTTGTGCGGCATATCACATATGCGGCGAAATTTTGTTATAAATTATTATATAATTACGACGGCAAACAGTCAACAGCCGCAAGTGCCGAAAGCTTATACAAAAAGTAAGTTTTTCTGTAATCGGCAATAAAAAGGCTTTCGTCTCACCTGAAACGAAAGCCTTGATTTTATGTGTTTATGCTTGACGTTACGGCTTTGAGCCGCGCTTCAACAGCCTTTTCAGTCCTTGAGCTCGTCAACATACTCGGTATGCTCACGCAGATACTTTTTATCCTCGGGTTTAAGGTCAAGGCCTATGGTTCCGCCCGGATTCATAAGGTAATCGGGGTCAAAATAGTTTTTAAGCGTGCGGATTATGCCGTATTCCTTTTCGCCGAGGTAGCCCTCAAGCCACGGGGCAAACATCTTTCCGATACCGTGGTGGTGGCTGATGGCAGCACCGCTCTTCTGTATGGCGTCGAGAATTGTTGCGTGATAAGCACGGAACTCCTCTTCGTCCTGCATTTTAGTCATAAAGATGAAGTAGAGGTTGGCGCCCTGCGGATAGCAATGCGACATATGAGTTGTAACGATTGTGTTCGGAAGCTTATGGCAAACCTCACGAACCTCACGGTGAACACGAGCCATATTTGACCAGTTGACCGTGCACTCAAGCGTATCAATCATAAAGCCGAAATCCATGAGTGTATCGCGAAGATACGGGTCGTTGAAGCGGCCCTTTTCCCAGCCCTTGCATACGTAGCCGGTCATCGGGATACCGCCGTGCTTAACGGCAATTTTCATTATGTTATGCGCAACGTTTCTTGAGAAGCCCTTTTCGCCGTCTGTAAATCCGAGGAAGAGACAGCGCTCAAAGTCCTTGTAGCCCAATTTATCAAGAAGAGGCTCAAGCGGCGTTTCGTCAACGTTGTAAAGATGGAGCATTAATGAAGTCTCCTCCGGGTCTGAAAGACGGAAAACAGAGGAGAAGCCGCACTCACACTGCATCATTTCACGAGCGGCGCGCATAGCTGTCGGCCAGTCCTTGAACATATAAGAAAAGCGTTTTCTGTTTTCGGGCATCCAGCGGAAAAACTTGAGCGTGACCTCGGTAAGAACGCCGAAGGTGCCCTCGCCGCCCATCATGACCTGATTGAGATTCGGTCCCGTTGCCTCTCTCGGATAGTGACTTGTCTCGATTTTACCTATCGGTGTGGCGTATTTCTGCGAAACAACTATATCGGCTATGGTGCCGTAATAGGTGCTGTTCTGACCGGCACCGCGTGTGACGGTCCAACCGCCGACGGAGGAATATTCAAACGACTGCGGGAAGTGACCGCAGGTGTACGGACGTTTTGCGCCGAAAAGGCTCTGAGCGTTTTGAAGCGTTTGCTCGAGCTTTGGTCCGGACATACCTGCCTGAACTGTAATGGTCTGATCGGTCTCATTGAATTTAATGACCTTGTTGAAGTTGCGGCGCATATCAAGAGAAACGCCGCCGTTAATGGGCTCAACGCCTCTTGTAACCGACGAGCCGCCGCCGTAAACATAGAGCGGTATTTTATTCTTTGTGACGTAGGCTACGATTTTCTCAATCTGCTCGCTTGTCTCCGGAAAAACAACGAGGTCGGGAAGAGAGTCAAAACGACGGTGACGCATTCTGAGAAGATCGTACATTGTCTGTCCGTAGGAAACGGCGAGACGGTCGTAGTCGCTCTGTGAGACGTTCTTTTCGCCGACTATTGCGGCAATGGCCTTTACGTGCTTTTTGTCAATCTTCGGAGCGTGCTCTTCGCCGAGATTTACGGGGTCAAGACCCAAATCGTCATTATACTGCATAAACTCCTCGTCCTTGAGATTGCAGCGTTTTTTAACATATTTGTAAAGGCTCTCCTTCGGATATTTGAAGAAGTCGGGGTCGCCCCAGCGGAAAATTGAACGATAGCTGTTCTCAGGTGCTCTCTGAAGCATCCATTTAGGCTCAAAGCCCTTATACGGTTTTGTACTCATTATCAGTGTCCTCCTGTTTGAAAATGATGTAGGTATTTTTCTATTGGCTTTAATCTTGAGGCAAGGTGAGAATACGCCTTGCCGTAAATTTTCATATAGGTTCGGTGGTTTTCCTCGTTCGGAATAAATACGTCTTTTTTATGTACCATATGCTCTATGGCGTCCTCATAGCTGCCGTAAACGCCCTGTGAAATAAACGCGACCATGGCACAGCCGACTGCGCTCGCCTCGTGAGTCTGAATACGGTGTACGGGCAAGCCGAACACATCTGCGGCAATTTGACATACGACAGGGCTGCTGGAGCCGCCTCCGCCGGCATAAAGCTCATCTACCGTGACGCTTGAGCGTTTTTGCATTTTAACGAGCCCGTGGTACAGCTCTAAGCAGATGCCCTCTATTATGGCGCGATACAAATGATAACGCGTATGGAAATCCGAAAAGCCTATAATTGCGCCGCTCGCGTTCGGGTTCGTGATGCCCGGAGTCCAAAACGGCTGTAAAATAAGTCCGCCGGAGCCGGCCTCAATATCCTTGATTTTATCGTCAAGATAACGCTCTATGCAAACGCCCTCCTCGGCGGCGTCAACCTTATCCTTCGCGGCAAACTGCTCTATAAACCACGAAATCATCCAAAATCCGCGATAGACCTCGAATTCGGGATTGAACATATCGTTCGGAACAGCCGGATAAGCCGGCATATAAGGCTGCGGTTCAAAATATTTTTTAACCGCCATCTGTAAGGTTGAGGTCGTGCCGAAAGAAATTGCCGCTCGGTTTGATTTTACAACGGACATACCGATGGTTTCACAGCCCTTGTCGGAGCCGGTTGCTATAAGCGGAAGTCCCATTGGGATGCCCGTTTTTTCGGACGCATCTTTTGTGATTTTACCTATAACCTCGCCCGACGGAACAAGCTCACAGAGCTTTTCGGACGGAACATTGCACACGCAGCGCGTGAGAGCACCGGGTTTCATCCAACGGCGGTTTTTGTAATCAAACGGTACGTGACCTATCATATTTGCCACGGAATCCTTAAGCTCGCCCGTCAAAAGATAGTTGAGATATGACGGCAGCATAACGTATTTGTCTGTTTTGGCCCATATTTCGGGCTCATTTTGCATAATCCAGTTGCCGGTAGAGGCTCGGTAAATCATATCTACCGATTCTCCCATTCCCACAAGCGAAAACAATGCGCGTTTTGCTGCCGGAATCCGCCCGTCCTCGTCGGCCTCACGCTCGTCGAGCCATAATATTATGTCGCGAAGCGGACGTTTGTCTTTGTCAAGGCAAAGCACCGTGTCACGTATGCAGGTAAGGCATACGGCTGTTATGCGGTCAAGCTTATCGGCATTTCTCTCGATAACCTTTTTTGACATTTCGGCTATAATGTTAAAATAAAAATCCGGGGTCTGTTCTGCCCATCCGGGCTGTTTTGATAAATAAGGAACCTTGTATTTTTGCTGCTCCTTATCCTCAAAGTCTCCACTCTCATTGACAAGCAAGCATCTTGCACTCTGCGTGCCGACGTCAAAGGTCAGCACAAGTGACTGTTCCATTAAAGATTTTCCCCTCTTTCTTTTTTAAGGTTGCTTCTTCTCGTCCTTCAGGATATTGCTTGTTGCAATCAAATCCACGCCGAGATTGAGAATATTCGGTACAACGACTTCCTCTCGTCCGAGTCGTTTTGAAACGGTGATACGGTTTACCTCGTGCATCAGGTCGAAAATTCTGTTTTTGGGAATCGGCCCCGATACGCGAACGGGCAGAACCGGTACCGAAGGGAAGGCGGTGCGCACCGTTGTGCAAACGGTACGACGCGGGTCGGTCATTTCGCTTACGGCGAATTCTTTGCCCCTTTTGCAGGTGTTGCCGGTCACAACAAGCTCGTCGCCGTCTGATGTAATCGTCATTCTGCACGAACGGGGACAAACGATGCAAACCAATTCTTTTGTCATTTTACACCGTCTCCTTTACCGAGTCTTTCCAGCCGAAGCTCCACTCGGCTGTTTTCGTTTAATTCGCATGCGCTGAAATCAATCGTGAGATTTTCCATTTCGGGCGGACGCATAAATGCGTAACGCTTTTTAAGTATTTCCTTGCCGTCCGCGTAAATATGAAGCACACAGTTGTTTTCCTCCTCGCGGACGCGGAAATACAGGTCTGTTTTACTGTTATCCTCGTTGAGATTGAGCCTTTGCGGCACTGCGTACAATAAACCGTCGCCCGGGGTTATCTCAATAAGCCGTCTTTCTCTGCCCGAATAAGCAGCGGCTGATTTTCCCGCCTGCTCGGCGTTCTGCGAAACAAAGTCAACCAAATCGTTGACGTGCAAAGCGTTGCCGCAGCTGAATACGCCGTCGGCACTCGTCATACACTGACCGTCGCATACGGGACCCTTTGTGCGTTGGTCAAGCTTTACTCCGACGGACTCGGCGAGCTCGTTTTCCGGAATCAATCCGACCGAGAGAATCAGCGTGTCACATTCGACGCGGCTCTGTGTGCCGGGTATCGGAGCCATATTTTCGTCAACCTTTGAAATCTCAACCGCTTCGAGCCTGTCAACTCCGAACACGCGAGTGACGGTGTGCGACAGGTGCAGCGGAATATCATAATCGTGCAGGCATTGATGCAGGTTTCTCGTAAGTCCCGACGGCGTAGGCTTTGCCTCATAAACGCCGAGAACCTTTGCGCCCTCAAGCGTAAGCCGGCGTGCCATGATAAGTCCTATATCTCCCGAGCCGAGAATTACGCATTTTTTGGCGGGCATAAGCCCGAGCAGATTTGTAAAATGCTGTGCGGTTCCGGCCGTGAAAACGCCTGCAGGACGCGTGCCGTGAATAAATACCTGCTTGGCGGTACGCTCGCGGCAGCCCGTAGCCAGCACAAGCGCTTTTGCCGTGAATATCGAAACGCCGCTTCTGCCGACGGTATGCACCGAAAAGCTTCCGTCGCCGTTTTTGTCTATTTTCGTGACAAACGTAAGGGTGCTGTATTCGATATTGCGTTTGTACAGCTCATCCTCAAACCGCTCGGCGTATTCAGGACCTGAGAGCTGCTCGCCGAAGTGATGAAGACCGAAACCGTCGTGAATGCACTGCTTGAGTATTCCTCCGAGCCTTGCCTCTCTTTCAAGAAGGAGAACCTTGGCACCGTTATCGTGAGCGCTTATCGCCGCCGCAAGACCGGCAGGACCGCCGCCGACAACGAGTACGTCATAGTTACCTGTCGTCATCACTCTTCGCCTCCTTCGGTTACCTTTGTTTCGCCGTATGTTATCACCGCTTCCGCCGAGGATTTTTTAACCTCATACAGCGGAACGCCGAGAAATTCGGCAATTATTTTGGTGACAAGCGGCGAACAGAAGCCGCCCTGACAACGTCCCATTCCCGGTCTTATGCGCTTTTTGATACCGTCAACCGTCGGAACGCATATCGGGGATTTCAAAGCGTCGAGAATTTCGCCCTTGCTGATTTGCTCGCAGCGGCAAATAATCTCGCCGTAGTCGGGATTTTCGGCTATCATTTTTTCTCTTGTATCGTCGTCCATTTCGCGAAGCACGGGAACGCCCTTGCGAATAGGATTATAATTGTTGTTTTTTTCAACCGTCTCGGTCTTGCCGAGCATATTGACCGCAAGCTCCGCCATATCGACGGCAACCGCGGGAGCAGTTGTAAGTCCGGGGGATTGAATACCGGCTACGTGAATCAAGTTCCTTGTTCTTCTGCCGGGTTCAAGTATAAAATCCTCCTCAAAGGTAGGAGCGCGAACGCCCGTGAAATAAGTGATTATATCACGTTTTGACAGCGCCGGCATTGTTTGAGTCTGCTTGTCGAAGACGGTTTTAATGCTCTCGGCACGTGTTTCCGTGTTTTCCTTTTCAACCGTTTCTACGGCGTCGGGTCCTACGAGAAGATTATCGTGGACGGTGTGCAATATGCCGCCGCCCTTTGAATGGGTTTTACCGTGAACGCTTATGTCCTTTACGGAGGCTACCGAGTGCATATATGCGCCTGCTTTTTGGTCAAGAATCGAGTTGGTTCCTCGACGCGGATGAATCGAGAAAAATCTGTCATCCGCCATGGCGGCAATATCCTCGGCAAAAACGCCTGCGGCGTTGATAACGATTTTCGGATGAATAACGCCTCTGTTGGTGGTAACGCTTATGATGTTATGCTCCGACACCGCCATGGAGAGCACGGCGGTGTTAAGACTTACCTGCGCGCCGTTTTGAACGGCGTTTTCGGCATAGGCTATGGTGAGTCCGTACGGGCAAACACAGCCTGCGCTCGGATTATACATTGCGAATTTTGTTTCCGGTGTGAGGTTCGGCTCGCGGCGCATAAGCTCCTTGCCCGAGATTATCTCGGTGTCCTCTATGCCGTCGTGATGCTTCCGCCAAAAAGCATACAGACCGATAAGCGGCTTCAGCGCGGCGTTGCGGAAAAGCACATATTGACCTACCTGCTTAAACGGAACGTCAAGCTCGCGGCAAACGTCTGCATACATATGGTTTGCGCGGCGAATGTACTTGTGTTTGAGTGAGCCTTTGCCGAGGTCGATTCCGGGGTGCACCTCGCCGTCGTTGCGTCCCGACGCCTGAAGCGCAAGGTCCGCCTCCTTGTCTACAAGTAAAACGTCAAGCTTCCACTTGGTCAGCTCTCTTGCTATCGAAGCACCTGAAATGCCGCCGCCGATAACAAGCACGTCGGGTGTTCTGCCATCGAGGAAATCATCCTTGAGAGACGGCAGACGCGTCGGAGCGGGCTGCTCGCCCGTGTAAACAATATCGTTGACAATATGCGTTGTGCTGAATTTTTTTGCCGCCGCTTGGCAAGCCGCGACGATTTCGCCCCAATCGGAGCTTTTGCCTCGAACAAAAATCGAGCCGTTCTCCTTTGAAGCACTGAATTTTCCGCCGAAAGTCTTTTTCAATTTTTTGTTAATTGATGATATGTTCATAACTTCAAGCCTCTTTTAATCAGCCTTGCAGTCGGTCACACGCCCGACTGTGCATAAAAAATATGTCGGTTAACTGACCGACTCATAAGCAAAGTATAATTCCGAAAAAAGCGTTTGTCAATACTTTTAACTAAAAAAATCACTCTTACGTATTTTTTTTGTGAATATTGTTTTGTAGACATTGCCGATTGTTCGTGTTATACTTTAAGAAATTTTGCAGGAGGGTATTATGGCAGCTCAAAGACCCGAAAATATAAACGAAATCATACTTGATACTGCTGAGGAGCTTTTAAAGGTAAATTCCTTTTCGGAGGTGACTCTCGCGAAAATAGCCGAAAAGGCGAATATTTCGAAGGGCACGCTGTATTACTATTATAAAAGCAAAAACGAAATACTTTTTGCCGTTACCGACCGCTATCTTTCGCGCCAATGGGACGAGCTGATACAATGGACGGAAAACAAGGAAAAGGATACCTCGCCGCACCGTCTTGTAAATTATGTAATCGAGAGAAATATAGCCTATGCCGGGCTCAGGCTTCACCTCTTTGACGCGGCATTGCTCGGCGACGAGGAAATCAGAGCTAAGCTGATTCATCGCTATGATGAATTCCAAAAACTCATTTCGGCAAAAATCGCCGAGAGAACAGACGTTGTTTCGGCCGACTATTTCACTTGGCTTATTTTGATGGTTTCCGATGGTATTATTATTCAAAACAGCCTTAAAAACGAGTCCTTCGATACTCGGAAATTTCTTGAGAACAGCACCGAATACATTAAAAAAATCGAGAATATGCATAAGTCGCAATAAACGAAAGCCTCCGTCTTAATAACGGAGGCTTTTTACTGCCGTAAAAGCAGAAAAGGGAAACGAAAAAAATTATACTTTGTGTTTTTTCTTTTTGCGCAGGCCCGCCGTGACGCCTGTTACGCCGCCGCTGACAAGCAGCAGGGAAATCCATAAAGCGAGGTCGCTTGCATTGCCGGTTCGGGGAGACTTCGGATTGCCCGGCAGCTTAGCCGTTACGGTGTCAGCTTTTTTAATTTCGTTTATACCGTCTTTGTCGCTGTAATACTTATCACAGCCGCCGCAGTACCAATACTCGATATTGCCCTCGGCAGTCTTAGTTGCCGCCTTTGCATCGATGTGCTTTAAGTCGGTGTGATTGTTTGAATCAGGCTTTCCGTAAGCCTTGCCGCAGTATTCGCATACCGCTTTTTCGGCGCAGGTTGCATTTCCGCCCGAGCAAGCCATTGTTTCAACACCCTTGCAGCCGTCCACGGTGCATTTACGGCTATGCGTGCCGTCGCCGTTTGATGTCCATTCACCGAAGGTGTGCCCGTCGTTTATCGTCACGGTCATCTCGGCGGTGTTGCCTGCCTTATCGGTGACAATGATTTTCTGTTCGCCGTCCGCAGGAGAGAGAGTAAAGCCGCTGTTTTCATCAAGCGTGACCTTTGTGCCGTTTACGGTAACTGTATCTATATACTTCTCGTCAATTGTAACTGTCTGTGCCTCGCAGTAGGTCTTGCCGTTTTCAATGCCGCCGATTACAGGCCGGATATTATCGAGCGTTATGCGGTCGGAGCGAAGATATGTGATGTTCAGGCTCTCATCAACGAGCATTGCATAAACAATATATTCTCCGTTAGGCTCTATTAAAAACGGCTCATCATACGCACGGTACACAAGAGAGCCGAGCTCCGTCTCAGAGAGGTCCCGATTTGTTACCAGATAAGAGACAAACACGGTTCCGCTGTTATCGGAAGCGTTTATCGTTACCTCCTGCGTGTCCTTAAAGAACAGACCGAAGGTCAGCTTGTTTAAGAATTCGCGCCATTTATTTGTGCCTATGATAATTTCGCCCGTGGGTTTTTCAATGTCTTTCCATCTCGCTTTGAGCGTTATATTTTCGGCAGGCATGGTCGTGGGAATTTCTATATCCCAACCG
>HF993113.1 GCA_000432435.1 Eubacterium sp. CAG:180
ATTGCTTGAGTTTACGGGAAGCAATTCCGACGTTGCCGACCCGTGGTATTCGGGCGACTTTGACAAAGCATACAATGACATAGAAAAGGGCTGCAATGCTCTTCTCAATTTCCTCCTCATTGAAAATTCTTGACTTTGATTACAAAAGTTGATACAATACAATAGCTCACTCGGAGGGCTGGTTATCGTATGGAAATAACAAGCCGGATAAGGTGCAGGCTGAAATGCCCGTTCCATATCCGGTCTTTTTTAATATTCAAGGAGTAGGTATGGATCTTTTAAAGGATAATGTCGGTAAGCTTTACCGTAAATTTTTTATAGCTTCATTCGGAAGTGCACTGATAGCGTGCATTTACGGACTTGTGGATATGGCTATGGTAGGACAGTATCACGGACCGGACGGCTCTGCCGCAATGGCGGTAATTGCCCCGATTTGGAATATTATATACAGCTTTGGGCTTTTGTGCGGTATAGGCGGCTCGGTGATTTATGCCGTCGCAAGGGGAGAACGCGATGACGTAAAAGAGGCAAACGGATATTTTACCTCTGCATTTATACTCGGAGTTTTATGGGCGTTGATACTTTGGGTCTTGGTGTGGGTCTGCGAGGAACCGCTTCTCAGGCTTTTCGGCGCAAATGACGCACTTATGCCGCTTTGCAAAGAATATATGGTAGCCCCAAAGCTTACTGTTCCCGTATATGTATTTATAAATCTGCTCTCGTCGTTTCTCCGTAATGACGGTGACCCCGGCAGAGCCACAAAAGCCGTTATTTTCGGTGGTATATTCAATGTGTTCGGAGATTATTTCTTTGTGTTCACATTGGATATGGGAATTAAAGGCGCGGGAATTGCAACGGCAATGGGAGCTTCAATGTCCGTTCTTGTGATGCTTACGCATTTTATCGGCAAAAAGAATACGTTGAAATTCGTAAAGCCTCTAAGAATACTTAACAGCTTTAAAATGATAAGCGTCAACGGATTTTCTTCGTTTATAGTTGACGTGGCAATGGGCATAGCCACAATGCTGTTTAACCGCCGTGTAATGGAGTATCTCGGTACGGACGCACTTGCGGTTTACGGAGTAATAGTTGTTGTAGGCACTCTTGTACAGTGCTGCTCTTACGGTATCGGTCAGGCGGCACAGCCTGTAATTTCGCGTAATTTCGGTGCCGGACTTACAGACAGAATTAAGACAATGCTTAAGTACAATATCATAACTGCTGCCGTTTTCGGAGCAATTTGGACGGTTCTTTCTATGGCTATGCCGCAGGTGTTTATAAAGCTGTTTATGACGCCCACTCCCGAGGTGCTGTCAATAGCTCCCGGAATAATCAGAATTTATGCGATTTCATTTATACTGCTGCCGTTCAATATCTATTCAACGTACTATTTCCAGGCTATTATGAGAGCCAAGATATCACTTATCGCATCCGTTGCAAGAGGTATTGTAATAAGCGGTGCTCTGATACTTTTATTGCCTGTTGCTTTCGGCGGAAATGCAGTTTGGTGGGCAATGCCTATAACAGAAGCCGTTGTATTTGTGTATTCGGCTGTTATGATGAAAAAAGTGAAGCTGTCAAGATAGTATTCTGCTGTCGAGCAAAAAACGAGTCATTGCAAAAGCAGTCAAAAGGGTGTATGCTTATCTTGATTTTTACTGAAAAGAGGAGTTTTCGGTTGACTGTTGACGAAGCACTCTCAAGGCTTCAAAAATCTGCTTTCAGAGCTAAATTCCATCTGTCCGATGAGGATATAAATTATATCGACAAAAAAGGCTTGGATACCGTAAAAAGCCATGCGGAGGATTTTATAAAGAAACGTCTTGCACCGGCGGTTATACCAAACGACGGTAAGCAAACGCCGATGCGCGGTCACCCCGTGTTTAAGGCTCAGCATGCCTGCGCCTGCTGCTGTCGAGGGTGTTTAAATAAGTGGTATCATGTAGAAAAGGGCAGAGAATTGTCTTATGACGAGCAAAGGCGGATAGTTAATCTGTTAATGGCTTGGATAGAAAGAGAATACCGCAGTTATAAAAATAATACATAAAAGCAGTCCCGTGAAGGAGAGTAAACTTCACGGGACTTTTTCTTTATTCAATTATTTGCTTACTAAGTTTTTAATGACCTCAACCATCTTGAGCATAGCATTTACAGGTATTGCTTCATAAATACTGTGGAAGTTCATTCCACCGGTTGAAAGGTTGGGGCAGGGCAGACCCTCAAACGAAAGCCTTGCACCGTCGGTTCCGCCGCGTATCGGTGTAATTTGCGGCTCCACACCGGATTTACGCATTGCTTTTTTTGCTCGTTCTACTATGTCTATATGCTCTTTAATGACATCAAGCATATTGTAATAGCTGTCTTTAATTTCAGCCGAAACCGTGTTTTCTCCGTATTTGCGGTTGAAAAATTCAACAAGTACGGTAATAAATTCCTTGCGCTTTGCAAAGCTTTGCTTGTTGTGATCTCTGATTATCATATGAAGAGTTGCCTTGCTCTCGTTGCCGTTAACCGATGAAACGTGATAAAATCCCTCGCGATTTTCGGTGTGCGCGGGAGCTTCGGCGGCAGGAAGCATATTTATAAATTCCGCAAGATACAAAACAGCGTTTTTCATCTTGTTTTTAGCCGTGCCGGGATGCGTGTTGACTCCGTTGAAGGTTATTTTTGCACCTGCCGCGTTGAAGTTTTCATATTCTATTCCGCCAAGCTCTCCGCCGTCAACGGTATATGCAAAATCCGCGTCAAAGGTTTCAAAATCAAACTTGTCGGCACCTCTGCCTATTTCTTCATCGGGTGTAAAACAAATTGAAATTTTGCCGTGGCAAAGCTCTGCGTCATCGCAAATTTCGCGGCACGCCTCGATTATTTCGGCAACACCGGCCTTGTCATCCGCGCCGAGAAGCGTTGTTCGGTCGGTAACTATAATATCCTCGCCCGAATATTTGGCATCTATCATCGGCGCATTTGTGCCGTCAAATTTTATTATTTTGGCTTTGACGTCTTTTCCGCTGACATCGGGGGATGTGTCCATATGAGAAATTAATCCGATTTTGGGAAGCTTCTCAAATCCTTTTGTCGCAGGTATATGTCCGTAAACATAACCGTATTTATCACGGTAAGCGTCACTTACACCTATGCTTTTCAGCTCTTTTACAAGGTAATCCGCAAGAACTGTTTGTTTTTCCGTTGACGGTATGCTCTCGCTGTTTTCGTTTGAGGTCGTTTCGAATTCGACGTATCTTAAAAATCTGTCAATAACACTCATCTTATTCATTCCTATCTGAAGAAATTATGCCTTTTCGGTACAAAATGATTTTAACATACGGCTATTATCTTTTCAAGCATATAAAAACCGCCCGTATCTTAAACGATACGGGCGATCTTTTTTTGCGCTTAGTGTCTTAAGAGAAATTACTTCTCAAGGGTAGCATACTGGAAGTACCAATAGCCGTACGGGCTGTGCCATACGCCCTTAAGCTCGGGCTTCTGGAGCCAGAAGTCATTGTAATAAGCAACGGGGATGCAGGCGTAATCTTCCATCATGGTCTTTTCAGCCGCGTGGAGAGCCGCAAAGTGAGCTGCGGAGTCTGCAACCTTAGAGTTAGCAATGTCAGCGTCAAAAGCAGAGCTGTTGTATTTACCGTCGTTGTTGCCGTTGGTAGAAACGAAGAGCTCAAGTATATTTGAGGCGTCATTATAGTCCATTACCCAGCCGTTGCGAGCCATATCGTAATTGCCTGCACGACGCTGAGGAGTGAATGAAGACCATTCAACAATGTCAATCTTCATAGTGATACCGAGCTGAGCATAAGCACTCTGGAGATACTCTGCAACAGCCTTGTGGTAACCTGCATCGTTTGTTGAGTAGGTGATGGTCGGGAAGCCCTTACCGTCGGGATATCCTGCCTCTGCGAGAGCCTTTTTAGCCTCCTCGAGATTAGCCTGATAATCCTTGCTGATATAGGTCTCTCCGCCGTTTTCCTTAACTGCGTTATCGAAGAACATACCCTCGTTATCAACAACACCGGGACCTGCAAAGTTATAGGCGGGGGAGTATGTGCCCTGCATTATGGTGTTTGCAATGTAGTCGCGGTCAATTGCAAGGTTAAGAGCCTTGCGGACATTCTTGTTGTTGAAGGGAGCCTTGTTAAGGTTCATGCTGAGATAGTAGGTGCCGAGATTGGTGTCAACATAGAATTCTCCGCCGTCAGCAGCCTTCTTGAGAGTCGGGATTTCCTCGGTGGGAACATCCTTAATGAGCTGAGCCTCGCCGCTGTTGTATGCGGTGAAGGAAGCACTTGAGTTTTCGAGAAGCAAGAATGTGAGCTTGTTGTTAACTATGCGCTTTGAATCCCAACCACCTTTGTAGTTCGGGTTCTTTTTGCATACAATGCGCTCACCGGGAGTCCATTCGGTAATCATGTACGGACCGTTGCAGACATAAGTATCGGGTTTTGTAGCCCAAGAGTCACCGTTAGCTTCAACGGTAGCCTTCTGTACGGGGCTCATAGTGCCGAATGCAACGATTTTGTCAAAGTAAGAGCAGGGGTAAGCAAGCTTGACTGTAAGAGTTTTGCCGTCCTCGCTTGCTACAACGTTAAGCTTGTCGGGATCGGGAGTAGTAGTGGGCTTACCGTCTTCATCCGGATTGCCGATAGCGTCCTGATAGCCCTCAACCATACCGATAACAGTCTCGGCATAGGGAGCGGCAAGCTCTGTGTTTGTAAGGCGCTTAAAGGTATACTCAAAGTCCTTGGCATTAAGCTCGGTGCCGTCAGACCATTTAAGACCGTCACGCATTGTGAAAGTCCAAGTAAGACCGTCATCGCTTACAGTGTACTTTTCAGCCTGACCGGGCTGAACCTTGTTGTCCTCATCAATTATGAGAAGTGTCTCATAGAGCGTGATGAGCATATTGCCGCCGTCAACAGCACTGTTAAGAGCGGGATCGAGCGTTTCGGGGTTAGGTCCTATCTGAACCGTTATACCGGCGTCGTCCTTTTTGCTGTTACCGCATGAACTCAGGAGTGCCATTGCCGACAGACACATGACAACTGCGAGTATCACAGCAATAAGTCTTTTGGTTTTCATTAAATACATCTCCTTCTTATAGCAACTCGCGCTGCTTAAAAATATATCCATTGTGCTCCAGATGCACAATAAACAACTATTTTACCTTGTCAAGGTGATGGCAAGCTGCAAAATGGCCTGCCGAGATTTCGCGAAGCTCCGGGCATTTTTCGGCGCAAAGGCCGTCGGCATACGGGCAGCGGGTCCTGAAACGGCATCCGCTCGGGGGATTCAGCGGACTCGGAACATCGCCCTCAAGAGGAATTCTGTGAGAGGAGCGTGCAATTATCGGGTCCGCCTCAGGTATAGCCGAAATAAGGCTCTTAGTGTATGGATGCGCGCTGTGTGTTATAAGCTCGTAGCTGTCGGCGAGCTCAACGAGCTTGCCGAGATACATTACGCCTATACGGTTTGAAATATGTCTTACGACGCTTAAATCGTGCGCTATGAAAAGGTAGGTGAGACCGAGCTCGTTCTGCAAATCCTCAAACATATTGACGACTTGTGCCTGGATTGAAACGTCAAGAGCCGATACAGGCTCGTCGCATACGATAAATTCCGGATTTACCGCAAGAGCTCTCGCTATGCCTACGCGCTGCCTCTGACCGCCCGAAAACTCGTGCGGATAGCGGTTGGCGTGTTCGCTGTTAAGACCGACGGTCTCAAGAAGCGATATGATTTTGTCGCGTCTTTCCTTTTTGTTGGCGGCAAGATGATGAATATCAATGGCTTCGCCTACAATATCTCCTATCGTCATACGCGGGTCAAGACTTGCATACGGGTCCTGAAATACCATCTGCATCTTTCTTCGGTAGGGGAGCATATTCACCGCGATTTTTTTCTTTTTGTCAAATATGACGTCTCCGTCATATATTATTGTTCCGTCTGTGGGCTCGTAAAGCCTTAAAAGAGTGCGCCCTACTGTGGTTTTACCGCAGCCGGATTCGCCGACGAGCCCGAGAGTTTCGCCTTTTTTTATATAAAACGAAACATCGTCTACCGCCTGAACGTATTTTTTCTTTTTGCCTCTGCCTCCGGCAGGAAAGTACTGCTGCAAGTGCTGTACTTCTATGAGCTTTTTATCGTCACTCACAGTCTTTCTCTCCTTCCTCAAATTCTTCTTTTTGAAGCAGCCAGCAATGGCTGTAATGTGTGTCGCTTAAAACCGTTTTCGGCGGCATTTGCTTTAAGCATATCTTCATGCATTTTGAACATCTCGGTGCAAACGGACACCCTGCCGGCGGGTTGAGAAGATCGACCGGCTGCCCTTCAATCGGTACAAGCCTTTCCTTACTTTCGACATTCAGCTTCGGAATGGATTTTATAAGACCCTTTGTGTATTCGTGCTTCGGCTCATAAAATATCTCGTCTGCCGTGCCGTATTCAACTATATGACCCGCATACATAACTGCAATTTTTTCGCACATACTCGCGACAACGCCAAGGTCGTGAGTTATCATAATTATGCTCATTCCGAGCTTTTTACGCAAATCCTGCATAAGGTCAAGTATCTGCGCCTGAATTGTGACGTCAAGAGCCGTTGTAGGTTCGTCGGCTATTAAAAGCTTCGGCTCGCAGGCAAGAGCTATGGCAATCATAACTCTCTGGCGCATACCGCCCGAAAGCTCGTGCGGATACTGTTTAAGTCGCTTGGTAGGCTCGTTAATGCCTACAAGCTCCAAAAGCTCCTTAGCGCGCTCATATGCCTGTTTTTTGTCTTTATCCGTATGCAGCCTTATAACCTCTGTTATCTGGTTGCCTATTGTGTAAACGGGATTAAGGCTCGTCATAGGGTCCTGAAATATTATGGAAACCTCGTTTCCTCTTATCTTTCTGAAATCCTTATCGGTCATCTTTTCAATTTCGTGACCGTTAAATCTGATTGTTCCGCCTATAAGCTTGCCAGGGTATGCGGTAAGCCCCATTATTGAATATGCTGTGACGGATTTTCCCGAACCAGATTCACCGACTATTCCGAGAACCTCGCCTTCATCCATCGAAAACGAAACGCCGTTAAGTGCTTTGACTTCGCCTGCGGGAGTAAAGAACGACAGCTTCTCGTCTTTTATTTCCAAAAGTTTTTCACTCAAAATATTTACCCTCCTTTAGTTTTTGAGTTTCGGGTCGAACGCGTCGCGCAGCCCGTCTCCGAGAAGGTTAAAGGCAAGTATGATAACGCTTATCAGTAGCGCCGGTAAAAACAGCAGATATGGATAAGTGTTCATACCCTTTACGGCCTCCGTGGCAAGAGAACCGAGCGACGGCATGGGAGCCGTAACGCCGAGTCCGAGGAAACTCAAATAGCTTTCGGTAAATATTGCGGAGGGTATCTGAAGTGTGGTTGTTACTATAAGAGTACCTATGCAGTTCGTCAAAAGGTGCTTTCTGATTATACGCGAATTGCTTGCACCGAGTGCTCTTGCCGCGGTAACGTATTCGGACTCCTTGAGTACAAGTATTTGAGAACGTGTTATTCTTGCCATACCTACCCAGTATATCAAAACGAATACAAGGAATATTGCTATAAGGTTCGGTCCCATTCTCTGCATCCAAGTAAAACCCGGATTAGCAGAGAGCGCTTCGAGTCGCGGCTTTAGGGAGGTTGCAAGCAGAATTATTAAAAGTATATCGGGAATGGTATATAAAATGTCGGTAAAACGCATCATTATATTATCGACCCAACCGCCGGCAAAACCGGCTATTGCACCGAACAGCGAGCCGACTATAAGAACCAGCGCTGCGCACACAAGACCTACCGTAAGGCTTATTCTTGTGCCCATCATAAGGCGAACGGCAAAGTCTCTGCCGAGCTTATCCGTTCCGCAGATGTGAGGAAATACCTTTTGACCCGCGTCTATTTGCGCCTGTTCTGTTTCGCTGTACTGAAACGGGGAGAGGTTCTCGCTGTATTTTATTTGCTGCTCATAGCTGTACGGCCAAAAGCTGGGAAGAATGTAAGCAAAAACCACTATCAGTAAAATAAAGACAAGACTTATCATGGCAACCTTGTTTTTACGCAGACGTCTGAGGCCGTCCTTCCAAAAGTTGACGCTGTCTCGCATTACAACAAGGTTTTCTTTTTCCGTCGTTGTAGCCGGTATAAAATCGTCTGCCTTCAAATGCAGACTCGGAAATTTTTTGTTCATCGGCGATGCCGCTCCTTACTTAAGTTTGATTCTCGGGTCGATTATTTTATACAGTATGTCAACTATGACGTTTGCAACTATGATAAGTGTCGCAAGGACAATTGTTGTTCCCATTATCATGGTGTAGTCGCGGTTGACTATGGCCGAAACAAATTCACGGCCGAGACCGGGTATTGCAAATATCTGTTCTACTATAAACGAACCCGTCATAAGGCTTGCGAGCATTGGTCCGACGTATGTTATTACGGGGAGTATTGCGTTTCTGAGAGCATGCTTGAAGAGTATTTTGAAGTTTGAAAGGCCTTTGGCTTTTGCCGTTCTTATATAATCCTGCCCCATAACGTCCAAAAGACTTGAGCGCATAAGCCGCGTTATATATGCCGTAGGGTAAACCGACAGCGCCGTCACCGGCATTATATATGATGACAGCGTGTTAAGACCTACCGTTGGCAGTAGGTTTAGCTTGCTGCCGAATGTATACAGTAAAATTACGCTGATTATAAAGCTCGGTATTGCGATACCGCACGTCGCGAGCACTATAATAAAGTTATCGGCAAATTTACCTCGGTTGTATGCCGAAAGACATCCGAGCGGTATGCCTACAAGAAGAGAGACGAGAACAGCTATTCCGGCGAGCTTTGCCGATACGGGGAATTTAGAAAAAATAATGTCCGATACGGTTCTTCCTCTTTGACGTAAGCTTACGCCCATATCGCCCTTGATAAAATCGGTAATATAGGTTATATATTGCTCAAATAAAGGCTTGTCCAATCCGTATTTTGCTGCGAGAGCTTCCTGTGCAGCCTTGCTTATGGATTTTTCCGCAACGAACGGACCGCCGGGAACAAGGTTCATAAGGAAAAACGTCAGCGTGGCAACAATGAAAATGCTGAGCAAGCCCATTGCTATGCGCTTGATGATGTACTTGGTCAAATGATAGACCCCCTGTTAATTTGTGTATTTTTTTCAAAAGACATAGAAGTCTTTTTATATTATTGTCTCAAATAACCAATTATTGCTAAATCACAGGTATTCTTGACGATATTATTCGTACATTTTAGCACAATGTCTCACTAAAATCAAGATTTTTGCCTTGTATTTATTCAATTATTCCGCAAAGCAAAGCATTTTTTCGTGATATGTACCGATATAAGACATTTTGCCCACTAAATAACGATTTAAAAATATTTGTAATTTTTTCTTGACAAAGAAAGAACGGCGTGATAACATTGTGGCAACATCTAAAAAACCTGTGATTAAGAAGAGTAGCTTTACTTAAAGCTTGCAGAGAGCGGTTGTCGGTGGAAATACCGCAGGGGAGAGTACAGCGAATGGACTTATGAGGGCGGCACGAAAGCGTTTGTGAGTAGCGGCCGACGGGTTCCGTACCCGTTATCAGAGCGGCTTATATGTAAGTATAAGAAACGAGCGGTCGGTTTATCCGGCAATTTGGGTGGTACCGCAGGATTCAAAGTCTTGTCCCATATATGGGATAAGGCTTTTTTTATTTGCTTATTAAGGAGAAAAGAATGCAATATTATTTAAGACGATGGCGATTTTTAAAATATAACATTGTACACTGATTTATTTTAAAAATTAAGGAGTCATCATTATGAAAAAAGTAAAAATAACGATAGCGGTAATTTTAGCGTCAATAACAATATTCTTCGTAGGCTGTACGGCGAAAAAAGACAAGGTTCCGGTAATAGGCATCAGTCAGTACGGTGAGCACGCCTCGCTTGATAATTGCCGCGAGGGCTTCCTTCTCGGTCTTAAGGAGGCCGGACTCACAGAGGGTGAGGATTACACAATAGATTATCAGAATGCTTCGTTTGACAATGCCACCGCAACACAGATTGCCAATAACTTCTCTTCCAAAAACGTCGCGCTTATGTGCGCCATAGCAACCTCCTCGGCAACAGCTTGCTACGCTGCGGCAGAGGATAAGAACATTCCGGTTGTATTCAACGCCATAACAGACCCCGGTGAAGCAGGTCTTACAACAGGCAACATTACGGGCGTTTCGGATAAGCTTCCCGTTGACCCGCAGCTTGAGCTTATCAGAAAACTCCAGCCTGATGCAAAAACAATCGGTATCATTTACACAACAAGCGAACCGAATTCGGTATCAGCAATCGCCGAGTATAAAGAAAAAGCAGGCAACTACGGATTTACTATCGAAGCCACAGGCGTTGCCGATCAGGCGTCCGTTACACAGGCTGCCGATACTCTTATAAACAAGAAGGTTGATTGCATCACAAACCTTACCGACAATAATGTTGTAGGCGTTCTTCCGTCAATACTTGAAAAAACCAATGCCGCAGGTATTCCCGTATACGGTAGCGAAATTGAGCAGGTTAAAAAAGGCTGTGTGGCGTCTGCCGGTATCGATTATGTGGAGCTCGGCAAAATGGCAGGCAAGCTTGCCGCTCGGATTTTAAAGGGAGAAGCTAAGGCTTCCGACATTCCGTACGAAACAGTGACCGAGTACAGCACATATATAAATTCCGACGCAGCAAGCGCTATGGGAATTACCGTTCCGTCGGATTTAGCCGCAAAGGCAATAGAATGTAAATAAGGTAGTGTAAAAAAATGCTGGATCTTATTATAAGCACGTTAACTCAAGGCTTTATATACGCTCTTCTCTCCTTCGGCGTATATATTACATATAAAATATTGGATTTTCCCGATCTCACCGTAGACGGCAGTTTCCCTTTGGGAGCTGCCGTAACGGCTGTTTTACTTGTAAAGGGCGTAAATCCGTATCTCGCTCTTTTAATATCTTTTCTTGTCGGAGCTCTCGCCGGATTTGTCACGGGATTTATCCACGTCCGTTTGAAGGTACGCGACCTGCTTTCGGGTATTATAACAATGACGGCTTTATTTTCAATAAATCTGCAGATAGCCGGTTCGAATCTTTCAATCGCGCGTGAAAAAGATACTATATTTACATCTCCCGCTACAATGTCGGTTTTCGGGTCGATGTCGCTTATTTTAAGAAAACTTATCGTTTCCGCAATTCTGATGATAGTCTGCAAGGTGCTTCTTGACCTTTACTTTAAGACAAAAAACGGCTTTTTGCTTCGCGCGGTAGGCGATAACAGCGTACTTGTAACCTCTCTCTCAAAGGACAAGGGCACAATAAAAATAATCGGACTTGTAATATCGAACGCTCTTGTGGCTCTTTCGGGTGCCGTTGCCTGTCAGGAGCAGCGCTCGTTTTCCGCGACGATGGGAACCGGTCAGATAGTGTTCGGCCTCGCAGCGGTGATTATAGGAACAACGCTTTTCAGGCGCGTAAGCTTTATAAAGGGCACCACCGCCGTAATATTCGGCAGCGTAATTTACAAAGCTTGCATACAAATTGCAATAAGCCTCGGCTTGCCTGCGAATCTTTTGAAGCTTATAACGGCTGTTTTGTTCCTGGCAATACTTGTTCTCGGCAATCTTCAGAAAGGCTCGGTGAAGAAAAATGTTGGAGCTTAAGCATATTTCAAAAATATATAATCCCGGGCTCGTTACGGAGATGTGCCTTTTCGACGATTTTAATTTTACCGTAAATGACGGGGAATTCGTCTCCGTAATAGGCTCAAACGGCAGCGGAAAAACCTCCATGCTGAATATAATATGCGGAAGTATACCCGTAAACGCAGGCGAAGTTCTTATAAACGGCAAGTGCGTGAATAAGAAAAAAGATTTCGAACGCTATGCCTATATCGGCAGAGTGTACCAAAATCCCTCAATGGGCAATTGCCCGAATATGACGATACTCGAAAATATGTCGCTTGCCGACAATAAAGGAAAGCCCTTCGGTTTGTCATTTGCGCTCAATAAAAAACGATATGATTTTTACCGCGAACAGCTTTCGTCGCTCGGTCTCGGACTTGAGGATAAATTGCACGTGAAAATGGGCTCGCTGTCGGGCGGACAACGTCAGGCGGTTTCACTTGTTATGGCAACGCTGACACCGATAGACTTCCTTATCCTTGATGAGCACACCGCCGCACTTGACCCCAAGACCGCGGAAATAATTATGGAGCTTACCGATAAAGTGGTTAAGCAGAAAAAACTTACGGCTGTTATGGTAACGCATAATCTTCGCTATGCCGTGGAGTACGGCACGCGCCTTGTTATGATGGACAGGGGCAATATTATACTTGATAAGGTGGGCGAGGATAAAAAGAATACGTCGATAGATGATATTCTCGCAATATTTAATAAGATAAGTATTGAATGCGGAAATTAACATTTTTTATATAAATACGTATATCAAAGCAGCTTTGAATTAGCAGCTTTGAATTTTAAAATCGGCTTCTCAATTAAAAATATATAAAAATGACCGAAAGCAGAGATTATTTTCCGCTTTCGGTCAAAATTTTGGTCGGAGTGAAGGGACTCGAACCCCCGGCATCCTGCTCCCAAACCTATGTCTGAACCTTCAGGCAGAACTGAGTCGCCCTCTTTGGCACTTTCCGGCACTTCTGC
>HF993114.1 GCA_000432435.1 Eubacterium sp. CAG:180
CCGCTGTTTTTACAGTTCCTTTTTTTATTATCGGTCAAAGCTTTTTTAAATCAGCGTTTTTGTTGTTTGACGATGCGGCGCAAGCGGCACAATTGCCGGAGCAGCCTATACACTTGCCTTTTTTGCGGCGCCTGACTATAAAGACCGTTGCCGCCGCCACAGCCGCCGCCAAAATGCAGATAATCACAATGTCGGCGATACTCATACAAAAAGGCCTCCGACGCTGTAAACTATAAATGACGCTATGTACGCGACGGCGCACTGCATAAATACAACGCCGACTGTTTTAATGCGCGAGCCGAGTTCCTTTTTAATGGTGGCAACAGCCGCAACGCACGGTGTATACAAAAGGGTAAACACAAGGAAGCTGACAGCCGAAAGCCCCGTAAACAGGCTCGGAAGAACCGAGCCGAGCTGCGCCGTGCCCGTATTCATAAGAACAGACAGCGTACTTACAACGGCTTCTTTTGCGGTAAAGCCCGATATAAGCGCCGTTACGGCTCGCCAATCACCGAAGCCGAGCGGCTTAAATATCGGTGCTATAAATTTACCTATCATGGCGAGCAGGCTGTCCGCGCTGTCGTCCACAACATTGAGTCTTGTATCAAACGACTGTAAAAACCAAATTATTATCGTCGCAATAAATATTACGGTGAATGCTCTCTGCAGGAAATCACGCGCTTTTTCCCAAAGCAGTAAAAAGACGCTTTTCGGCGATGGCATACGGTAATTCGGGAGCTCCATTACAAACGGTACGGGTTCGCCGCGGAAGGCAGTCCTTTTTAATATCAGCGCAACAATTATGCCGAGAAGTATACCCGTGGCATAAAGTCCTATCATAACAAGCGCGCGGTATTTTGTAAAAAATGCCGCCGTAAACACGGCATATATCGGTATTTTTGCGGAACAGCTCATATACGGAGTCAAAAGAATAGTCATTTTGCGGTCACGGTCTGACGAGAGAGTCCTCGTCGCCATTATCGCAGGCACGGAGCAGCCGAAGCCTATGAGCATCGGAACAAAGCTTCTGCCCGAAAGGCCTATTTTTCTGAGAAGCTTATCCATAACGAAAGCGACGCGCGCCATATAGCCCGTGTCTTCGAGAATTGACAGGAAGAAAAACAGCGTAACTATTATAGGCAAAAAGCTCAAAACACTTCCGACTCCGGCGAATATACCGTCAATAATAAGGCTGTGCACTATGGGATTTATGCCGTATGCGGTAAGCCCCCTGTCGCATATGTCCGTCAGCGCGTCAATTCCGAGTGACAGCAGATCCGAAAGACGCGAGCCTATTACGTTAAAGGTGAGCCAAAATACAAGGAACATTACACCGAAAAATACCGGCAGCGCCGTGTATTTTCCCGTGAGTATTTTATCTATTTTCACGCTTCGTTTATGTTCTCGGCTTTCACGGCACTTAACCACCGACTCAGAAACCGCCTTTTCGATAAACGTATATCGCATATCGGCAAGAGCCGCATTACGGTCAAGACCGGTATCATGCTCCATTTCCACAACGCTGTGCTCAATAAGCTCTCGTTCGTTTTTATCAAGCTCAAGCTTGTCGGCAAAATATTCGTCGCCCTCTATGAGCTTTGTGGAGCAAAATCTCGGAGGGACCGAGATGTTTCGCGCATGATCCTCTATCACGTGGGCTACCGAGTGAATGCAGCGGTGTACTGGGCCGTCTGAGCAAAAATCTATTCTTTTCGGCAAAATACGATTTTTTGCGACATATACCATTTTATCCGCAAGCTCCGAAACGCCTTCGTTTTTTGCGGCACTTATCGGAATTACAGGTATGCCGAGGCTCTCGCTGAGCTTTTTGACATCGACCGTTCCGCCGTTTGCCCTGACTTCGTCCATCATATTCAGAGCCAGCACCATAGGCAGGTTCAGCTCCAAAAGCTGCAAGGTCAGATAGAGATTACGCTCAATATTTGTGGCGTCAACTATATTGATTATTCCGTCGGGCTTGCCGTCGAGTATAAAGTCTCGCGAAACTATCTCCTCTTGTGTATACGGTCTTATCGAATAGATACCGGGAAGGTCGACAACGGAGCAGTTTTTTGCCCCCTTTATGCTTCCCATTTTTTGGTCAACCGTAACGCCCGGAAAATTTCCGACGTGCTGATTTGAGCCTGTCAACGCATTAAAAAGTGTTGTTTTACCGCAGTTTTGATTTCCTGCAAGTGCAAATATCATTTATTATCCTTGACCTTTCCGAATTAAAAGCTTTATGCTTTTTCTACCTCTATAAGCTTCGCGTCTGCCTTCCTGAGCGTCAATTCATATCCCCTGACCCTTATTTCTATCGGGTCGCCCATGGGCGCGGTCTTTTGAAGAGTGACGGCCGTATGCGGAATAAGCCCCATATCAAGGAAGCGCAGTCTCAGCGCACCCTCGCCGCCAACCGTTTTGATTACGGCCGTTTCGCCGTTTTTCAACATATCAAGAGTCATTTTGATCCTCCGCAGTGTGTTAGTTTTGACTAACTTCGACATTATAACAGTTCGTTTATTTTTATATTTTAATTATATAATGTTAGCACAGCCGCACTTTTGTTGTCAACTGTTTAATATATATTTACCATGTTAAACAGTTGACGGCTGTATACATGCTATTCAGCCATCCGAGCACCCATAAAAAATAAAAAATTATAAATCGGTTTAGGTTGAAACAACAAACGGTATAATTTTAAAACTGTTTGAAAAACTATAAAAGTAACAAAGTTTTAAGGAGCAAAATTTATGAAAGCGACAGGAATAGTGCGTAGAATAGACGATCTCGGCAGAGTTGTCATTCCTAAGGAAATTCGCAGAACAATGCGTATCAGAGAGGGTGACCCGCTCGAAATATTTACGGCGTCGGACGGAGAAGTTATCTTTAAAAAATACTCGCCGATTGGCGAGCTGTCCGAATTTGCCGACCAATATGCCGAGGTGCTTTGCAGAGCTACCGACTTGCCTGTTATAATAACGGACCGTGACCACGTGATTTCCGTTTCGGGAATATCAAAAAAAGAATATCTTGAGAGAAGAATATCGTCGGAACTTGAAACACTCATGGAAAGCAGAACCAACTATACCGCATCTGCCGATGAAGAGCCTATTTACCCGATAAGCGGAATGAGCCGTGAAGCAGCGGTAGCTTATCCGATAATAGGCAGCGGCGACGTTTCGGGGTGCGTTGTACTGCTTTTAAATTCAGACGGTTCTCTTCCCTCTGAGACGGAGCGCAAACTGGTAGCTGTTGCGGCGTCTTTTCTCGGCAAACAGATGGAGGAATAACCGTTTGCACACCTAAATAACGTAAAATATACAAAGCAAAAGAAAAACCCACCGCTTTCTGCGGTGGGTAAATTTCTTATTAAGCCTTAATTATTCGGCAACAGCGTCTTTAAGAGCTTTGCCTGCTTTGAAAGCCGGAACCTTGGAAGCGGGAACGGTCATGGTCTCGCCTGTTCTCGGATTGCGACCCTGCTTAGCTGCACGGTTGCGAACCTCGAAGGTACCGAAGCCAACGAGCTGAATCTTGTCGCCTGCTTTAAGAGCGTCGGTTATAGCACCGAGAACTGCCGATACTGCTGCGTCAGCGTCTTTCTTAGAGAGGTCGGTCTTTTCAGCAACTGCTGCGATAAGTTCTGTCTTATTCATTTTGTTTTCCTCCGTTTTTACAATGTTTTATTTATCCGTCGCTTCGCCCTCGGCGTGCGAACAGAAAGCTGAATTTAATTTTGCCTCGTCCCAAAGCTTATCAAGCTCCGTGATAGAGGACTTTTCCATATTGATATTCCGCTCTTTTGCAAGGCGTTCCACCGTCGCAAAGCGAGACAGGAATTTATCGGATGAACGGGTGAGAGCCTCTTCGGCATCAACACTTATGAAACGTGCTACATTGACTGCCGAAAACAGTAAATCGCCGAGCTCCTCAAATGCATTTTCGCTGTCGCCGTTTTTTACAGCGGCTTTGAATTCGGCGCTCTCTTCGTCTATTTTGTCTATCGCACCGCTCACATCGGGCCAATCGAAGCCCACCTTGCTCGCCTTTTCCTGAAGCTTCTGTGCACGCATAAGTGCCGGAAGCTCTCTCGGAACGGACAGCATTTTATCGGTAACGGTTTTGCGCTTTTTCGACTTAGACTTAATGGCGTCCCAATTACTTAAAACCTCGTCCGTGGACGAAACCTCGGTATCGCCGAAAACGTGCGGATGACGCTCTATCAGCTTTTTGCAGACACCGTCCGCAACATCGGAGAAATCAAACGAGCCGTTTTCCCTCTCCATCTCCGCATGGAACACGACCTGCATTAAAACATCGCCGAGCTCCTCGCACAAAAGCTCCTTATCCTTTTTGTCGATAGCCTCAACAACCTCATAGGTCTCTTCGATAAAATTCTTTTTTATCGACTCATGAGTCTGCTCCATATCCCAAGGACAGCCGCCCGGTTCACGGAGTATGCGCATAATGCTTAAAAGGTCATCAACATTGTATTTTGATTTAAACTCAAAATCAACCGCCATTTTTAATAAGCCTTCCTTTGTATTTTACTCTATAAATCCATATTTTGCAAGCTTTTTGGCAATTTTTTCTCCCTTGGGCATCATAATTATATCGTCCTTTGCAAGCCCTCCGATAAGCAGCATGGAAATAACATAGACAATTATGGCTGCAACTACGGCAATCAATGTTGCGGTTATATTGGCAAACGAATATCCATGTAAAAGTCTCTGAGGCAATATCTTATAGGATATGCCATATGCACAGTATGCAGCCACGCCGCAAAGAACCGAACTGATAAGCGGCTTTACCACAACCGACATAAGGTTGACTTTGACCTTAGTCGCCTTAATAAGTGCTATATAGTTATATATCACCACAATGAGATAGCACAAAACGGTACCTATGACCGCTCCGTTGATATTGATGGATGGTATGCCTATGAAAATGTAGTTTGCCACTACCTTGACAACGGCTCCGACAGTCAGCGATTTAACGGGGACGTTTGCTTTGCCGACAGCCTGAAGCATATTAGTCATGGGCTGGGAAATTGCCATCAGGAAAATGGTGTAGCCGTAAGCCGCCATTATAGGCGCGGCTATTGATATAGCGGGTGCGGATTTGCCGTTCTCGTAAAACATACGAAGTATCGGCTCCGCCAAAACGCCCATACCTATACCGGAGGCAAGCGATATTATCATACCCACTCTTAAAACGGACTCTACCGACGACTTCAGCGCACGCTTATCTTTAACGGCATAAGCCGCCGAGAGTGCCGGTATGGCGCTGACGCCGAGAGTTGTGGTTATGGACGGAATAAGGTTTTTAAAGTCAAGAGAGAGCGTATATGCACCGTAAAGGAAATCCTTAAGGTCTGCGTCAAGGACGTGAGCCTCGGCTATCTGCGTGGCATATATACTCTTTATAAGGTCAAGGTTATTTGAAATAACGCCGTCAAGCCTGTTTTGTATGGTTATGGCGTCTATAAGATTTGTAAGACTGAAAATTATGGACGACGTAACTACGGGAATCGCAATCGCCACAAGCGTTTTTGCAATGGCTCCGCTGTTTACCGGACGCGGCGAATTGACTATTTCGGTGCGTGTTATGCCGTCGCCCTTCGCCTTGTGCATAATTATCATGTATATCATACCGATAACGGTACCCATGGTAACGCCTACGGCCGCTGCCGCTGCCGCATAAGGGTAAATGGCACTCATAGCCTCGGATTCGGTCTCGCATACCTTTCCGAACACCTTAGCACCCGACTCAAACTGCGAATAACCGTATGTTATGGTCAGCTTTGCCGCAGCAATACCGAATATCATTTTGCCTATTGCCTCTATAACCTGCGAGATGGCTGTGGGGTTCATATTGCGAAGTCCGTTATAGTATCCGCGATATATCGACATCATACAGCAGAAGAATATGGACGGAGTTATGGCAATAATGGCAGGGATTACTTCATTTGTCTTTGCTATAAGAGCATAAGGATATGCAAAAATGAGAAGAAGCACCGTGCCCAGAATACCCGTAAACGTAAACAGCCTTGCCGACACGCGAAAAATCATACGCACATCGCGGTATCTGCCGAGAGCCACGTGCTGCGACACCATTTTTGAAACAGCAACGGGAAGACCCGCCATTGAAATGGTATATATCGGTATGTAAAGGTTGTATGCCGAGTCAAAATAGCCGCGACCTACCGCGCCCATCATATTGGAAATGGGTATCTTATAGATAACGCCTATAATTTTAACAAGCAGCGTCGAGACGCTCAAAACGAGCGCGCCGTTTAAAAGCGACTGGCTTTTTCTCTTTTTTTGCGCCAACTGACAATCACCTCATATTTTGCAGTAAAAGATAGAATATCATTTTATGTCGGTTTAGTCAATAAATTATCCCAAAAATTCGCGCAGCAACGATGTTTCCGGCACCATATCCGGAGATATGGAATTGAATTTTTCAAGAGCTCTTATAAGCCTTGAGGCATCCTTTGCACGTTCGCCGTCAAGCTCGGCATTGCGAAGAAGATTTAAAGCCGTCTCTTTAAACAGGCACGGCTCACTGAGATGTATCGAATTTATACGCATATCGGCAAGCCCAGAATACGGGAACAGATATTTGTCTTCGCCGCTGCGGACGTTATCCCAAAGCTCATATGTATTTTCAACCGAGCTGCCCCTGAAATTGTAATCGCGCACCATTCGCCTTATAAAACGCATGTTGCGCTTATTTAGAATTATCTTATTGTTTTCGTCATATATACGCGACGACACGCTGATATATATTTTAAGTATTCTCTCGTGCGGGAGCTTATCTGTAATTATCGGATTGAGCGCATGAAGCCCCTCCACAACAATGGCGTCGCTTTTGCCGAGAGTTATTTCATAGCTCTCGTCCTTGCGCTTACCCGACACAAAATCGAACATCGGCATAACCGTTGTCTCACCGCGCAAAAGGCTGTTTATACACTTATCTATAAGCGGTAAATCAAGCGCAAACACGGTTTCGTAGTCGGGTTTACCCTCGCTGTAACCCGGAATATCGGTTCTGTCAAGATAAAAATCATCAAGTGAAACACGGTATGTTTTCATACCGCGCCTTGTGAATTCCTCGGCAAGCTTTTGCGCCGTTGTGGTCTTTCCCGACGCGGAGGGCCCCGCGAGCATAACCACCTGAAGTCCCGAATCGTTTTCTACCTTATCCGACACATCTCGGATAATATTTTTAAATCTCTGCTCACTTCTGTCTATAAGCTCCTTTGGGTCGCTTTGAGACAGCGAATTTATGTATTCTATTGTGTTGTGAAGATTTGACATATCAAAGCCTACTCTTTCGGTTTTGTCAGCAGAGCGGATATCTCGTTTTTCCGCTCCTTTATAATATCGAACCTCGAAATATATTCATACGGATATTTGAAATTGAATATTCGCTTTATCTCGTTTTTTTCGGGAATACATATCTTCGTGACGGCTCCTGCTCCAACCGCAAATATGCTGTGGCACTCCTCCATCATAAAGATATTATAGAGGCACTCTCTGCCATTTTTCGCATACCCCGTGTTTTCAAGATTATTCAGGGTTTTGGACTGACGGTACATATAATACGGGAAATAGCCGTTACCGGTGAGCAAGTCGTAGGCGAAATCGAGCATTTTATCTGCCGCGGCGCCGTTTTCGGTGTTGACCTTGCCTATTTCCGTGCCGAGATTTGATGCGCGCTTTAGGGCGAGCGTATGTACCGTTATGTTTTCGGGTGAGAGCTCAAGTGTTTTGGTGAGCGAATCGCAAAAGCCCTCGTAGGTGTCGCCGGGCAGCCCCGCTATAAGGTCGGTATTTATATTGTCAAACCCTATTGAGCGCGCCTCAAGGAATTTCTCCCTCGTAAGATTTGCAGAATGACGCCTGCCGATATTTTTGAGAACCTCGTCGCTGAAGGTCTGGGGATTTATGCTGATTCTGCCGGCACCGCCGTTTTTAATTGCAAGCAGCTTTTCTTCCGTTATCGTATCGGGTCTGCCGGCTTCAACGGTGTACTCCCTGCACGTTGACAGGTCAAAATTTTCTCTGACGGCGTCAAACAGCATAGTAAGCTGAGAGGCCGACAGCGATGTGGGCGTTCCGCCGCCGAAGTATACACTTTCAAGCCTGAGCTTTGCTTCTTTTGCGATTTTGCCCGTTATGCGAAGCTCCTCACATAAGAGCTTAACATACTCGGGAATTGTTTTCTTTGCACTCTCTGTTTCCGTTGAATGCGATACAAATGAGCAGTAACTGCACCGCGACGGGCAGAACGGTATTGCGACGTAAAGGCTGAAAGAATCGGGGCGCGACAGAGCAATTGTTTTTTCCTCTGCCGAGGCAACGCTTGCCGTAAGACCGGTCTTTTGCTTTGAAACGAAATAGTCGTCCGTGAATATTTTTTTCGCCTTTTCCTCGCCGTACCTTTCGGCAAATCCCCTGAAAAGCTTAGACGGCCTTATGCCCGTGAGCATTCCCCACTTAGGGATATATCCCGTGTTTTCGCAGAGCAGTGAAAAAAGCATAGATGCCATACACCGCTCTTCGTCCTCTTTTTCGGGACGCGGTTTGGTGAGAACCTTTTGCTTTTTTTGCTCGGCAAACGACACGGTAATATTATCTTTTGTGAGCTCGGTTGTGATTACCGTTTCGTCATCGCCTGTATCTGCAGACGAAAACAGCAGGTCGATTTTTGTATTCGGATAAAATATCTGAGTGAGCTTTAACATCTCATACTGATATTTATGCCCAATTATAAGAAGCTTCATCAAAGCGCCCTCATATATCTGTTATTTTTGCGTTCAAAGTCCAAGGTTGTTGCCTTGTTATGCCCCGGACAGACCGTATAATCGCCCGGCAAATCGCGCAGCCTTTTAAGAGACTCGAATAGCTCCTTTGTGCTGCCTCCGGGAAAATCCGTTCTGCCTGCACTGAGACAAAACAGCGTATCACCCGAAAAAATAAGTTTGTCTTTTTCATCCATATAGCACACGCCGCCCTTTGTATGCCCGGGGGTGTGCATTACGCGAAGAACGGCGTCGCCGATTGATATTTTATCGTTATCGGACAGCAAAATGTCGGCGGACATCTTTTTCTGCTTTCCCGGACACTCCCATGAGCACAGGCTCTTATTTTCATCCGACAGGCAATCGCCGTCAAGCTTATGTATGAGCACCTTAGCCCCGGTAAACTCCTTTAAGCCGCAAACTCCGAGAATATGGTCAAAATGCCCGTGTGTCAAAAGGATGTATTTGATGTTTAAATCCTTTACGGCGTTTTTAAGTGCTTCGTTAAAATCGCCTGGGTCTATTACCGCACTCTCGCGGCTTTTTTTGTCGGTCAGAATATAGCAGTTAGCACTTATCGGACCGAGCGGCATAACCTTTATATCAAGTGACATTGTTTTCTCCGTTATTTTTTCCATACGGAAGTATCGTAAATTATTGTGACCGGACCGTTGTTTACAAGCGACACCTGCATATGTGCACCGAAAACACCGGTTTCAACTTTTTTAACTCCGTTTTTCAGAAGTTCCGAGCAAAAATACTCATAGAGAGCCTTTGCTTCATCGGGCTTTGCGGAATTGTCAAAAGACGGTCTGTTGCCCTTTTTTACGTCGGCACAGAGTGTAAATTGCGACACAACAAGCACCTCACCGCCGATATCAAGCACAGATTTATTCATTTTATCGTTTTCGTCGGTGAACACGCGCAGCATTGCGGTCTTTTTGGCAAGCAGTTCGGCGTCCTCTTTTGTGTCGCCGTTCATTACGCCCAAAAGCAGCATATACCCCTCGCCTATTTTTCCGACGGACTCACCGTCCACGGTAACTTCAGCGTTTTTGACACGCTGTAAAACAGCCTTCATAAGTATATTCCTTTTCGGGGGCTGTAAAACTATTGAATTTTACAGCCCCGTTGTGTTTTTTATTTTCCTTCGGCAAAAACCTTAAACGCTCTGTACGCCATATAGACATCAAGCTTTGATACCACTTCAAACGGCGCGTGCATTGAGAGCACCGGCACGCCCAAATCGACTACGTCAATGTCAAGATTTGCAAGATACATAGCTACTGTTCCGCCGCCGCCTGCGTCAACCTTGCCGAGCTCGCCCGTCTGCCATACTACGTCGTTTTCATCGAGCAGTGCTCTGATTTTGCCCATATATTCCGCAGAGGCATCGCTTGTACCGCCCTTACCCCTTGCGCCCGTGTATTTTGTTATGACAACGCCGTGGTTTAAATATGACGCATTCATTTTTTCCGATACGTCGGGGAACGACGGGTCAAATGCGGCGTTTACATCGGCGGAGAGACATTTTGTATTTGAGAGAACCGTGTGGTAATTAGCACCGAAGCAATCAGCCAAATCCGATACAAAATACTTAAAGTAAGAAGAGTTAAGTCCGGTGTTGCCGTCGGAGCCCGTCTCCTCCTTATCGGTGAGTATAGCAACTGCGGTATAGCGCGGCTCGGTCACGCTGAAAACAGCCTCGGCAGCCGGATATGCGCAAACCCTGTCGTCGTGCCCGTAGGCACCTATCATACTGCGGTCAAAGCCTATATCTACCGCTTTTAACGCAGGTACGGCCTCAAGCTCTGCACTTAAAAAGTCGCTCTCGGTAACGCCGTATTTTTCATTGAGAATACTGATGATATTGAGCTTTACTTTTTCGCTGCCCTCGTCCTTTGAGAACGGGCGGCTGCCTATGAGAATATTAAGCTCTTCACCGCGGATACCGTCGGAAAGCGTGCGTTTCATCTGCTCTGCGGCAAGATGCGGCAGAAGATCGGTAACAACAAACATGGGGTCGCCGTCGTCCTCGCCGATGTTTACCTTAACCTTAGAGCCGTCTTTTTTAACCATAACTCCGTGAAGCGAGAGCGGCATAGCGGTCCATTGATATTTTTTTATGCCGCCGTAATAATGGGTTTTGAAATATGCCAGTTCGTTGTCTTCGTAAAGCGGATTTGGTTTTAAATCAAGGCGCGGAGAGTCGATGTGCGCCGCAGAAAGACGGATTCCGTTTTCAACAGGCTCTTTTCCCATTACGCAAAGTATAACCGCCTTGCCGCGGTTGTTTAAATATACTTTATCGCCGCACTTGTATTTTTCGCCGCGGACAAACGGTTTAAAGCCGAGCTTTTCTGCCTTTTCGACAAAATATTCGGTTGCCTCGCGCTCGGTCTTTGCAGTGCGCAGAAAGTCCATGTAGCCGTCGCAAAATTCGTCGGCCTTTTTCGTCTCGTCGTCGCTTATTATCTCCGACGCGTGCTTCTGTGTGTAAAAGAGCTTCTCTTTGAGAGAATCAATTTTTTTGTTTTCTTCGCTCATATTTTATTTAACTCCTTCTTGTATAATTTGTCATATATCGAAACAGCCCTTTGGACCTTTTCTACATATTTTTTTGTCTCGCTCTCGGGTATGTTCACGAGAGTTTTGCCGTCGGGTGAAATATCGGGGTCGCGAAGCCACGCGTTTACCTGACCGCGCCCTGCGTGATATGCCGCAATTGCGGTTTTTTCGTCGCCGCCGAACTCCTTTAAAAGCAGCCCGTAAAATACGGCGCAGTATTTTACCGACGTATCCGCGTCATACAAAGCCTCCTCCGGCAAGGTTTCGCCTGTTTTGGTCTGAAGCCATAAGAACGTTTCGGGCGTTATCTGCGTGAGCCCTATTGCACCCGCGTGCGATTTAGCCTTTTCGTCATATCCGCTCTCCGTGTGGATAACTCCGTAGAGCAGATCCTCGGGGACGCCGTAGGTTTCGGCATACAGCGATATTTTATCCTGATACTTCATCGGAAATTCGGCTTTTAAAATACTTCTTACGGCAAAAAACGTCGCCGAAATTATTACCGTCGCAAGGCATACAACAATCACGGTATTTTTTACGGCACCGATTGCCCGTCTGCCCTTTTCGGTCTTCATAGCTTTGCCCATAGCAATACCTTTTTTACCTCGTCATCTAAATTATACGGCGGATAGTTTTTTATTATTATATCCGCATGATTTTTATAAAAACTCTCATCCTTTTGCGCCCTTATGCGCCTTAGCGCGGCTTCCTTTTTAATACCGTCGCGTACCATAATCCGCTCAAGGCGCATTTTTTTCGGTGCGATAACCGCAAATGTAAAATCACAAAGCCGGTTTTCGCCGCTTTCAAAAAGCGCTATCGCGTCCAAAAGGACTCCCTTTGTGCCGAGGGAGCTTTGTTCTTTTATTATTGCCTTTATTTTTTGAGTGACAGCCGGGTGGACGATGCTGTTTAGCTTTTCCGTATTCTCGGCGGACGAAAACGCCTTTTCGGCTATTTTAGCCCTGTTCGCCGTGCCGTCCGTATTTAAAATATCTTCGCCGAAGGCTTCGGAAAGAGCCGAAAGCACATCGGAGCCCTTTTTGTAAACCGAATGTGCCACCTTATCTGCGTCTATGTGGTACAGCCCGTATTTTTCAAGCATTTTGCAAACCGTACCCTTGCCGGCACCCGTTTGCCCGGTAACTCCTATCACAAGCATTCAAGGCACCTCACTTATTTTGCGTCCACTGTCTTAAATGCCGCAGCGCGGATAAGACGGTTGTATACGGCAAGGTCTACGCCGCTCGTCCCGGGGTCACGTGCATAAACGGTTTTTGCGCCCTTTTCGTCAAGCTCACGCAGAGCGTCAAACAATCTGTTAGCCTGTGACGAGGGGTCGTCGGCTCTGCCGTATGTGACATAATTTTTAAAATATTTTTCCTCACCCTCAAAGCATAGCACAAAGCAGTCACCCTTTTCCGCCACAAAACGGCGAAAAGCGTCGAAACTGCCTTTGACAATCGTAACGTCTGCCTTGGGTGCGTAATGCTTATACTTCATACCCGGAGACGCAGCTTTTTCTCCCGACTTCAGCATATGGAGCACAGCGTCGTCTATAACCACTTCGCCGAGCACGCTTTTAAGCTGTTCTGCGGTAATTCCGCCCGGTCTTAAAAGTCTTGCCGGCTTTTGAGCCAATGTTACCACGGTTGATTCAACACCGACCTCGCTCTGACCGCCGTCAACTATCATATCTATTTTGCCGTTCATATCTTCAAAAACGTATTTTGCGTTTGTGGGACTCGGTCTGCCCGAAATATTTGCGCTCGGCGCGGCAAGCGGAACTCCCGCCGCCTTTATTATTGCCCTTGCCACGGGGTGTGACGGGCAACGCACAGCCACGGTCGAAAGCCCTCCCGATGTCTCGTCGGGAATGAGGTCGCTCTTCGGCATTATCATGGTGAGAGGTCCCGGCCAGAACCTTTCGGCTAGGCGGCGCGCTTCGTCGGGTATGCTCTTAACAAGCGGCGTGACCTCTGATATATCCGTAACGTGAACTATCAGCGGATTATCCTGCGGTCTGCCCTTTGCCTCAAAAATCTTTTTTACTGCCTCGCCGGACAGCGCGTTTGCGGCAAGTCCGTACACGGTTTCGGTGGGTATTGCCACGATACCGCCGTTTCTGAGTATCTCGCCTGCGAGAAGTGCCGTCTCATTTATATTGCTGTCATTTGCTTTAATAAGTTTAGTCTGCATTATTATCTGCCCTATCCGAAAAAAATCAAAATGCTTTAATAAAATATTTTATCATTATACGACAATAAAAACAAGTAAATAACAAAAAAGCGTCCGCAAAACGGTAAAATTCCGTTTGCGGACGCCAAACAGCGACTTTCAGGTATTTTTATCCACCTGATGAAATTTTTTGAGGTTCCCGGATTTTTGATGACGCTTTGACAGCTCCGCCTTTACGTCGTCGGGTGTGATTCCCTCGTTTTTCATCATAACAACAAGGTGGAAGAGCAGGTCGGAAATCTCGCCGACGGTATCCTCCTTTATGCCGTTTTTGGCGGCAATTATAGTCTCGGCGGACTCTTCGCCGACCTTTTTCAGTATTTTATCGAGCCCCTGGTCAAAAAGGTAGCAGGTATAAGAGCCCTCCTGCGGATTTTCGTGCCTTTGTGTAACTACCTCGTAAAGCTCCGTAAGTACGTCTTCCATTTACTTTACCTCCGATTTTATTTCCTTAAAAAAGCAGGTCTTGCTGCCCGTATGGCAGGCAGGGCCTTTTTGTATTACCTCTATAAGCAGCGTATCGTCGTCGCAGTCGCCCTTTATCGAGACAACCTTTTGCGTATGACCCGAGGTTTCGCCCTTGTTCCACAGCTTTTGCCTTGAACGCGAGAAAAACCACGTATAGCCCGTCTCGAGTGTTTTGGCAAGCGACTCCTTATTCATATACGCGAGCATCAGCACCTTTTTTGTGCCGTGCTCCTGAATCACAGCCGGAATAAGCTCCGACTTAACAAAGTATTTATCTAAATCCATATTTACTCCCTGCAAATTTCAAGAGCTTCTCTTAAATCAAGCGTGCCCTTATATATAGATCTTCCGCAAATCGCACCGTACAGCCTGGCGTCTTTGAGAGCTTTTATATCGTCCGAATCCTTTATTCCGCCGCTCGCGGTGATGTTACACGACACGGCGTCGTTGAGAAGCGTAAGCTCCCGAAGATTCGGCCCCGAGAGCATGCCGTCGCAGTCTATATCGGTATAAATAATGTACCTTACGCCGACATCCTCCATACGCTTTGCGAGCTCGATATATGAAATGTCGCTGGTTTCAAGCCAGCCCTCAGCCGCCACCATACCGCGGCGCGCATCTATGCCTACGGCTATTTTTTCACCGTATTTTTTTGCCGCCTCGCGTACAAGGTCGGGATTTTTCAAAGCCGCAGAGCCTATGATAACGCGTGAGATTCCGCGTGACAGATAGTATTCGACATCTGCCATGGTGCGTATGCCGCCGCCGAGCTCAACACGAAGGCCCGTTTTTTCGGCTACCGTTGTAAAAATGTCCGAATTAACCTTTTCGCCCTTGACCGCTCCGTCAAGATCGACCATATGTATCCATTCCGCACCGCAGGAATAAAACGAATTCGCTGCGGAAAGAAAGTCGTCGGCAACCTTTTCGGCGGTGTTCATATCGCCCTTGTAAAGTCTTACGCAGTTGCCGTTTTTAATATCAATAGCCGGAAAAATTATCATCAGAGGACTCCTTTTGTCGAGAGAGTTTCTCCCGTGGCATTCTTTTGTACCGCAATTTTCAATGCATGGGCAAACGCCTTGAAAAGCGCCTCTGTCATATGATGCGAATTACTTCCGTACGGGACGCGCAGATGAAGTGTTATGCCGGAATTCACGGCAAAGGCACGGAAAAATTCTTCGCACATACAGGTGTCAAATGCGCCGATACGCTCCTCGGGGAAGCTTGCCTCAAACACAAGAAACGGTCTGCCGCTGATATCTGCGGCGCAAAATCCCAAGGCCTCGTCCATCGGTATAAAAAAGCTTCCGTAACGCATAATTCCGCCCTTGTCGCCGAGTGCTTCGGAAAAGGCCTTGCCGAGAGCTATTCCGACATCCTCTATCGTGTGGTGACAATCCACGTTGAGATCGCCTCGGCACGTGAGCTTCAAACCAAAGCCGCCGTGGACCGAAAAAGCAGTCAGCATATGGTCAAAAAAGCCTATACCGGTGTCAACCTCACAGTCTCCGCCGTCAAGATTTAAAAGCAAAGATATTTGCGTCTCTTTGGTGTTTCGCTCAATACACGACGTTCTCATGAGGTTCTCCTTTCAAATAGGCGTTTATTTCGCTTGCCACAGCGTCGTTTTCATAATTTCTGCCTGCGGTGATACGCAGTCTGTCGCTGCTCATTTTACGGATAATTATACCCGCTTCTTTAAGATAAGTAAATATCTTTTCGGCTTCGGGAGTTTCAACATATATAAAGTTTGTTTCGCTCGGAATTATTTTAAATCTGTCGGGGTAATCCCTGCAAATGGGCGTGAGCCGCTCCGTGAGATCGTCGCGCGCCTCGATAAGACGTTTTACGGACGAATCTATATACTCGGGGTGACTGAAAACAACTTCGCCGATAGCCTGTGTTACGCTGTTTACATTGTACGGGGATTTAACCGCCTTCATCGCCTTTGTGAGCACGGAATTCGCAACCGCAAAGCCGAGACGGACAGCCGCCATACCGATAGCCTTTGAACACGTTTTTAAAATAATCAGGTTGTCGTATCGGTTAAACTCGGAGAGTAAGCTCTGATTTGAAAAATCCATATAGGCTTCGTCAAGAACCACGAGCGAGTCAACGGACGAAACGAGCTTTTCGACGTCGGAGCGACCGATAACGCGCGATGTGGGGTTGCAAGGGTTGGAGAAAATTATTATACGCGCGTTCTCCTTTTTTGCAGTCGCTATCACATCGTCCATATCTACGGAATAATCGTCGTTTTTGGTGTACGGTACGTGCCTGCACTCCACGACGGACGTATAAAACGAATACATCGAAAAATCCTTTTCAAGGGTCATTACGGTGTCGCCCTTTTGCAGAAAAGCATTCATTATTATCGAAATAAGCTCGTCAGAGCCGTCGCCCGCAGTCACATTTTCAGCCGGCACGCCGTAGTATTTGGCAAAAAGAGCGCAAACATTTGAGGCATACGGGTCGGGATAACGGTTAAAATGTATGTCCTTTACCGTTTGTGCTATCTCCTCTTTGATTTCGAGCGGAAGAGTTATATATGATTCATTTGCGTCAAGCCTTATGCGGTATGTACCCTCAATCGGGTCATACGGCACAAGGTCCTTTACCTTGCGGTTGAGTGAGAACATTTAAAATACCTTCTTTACAAAACAAAATGCTCCGATTTAAAATCTGACTTTGATTGAATTTGCGTGAGCGGTAAGCCCCTCGGTTTCGGCAAGCTTTATAATGTCATCCTTCGCCTCTGAAAGAGCCGGTTCGGTATAATAGATAAAGCTTGATTTTTTTATGAAGCTGTCAACCGACAGCGGAGAAAAGAACCTCGCGGTGCCGCTTGTAGGCAAAACATGGTTGGGACCGGCAAAATAATCGCCGAGCGGCTCGGGAGAATAATGACCGAGAAAAACGCTGCCTGCGTTATCCACTCTGCCGATATACTCCATCGGATTTTCGACTGCAAGCTCTAAGTGCTCCGGAGCCAGTTCGTTAGCAAAATCAACAGCTTCCGATATATCCTTGCACACTATTATTGCGCCGAAATCATTGAGAGACTGCTCTATTATGTCTCTGCGCTCAAGAGTTTGCATTTGACGCGAGAGCTCCTTTGCCGTTTCGTTTGCCGTCTCTTCGCTTGTGGTTAAAAGTATGGCACTTGCCATTTTATCGTGCTCCGCCTGACTCATAAGGTCGGCGGCGAGGAATTTGGGATTTGCGCTTTTGTCGGCAACTATGAGAATTTCGCTCGGCCCTGCAATCATATCAATATCCACGGTGCCGTAGAGAAGCTTTTTGGCGGTAGCCACGAAAATATTGCCGGGGCCGACTATTTTATCGACCTTAGGAACCGACTGCGTACCGTAGGCAAGAGCCGCAACAGCCTGAGCGCCGCCCATTAAGAATACTCTGTCAACACCGGCTATCTTTGCGGCGGCGAGTATATCGGGGTTTGCCGTACCGTCCTTTTGAGGCGGTGTTACCATTACAATTTCCTTAACGCCGGCTATTTTTGCCGGAATGACATTCATCAGCACGCTTGACGGATACGCCGCCGTGCCACCCGGAACATATACGCCGACTCTTTTAAGCCCTCTTATGCGCTGACCCAAAATTACGCCGTTTTGCTTCGGCTCAAGCCAGCTCTGCTGTTTCTGACGGGCATGGAAATCACGTATATTGTCTGCCGCTTTGTAAAGAGCAAGTATAAAATCGCGGTCGCATTTATCGGGGGACGAGTCTATTTCCTCACGGCTTATCTCAAATTTCGACGGCATATGCCCGTCAAATTTAAGCGTGTATTCGCGCACGGCGTCATCGCCGTTTTGCTTTACGTTATTTAAAATGTCGGTTACCGCAGAGGTTACCTTGCGGTCAATTTCACCCGAACGGGCTTTAAGCTGATTTATGAGTTCGCGTTCCGAAACGCCGTCTGCCTTTGCTATGCGTATCATTTTACCGTCTCCTTCGCCTTTTCTATTTCGGTTATAAAGCCGTCTATCTCATCACGCCGAAGCTTCATACTCGCGGTGTTTACTATAACTCTTGCCGAGATGGGCATTATTTTTTCTATAACCTCAAGTCCGTTTTCTTTAAGCGTGGTTCCCGTTTCAACTATATCGACTATTGCGTCGGAAAGGTCCAAAAGCGGTGCAAGCTCAACGGAGCCTTCAATCTTTATGATTTTGACGTCCATATTTTTGCTTTCAAAATACTGCTTTGTGACGTTGGGGTATTTTGTCGCAATTCTCTTTATATTGTATCCGCCGAAAAAGTCCGTTCCCTTTTTGCCGGCGAGCGCAAAATCGCATTTACCTATGCCGAGGTCGCAAAGCTCATAAAAGCTTTTGCCGTTTTCTACTATTGTGTCTTTTCCCACAATTCCTATATCGCATACGCCTTGCTCAACATACGTGATAACGTCCGCGGCCTTGGCCAAAACCGCCTCGTAGTCTCCCACGGGCAATATGAGCCGCCTCCCCTTATTTATAAGCTCGGTGCAATCAAGCCCCATTTTTTCAAAAAGCTCTACGGATTTTTTTTCAAGCCTGCCCTTTGTAAGAGCGATACGAAGTTTTCTCATAATTCTTCCTCCGATACGCCGTCGCGTGAAATTACAAAAAGCTTTTTAATGCCGCGCTCTTTGGCGTATTTCAAAGCCTCGTCACGGCTTTCGCAAAGGCTGTTTTCGCTTTTAATGCCCTTTTGTGACAGCTCCCTCACAAGGTTTACCGCCGCAAGCTCATAGCCGTCCTCGCCGAAAACGAGCACCTCCGACGCCTTTTGGGGTTCTATTTCGCCGCGCATAAGTGCCGCTCTCGCGAGGTCGTCGGTCTGAACGCCGAAGCCGATAGCCGGCAAATCCTCGCCGAATTCCTTGATAAGGCCGTCATACCTGCCGCCCTGAAGAACGGTGGCTCCGCTGCCCTCGGTGTATCCGCGGAAAACTATGCCCGTGTAATAATTGCTTCGGTGCACAAGGCTTAAATCTATTATCAGATTATCTCCGCCGCTTGCGCCGCCGAGCTTTTTATACAGCTTATCGAGGTAATTCAGAGAGCTTTGAGCCTTATCGCTCTTGCAGAGCGTCATGGCTTTTTCTATAACCTCGCTTCCGCCGAACATTCGCGGAAGATTGCGGATAGTCTCGGCAACCCTGTCGCCGCCGAGCGTATCAAGCACTGAATTGAGCGCGACGAAGTTTTTTTGCTCCATATACTCGTTAATGTCGTTTTTTACCTCCTGCGGAGCCGAAAGCTCATCGCAAAGAGCCTTAAAAAAGCCGGCGTGACCTATTTCTATTTTATAATCCGGTGCGCCGCAGACCTTGAGAGCCTCGATTGCGGTTTCGATAACCTCTATATCGGCTCTTATGCCGTTAACCCCGATAAGCTCTATGCCGCTCTGTGAGGTTTCGTCATTTCTGCCGGTCAGCTTTTTGCGGCGTGAAAACACATTTTGATTGTAGTAAAGCCTTATGGGAAGCTCGGCACCCTTGAGCCTTGTTGCAGCTATACGCGCTATCGGAAGCGTGGAATCGGGTCTTAAAACAAGAAGTCTGCCGTACGCGTCGGTCATACTGTACAGATTTTCCGGCAGCGTTCCTGCGCTCTCGCGGTTAAATACGTCAAAAAATTCGACGGTGGGAGTTATGACCTTTTTGTATCCTTTTTCTTTAAACAGCTCGGAAAGGCCGCGTTCAATACGCCTTAGTGCGTCGCTCTCTTCAAAGAGAAAATCCCTTGTTCCCTCCGGAGTCAGTTTTTCATAGCTTTTCATAATCCGCCGCCTTTCTGCTTTTTATGCGCAATCGCTTTAGCGTGCTAATATACTACCACGCTAAAGTGCAGCTGTCAAGGAGAAATAATCTCCCGTAAAAATTTAAAATTCGGACATATTGCCGAAGTCGCCCATAATATAAGTTCGACTGCGGTTATCTTTCAACCGAAAGTACGCCGTCTACCTTTTTAAGACGCGCTATTACGTTTTTCAGGTGATCGACATTGCTTACGGTTATGGTCATACTTATCTGGCTTCTGCCGTCTTTTGTCTCGCGAGACGATATCTCGTTGATATTGACCTTCATTGCGGCAAGCTGCACCGAAACATCAGCCATAAGACCTATTCTCGAAAGGCAGGTTATTATGAGCGAAGCCTTGAACTCGGTCTTGACGTCGGTATTCCAAGCGGCGGCGACCCATCTTTGCGGCTCGTCGCATTTTGAAAAGTCGGACGGGACGTTCGGGCAGTCACGCTTATGAATCGAAACGCCGTGGCCGCGCGTTATAAAGCCTATTATATTGTCACCGGGAAGCGGGTTACAGCAGCGTGAAAATTTGATAAGGCAGTTGTCTATTCCGCTTACCGTAACGCCGTCGGAACCGCCCTTGCGTCGGCTTGTCTTTATCTTATCGTCCTCGGGGAGCACCACGGTCTCCTGAGAACGGTAATTTTTGTTGTACTCCTCTTTTATATACGGCATAAGCCTTATAACGGATATTCCGCCGTAGCCTATCGCCGCGTAGAAGTCGTCAACATTTCTCAAATGCTGCCGCTCCGCAAGATTCGCAACAAATTTTTCATAGTTTTCGTCACTGAGCCTTATGAAGTTGCGCTTAAATTCGCGATCGACCTCTGCCTTGCCCTCGGCGATATTTTCGTCGCGTCGCTCATTTTTAAACCATGAGCGTATCTTGTTTCGCGCCTGACTCGTCTTGGCTATACTCAGCCAGTCACGCGACGGGCCCTTACCCGTTTGAGAGGACGTGAGCACCTCGACTATTTCGCCGGTTTTGACTACGTAATCGAGCGGAACTATTCTGCCGTCCACCTTGGCACCGACCATCTTATTACCGACCGCTGTATGAATAGCGTATGCGAAGTCAATAACGGTAGCACCGGCAGGGAGGCTTATAACGTCGCCGCGCGGAGTGAAAACAAACGTATCTTCGGGGACAAGGTCGCTTTTTATGGCCTGAACTATCTCGCGTACATCGCCTGTCTCCTGCTGGTCCTCAAGCATCTGTCTTATCCACGCAAGACGCTTGTCAAGGGTTGATTTTCCGTGAACTCCGAGTTTGTATTTCCAGTGCGCCGCAATACCGAATTCGGCCGTGCGGTGCATTTCCCAGGTTCTTATCTGAACCTCAAACGGTATGCCCTCCTTGCCTATGACCGTTGTATGAAGCGACTGATACATATTTGGCTTCGGAGTCGAGATATAGTCCTTAAATCTGCCCGGCAGGGGTCTGAACATATCGTGAATTACGCCGAGGCAGTTATAGCAATCTATAACGCTGTCAACTATTATACGTATGGCGTAGACGTCGTATATTTCCGCAAAATTTTTGTTTTGCATATACATTTTGCGGTAAATGCCGTGTACGCTCTTTATTCTGCCCTCAATAGTAGGCTCTTTTACAACGCCCGTGATTCGCTCGCGTATCTTACCTTCCATCGACTCCAAAAAATCAAGACGCGATTTGCTGAGTCTTTTTAAATTTTCCTCAATTTCCTTGTACGCTATCGGGTCAAGAAAGCGTATCGACAAATCCTCAAGCTCTTCTTTAGCCGGTCTGATACCGAGACGGTGCGCTATCGGCGCGTAAATCTCAAGTGTTTCAAGCGCTGTGTCGCGTCGCTTCTGCGGAACCCTAAAACTGAGCGTACGCATATTGTGTATTCTGTCCGCAAGCTTGATTATGATGACCCTTATGTCGTGGGACATGGCAAGCAGCATTTTTCTGATATTTTCCGCCTGCTGCTCCTCGCGATTTGAAAGCGGCACCTTGCCGAGCTTTGTGACACCGTCTACAAGCGCTGCAACATCGTCGCCGAATTCGTGCTTAATATAATCCAAGGTTATATCGGTATCCTCAACCGTATCGTGTAAAAGCGCCGCCTCTACCGATTGTGCGTCCATACCGAGGTCAAGAAGTATATTTGACACGGCAATAGGGTGAATAATATACGGCTGACCCGAATATCTCAACTGTACCTTATGAGCCTCGCGCGCCACGCGGAAGGCCTTGTCGATTTCGGCTGCCTCTTCGGCGGTAAAGGCCTTATCAAGACGAGCCTTTAATTCCGCATACAGCTCGTCGGGGGTCATTTTTGCTTCTCGCTCCTGCTGCTTTATCAGCTTTTCGGGGCGCATATCCGGCTCTGTATATTCTGTTTTCTCTGCCTCGGTGGCTTTTGTTTTTTCGATATCAGCCATGGTTTTCCCCCATTTCTGCCTTTAGGCCTGCTAAAATTTTTGAGCTGTCAAGGTCTTTCTTTTCACTTGTCTCGCACAACGAAAAAACTCCGTTCTCCGTTTTTTCCATAAGCTTCAGCTCACACAACACGTCCTCGGAAACGAGCAGCGTAGCCGCCGAAGCCTCGGGACAATTTGCCCTTATAAGAAGGCTGTGAAGGTCAAAATGCCAGCCTCCGCTCTTTTTAAAAAATTTATATGCCGACGCGAGAAAATCTCTGTTCGGTGTAATAAACCTAAGTTCCTTTTCATTCAGCTTTTCGTGCCGTCTGTATTTTTCGTACAGTCTTACGGATTTCAAATAGTTTACGTCGTTACTGCCCGAAAAGCGCATATCGCATATGCGAACACTGGGCTTTACCTCGCCGCGAAATTCGTTTTTTGTTATTTTAACCGCCGCGTCAACCGTATCGCCGAGTCTGAAGGGAAATTCCTCCGCCCGCACGGAAAACAGCAAAGCCGTAATCTCCGTATTGCCCTTTTTCAGCGCAAGCCTCAAGTGCTTGCCGTCGCCAATCGGGGTTATTCTGGATATCTTCATATTAAACAGCCCGAAGCACGGCTCTTCGTTACCTGCGCCGAACGGTTCAAGCAATTCAAGGCTGTTTATCAAATCCATATTTATGTATGCAGGATTTAATTTGCAATCGAGCCTGAGCTCCGGAAACGGCATTTCGACAGTTTTTGCATACTCGTTTATCGCCGTGCGAAATTCGTCTATCCTGCTTTTTTCGACACCGAGACCTGCGGCGAGAGTATGACCGCCGAAGTGGGTCAATGTGTCGGAAACGGCGGAGAGTGCATCATATATCGAAAAGCCCTCTATACTGCGGCACGAGCCCTTGCCCTTCTCACCGTCCACGGAAATGACAACGGCCGGTTTTCCGTATTTTCCGCAAAGCCTTGCGGCAACTATTCCTATTACGCCCTGGTGCCAATTTTCACCCGACACCACTATGACGCTCGCATATTTTTCGTCGGGACGGCTCTCTATTTCCGCTATTGCCTGCTTTGTTATCTCGTTTTCAACGCTGTGACGCTCTTTATTGTAAGTGTCTATTGTTTTTGCAAGCTCTGCGGCATCATTCTCGTCATCACTCAGCAAAAGGCGAAACGCAGTCATGGCGGAGCCCATTCTGCCTGCGGCGTTTATGCGCGGCGCCAAGGTAAAGGATATTCCGCCTGCGCCGAGCTTCTTGCCGGAAACGCCTGCCGCATTTTTAAGAGCCTCTATTCCTTGGCGGCTGCCCGAATTTATACGCTTCAAGCCCTCATACACGAGAGCGCGGTTCTCTTTTTTCAGGGGAACAACGTCGGCAAGGGTTCCTATGGCAACAAGGTCGGAAAACTCATCAAGCAGCTCTTCTTCGCCGTCGCCCTCTACGGCGCAAATCGTTTTAAATGCTACGCCCACACCCGCCCAATCGCGAAACGGTATATTGCAGTCCGTTCTTTGAGGGTCAACCACGGCAACAGCTTCGGGAAGCTCTCCGCTCTGCTTATGGTGGTCTGTTATAACAAGGTCCACCGAAAGCTCCTTTGCGGTCTTAGCGGCGTCAAAAGCCGAGATGCCGTTATCGACGGTGATTATAAGCGAAACACCGCGTTCCTTTAAGTTTTCGACAGCCTGCGGCGATATGCCGTAGCCCTCATTTATTCTGTCGGGAATGTGGCAAATAACATCGGCACCGCGACTTTCAAGATAGCTGTACATAACCGCGGCAGAGGTAACACCGTCGGCGTCATAGTCGCCGAAAACCGCGATTTTTTCAAATGACTCTATCGCTTTTCTTATTCTGTTTGCCGCCTTTTCCATATCGGGAAGCAAAAAAGGGTCTATGTCGCACTGCGGATACAGAAACTCATCGGCGTTATCCGCCGTTACTCCGCGTGAAACGAGAAGCAGCGCCGCAAACGGGTCAAGCTCATAGCTCTCGGCTAATTCCGCCGCCATGTCCTTATCATATTGTGATACCGTCCACTTTTTACGACTCAAAACATATTACTCCAAACATAAATACCGCCTAACGATTTTACGCAGACGAAGCCCACAGGCATTTAAGCTGCCTTTATCCGAGCAAACTGTCAAATCGGTGCGGCACAATTATTAACCTTATTATTTTATCATTATTATTTATGTGTTTCAATACTATTTTAACGGTTGATTTTTTTCAGCGGTGATTTATTACAAATAAAAAGCCTTAAATGACAGCTTATAAAATCAATTATGTACTCAAATGATACCATAGTATTATTGACACTACTATCATAAAAGTGTAAAATGTACACAAGTTGTTTTCTTGGGGGAAAAGAAAAATAATGAAACTCAAACCACAAAGGCACAAAGCCAACTATAAGTCGCTGGCGCTCATTCTGGCGGATATAGTAATAGTCAACCTTGCTTATCCGATAATGGTCCTGATTTATTGGAATTTCAGATACAGTCCGGACCTTATGCTGAAGCTGCTGATAAGAATCCCGTTTGTAACGCTGTTTTACATAGGTTCTTACGCCGTATCAAAGCTTTACCGTTCGGTGTGGAAATACGCCGGGATATACGAATTGTTCAGATATGCGGCGGCAACCGCCGCAGGCACAATTCTTGTATGGCTGGCAGATTACATAGGCATGAAAATCTGTCGCCACGCAGGTAGCGAAATCTTATATTTCAATGTACTGCCGTGGTCAATATACCTTGACTGCTCGCTCATAATAATCTGCGCCTGCCTTGCGGTGAGACTTGCTCCGCGTTCGTTCAAAGTCGCAAGTGCCGAGTCATCACGCGCAAAAAGGTCTAACACACGAATACTCATTTTGGGTGCAGGTGTAGCGGGAAGCTCTCTTGTACATGAATTTCAGCAAAACGGCTACCGCTTCGGAAATCCTGTTGTACTCGTAGACGATGACCCCGAAAAAATAGGGCGCTCAATAAACGGTACACCTATTGAGGGCGGATGTGACAGACTCTCTCAAATCGCCCAAAAATATAACGCCGACGAAATTATTTTTTGCATAAAAAACGCTGACGAGAAAAGAAAACGTGAATTGCTCGAGGAGGCTGTCTCCACAGGCTGCAAGGTAAAAATAGTTCCCGATATAAACAACCTCCCCGACGGCGGCAAGGCAAATTACAAGGAAATCAGAAACGTCGATATTCTCGACCTTTTATCGCGTCCCGAAATAAAGCTTGACCCCGAAACATGTAAATATCTCACGGGAGAAACGGTTTTGGTAACGGGCGGCGGCGGAAGCATAGGCTCCGAGCTGTGCCGTCAGATAGCAAAATATGCTCCGAAAAAAATTATAATATTTGACATATACGAAAACAACGCATACACATTAAAGCAGGCCTTGGACCGGCATTATTTCGGAAGCCCCGAAATAATCATCCGTATAGGCTCCGTACGCGACAAGGCGAGACTTCGTGAGGTGTTTGAGGAATTTCACCCGTCAAGCGTTTTTCACGCGGCGGCACACAAGCATGTTCCGCTTATGGAGGACAGCCCGTTTGAGGCAATAAAGAACAACACACTCGGCACATACAACACCGCCGAATGTGCTAACGAATACAAGGTCAGCCACTTCGTGCTTCTCTCGACGGACAAGGCGGTCAACCCGACAAATGTTATGGGTGCAACCAAGAGGACGTGCGAGCTTATAATTCAGCACTTCGCCAAAATATCAAAGGACACCACCTTTGCCGCCGTGCGCTTCGGCAATGTACTCGGTTCAAACGGCAGCGTAATACCTCTTTTCAAAGAACAGCTTGAAAACGGCGGACCGCTTACTGTAACGCATCCCGACATAACCCGTTACTTTATGACTATACCGGAGGCAGCACAGCTTGTTGTTCAGGCCGGCGGACTTGCAAAGGGCGGAGAGATATTCGTGCTTAATATGGGAGAGCCGGTAAAGATACTCTCGCTTGCCGAAAAGCTTATAAAGCTTTCGGGGTTTGAGCCGTATGTTGATATTGACATACAGTTTACGGGGCTTCGTCCCGGCGAAAAGCTCTACGAGGAGCTTGTTCTTCAATCCGAAAAGGACGATATACACAAGACTCAAAATGACAAAATTTATGTCACATCTCCTGGAGATATAGATGACGAAAAGCTGATTTCCCATATAGAAAAGATACGTTCGATGAAGCCGGGTGATTCCCGCGAGTTTCTCATGGAGCTTGTTCCTACATACACGCCCGATCGTGAAGCTTGAGAAAATCAAATATTCAAACAAAAGTGAGCAAGTCGTTCCGAGAAGAAAGACCTGCTCACTTTTTTAATAATGAACACCGCTGTGTAATGTGTGCATAATATCTGCTTTATTGTATAGTTTTTTTATTTTAGTTGCAAAATATTTGTTGAAGTGGTACAATGTCTCTATATTGTTAATTGAAAGGTGTTGTGTCGCTTGAGTACAAAAAGCAAAGAGCTTCCGCGCGCCGCGTCTCCCGAAGAGGTCGGCGTTTCATCGGCATTGACGGAGCAGTTTTTACATTACATAAAAGAGCAAAATCTTGAATTTCACTCATTTATGGTTATAAGGCACGGCAAGATTGCCGTCGAGTGGTATAACGAGCCATATACGGCCGATACAAGCCATTCCATGTATTCCGTAAGTAAAACCTTTTCGGCAACCGCAATAGGCTTTGCGGTATCTGAAGGGCTTCTGTCACTTGATGACAAGGTTCTTGATTTTTTCCCCGAATACACTCCGAAATCGGACAGCCCGTACTTTGACAAGCTGACGGTACGGAGTCTTATAACCATGACCTCCGGTAAGCAGACTAATATGCTTGAGGAAAAAGGAAAAATCGACTGGATTGAGGATTTTATAAATTCGCCATGGGTATTTGAGCCCGGAACGCAATACCTCTATGTCAACGAGAATATTTATATGCTCTGCGCCATTATCCACCGCGTGGCAAAAACGAGCGTGGTAGACTACCTTATGCCGCGACTTTTTGAGCCGCTCGGAATTGAAAGACCGTTTTGGGAGACTGACCAAAACGGCATAGAGGCAGGCGGATGGGGTCTTTACATCAAAACCATGGACCTCGCAAAGGTAATGACCTGTTATCTACACGAAGGAAAATATAAAAATAAGCAGATTCTGCCGAAGGATTGGGTTAAAGAAGCTACCGTAAACCAAATAGGCGACATCAAAATGCCGAGCAAGGATAAGGATTGCTGTGCCGGCTACGGTTACTGCATTTGGATGGATGACACGGAGCCTTATTCATACCGTGCCGACGGTATGTTCTCTCAGTTCGGCATAAATTTCCCTTCTCTTGACGCAACAATAATTTCAACCGCCGCCATCCCGTGCGAGGACGAGGCAAGAGCCGCAATATGGGCATTCTTCCCCGCAGCATTCGCCGACGAAAACGGCAACGGCGTTGAGGTTGATACGTCGAGCGTCAACCGCCCCGTGGCTTCAAAGCACTCCGTAACCGAGAGCCGCCTTATAGGCAAGACAATAAAAGTTCGCAAAAAGATACTGCTCAACATTATAGGTATGCCCGTGAGTATGCTTCCGCTCGCCGTTACGTTTATGATGTCCGACAGAGCCGGAAACATTGACAACATCAAGTTTAATTTCGGCGATCACGAATGTGATATGACATGGGACGAGGGCGACGAGAGAAATACCGTTTGTTGCGGTATGGACGGACGTTACCGATACGGCACGATGACGCTCGGAAAAATCAAATTCAAAGTCTGTGCCAATGCCGAGTGGATTGATGACATTAACCTCAAGGTTATGGTTCGTCCGGTGGAAACGGTTGGCATGAGAACACTCAACTTCCTTTTCCGTCGCAACAACAAGGTAACAATAACTCCGACATCGACACCGTCAACATACAAAATAGTTGACACTCTCTCAAGGAGTTTCACGGAAATTATCAAAAATCCGCTGCTCTCAAAGATATGTCAAAAAGCCATACAAATTGCGCCTCCGCTTGCGGAGCCGAAGCATTACGGTAAAATTGTCTGAATATACAGGCAAAACAAATGCCCGTTCCGGTATCTCGGAACGGGCGTTTTTGATTGATTAAAAAGAAAATCAGTCTGAAGTGTAAGGAAGAAGAGCAATGTGACGTGCTCTCTTTATTGCCTTAGTGAGTTCTCTCTGATGATAAGCGCAGGTACCGGTTACTCTGCGGGGCAAAATCTTTGCTCTGTCAGAAGTAAAACGGCGAAGTTTCGCTGTATCTTTGTAATCTATTTCTTCGACCTTATCAACGCAGAAAGCGCAAACTTTTCTGTGCTTTCTGTTCATAGGACGGCCGCCAGCCTGGGGAGCTGTTCTTTCGTTAGCCATTATGGTATCCTCCTTTTAAAATGTAGAAAAATTCAATGTTTAGAACGGTAAACCGTCATCCTCGTCCGACGCGCCGCCGAAGGGCATACCATCGTTGTCGTCATTTGACGGGAGTACCGAAAAGCTGCCCGAGTCGCCGCTCTGATAAGACGGAGCTGCCGGCTGCTGCGCTTCATAGCGATTGCCGCCGCCCTGCTCGGACTTGCTGCCGCAGAAAGATACGTTATCGGCAACTATCTCGACTGCGGTTCTCTTATTGCCGTTCTTATCTTCATAGGAACGGGTCTGAATAGAGCCCTGAACTGCTATCATAGAGCCCTTGTGGAAATAGCGTGTGACAAAATCAGCCGTCTGACGCCATGCAACGACATTGATAAAATCGGCCTTTCTCTCCTCGCCTGCCTTGACAAACGAACGGTCAACGGCAACGCAAAAAGATGTAACCGATATGCCGTTAGGCGTGGTGCGAAGCTCGGGGTCTGCCACCAATCTGCCCATTATAACTGCACAGTTTAACATTTTGCTATTCCTCCGATTATTTCTTTACAACGAGCGAACGAAGAATACCGTCGGTAATTCTTGCTATACGCTCAAGCTCAGCCGGGAACTCCGGAGCGCTCTCAAAGTTGTAGAGAACGTAGTAGCCCTCTGCCTCGTCGTTGATAAGGTAAGCAAGTCTTCTCTTACCCCACTCATCAACGCTTTCAAGAGTGCCGCTTTTCTCAATAAGAGCCTTGAATTTTTCAACAAGAGCTGATACGTCATCGCCGTTTTTAACTGAAAAAACAACAACTGCTTCGTATTTTGACATTCTTTTGCACCTCCTTATGGACATAAGCCCGCAAACAGAAATATTTATTTACGGGAAGGAGCCGAAAACACTAAAAATATTTTCAGCGAGTTATAATTATAACAGTTGAGTAAAGATAAGTCAAGAATTTTTTATTTCTGCGAAAGCTCCGGAAAGCACCTTCATTCAAATACAATTGTTAAGAGCTATAACGCCGTTTTCATCAATATGTTAACAGATTTCTATTACCTTTTTTTCGGGATATTGAGAAATCACAATAGACATATTCTGTTTTTTGATTTTTTCAATCGGATATCGTTTACTGTATACCGATTCAACAACAAACGGAATATGAAAGACCTTTTCGGTATTCGTGCGCAGGCGGAACGAATACGATCCCGCAAGCTGGGGATACATCTCGTCCCATAGGTATTCATCCGCACGCAACATCAATTCTTTTCCGTTGACCAAAAGAGTGTCAAACATATCAATCGTGCCGTCTTCATTATCGGTATTTACAAATTTAATTTCCACATCATAAACATATTCGGGTCTGTATATTGTGTTTCCCGCTTCATCCGTTTCAATTTCAGGCAAATCGATATTATATTTTTCTGCATACTCATCATATGGTATAATTTCATATCCCAGAACGGTTGCCGAATATCCGTTTAAGATATTGTCGGCGCGCCTGAAATAATCATCTTCATACGGAACATTTTCATTCATATAATATGTTTTTACAACGGGTCTTTCAGCTCTGACATTCGTATAAATCACACCGAAAAGCCAAGCAACAAACAAAACAAGACAAGCAGAAATAACGGTTACTTTCTTTTTCATTTGTCTTCCTCCGTAATATGACCGATCAGCCTGCCCTGCTCCAACAGGAACACTTCATCGGACATACCTTTAAGGATTTCCTCGTCATGGCACGAAACAATAACCAAAGCACCGCGTTCTTTTTCGTTTCGCACAATATGTTTAACAAGGTCTACGCCGTCCTCGTCCAACGAATTGGTGGGCTCATCCAGAATAACTATTTCCGGCTTTTCCATAATTGCCGCGGCTATACCTAACCGTTGTTTCATTCCGAGCGAATATTTTTTATATTTTTTGTTACTGTCCGGGTCTAACCCGACCCGTAAAAGTGTGTTGCGAATATCATCGTCCGATGCAACGGATTTTATCGATGCTAATAATTTCAGATTGTTAAAGCCCGAATACGCATCCAAAAATGCAGGGTTTTCCAAAAACACGCCTATACTGTTCGGGAACGATATATCTTTCCCGAGAATTTTGCCGTTCATAGATATTTCGCCCTGTGACGGACGAATAAGGCCGCTTATCAGCCGCATCAACATTGTCTTTCCGGAACCGTTAATGCCTTTGAAACCGTATACCGCTCCGCTTTGAAGCTCCATTGAAATATCTTTTATTACAGGGTTATTTTTTATTATTTTGGAAACATGACTGATTTTTATATTCATCATATCCGAACTAATCCTCCTTATTCAGAATGTCATAACGCCTAAATATGAAAAGACCGACTACACACGACAATACAAGCAAAGCAAGCGAAAAAACAATACCGGTCTTAGTGTTAACGCCATTGTCGATTAGCAAATCATTTCTCTGCGACATTGCATAATTTCCGAGTAATAACGGATTAAGATAATATGCCGACAACACGAGTATGCCTGCACTGATACAAAAGCTGAAAAACGGTTTTATAACTAAAGATACAGCCATTTGCATTACCGAAAGTGCAGAAACAATTAAAAAAGGCATTAAGAGCATTTGACAGGTTAAATATCTGTTTGAAAAAAGGTCACCCTCACTTAAGAAAACATTTTCCGACGGCATCGGAATCATCTTGAAAATAAGCGACTTTGAAACATTCAAAGTTAATTTTCCCGCACCGCATACGCAAAAGATAATTATAATTGCCCACATTAAAATAAAGTACGTAAACACACAGCTCACTGCCCAAAAACATTTTGAAAGCCACCAGGCATCACGGCTTTTTGAATTTATCAGTACGTTTTTTCCGTATGCGGTTAAGTCATAAAACGGATAATAAAGTGTGATATATAGCGGTGCCAAAATCATAAGCATCCAAAGCGCCGGAAACATAAAAATATTTCCCGGCATAGGTATGTATTCCTCCATACCCGCAGTTATAAAGAAGAGAAAATCTCCGAATGTGCGCGCCCCCAAGTCTTTCCCCTTTGTATATATAAAGCCGATACAAAAGCCTAAAAACAGAACAACGCAAGCAAGATATTTTATTCCCTCTTTGAACATACCGTTTTTTAAGTCATATTTACACAGCTTAAAAAATGTCATTTTTCTTTCCTCTTATCATAGTTATACTAAAACTAAGGATAAACAAAACAATGCCTTCAAATAATACAATACCGAGAGAAACATATACCTTTCCCGTGTGCAAAAACTGAATCGGCGATATTTGCGGAATATTACCGATTGTATTTGAAAGATAGTTGATAAACAGGAATAAAAACAGCGGAAAAAACACTGTTACAAATTTATTTTTGCTCAAAAAAGAAACGCAGATGCACAGTTCGGAAATAAGTCCGGCAAAAATAAAAGTTGCAATTATCTTCAAAAGCATATATATCACAGGATGTGCATAAAAGAGCGGGGTCAATGTCGACCAAGGATGTTCGGCATAATACACATCATAAAACACATCGGGTTTTATTGCGGGAACAAAAAGCGAGACAACCGCTGTATTCAACAGTATAGGTACTGCTACAACCGTTCCGCCTGATAAGAACACAGCAATATATTTTGAAAGGAAGTAATTTTTCTTTGATGTCCTTGTGACAACATTTTTGATATATCCGCTTTTCACTTCAGAGCAATACGACCATCCGTAGCCCAAAGAAGCAATAAGCGGCAATAACAAATAAAACAGCGAAGCAGCGGGAGAAATATGATCTGCACCGATCCAGTTTGTAAACAATGTAATACCGGGGAGCTCGGGATTTAACGCATATCCCGTCAATGCGGCTGAAGCAGAATCCGCATTTACATATTTGTGATAAGATATAATGCTGAACACTGCCGCATACAAGGCAATCAAAGATGCAGTCAGCATTGACAGCAGAAAGAGTTTATTTTTATATGCCTTTTTTATTTCCATAAGCAATATCGGTCGCATAAAACTCACTTCCTTTATCGGGGATAAATGTATTGCACTTTATCGGGATTGGGGCCAAGCTCAAAAAACAGCTTACTTGCATCGCTCTCTTCGTTTTTCGGAACAAAATAACCTACTTGACATTCTACGGAACAGCCCACATCAAGGTATACGCCCAAATATTCATTCGGCAACGAAGAGCGTTTTGCATTATCCGTTTCTTTAAAATACAAATATTCCATCTCACCACCGACACTCTCAGCTTTCCCGTCTTTGCCTGAGCGCACTAACCGAAGATTATTAAGGAGTACCGGTTGACCTGCTTCATCATCTGTTGTCTTTTTGACATTTACATCAACAAGAACAAACATATACTCGGGATTCAATGCGCCGTCTTTTGATACCCATCCGTTTTCAACCGGACGCTTGGGAAACGTAAAGTTTTCGCCGTCAAATGAATTTAAAACCGTCATTTTGTTGACCGTATATTCCTCGTTTCCCGTAAATACTTCCACGGGAACCGGCTCTCCGAAATAATGTGTATTTTCTTTGCTTGGCAAAGGCTGTGTATATATTTCGCCGCTTTGAAGCGAAGTACCGCCGCCTTGGCCGCTGTTTCCGACAATTTTTTGCGCCTGATTTTGTATATCGTCTTTCGTGCATCCGAAAAAGCATACCATAACCGACAGCAAAGCAAAAACAATTAAAACGGGTGCCGTTTTGGCAAATTTTCTCACTATACCAGCTCCTTATTCAAAGGGGAGAATTTAAACAATTCTCCCCCATTTAGATTACAAATTAATTTGCATACGGGTCTGAGCCAACGGAATCCGGGCTCCATTTTCCGCTAATTGTTAATCCCGACTGCCCCGAGGACGGTGCTAATCCGATAAACGCATACGGATATCCCCATTCATATACATACTGCCTTATACGTCTTTTCTGACCTGCATAGATAACGGCCGAATCATTTTTCGTGCAATTCCTGTAACCACCCTCAATCGATTCAGTATAACCGCCGTGTATTGAGTAATATGTTCCGCCTGACGGATTAGTATAGCTGCTGAACAC
>HF993115.1 GCA_000432435.1 Eubacterium sp. CAG:180
ACCCACCTCCCTTTACAAGGGAGGCAAAAAGCGGCTCCCGAGGCAAATACCCCGTGAACCGCTTTGCAAATGCAATGTTCTTTATTAGAACTCTTATTTAATTGTGAGATTTGCGCCGTACATGGCCGCCAAATCAAGGCTGCCGTCAAAGGTGTTGCCGTCCTCGGTAAAGCACTGCACGTGGTAAAGCCCGCCGTTGCAGACAAAATCCATAGTGAGCTGATATGCGGAATATGTTTTCGGGTTTTTGTCGTCCGCCTTTTTGATCTCGACTACATATGCGGTGGCTCCGCATTTTTCGAGAGTTACGGTACGCTGCTCAACGGTTACGCCCGTTACCGCGTCGCCTGCCTGCGACAAAATCTGATTCCACTGCGAAACGGTGTTATTTGCCTCATTTTCCGCTGCGCTGTCATCAGTCGCCGCGCCGGAATACATAACCTGCGCGTCGAGCCCCTTGTATTTCTTTGAGGTGGCTATACCTGAATTGCCCACGGTCCAGCCGTTGGGATAAACCATTTTAAAATACTTTGTCTCGTGAAATACGCCGTCGGTTATCTGATTGGGGAACGGAACGGCGCCCGTTTTAATTTCGCCGTTTTCATCCGTGACCTTTTTGCCGTCCTCGTCGGTGACATATATTTCAATCTCGCCGTTCTCATTGAGAACAGTGTTGCCCTCTTCGTCGGTAACAACCTCATATGTGGCGTCCTTGGCGTTTATAGTCGGCTTCTTTTTTCCGCATGAGGCAAAAGCTACCGATATTACGATTAAGGAAGCGCAGATAACTGCGATTATTTTTTTATCCATTTGAAATCCTCCGTTTTATACATAAACAGATTATAAATTCTTTGCCTCGGAATGTCAACTGGGGATGTTAAAAATGTCCGGAACGCAAAAAAAACAAAAGACAAATCGAAACAAATCTTTGTATAAACAGGTGTTTTTATTCGTCAGAGCTTACCATTTGCTCCGAATCAACCTCACCCTCGGAGTACATTCGTACGCCTTCGGGCAAGCCTTAACCGCCGCAGCCGCGCCGCTTAAGGTTCGGTTAATCCGCTCCGAGCATTTTTTCCTATCCCCCGAAAAAAAGGGTAAAAATGTCCGGAACGCAAAAAGTTAGTCTTTTACATCTCCCGAAAATATACCGCTTACTCTTCCTCTATGAATGCTACTACGTCTCCAACCGTTTTCATCTTTTCAAGCGCCTCGTCCGGCACCTCTTTTCTGAATTCGTCCTCAAGAGTCATAGCGAGGTCGATAAGGTCAAGGCTGTCTGCCGATAAATCATCGCGCAGCTTTGACTCGGCGGTTATTTCGTCGAGCGGTATTTCAAGCTGCTCGCTCAAAATTTCACATATAGTATCGTATACCGTAAACAAGCACCTCCGTACATATTTAACGCGGTTATAAAATCTGCTTGAGCGGAGAAATGTCCACTCCGTCGAAATCTTTTATAAATTCATAGAGCGAGTTTGCGGCTTTTTTCACTCCGCCGTTTTGGGCACTCTCGAAATTTATCGGTATAACCGGGTCGTGGACGCTCTGCCTTAAAATAAAGAAGCTCTCGGTCTTTGGGAAAATTATTTTGATTCCCTCGTGGCTGTCGGGTGCAATTTGCCAGCCCTCGCGCTTTGCGGCAAAATCTGCGAGCTCATTTAAAAGCCTGTCGCCGACGGCTCTGAAGTCCTCCTCGCTTATTTTAAGGCGGATTTCCTTTTCCTCCGCCGGATATTTAAGCTCTGATATGAGGTCGTAAAGCTTTTTACCCTGCTTTTTCATATCGGCGGCCTTTATAATTATTTTCGTTATGAGATATGCGCCGTCGTCAAGATAATAATTCTCCCTGAACGCCGCGTGACCCGAAGTCTCTATGGCAAGCGGAGCGTTTATACCGTTTTCCTCAAGTCTTATCGCCTCGTCAATGACGTTCTTATAGCCGCGCTTAAAGCGCAGATGATGTCCGCCCAGCGTTTTTTCTATAAACTCGGTAAGCCCCGCAGATGTTACGGAATCGGTGACAACGGTGCCGCCAGGATTATTTTCGAGCGCAATGACCGCCGCCAGGGCAACAAGAGCGTTTCTGTTTATCTCTCTGCCGTCGGAGCTTACGCAGCCGCCGCGGTCAACGTCCGTGTCAAATATTACGCCGAGGTCGGCTTTCGCGCCGAGAGTTGCCTCTCGCACGGAGTTCATCGCCGTCTCGTTTTCGGGATTCGGGATATGATTCGGGAACATACCGTCCGGCTCCAAATAGCGGCTGCCGGTTGTGTCCGCTCCGAGGGGGGAGAGTACCTTTTCGGCGTAAAATCCGCCTACTCCGTTACCTGCGTCAACAACTATTTTCAGTCCCTTTAACGGTCTTTCGTAATCGTCTGACTTAACACCCTTTCTTATCATATTGCAAAGGTGCTCGCAGTAGACCGACATAAAATCGACCTCCTGCAAATTTAACCTTTCGGGGCAGCTGCCGCTTTCGTGCTCCTCGGCATATTCGAGTATACTCTTTATTTCATCACCGGAAAGTCCTCCGTCGGGAGTAAAGAATTTAAGCCCGTTTCTGTCCCACGGATGGTGACTCGCGGTTATCTGAACAGCTCCGTCGCAGCCGAGCATTTTAGTTGTCATAAACATAGCCGGGGTTGATGCGAGCGCACAGTCCTTGATTTCAAGGCCGAAGAAAGACAGCGCATCGATTACGTCGGATTTTATCCGCTCCGCCGAAATTCTCGAATCATGCCCGACCGAAATCACGAGCTCTTCCTCTTTCTTACCGAGCTTTTCGGCGAGAAATACGACAAACGCTGCGGAAATTCTCTTTACCGCCTCATCGGTCAAATCGATTTTTTTCGGATCGTCGGGATTTACCGCCGTGCCTCTGACGTCGGTTCCGCTTTTAAGATGTCTGAGTTCCATAAAATCAACCTTTCCGTAAGTTATTCCGTAAATTATTCCAAAAGACCTCTTTTAATTATCTCATCTGCCGCCAGCATAACGCCGAGCTTTCCGCTGTGAAAGTTAATTCCGCCCTGCATCCAAACCGCATACGGCTCTCGAAGCGGTGCGTCCGACGACAGCTCTATGGACGAGCCGGACGTGAACGCCCCTGCGGACATTATAACCTGGCTGTCGTAGCCCGGCATATCCCACGGCACGGGTGAAACGTATGAATCCACCGGCGCGCCCTTCTGCATTCCCTGACAAAAGGCTATCAGTCTGTCGGCATTCTCAAGGCAAATCGCCTCTATAATATCGTGTCTCGTCTCATCGGGACGCGGAGTCACCTTAAAGCCGAGCAAATCAAAAAGCGCCGCCGCAAATACCGCGGTCTTGAGTGCCTCGCCGGTTACGTGCGGCGAAGAAAAAAGACCCATATAAAGGCTGCGCGTTGTTCCGAGCGTTGCGCCGACCTCTCTGCCGAGTCCGGGAGTGGTCATTCTGTATGCGCAATCCTCAACAAGGTCATGCCTGCCTACTATATAGCCGCCGCAGGGTGCTATCGCGCCGCCCGGATTTTTGATAAGCGAGCCTGCCGCCAAATCCGCTCCGACGTCGCACGGCTCTTTTTTCTCCGTAAATTCGCCGTAGCAGTTATCTGTCATAACAACCGTATCGGGGCTTACACGGTGTGTAAGAGTCGCGATTTTCTCTATTTCGTCAATCGAAATAGAATGGCGCAGCGAATACCCGCGCGAGCGCTGGATATAAACCATCTTAATGTCTCCGCGGCCGACTCTTTTTTCTATTGCGTCATAATCTATCTCGTCATTTTCGGTAAGCTCGATATATTCGAATTTCACGCCGAAGTCGGCGAGTGAGCCGTGACCCTTACTGCTTTTGTCAATACCGATAACGGAATGTATGGTGTCGTAGGGGACTCCCGTTACGCTGAGCATTATATCGCCGGGCCTCAGTACGCCGTAAAGTGCGGTCGCTATTGTGTGGGTGCCGCATGTTAAGGTGGTGGCTCTTATTAAGCCGTCCTCCGCGCCGAAAATCTCGGCGGTGAGCCTGTCGAGCTTTTCTCTGCCCTTATCGTTGTAGCCGTAGCCTGTGGTGGAGTTGAAATCCGTCTCGTCGACACGATTATTTATAAACGCCGCGAGCACCTTGCGCTGGTTGTATTCGGTTATTTCGTCTATTTCCGAAAACTTCTTTTCGGCGAGAGTCAGCGCCTTTTTTGACGCCTCCTCGGTTCTTTTTGTAAATTCAAAAAAATCTTTCATTTCAAGTCTTTCTTATTATGTATTCTTTTTTGCGAAAGCCGCATTTTTCATACAGCTTTGCATTGTCCGGCTTACACATTAAAAATATGCAATCGGCACTCTTTTTAAGCTCTCTCGAAAGAGAAATAACACAGTCCGCGGCAAAGCCTCTGCCTCGATATTTTTCGCTTGTCGCAACGTCGCGTATATACGCGTCTTTTCCGATTATATCGCCTACGGCAAGAGAAGCCGTTTTGCCGTTTTGCCTTATGCACATAACCCTTGTGCTTCCGCCGAACACGCCTCTGCCCGTCCTCGAAAGCCATTCGAGATACGCCCTGTCGTCAAAATCGGGCGTTTTACCTGTCAGCACCTTGTATTCGTCCGCGGTTATGTCGCAAAGCGGCTGTGCGCAAGTTTCTTTTTGCGGTAATTCGGAGAGCTCCATAAGAACGGCTTTTGCGTCCGCGCAATCGTTCCCGGAGCAAAAATATATATTTTCGCCGAAAAAAGAGGCAAACTCCGAAAGCTCCCGTAAATCGGCGGAGCTTGACGGGCAAATTATCGTTCCGTCGTTTTTATTTAAAAGCACAGCCGTCACTCTGCCGCCGCAGTCCGTTTGAAGCCACGCCTCTCCGAGTGACAGCCGAAAAGCGGCAAATAAAATATACTTTACCGCAAGACAGTCTTTAAATTCACCGTCCGTAACAATGGCTGCCTCTGTCGGTCCGTCAATCGATTTCAGCACTGCGACAGCTCCGCAAAAAGTGCTTTTACAAGCTCAAACGTGCTATCTATATCCTCTTTTTTCGCAACCGAGCTGCCCGAGTGAATATATCTGCACGGAACAGATACGGCAAGAGTTTTTATGCCGCCTGCCGCCTTGTGTATTGCGGAAGCGTTGTTGCCGCCTGCCACAACGGTTTTGGTCTGACACCCGATGCCGTTCTTTTCGGCAATTTCAAACGCCTTTTTATAGAGCTCGCTGTCATAGACGGTTCCCCTGTCCATAAAGCTGACAACGGCACCGCAGCCCAAACGGCAGACTTTTTTTTCGTCGGGAACGCCGGAAATGTCCGCCGCCGTAGTGCCCTCAACGACTATTGCGAAATCGGGGGCAACCGAATAAGCCGCAGCAGCCGCTCCGCGAGTGCCTATTTCCTCTTGAACCGAGAAACAGAAGGTCGCCGAATACGGCAAATCGGAATTTATAAGTCTTAATAAAATTTCACAGCCGACGCGGTCGTCAATGGCCTTCGCCTTGATAAAGCCGTCGCCGAATTCGCGGTAGCACGAGTCAAAATACACTGCGTCGCCGAGTGAAACGTGAGACAGGGCCTCTTTTTTTGAACTCGCGCCGATATCGATATACATATCCTCAACGGACGGCAATTTACCTCTCTCCTCGGAGGTCGTCTGATGTATAGCCTTGCCGCCTATAACGCCGGGGATAAGCTCCTTGCCCACCTTTACCGCTCTGCCGAAAATAACGCGCTCGTCAATTCCGCCGACCGTGGTGAACTTCAGGTACCCGTCCTCCGTTATATAAGTTATTATGAAGCCGACCTCGTCCATATGCGCGTCGAGCATAACTTTATTTTTCGGCTCGGCTTTGCCCTTTTTATAAACTATGAGACTGCCGAGCGGATCTATGCGATATTCCGCGTCCGACGGCAAATGCGAAATTATATAATCTCTTACGGCGTGCTCCCTGCCGGAAATGCCGTTTAAATTACAAAGCTCGTTAAGCATTTAAATCACCTCCGAGAATGTATGCGGCAATGAGCCTTGCGCAAAGCTCAATATCCGTAACGGACACAACCTCTATTCCGGTGTGCATATATTTTTGGGGTATTGATATAAGCGCGCTCTTAATTCCGCCGCGCTCCGTGGTCATACCGTCCAAATTAGTGCCGGTTCTGCCGCCCATAACCTCAAGCTGATACGGAATGTCGTTTTTCTCGGCAACGCGCACAAGCTCCTCGCCGAATTCGTATGAAAGCGACGGTGAAATACCTATCATGGGGCCCTTGCCGAGTATTCCGCATTCCTCCGCCTTGCTGTCCGGAGTCTTTGCAAAGCTGACGTCAACCGCAATTATCTCGTCGGCATCCGAATTAAATGCCGCGGCTTTTGCTCCGCCGCCGCTCGTCTCCTCGCGAGATGAACACACAACGGTAACTTTTTTGTGCGGCTTACCCTTAATAAGCTCAAGTGCGCGAAGAAGCACGGCAATTCCCGAACGGTCGTCAAGTGCCCCGCAGGACACGCTGTCGCCGCAGAGCGAGAGGAAAGAGGAATTGACAACCGCTCTGTCTCCCGGGGAAACGAGCTTTTCCGCCGACTGCTTATTTTTTGCACCTATATCAATAAGAATGTCATCGATTTCCGTCGCCTTCCGCTCGTTGTCACCGCTTGCAAGGTGCGGCGGAGTGCTTGCTATAACTCCGAATACCGGCTCTCTGCCGTAAACGGTCACCTCTTGACCGTTCAATGTGCGACGGTCAACGCCGCCGCAGGCGGCAACGTGCAAAAACCCCTCGTCGGTGACGGAGGTTACGATAAGACCTATACGGTCTATATGAGCGTCAAGCAGGATATGCCCCGCCCTGTCTCCCTCGATTTCGCATATTGCGGAATGAAGAACGTCCTCGCGCGTTTTGCCGAATTCGGACAAAAGCCTTTGCGCCGTTAAAACCGCGTCGGTTTCCTTTCCGGATACACCGACAGCCGAAGTCAGCTCTTTTAATAAGTTTTTTATATCCATTTTTCTCTGCCTTTCGGACAATTTGTCAACGTGTAAAACGCTAAAGCAAATGCTGTATTCTTATCGAAATTTTGAATTATAATCGTCGCTCTTTGTAGGTGGAATATGATGTAATTTCCAATTACCGTGTCTCAGCCGCCTCACAAAAAGAGCGACACC
>HF993116.1 GCA_000432435.1 Eubacterium sp. CAG:180
AAATATAATTTTTTTCACTTCCACACTATAACCCCCATATTATACCTTTCCTATACCCCATGTATACTTATACGCTTTTCCTATTTGATATGCTGTTATCTCGTCGAGCCGCTCCTCCGGCTTAATAAATGTAACGGTCTTCATACATAAGCGAAAAAGCGAACAGTTTTTTAATCAGCATCACACTCGTCTGAATCCGCATAAAATTATAAATTACTGTTCTTTTTTGCAATATACTTAACTTTTAAATCGTCAAAAATATTTGATAATCCTTCCCATGTGAGCTGTCGTTTTTCAAACCAAATCCTCTGTAAAAAACCAAGAGCCCTGTTCGGATTTGCAAAATACAGCTTTGAATATCCGATTCTGTTTTTATCAAGATATGAGTAATAATAATCAAGCTTATTATGAAACTGCTCATATGAATTTTCTCCGCGCCAAACAGTTTCGCACATAGCTCCAAGCCTAGGATAAGTCATTTTGTCCGCTTTTTTCATATCGGGAACATATTCCGTCCATAACGTTGCTTCCGCACCGAGGCAATTTCCGTCGTATAATTTATGGTTGGCGGTATTTTTGAGACTTATGTAGCCGTAAGGCAAATCTATATAATATGCTTTTGAACTTGTATCGATAAACGGTCTGCCGCCCGTGTTTATGTCTCCGCATTTCGTAAAGCCCAAATTTTCGGAAAGCAGCTTATCATCCTTCAAATCCCAACTCCACATAAACGCCTGCTTATTCTTGCCTGCGCAATAATCATTGATTCTGTTCATAAAACAGCACTGAAGCTCATCCTCGTTATTTAAGCCAAGCTTCTTCATCATTGCCTGACAATGCGGGCAAAGATGCCATCTGTGTTTCGGCACCTCGTCGCCGCCTATATGAAAATACTTATCCGGAAAAAGCTCACAAAGTTCATCCACTATATCCTCGACAAATTCATATGTGCTTTCTTTCCCTGCACACAAAACATCATGCTTTACTCCCCAATGGTCTGCGACCGGCAAATTTCTTTCAAAACAGCCGAGGTAATTATAACAAGCCAGCGCACTTCTGCTGTGCCCCGGAATATCAAATTCAGGCATAACCGAAATACCGAAATCATGTGCATATTTGACTATACTTTTAATCTGAGCTTTTGTGTAATAGCCCTTATGTTGCCTATGATTAAAATTTGTCTTTTTCCTTACAGACCCGATTTGCGTCAGCAACGGATATTTGTAAATCTCAACTCGCCATCCCTGGTCCTCCGTCAAATGCAAATGCAGAAAATTAAGCTTGTGCAGAGACATTTTTCTAATAAACAGCTTGACATCGTCAACGGGATAGAAATATCTCCCGACATCAAGCATAAAGCCTCTGATTTTATACTTAGGCTTATCCTTTATCTCAATAAACGGAATCGTTCGGCCGTATTCAAACAGTAGTTGCTTGAGTGTTTGCAGAGCAAACACTTTTCCTGCCTCCCCACTCGAATACACGGTGATTTTCTCGTTTACTTCAAGTCTGTATTCTTCATTTTCAAGCGAAAAATCATGCGTAAAACTAACAACAACATCATTTCCGACCGGCAGTTCGAGTTTACGTATAAAATCATAAAAATCATCTTTAACAGAACCGTTGACATTTCTTTCGTCAAGCGACAAAGATTTTATGAACAATCTTTTTGTTTCATCTGTTTTTTCAAATAACGGAGTTGGGATAATATGAGACATAAAAAAACCTTTCGCATAATCTATATATTAATAATTATACACTTGACTTGTTTTATTGACAACTGTCCTTATTATGATATAGTTATACCATATCATCGGCAGAAGGTGTATTATGCATAATAATAAAAAAAGCTTTGATAAAAAATGGTACAGCGAGGAGTTCTTGAACAAATTAAAGAAAACAGCCTACGCGGAAGCCGACGGAAATTTAACTTACACAGCCAAGTATGCTCCTGACGCCGTATCAAAATACGGCATAGATCCGCGCATGCTCGGCGGACCCATAGGCAGAATGGCAAGGAAACTAAGGCTTGTCCCGGATTTTGTTCTAAAAGGTATTCATTTAAAAATAACCGAGAAAAGCCTCGGTTTTTTCAGAAAGGGCTGCGACAGAATTTCTTATGCAAACTGTCATATAAAAGGCGTTTCAATCAAAAACAAGCACATTAAAGCTTCCGACGGATTTGATATTCCGATCAGAATATATGAAAATGCGGAATGTGAAGGCACAAGGACGGCAATGATTTTCATTCACGGCGGCGCATTTGTCGGCGGAACGCTCGCGCCGTATGACGAAAGCTTAAAAATGCTCGTTGATAAATTCGCCGTTAAGGTAATAGGCATAGATTACAGACTTTTGCCCGAAAACGCCTATCCCGCACCGTACAGCGATTGCTTTGACGTATTGGAATATATAAGCCGCAACTGTGGCGAATTCAAAATAAACAAGGATAGAATTTTTGTCTGCGGCGACAGTGCCGGAGGAAATATTGCTCAAGCGTGCTCTACCAAATACAAGGGTACCGGAAAAATCAAAGCGCAGCTTCTGCTTTATCCTACCTTGAATATGTTCGGTTTTACCGACGAGTATTATAAAAAAGGATATTCCGACTACAAATTTGAGCCGTCACAAAAGGCCGTTTCAAAAGGCGTAATAAAACAAATGCAAATGCTTACACACTGCAATTTTAAGCAGATAGGCATACTCTCGCCCGACGAATACAATAATCCGTACATTTTCGACGCAAGCGGCAATGTTCCGACATTTATTACAGTAGGCGCGCTTGACTATCTGAAAAAAGACGCCGTCGCTTGGGCTCATAAGCTTGCAAACGCAAATGTAAAAACAAAGCTTGTCGTTTACAACGGACTCGGCCACGGATATTTAAACGCGACCGGAGTTTTTCCGCAAGCAGAGGACGTGATAGACGAAATGGGCAAATTCATATATACGATTTTAGAATTGTAAAAGCAATCGGGCAACGGGTTTCCCGCCAAAACCTGAACATATACTCGCAAAAAGCGTCGGAGATTTGCTTTCTCCGACGCTTTTTCTTTTATTCTGTGTTACGGCAAAATTTCGAGCCAATAGCCGTCCGGGTCCTCAATGAAATAGATACCCATTTCAGGGTTTTCGAAGCAGATACAGCCCATTTCTTCGTGCTTTTTATGCGCCGAATCAAAATCATCTGCCTTAAATGCCAAATGAAACTCACATTCACCCAAATCGTACGGCTGCGGATGTTCTTTAAGCCAAGTGAGCTCAAGCTCAAAATCGCTTGAATCATTGCTCAAATAAACGATAATAAAATCGTCGGTCGTTTTTCGTCTGACCTCGTGCAAATCAAGCGCGTCGCCATAAAACTTAATCGACCTATCCAAATCTGAAACATTATAGTTTTCATGAATCATTCTAAAGCTCATATTTCTTCTCCTTTCGCTGATTCTGTGTTTTTTATTCGTGATTTATACTGCGGATATTCGGTGATAAACCTATCAATCACGCTCGGCTCGTTCCAATAATGCATAGGAAAAACGGCGTCACAATCGACATGTTTCAAAAAATAAAGCATACCGTCGGCATAATGCTCCTCCTGCCTTGGGTCAAGGGGAACGAATGCGGCATCAAAATGCGTGCCCTTAATTTTGTCAATCTCGGCACGGTACATGGAGGTCATTTGGCGGTTATCGGCTTCCGTCTCACCCTCCCAATGCCAATCGTTCAAATCACCTGCGTGGTAAATCATGCCCTCGCTTGTCTTGACGATAAAAGCAACACCGCTGTCGGTTGATAGAAGCGTAGTAACCTTTGTACCATTGTCAAGAGTGTAGGTTTGATCGTGATAAGCCGTCGTAACTTTCACACCGGCAGGATACTTCTTTTTGCTGATATCTTTCGCCAAAACAGCCTGATAATTCATACCCATATCATCAAGAATTTCAAAAATTTTCGGATTGAAATGGTCTTGGTGAAAATGACTGCAAAAGACTATGGCTTCCTTGCTTTTGTCAAGCCTCGGCATCTCGCCTTTGTAATAATCAAAAACATAATAGCAGTTCTCGGTTTCAACCAAAAATCCGCTGTGGTTAATGTATGTTATTTTCATAATCCACCTCTATTACTCTTATCTTATTATATCAAAGCGATAAATCGGAATCAATACCACACAATATTTTCGATACGGAGCAAAACGCTTAAAACGGTCTGCTTGAGCCTCTTCGCTTTTTTAACAAAAAACAGTTTTAATCGCCGTATAAAATATATAAATAGCAAAAGACTTGAAACAAAATTCGTGAGTATGGTATAATTTTAAAAAAATGACGGAGGAATTTCTATGAACAGAAAAAATGCAGGTGCGGTTTTCGGCACTCTCTGCGGACTGACGGCATTGACCGCAATGTCGGCTGAAATATTTTATAATTTCTCGATAAACACAAAATCACCTATACATATGAGTAAGCTCAACAATCTCGTTCAAAAGGTCACGAACACATCCGGCAGCGAAGAAGACGCGAGCGAAAAATACAGCGGACTTACCGGTACGCCCGAAATGAAAAAATGGTACAATGAGCACGGTGAGGATGTTTACATTATGTCCGACTCTCTTCGTCTGCACGGTAAGATATTTAAAAACAACAGTTCAAAATATGTACTTGTCTGCCACGGATACACAAGCAAGGCCAAGCATATGGCCGGTTTTGTAAACAAATTTTACTCACTCGGGTATAATGTTCTGGCAGCAGACGCACGTGCACACGGCGACAGTGAGGGCACGAAAATAGGAATGGGCTGGCCGGAGCGATTTGACGTTATCGAATGGATAAAGCTTATTATTTCTTGGGATTCGAATGCACAAATAATACTACACGGCGTATCCATGGGAGCGGCGACGGTGCTTATGGCATCCGGTGAAGAGCTGCCCGAAAATGTCAAGGTTATAATCGCAGATTGCGGCTACACCTCGGAATGGGATGAATTCAAATGCGAAGCAAACGCTCTGCATATCCCGTGGTTCCCCGTACTCAACGCCGCATCTGTGTTGTCAAGACTTCGCGACGGGTATGATTTCAAGCAAGCGAGCGCTCTTGAGAAGGTCAAACAAAGCCGTATTCCGACTCTGTTTATTCACGGCTCCGATGACGAGCTTGTTCCATACAGTATGCTCGATAAGCTGTATTCGGCGGCGGCCTGCGAAAAGGAATGTCTGACCGTCAATGGTGCCGGACACGCGCTTTCATCCTCGGTTGAGCCGGAGCTTTATTGGAACACGGTTGAGAGCTTCATTGATAAATATTTAGAAAAATAAAATTTGAGCCGTGCCGTTCGGCGGAAATAAACATATGTATTTTAAAGACTATTGCGAATAATGTGCAGAATGGATTGTAGCTTCGATGGTAAATGCGGAATACGGTAAGGTCAAATTGTCATTGACCTTGCACTTTAACGAGTATAATAATTTTCGGCTTCTGTTAGACGGGAAAGAACCTATGGACTTTGAAAATACAGGCAAAGCAATCAATTATGTATTTGAAACAGAAGTTGGAAATCATATTTTAACATTTGAAAGCATTCCTTTTGAGAAAAATCAATTAGGAAAATTGAAATTTTCGTTTTTATCCGAATCATTTCAAAAGAGAATATTGAATCATTTGTTTGCTTTCAGATATGATTTAGCCTGTTTCAAAGTAACATACATGCTGCATATTCATCGTAATGCAAAATTGGAAATTGCCATTAAAACAAGCTATTATAATAATTTCCTTTATATAGGGGCTAAATGTTTGCATCCTGTAATTGTTCAAAGCTCAAATATAAAAGTTCAGAAAGAGGAATTTTCTGTATTATATAATAAGCTTTTGAAGAAGAAATTTTATTTTTCTCAGATGGTTATTTGGACAATTTATTTTATTTTGTTAATAACGGTTTTTGGCGGACTCGCTATCTATGATATTATACATTGGGAAGCAGATGCCTACATGGCAGGGTTTAATAAAATTTCAGCATTGTTTTTGGGCGTTTTTCCGCCGCTTATTATGATTTTATTTTCTTATTTTTTCTGTATTGTAAATCTCGTTAAACAATACAACAATAATTATTTATGCGAATAAATGATTATTGTTTTTGTAAAATATGAAGCAAAAGAAAATGCCCGAATGCTGCCGTAAAAAGCAGTATTCGGGCATAAAAAAGCCTCGGAACAAATTGTTCCGAGGTATTGGCAGAGGTATAACAACCTGTCAAGTCACGGTAGTATTTGCTTTGCAAATCTCCACCTTAAAGACTTGACAGAACGTTTTTACGGGTTTAATTGCATTATAAACCCGTAATAAGAACATCACCCATTTACAAAATCACAGATTTTGAATGGGTCCCGATAACCTTGTTACTCGCTTCGCTCGTAATAAGGATTCGAACCTAAAATGACGGAGTCTGAGCCTCGTAATCTTTTTTCAAAACCGCCTATTTAAGCCGTTTTTCAGACTTTGCGTCTCTCAAAAATCTCTCAGAATTTTATTTTTGCTCTGTATAGCAACTTCGTATGAGGAATTGCGAACCTTACAATGAGGTGTCGATTGAAACGCAAAGTCTACTACTTTATCAATCTTCTGTATTTCATAACCCTTAAGGCTATCAAACATAGCAGCTAAGCGATAAGGATCGCAATTTTCACCATCGACAAAAATTCGGAAGGGTTGATTTCTCGAACCCTTTTCGACAAACTGAAGGATATAGCTTTGGCTATATCCTTTTAAACACTTAAAACCTAAATGTTTTACTTTCCCCTGCTTTAAATTCAACTGTTTGTGATTTACCGTCGGCTTTAATATTAAGCTTTTGGTCAATATCCGAAGTAACGGTTGCGCTTATTGTTTTACCGCCGTCTGTCCATTTTAATTCAGTTACGGTAGCACGGTTACGGGTTTTAATCCCTTTAAGCGTTCCGTTTTCAAAACCCGAATTCGGGAGGGCCGGAAGAAACTCAATATCATTATTATGTGAATAAACAAGAGCTTCATTTATAATTCCGAGATAGCCTATCGCAAAATCAGTACAATAGCAACTGCCTTGGTCATAATCGTGGTTAGTCATTAGTGAATCGTACCTGATTTTATGGTTCATAAGTTTAACGAGGGCATCTGTTAAAGAATCTGAATCCTTTAACCTTGAAGCAATAAGACTGCGGTGAACAAGTGCGTGTGACGCTTCATTTTCACTCTGTCTGTTTGCAATTGCCTGCTCGCAGGCTTTTGACAGTTCATCATTTCCCTGCGTTTCAAAAAGCGGCCATACACCGTAAAGATGACTTAAATGACGATGTTTATTATTTTCATCAAATGAAGTTGTTGCCCATTCTTTAAGAGCGCCTGTTTCATCATAAAGATACGGCGGAAGATTTTTTTCAAGTTCCTGCCATTTAGAAGTATCAGCACTTTTATCAACATCGCCCATAACTTTAATAAGCATATTAAGATTATCACGGCAGGCAGAAATATCAATAGCACAGTTAGCATCAGATGGGCTGTTATAATTTGACGGATTATTTTCAGGCGAATAGCTTGGCAAAATGCAATATGTTTCACCGTCATTTAATGATGTTTTGCCCTCTTCATAATGAATAGAACCGTCTTTTGCGGTATAATATTCAGGGCTCATCAGCTGACTCCAATAATTTGCACTTTTCACCAAAAGCGGATATAAAATATCTTCTTCAAGCCTTAAATATCCACGCTTTTTAATTTCTTCAATTTGACTTTCTGTTAAGTCTTTTTCGGTAACGGAGAGAACCGATTTAAGATTTTCAAGGTCAAATTCATCACTTAAAGGAATATTGATATTACCATATGAAAGAAGAGTTTCATAAAGCGGGTTAATCATCCAAGATGTGCCGGCGTTCCAATATCTGAAAGGATAAGGATAGCAGGTTTCAGTAATTACTGCTTTATCACCGTCGGTATTGACCGGAGCCTGAATAGCGTCTTTAAACCCATGTGTTGCATATGCATTTTCTTCCCAATCAGGAAGTTGCCGCAAAATGAAATATGCATAGCCGATAGGGCTGCGTGACATATTGCTCGTATTCATTGAAGAAGTTTGCAAATTAACATTTGCGTCCATTGTATATTTACTGCCCCAGCCGGTGTTAAATTCACCTGTCCACATACCGTAAAGTCGGCTTGTGGAATAACCCGAACAGCAAAGATACGCATATCTGCCGGCATAATATGTACGCTGTGCAAGAGCGGAATTTATTTTCTTTTTACCCTTTTGTATTTTTAAAAGTGTTTCATTTGACTCAAAATTATCATCACCCAACGAAAGTGTAACGCTGTCGAATTGCGGCTGATAAATTTCCAAGTGATTATTTAATGCTTTATCATAATCAAAATCATTATTACCTGCATATTTTGCAGCTACACATTCAAGCTTTGCTATACAATCTTCGACAAGTTTGAAACCATTTTGCTTTTCAAAATCCTCAATTTTTCCCATATCGTAAGTTCTGTCACTTACGGTAAGAAGATAAACACTGTCGGCATCGGTTATTTTAATGCCTGTATTTTCACCCAAAAACTGTGTTTCGTCTGTTTTCTTATCTATCAACACTTTTTCTTTGTTTCCGCCTGAAGTAATTACATAAGTTACTGTTGCATAACCGCCGTTTTTAAGTTCACTTTTTTCATAATCAGGATAGTGTGAAACAAGCGCAAGGTAGTTTGCATTATCATCAGTTAATTTTTTATACTTCATATTAGCTTCGTCACTGTCGCCGAAATTTGCAAGAGTTGAAAGGTTATCAAATGATAAAGTTAAATTAAGCTTACTGCCGGAAGATGATTTATTAAGCTTGGTAATCACAACATCATCTGCCATTGAAGTGAATGATGTACGCTTCCAAGTGCCGTTTTTATCCGTAAAATCAACACCGACCTGCGATGTTTCATAATCTGTATAGCGAATATATTTTTTAGTGCTTTTCTTATCAAAATCAAGCCGTAATTGGCCGCCCGGGTGATAACGGTATACGTCATCATAGTTTGCATTATCCGTAATATCTTTACATTTAATAATACTTTGCTTTACTGTTTCAAGTTCATCATAAGTTTGAGGACAAGTACGCTGATTTTCATTAGGCATTATAAAATGCATATTTTGAAAAATAAATGTGTCGCTGTACGGACTGCCGCTTGTAATAAACCCTTGAAGTCCGTTTCCGGATACCATCCCCTGCCTCCAAGATTTAGTTTTATTTTTTCTCGAATCTTTAAGCTCGGTATAATTATATGAAAATGAAATTTTAGAAGTATCTTTAAAGAGAGATTTAATATCACCTTCGCTTACTTTGCCCCCTGAACAAGATGCCAACGAAAAAGCAAAAGTTACAGTTAATAACACACAAAGTGCTTTTTTTACATATCTGTTCATAAACTCACCTCGTAAAAATTATAACATACAGGCATAAAAAAACAACACGACATTATATTTATGTAAATGTCGTGTTACGTTATAATAAGCAAGGTGATTTAAATGGATTTCACTCGGAACAAAATACAATTTGCAATAACAGATTTGGGTGGCGGCAAACTCGGCGAAAAAATACCGATGCACGTTCACGCAAAAGACTGCTATGAACTGCATTTTGTAATCGAAGGTAAAGGCACGCTTATAGCCGATGGCAGAGAAATTGAATTAAAGAAAAACGATTTTTTCATTAATTTCTTGGCATTAAAAATCCCTCCTGATGTATATTCTACATCAAGAGGGCTCTTTTTCTATTGTCCATTTTTTACGGACTTGTTCAAAATCTAATTCCGTCCTTTTTGTATGTCTTATCACTTTTAGGCTTGTATAAGAAGTTTAAGAAATGTTTTTTAAAATCTTTGATTTCTTAACAGTGCTTACGGTTGCCTGAATTATCGGACCGGAGAGCAAAACGGTGGCAATTGTGCAAATTCCGAATTTACCGCCGAGCAAAACGCCGATAATTACCATTATAATATCAAGAACAATTCGTACAATTTTGATTTTCCACCCGTTTTTTTCGGCAAGCGAAAATGTGACTGCTTCATATGAGCCCCTGCCGAAATCAGCGGCGGAGTAAAGCCCCGTTCCGAACGAAAATATAGCAATGCCAAGCAGCATTATAACAAAATTAACCGCTTTAATATCTGTATAATGCTGAATTTTTGTGAATACATCCACGAAAAAACTGTAAATGATTTGGTAAAGAATTGTGCCGACATTGATTTGCTTTCTGTCATAGAAAAAGGCAAAAATTATCATTGCCACAGCCACAACAAGTGACGATGTGCCGATTGACATACCTGTCACATTCGTCAGCCCTTGCCACAATATCGCAAGTGTTGCGCCGCCGAAACCTGCGCCTATTGCAAGCGTAATTCCGTATGCGGATATTATTGATCCGATAACAATCATCAGCGTTTTTGTTGCATATTTTTTAAATTTCATATTATCGCCTACAAAAAAATAAGACTGTAAACTCTGCTGTTGTGTTCAGAAACAGCAAAATTTATAGTCTTCATCAGCCGAGACAGCTTTATTTTTTTGATTATACACCCGAGATTTTATAAAGTCAACGGTTATAAATATGATTTTCTGTATTCGCTCGGAGTTTTTGCTCATTTCAATTCGTGTTACGATTTTGATTTGAGCGATGTCTCTCAAAAGTCTCAGTCATAAATGCCCCAAATCGCACCAAAACGGATTTGGAATTTTG
>HF993117.1:0-7490 GCA_000432435.1 Eubacterium sp. CAG:180
CTCTTTCCTTTGTTCAGTTTTTAGGGTGTAATTCAAAAAGGATCTGCATTTGCAGGTCCTTTTTTCTTGTATATTTTTTTATTTTGTGTTATCTTAATTATTATATATTATTAAATTTTGGGAGTGTTTTTATGCCGTTTATAAATGTCAAGATTTCCGAGAATTTATCCGATACCCAAGTCGATAATATTAAATCAAGGCTCGGCAAAGCCATTTCTCTTATCCCGGGAAAAAGCGAAGCTTGGCTTATGGTGAATATTCAGGATAATTGCAAGCTGTATTTTAAAGGGACAAATGACAAACCGACTGCATTTACCGACGTCAGTATTTTCGGTTCTGCCGCAAAGTCCGATTGTGAAAATCTTACGGCGGCTGTTTGCGACATTTTGAGTGAAGAAGCAAGTGTACCGTCCGACAGATCTTACGTTAAATTTAAATTCTCCGATAAATGGGGATATGACGGGTATATGTTCTGATTTTTGTTAGATATGAAAAAAATTAAGTGGTTGTTTTTTGATCTCGGTCATACATTGGTCAATGAGGATGTGTCGCAGCGTAAACGCATAGAGAATGCTGTTTCGTATTTAAATTCTGTAAGTGTAAGTGTTACATACGAGCAATTTTATCATGAAGTGCAAAATGCTTCGCGAAATTTTAAGTCTCCTTTTATTACTGCATTTTCAAAATTTTCTCATGATGATGTTTTCATACCGTATCCTGCGGAATTTGAAGTGCTCTATGACGACACAGTACCTGTGCTGTCGGCACTCAAAAACAAATATGATTTGGCGGTTATAGCAAATCAGTTTGCGGGGACGGATAAAAGGTTAAAGAAATTCGGTATATATGACGATTTCAAATTTGTCCTCGCCTCAAGCGATGTAGGCGTTTCAAAACCTAATCCGGTTATATTTAAAACGGCACTCGAAAAAGCCGGTTGCTACGCCTACGAGGCCTTTATGATAGGCGACAGAATTGATAATGATATTGCGCCTGCTAAATCTCTCGGTATAAATACTGTTTGGATAAGGCAAGGGTACGGTGGTTTGCAAAGCCCCGAGAAATATGGTTGTATTCCGGATTTTATTGTAAATTCCCTTCACGAATTACTTGATATATTTTAAATGGAGTGATCTTTTATGTTGCCTGAGATTTTCAAGCTTTTTTGGAAAACTGTCGAAAGGAAGGATGCGAGAAGGATTAATTCTCAAACCCCGCCTACCGAAATCGAACAATTCTGCGATATTCAATACATAGACGACGGGTTATGGCAGCACAGGCTTGATGTTTACTCTAAATCCGGTAAGCTCTCACATTGTCCTGTCATAATTGACATTCACGGCGGTGGGTGGATGTACGGGACGAAAGAAATAAATAAAAATTATTGTCTTGTCCTTGCACAAAACGATTATGTTGTTGTCAATATTAATTACAGATTAGCTCCGGATTTTTCAGTGGCCGACCAACTCAGAGATTGCTTTTTCGCTTTTAAATGGGTAAGCACAAACATAGAGAAATACGGCGGTGATCTAAACAATGTCTTTGTTACCGGTGATTCGGCCGGTGGATTTTTGGCGGCATATTCCGCATTGTTAAATTCATCTGAAAAACTTAGAAGAATATTCGGAGTCACCGAAAGCGGACTTGAGTTCAGAGTGTGTGGCTTAACTTCGCCTGTTTGTTTTATGAATACGCACACTTTTCAGGATGTGTATTACAGCCGTGTTAAGGGAAAGGAGTTTTCGGAGAGTACGCTGCGCGGATTTGAGAATTTTGATGCCGTTTTAAATAAGGGGTCAATGCCGCCGACGTTTCTTGTGACGAGCTCGGGCGATGCTGTCGGTAAATTGCCTACAATAAAGATATATAATTTATTGTGCGGAGAGGGCGTTAAGTGTAAGCTTGAAAACCGCGATAAATATAACGGAAAAAATTTGCCTCACGTCTTTTCGGTTATAGACCCGTTTTCCGTCCCTGGTAAGGAAACAATTTCCGATATGCTTGGATTTTTTTCTGATTATGCAAAATCGCGGTGTGAATAGTGCTTGAAAATGTAGCTTCAATACAAGCGAGTGCGGCTGACGATTTATTTTACAGCATCAACGGTATTATAGCTCTGATGAGAGCCGATTTGCCGATGGTGCTTATTTTATGACCGATTCACAGTCTTATTTTGGCCGCTTTATTTTAAATAATTTGGTTTACAATAATTATTGTATATGATATAATTTTGGTAAACATTTGTTTGGTAAATACGAGGTGCGTATGGATCGTTTTGTGTTACATTCAAAATATAAACCGACAGGAGATCAGCCGGAAGCGATTGAAAAATTAACCGAGGGGATAAATGCCGGTTACAAGGAGCAAACATTACTCGGCGTTACGGGTTCCGGCAAAACCTTTACAATGGCAAATATCATTGCAAACATAAACCGTCCTACGCTTGTACTCGCTCACAATAAAACCTTAGCCGCACAGCTTTGTTCTGAATTTCGCGAGTTTTTCCCGGAAAATGCGGTAGAGTATTTCGTATCATATTATGACTATTATCAGCCCGAAGCGTATATACCTACTACCGATACCTATATCGAAAAAGATTCCGCTATTAACGATGAAATAGACAAGCTTCGTCATTCGGCAACATCGTCGCTTTCGGAGCGGAGAGATGTCATTATAGTCGCAAGCGTTTCATGCATATATTCGCTCGGTGACCCGATAGATTATCGAAATATGGTAATTTCGCTTAGGCAGGGTATGACGAAGTCCCGTGATGAGCTGCTTGCTAAGCTTGTTGACATACAGTATGAGCGCAACGATATTAACTTTATCCGTAATAAATTCCGTGTTCACGGCGATGTTGTGGATATTTTCCCGGTATATTCAAATGATACGGCAATAAGAGTCGAATTTTTCGGCGATGAGATTGACCGAATTTGTGAAATAAATGCTCTGACGGGGCAGGTTAAAAATACCGTGTCCCATGTTGCGATATATCCGGCTTCGCACTATGTTGTTGCACCCGAAAAGCTTGAGCGCGCCATTGATGAAATCTTAAAGGAAATGGAAGAGCGGGTAGAGGAGTTCACAAAACAGGGAAAGCTGTTGGAGGCACAGCGAATAAAGCAGCGCACCGAATACGATATGGAGATGCTCAAAGAAACGGGCTTTTGTAAAGGCATTGAAAATTACTCCCGCATTATGTCGGGCAGAGCACCGGGTTCGGCGCCGTTTACGCTTCTTGATTATTTTCCCAAGGACTTTGTGCTTTTTGTTGATGAATCGCACGTAACCTTGCCTCAGGTCAGAGCAATGTACGGCGGTGACCGTTCGCGCAAAGACGCGCTTATTGATTTCGGCTTCCGTCTCCCATCCGCATACGACAACCGACCGCTGACCTTCGATGAATTTTATTCCCGTGTCGGTCAAAAGATTTTTGTAAGCGCCACACCGGGTGATTTTGAACGGGAAAAGAGTTCGCAGATAGTTGAGCAGGTTATAAGGCCGACAGGTCTTTTAGACCCCGAAATTATCGTCAAGCCTACCGACGGTCAAATAGAGGATTTGATTTCAGAAATAAATATCCGTATCGAGCGTAAGGAGCGTGTGCTTGTAACAACCTTGACCAAAAAAATGGCTGAGAGCCTGACTGAGTTTTTGGATACACACGGTATAAAGGTTCGCTATATGCATTACGATGTCGATACAATTGAGAGAATGGAGATAATTCGTGATCTTCGTCTCGGCGAATTTGACGTGCTCGTAGGAATAAACCTTTTACGTGAGGGACTTGATATTCCCGAGGTTTCGCTTGTGGCAATACTTGACGCCGACAAAGAGGGATTTTTACGTTCGGAAACGTCTCTTATACAAACCATAGGCCGTGCCGCGCGAAATGCCGACGGTCAGGTAATAATGTATGCCGATTCCGTAACTCCGTCTATGGAAAAAGCAATATCCGAAACGTATCGCAGGCGTGAGATACAAACGGCTTATAATAAGGAACATCATATAACGCCTAAAACGATTAAAAAAGACGTGCGCGATATTATTGAAATATCAACTCACGCTGACGATAAACCCAAAAAGCGTCTCAGCGCGCGTGAACGTGAGGCTCTTATAGTTAAATTGACGGCAGAGATGAAAGCGGCTGCAAAAATTCTTGAATTTGAACACGCCGCTATGCTGCGCGATAAGATACAAAAATTAAGAGAAGGTAAATAATGGCAAGTAATAAAATCATTATTAAAGGTGCAAAAGAGCACAACTTAAAAAATATTGACCTTGAAATACCGCGAGACAAGCTTGTGGTATTTACGGGTCTTTCGGGTTCCGGAAAGTCCTCGCTTGCATTTGACACAATTTATGCCGAGGGTCAGCGCAGATACGTTGAATCACTTTCTTCATATGCGCGTATGTTTTTGGGGCAGATGGAAAAACCGAATGTCGATTATATAGACGGTCTTTCTCCGGCTATATCCATAGACCAAAAAACCACTTCAAAAAACCCACGCTCAACAGTCGGCACGGTTACGGAGATTTATGATTACCTAAGGCTTTTATATGCACGTATAGGTATTCCGCATTGTCCGATTTGCGGTAGGGAAATATCAAAGCAGAGTGTAGACGTTATAGTCGATAAGGTTATGGCGCTTGATGGCGGCACAAAAATACAGATTTTGGCACCTGTGGTAAAAGGGCGTAAGGGCGAACATCAAAAAGAGCTTGATTCCGCAAGAAAGTCGGGATTTGTACGTGTGCGTATAGACGGTAATTTGTATGACCTTTCCGAGGATATTAAGCTTGAAAAAAATATAAAGCATAACATTGAAATAGTAGTTGACAGGCTTGTTATAAACGATGATATACGTAGTCGTCTTGCCGAGGCGATAGAGATGTCATCAACTCTTACGGGCGGAAATGTCATTGTTGATGTTATCGGCGGAGATGAATTGCTGTTTTCACAGAATTTCGCGTGCCCCGAACATGGTGCTTGTATTGATGAGTTGTCGCCGCGTATGTTCTCGTTCAATAATCCTTTCGGTGCATGTCCGACTTGTACCGGGCTCGGCATTTTTCTTAAGGTAGACCCTAATCTTATAATTCCGAATAAAAAGCTTTCCATAAGAGAAGGCGCTATAAGGGCAAGCGGATGGTCAAATGCCGACAGCGGAACAATAGCCGAAATGTACTATCTGGCACTCGGTAAGGAATACGGTTTTACTCTCGACACACCCATTTGTGACTTCTCCAATGAAGCGTATAATGCGCTTCTCTACGGAACCGGTGGCAAAAAGCTGAAAATGCAGCGTAAAAACGTTTACGGCACAGGTACCTACAATACCGAGTTTGAGGGTATCGTAAACAATATGGAACGCCGCTATAAAGAGAGTACAAGCGATTGGGCGCGTTGGGAGATAGAGCAGGTTATGACAGCCTGCGATTGCCCCGATTGTAAGGGCGCGAGATTAAAAAAAGAGTCTCTTTCCGTTACGGTGGGCGGACTTAATATCTACGAGCTTACAAAGCTGTCGGTGACAAAGGAACTTGATTTTATAAACACTTTGGTTTTGACCGACCGTGAGCAGATGATTGCGTCGTTGATTTTGAAAGAAATTAAAAGCCGTCTGAGCTTTCTTCAAAATGTCGGTCTTGATTATCTTACGCTGTCTCGTTCTGCAGGTACGCTTTCCGGAGGAGAGAGTCAGCGCATAAGACTTGCTACTCAAATAGGCTCGTCTCTTATGGGAGTGTTGTATATCCTTGACGAGCCGAGCATAGGACTTCATCAGCGCGATAACGATAAGCTTATCGGAACGCTTAAGCGTATGCGTGACCTCGGTAATACGCTCATAGTTGTTGAACACGATGAAGACACCATGCGCGCGGCCGATTATATAGTAGATATCGGCCCCGGAGCGGGCGTTCATGGCGGCGAGGTGGTTTGCGCGGGCTCGCTTGATGATATTTTGAAATGTGACCGTTCGCTTACAGGCCAGTATTTAAGCGGTAAGCGAAAAATCGAGGTCCCCGAAAAGAGGCGCAGCGGAAACGGCAATGTACTGAAGGTAATCGGAGCTGCCGAAAATAACCTGAAAAATATAAACGTCTCTTTTCCTCTCGGTGAATTTATTTGCGTAACCGGCGTATCGGGTTCGGGCAAATCTTCACTTATAAATGAAATACTTTATAAACAGCTTGCGAATGATTTAAACGGAGCAAAAAAGCCGGCAGGCAAGCATAAGTCGATTGAGGGGCTTGAGTTTTTAGATAAGGTAATAAATATTGACCAATCGCCGATAGGCAGAACTCCGCGTTCGAATCCGGCTACCTATACGGGTGTTTTTACGGATATAAGAACACTGTTTGCGCAAACACAAGACGCTAAAATCCGCGGATTTACGTCGAGCAGATTTTCTTTCAATGTAAAAGGCGGCAGATGTGAGGCGTGTCAGGGCGACGGCATAGTAAAAATCGAAATGCATTTTTTGGCAGATGTGTATGTGCCGTGTGAAATATGTAAGGGCGCAAGATACAACCATGAAACTCTCGAGGTAAAGTACAAGGGTAAATCCATATATGATGTCCTCGAGATGACGGTTGAGGAGGGCCTTGAGTTCTTCCGTAATATGCCGAAAATTGCGCGTAAACTGCAAACCCTGTATGATGTCGGTTTGGGCTATATTAAGCTCGGTCAGCCTGCAACCACTCTTTCAGGCGGTGAAGCACAGCGCGTAAAGCTTGCTACCGAGCTTTCAAAAAGGCCGACCGGCAGAACTATATATATTCTCGACGAGCCTACCACCGGACTTCACACAGCCGATGTTCACAAGCTGATTGACGTTCTCCAGAAGCTTGTTGACGCAGGCAATACGGTTGTTGTAATCGAGCATAATCTCGATGTGATTAAGGTTGCCGACCATATTATAGATTTAGGCCCGGAGGGCGGCGATAACGGCGGCAAAATTGTTGTTTGCGGAACGCCGGAAAAGGTTGCCGCCTGCAAAAAATCGTATACCGGAATGTATCTTAAAAAGATACTTAAATAAGAAAGAAGCACCTCAAGTATAAGCCTGAGGTGCTTCTTGAAATATAATGAATAACTGCAATCTATTTAAGAAGATTATTTTTTAAGATTTGTAACAATCTCTTTTGTGTCTCTTGCTATAACAAGCTCCTCGTTTGTCGGAAGAACGAAAACGCGAACCTTTGAGTCGGGTGTGGAAATTTCTCCCTCTTTGCCCTTTACAAGAGTCTTGTTAAATTCTTTGTCGATTTTGATACCGAGGAAGGTGAGACCGTCACATACGGTAGCTCTCATATCGTCGGCATTTTCACCGATACCGCCTGTGAAAACTATTGCGTCAACGCCATCCATGGCAGCGGTGTAAGAACCGATATATTTCTTTATTTCGTATATCTGCATATCTCTTGCGAGCTTGGCTCTCTTGTTGCCCTCGGCGGCAGCTACTTTAACGTCTCTGTCATCGGCG
>HF993117.1:7527-31480 GCA_000432435.1 Eubacterium sp. CAG:180
GAGAGACCTGATACACCGAGAATACCGGACTTTTTGTTGAGAAGGTTGCTCATTTCATCGGGAGTCTTACCCTCTTTTTTCATAATGTAAAGAACGGCAGACGGGTCTATGCTGCCTGTTCTTGTTCCCATTATTTCGCCGTCGAGTGGGGTAAGACCCATAGATGTATCTATGCATTTACCGTATTTAACAGCCGTAATCGAAGAACCGTTTCCGAGATGGCATGTAACGATTTTAAGCTTTTTGATATCTTCGCCCATAACATCTGCGCAGCGAGCACTTACAAACCGGTGCGAAGTGCCGTGGAAACCATATTTTCTGAGTGCGTATTTTTCATAATATTCATAGGGGAGGCCGAACATATATGCTTCCGGAGGCATGGTGCTGTGGAATGCGTTATCAAACACAACTACCTGCGGAACATCTTTGCCGAACAGCTCGATACTTGCTTTAATACCCTGAATGTGCGCTGCGTTGTGAAGCGGAGCAAGGTCGCAAAGACTCTCAATGCCCTTAATAACGTCGTCATCTACTAAAACGCTGTGATTGAAAAGAGCACCGCCCTGTACTATTCTGTGGCCGACAGCAGCTATTTCCGAAATGTCGTTTATAACCTTGTATTCACCTTCGGTAAGAGCTTTCTTAACTTCGTTGAAAGCTTCGGTGTGATTTTTCATTACAACGGTCTTTTCAAACTTTTCCGATTTACCGTGAATCTTACCGCTGATGCAAGATCCCTCATTGCCTATTCTTTCGCAGATGCCTTTTGCAATAACACTCTCGTCGTCCATATCGATAAGCTGATATTTAAGCGATGAACTGCCTGCATTGATAACAAGAATTTTCAAAAATAATACCTCCCAAATAGCTAATAAAGTTATCGAAGATATTATATACTGTTTCGACAGATTTTTCAAGAAATAATATATGCCGAAGAGATTTGACTAAATTACGCCGATATTATAAAATATGTTTAATTTTAAGCGATTCAGGACTTGTTAGACACGTATTTTATGTTACGGAGATTGTTTATGAAGATTTACGGTATTGTGGCAGAGTATAACCCGTTTCATAATGGGCACAAATTTCAGATAGACGATATACGAAAAAAGGCTGGGGACTGCGCGATAGTTTCGGTGATGAGCGGTAATTACGTTCAGAGAGCCGAAACGGCTGTGATGTCAAAGTACGCGAGGGCAAAAGCCGCCCTACTCGGCGGAGTTGACCTTGTGCTTGAGCTTCCGATGCCGTATGCCATATCATCTGCTGAGCGTTTTGCCTATTCTTCCGTGCATATTTTAAATTCCCTCGGAGCGGTTACTGATATTTCATTCGGCAGTGAATGCGGCAGTATAAGCCTTTTACAAAAAGCCGTTGAGGCTTTATACGATGAAAATGTCAATTTAAAGCTGAAAGCCGAACTTAAAAACGGTGTAAGCTATCCGGCGGCGAGGTTTGCCGCGGTAAGAGACGTGTTCGGAGCGGAAACAGCTGCAGTCCTTTCGGAGCCTAACAACATTTTGGCGGTAGAGTATATAAAAGCGCTTAAAGCGTTATCTTCGGATATAAAACCTCATACCGTAAAGCGAACCGGTGCGTCGCATGATTCGGACGAATACGTCGGTAATATCGCCTCCGCTTCTAAAATCAGAGAGCTGATACGCAGCAACGCGCATACCGGCTTGTTTTTGCCTTCTGACTCTCAAGCTGTTTTAACTAACGAAATCGCAATCGGAGCGGCACCGTCCGATATGAACAGAATAGGAAACGCCGTAATAGCGTCCTTAAAGCTTAAAACTCCGTCTGATTTTAATAATATTTACGGCGTCGGCGAGGGAATAGAAAACCGTCTGCTCTCAGCAGCCGCATCCGCGCGAAACCTAACGGAGCTTTATGATTTTGCAAAAACAAAGCGCTTTACTCATTCGCGTATTCGGCGCGTCGTTCTAAATTCGTTTTTCGGTATAACAAACGATATCACCTTGTCAGACCCTCCGTATATTCGTGTGCTCGGATTTACACACAAGGGCAAAGACATATTGCGAATTGCGAGGAAAAACGCATCCTTACCGATTGTTATGACTGTCGGCGACGTCAAAAAGTCAGGAGGTCTTTCTGAAAGATTATACTCCCTTGAATGCAGAACTACGGATATTTTCAATATGACATTGCCTAAAATTAGGCAAAGCGGAACTGATATGACGGATAATTTAGTCAGGATTGAATAATTTTGCAGCAAATCCTGCATTTTTGCTTGATTTTTGTATAATAGACATTATAATAATAGTGTTGCTGCATCGAATGCGGCATTATTATGTAAGATAAGGAAGCGCTGTACAAGTGAAGGGTTCTTTTCTTTCAAAGCTTGATTCAAACGTTAGAAAGCTCTCTAAGGGGCATAAGAAGATTGCCTCGTATATTAAAGAAAACTATGATAAAGCCGCATTTATGACTGCTTCTGCCCTCGGCCGAAAAGTCGGGGTCAGCGAGAGTACCGTCGTGCGGTTTGCAACGGAGCTTGGATTTAAGGGCTATCCGGAACTTCAAAAAGAGCTTCAGCAGATGATAAAATCAAAGCTGACCGCAGTTCAAAGAATGGAGGTTTCGGAAAGCCTTATAGGTGACAACGATATTGTCAGAACCGTTCTTAACGGGGATATTGATTTGATTCGCGAAACCTACGAGAAGACATCAAGGGAGGATTTTGCAAAAGCCGTATCTACCATAAATAAGGCTCGCAAAATATATATTCTCGGCGTCCGTTCTTCTGCGGCACTTGCAAGTTTTCTCGGCTTTTATTTTAATCTTGTCTTTGATTCGGTTGAGCTTATAGATACATCAAGCGCGTCTGAAATGTTTGAACAGATGTTCAGAATAGATAAAGAGGACGTGTGCATAGCCATAAGCTTTCCGAGGTATTCAAAGCAGACTGTAAATGCAATAAGATTTGTATCGGACAGAGGAGCCAAAATAGTGGCGATAACCGATTCGGATACGTCACCCATAGCGTCATATGCCGATTGCCTGCTTGTAGCGCGCTCCGATATGGCATCCGTAGTTGATTCTCTTGTTGCACCGCTTAGTCTTATAAATGCGCTTATTGTTGCTGTAACGCTGAGTAAGCGTGAAGAGGTAATCAACAATTTCAATAAGCTCGAGAGTATTTGGGACGAATACCAGGTATACGAAAAAGCAGAGGATATTTCCGAAAATGAATAAAAAAGTTATAGTTGTAGGAGCCGGAGCCTCAGGACTTATGGCTGCCGGCACAGCGGCAAAAAACGGTAACGACGTAATTCTTTTAGAACGAAACGATAAGGTCGGCAGAAAAATAATGATAACCGGTAAAGGACGTTGTAACGTCACAAATGCCACCTTTGATACTAAAAGTCTCATTGATAATGTTCCGCGGAACGGCAGATTTTTATACAGCGCTTTTTCTGAGTTTTCCGCAAGAGATACAATGGATTTTTTCGAAGAGCTTGGGGTGCCTCTTAAAGTTGAAAGAGGAAACAGAGTCTTCCCGGTTTCGGATAAAGCGGTGGATATAGTCGATGCGCTCAATAAGTTTGTAACCGTAAACGGAGTTAAGCGAAAAACCTCGCGCGTTAAATCATTGATGATTTCCGACGGAGAGGTAAGAGGTGTAAAAACCGAAGACGGTCTTATACATTATGCAGACTCCGTTATAGTCGCAACAGGCGGCTTATCTTATCCGAAAACAGGTTCTACCGGAGATGGGTATTCTTTTGCAAAGCAAGCCGGTCACACGGTAACTGCCTGTCTGCCTTCGCTTGTTGCCCTGGAATGCCGAGAGGGATTTTGCGGAGAGGCAATGGGCTTGTCGCTTCGTAACTGCGCCTTGAAGATTATTGACACCAAAACAGGAAAGCAGGTTTACTCTGATTTCGGAGAAATGCTTTTTACACATTTCGGCGTGTCCGGCCCAATGATTTTATCTGCAAGCGCACATATGCGAAATATGGAGCCCTGCCGCTATGAAATATATGTTGATATGAAACCGGCACTCGATGACGAAAAGCTCGATGCTCGCATTTTACGTGAGATGTCGGAAAACAGCAATAAGGCTATTTCAAATCTCGTGGGGCTTTTGTTACCGAGAGCCATAATTAATCCCGTTGTGCGCCTTTCCGGAATTAAAAACTCAACAAAGTGCAATCAACTCACAAAGGAAGAAAGAAAAAGGCTTGCTCACACAATTAAGAATTTAAAACTGACTGTCCTTAGATTCAGACCTATCAGCGAGGCTGTTATTACTTCGGGCGGAGTAGATGTTAATGAGATTTCTCCCAAAACCATGGAGAGTAAGCTGTGCCGTAATTTGTATTTTGCCGGTGAGGTTATTGATGTTGATGCATATACAGGGGGATTCAACCTCCAAATCGCCTTTTCCACCGGATTTGCCGCAGGCAACGCGCAATAATGTATACAGGAGAGAAAAATATGATAAATGTTGCTATTGACGGTCCTGCAGGTGCCGGGAAAAGCACTATTTCAAGAGCTGCTGCCGACAAGCTGGGTTTTATATATGTAGATACCGGAGCGTTGTATCGCTCTGTAGGTGTTTATGCGTTGAGGAACGGAATAAACACAAAATCAGGCGAACAGCTTAAAAAGGCATTACCCGATATAAAGGTTGAGCTCGCCTTTAAAGACGGCGTCCAGCACGTTTATTTAAACGGCGAGGATGTTTCAGAAGAAATACGTACACCAAAAGCTTCTATGGCGGCTTCCGACGTTTCTGCCGTGCCGGAGGTCAGAAGCTTTCTTTTTGATTTGCAAAGAGATATAGCGGTAAAGAATAATTGTATTATGGACGGCAGGGATATAGGAACAGTCGTATTGCCTAATGCAGATGTTAAAATATTCTTAACCGCATCGCCGGAGTCACGTGCCATGAGACGTTATAAGGAGCTTAAGGAAAAAGGTGCTTCGGTTGGTTATGATGAGGTTTTAGCAGACCTTAAAGAACGAGATTACAATGATTCACATAGAAAAATTGCACCGTTGAAGCCTGCAAAAGACAGCATTACGGTGGACACGACGCTTTTTACGCTTGAGGAGTCAATAAAAAAAATAACAGATATTATTAGGGAGCATATGTGAACCATGAAGTTCAATTTCGATAAGCTGAAAGAATATAAAATGTATCATATTTTAATGCCGATTTGCCTTGCGGTATGTAAAACAAAAATGAAGGTTCAGTACATAGGCAAGGAAAATGTTCCGAAGGAAGGCGGCCTTATTCTTGCTTGCAATCATTCAAGCAATTTTGATCCGATAGCCCTCGGCGGCTCTAATGTCAGACCGATACATTTTATGTCAAAATCGGAGTTGTTTAAAAATCCGTTTTCCGCATGGTTTTTAACCCATCTTAATGCATTCCCGATTAAGCGAGGTCATAACGATAAGACGGCTATTGATTATGCGGAGCGGCTTATAAAAAACGGATGGGTGCTCGGAATTTTTCCGGAAGGTACACGTAATCACGACGGAAAACCGGGCAAGCCGAAAGCCGGAGCGGCTTTGATAGCAAAGGTGACCCATGCTGATGTTCTTCCCTGTAGCATTTACAGTGATAATAATTACAAGAGCGGAACGCTGCTTACCGTGCGTTTCGGTAAGGTCATTAAAAATGAGGAGTTTGGGTTTACCGACAGCGATTCTCATGAAGAGGTAACAAAAGCCTCTGAAAAGATTATGGAGGAAATTACCGCACTCTGGGAGGAAGAGAATTGCAAAGAATAACTTTAGCTGAAAGTGCAGGCTTTTGTTTCGGAGTCAATCGTGCCGTAAAATTGCTTGAAGAGCTTGTAAAAAAGAATCAAAATGTTTTTACATTGGGGCCTATAATTCACAATCCTCAGGTTATAAAGTATTTTGAGAATAAGGGCGTGCGTATTATCGACAGTCCGGACGAGTGCAAAGAAGGCGACTTAATCGTTGTCAGAACGCACGGTATACCCAAGGATATGATGGAAAAGGTGAAGAGTATTTCTCCGAATTATTGCAACGCCACATGTCCTTTCGTTACAAAAATACATAAAATAGTAAGCGAAAATTCATTGAAAGAGAATGTAACCTTGATAGCAGGTGATAAATCGCATCCGGAGGTTATCGGAATCAGAAGCTACTGTAACGGTCGTTCCTTTGTGTTTAACAGTGAAAAAGAACTTGACAAAATCATTGAAAATCATCCGGATTTATCAAAAAACGGCTTGATTTTGGTTTCTCAGACCACTTTCAGTACAAAAATTTTTGAAAAATGTGTAAAAAAAATAAAAATGGTATATACAAATGCCGTAATTTTTGATACAATATGTTGTGCGACTGAAGAAAGACAAAAGGAAGCTGCGGCACTTTCGCTGACCAATGATGCAATGGTCATAATTGGCGGAAGGCAGAGCAGCAATACCGCGAAGCTTAAATCTGTTTGCGAATCCAATTGTCCGACTTTTTTAATTGAGACTGCCGCAGAGCTGCAAGATATTGATTTGTCGCGGTTTCATTCAGTTGGCGTTACTGCCGGAGCTTCAACTCCCGACAGTATTATTAAGGAGGTACTGAAAACAATGTCCGAAAACGAAGAAATCAAAAACGCATCAACATCAGTCGAAAAGGAGGAGCAAGAGAAGCCGTCCGGTGAGAGTTTCGCTGATTTGGTTGACGAATATATAGATTCAAGCTCAGACCAAAAAGTTGTCGGTTATGTAGTAGGCGTTACACCTACCGAGATTCAGGTTGAGATTGCCGGCAGAAAACACGCAGGCTATATTCCGCTTGACGAATACAGTGCCGACCCGAATGCCGATCCTCAGAAGGAAGTTAAAGTCGGTGACAAGCTTGATCTTATAATTATGAAGACTAACGATCAAGAAGGCACTATGATGCTTTCCAAGAGGCGTTACGACGCGGCTAAGGCTTGGGATGAGCTTTCCGAAGAGAGCGATCAGGTCGTAGAAGGAACGGTTACAGGTGTTGTAGGAGACGGCAAGGGTCTCTTTGTACAGTACGGCGGAATAAGAGTATTTATACCCGCTTCACTTGCAAAGGCTAATCGCAGCGATTCCCTTGAAGACATGGTTAAAACGACTGTTAAGTTCAAGATTATCGAGGTAGATAAAAAAAGAAAGCGCGTTGTAGGTTCTATCAGAGCTGTTGCTAAAGAAGAGAGAAAGGCTGCCGAAGAAAAATTCTGGGCACAGGCTGAAGAAGGCCAGGTTTATCACGGTGTAGTTCGTTCACTTACTTCTTACGGCGCATTTGTAGACCTTGGCGGCGTAGACGGTATGATTCACATCTCAGAGCTTTCTTGGACAAGAATTAAGCATCCGTCTGATGTAGTTAAAGTCGGCGATACCGTTGAAGTATACATAAAGGCTCTTGACAGAGAGAATAAGAAGATTTCTCTCGGTTATAAAAAGGTTGAGGACAATCCTTGGGAGATTCTCAAACGTGATTATCCTGTCGGAACCGAATGTGAAGCTAAGATTGTCGGACTCACTACATTCGGTGCGTTTGCCAACATTCTTCCCGGAATAGACGGCCTTATCCACATTTCTGAAATTGCCCATGAGCATATAGCAAATCCTGCTGAGGTTCTTAAAGTCGGCGACACCGTTAAGGTTAAAATTCTTGACGTTGATTTTGACAAAAAACGTGTCAGCCTTTCAAGAAAAGCATTGCTTGATGCTCCGGTTGCCGATGAAGCTCCCGCAGAGGAAGAAAAGACCTAAGAATAATTATTGCGATTTTGGGGAGTCGGCTTTAGCTGACTCCCTTTTTGTGTATAAAAAGGAATAACGGAGGAACAAAATGATAGGAAAGATTATTTCTGCCGCTGCTGTTTTTACTGCGGCTGCAGGCGTAACAGCTATGAAAAAGAAGAACATTTGCCCCGTATGCGAGGTAAAAAAACTTATATCAAAATGCGGTGTGCATATTAAAGCCGCGGGAGAATACGGAAATAATGCTGCTCTTACACCTCCCATGGGCTGGTCGAGCTGGAATACCTTTAGGAACAATATAAATGAGCAGCTGATTCTTGATACTGCCGATGCTATGAAAAAAAGCGGCTTGCTTGATGCAGGCTATCAATATGTGAACCTTGATGATTGTTGGCACAGCTCGGTACGCGACAAGGACGGCAGGCTTCAGGGCGATCTTAAGTTATTTTCCTCGGGTATCAAGTCGCTTGTGCAGCAATTAAACGAAAAAGGTTTTAAAGCCGGTATTTATTCGTCAAACGGTACTCTTACGTGTGAGGATTTGCCGGCGTCTCTCGGAAATGAAAGAATTGACGCCGAGACGTTTGCTGATTGGGGAATAGAATATTTTAAATATGATTATTGCCATCATAAGCTGATCTCTTCTCTTGCTCCTAACATAGATAAAATAATCATTTCAGGAGATAAGCTTGCAGAGGACATTGTTCTTGAAGCCGAAAACGGTGAGCTTTACGGAACAGCAAAGGTTATAACCGATGCAAAAGGCTCATATATTTCGCATCTTGACAGCGGTAACGGCTCTGTCAGATTCAGCTTTGTTAATGTTCCCGAAGACGGTGAGTATGTTCTCACGGTTGTATTTGTGAAATCGGCAAATAAAAAGAAAAAATATCTTGAAATTACCGTGAACGCCGACGAAAGCTATCCTATGGAATTTCCGGAGACAAAGGCTTGTTCGCGTGAAGGACGTACTCAGACGTTTATTTCTCTTAATAAGGGTGATAACACAATAGAGTTAAAAAATCCGATTGGTTCACCTATGGACAGTGCCGCTACACAATACAAAAATATGGGAAAAGAGCTTAAACGTGCGACAAAACTTTATGCCGAAAAGCATAATGTGCCGGAGAAACCTATTGTTTATTCTATTTGCGAATGGGGCACAAATCAGCCGTGGAAATGGGGAGCGGAAGCCGGTAACCTTTGGAGAACTACACCGGACATAAAACCTATATGGCCATCGGTTTTAGCTATTTATGAAGCAAATGTCAGGCTTTATAAGTATGCAAGTGTCGGTGCGTGGAATGATCCCGATATGCTTGAAGTCGGGAACGGCAAGCTTACGTACGAAGAGAATAAATCCCATTTTTCTTTGTGGTGTATGATGGCATCTCCGTTGATTTTGGGAAATGATATAAGAACTTTTATCAATTCCGACGGCAAAGTTGATGAGAGTAATAAAGTTCTTTCAATCCTCAAAAATAAAGAGCTTATTGCAATAGACCAGGATAAAAAAGGCTGCCAATGCCGCAGAGTAAAAACAAATGTAATTTCCGATGTTTTGGTAAAGCCTCTTGAAGGCGGCGAAGTTGCTGTGTGTCTTTTTAATAAATCCCCATCAACTTTGAATATGACCGTTTCCTTAAAGGCTATTGCCAATGAGGCGTTTGTAGACCTTAATAACAGCGGCAATTATCAGTACACAGAGCTCTGGGATAATGAAATATCCGTTACCAACGATAAGATAACGGCAGATGTACCGTCTCACGGTGTTAAGGTTTACAGAGTCAAATCTATTTGACACAATACTTTTTAATTAGTTTTAGTAACGCTAAATTCCCCGCGAATATGCATCGTCGTTATTCGCGGGGAATTTTGTTTTTATGTTGATAGTTATCCCTTCGAAAAAGACTCATTATAAAAAACCGGGTTGTTGCGACATCTGTTTCTGTTTTCTTTTTTGACAAGGCGGCAGATGGTAAATCCCGGAAAACATAGTAAGTACCAAAAAAAGAAAAAAAGAGGGCATACCTGTCCCAAAATATTCAATGGCCTATTTGAATAATCCCAAACATTCCATTTTAATATAATATTTATAATAACGCCTACCGTAAACTCCAGCAATGTTATTGCAGATGCACCTATCAGGCATTTCAAAAAAATATTGCAGTTACTCATCTTGATATTGATTATATACAGTATTAAAAGAGCTGTACCGCCTGTCAGAGTCATTGTCCAGTGCGTGTGTCCGCGCCATATTACTTCCATAAGGCCGTACATAATACCGCCGAACAGGTAGACAAATGCATATTCACGTGTCTTTGCCATTAAAATCACCGAAAATATTTTGTGAGCTTAGGCGTTTTATATACCGTGAGTATGGAAAAAAACTTACTATTATGTTACAATAATAAAATACAGTACGTTACTAGCTTAAATTGGATTTTTAGGAGCTAAAATGAAAGTCAAAATGCACACTCTCGGCTGCAAGGTTAATCAGTATGAAACCGAATCGATAACCGAGGATTTTTTAAAAAGCGGATATGAAATAACTTTATCTGATGACGATGCCGACATATTTGTGGTTAATTCCTGTACGGTTACATCAGAAAGCGACCGTAAAACGCGCCAAACTGTTCGCAGACTGAAACATAATCATCCGAACAGCATCGTTATACTTACCGGCTGTATGCCGCAGGCGTTTCCGGAAATGGCTCAGGGACTTGAGGAAGCTGATATAGTTATCGGCAATAAAAACAATGCAGAGATACTTCCGAAGCTCCGCCGCTACTTATCTTCACACGAAAGAATGATTGATATTGAGCAGCATTGTACCGGAGAAAAGTTTTACAAAACGAGTATAAATGCTTTTTCCGAACGTACAAGAGCAATAGTAAAAATAGAAGACGGCTGCGACAGGTTCTGTTCGTATTGCATTATACCGAAGGCAAGGGGCAGGGTCCGCTCAAAGCCGATTGAAGATATTGTTAAAGAGACAGAGGCTTTAGCGGCTTCCGGCTTTACGGAGGTTGTACTTGTGGGAATCAATCTTTCTGCGTATGGTAAGGATACTGGAGAAAGGTTTTATGACGCCGTTAAGGCTGCCGCCGATGTTGATGGTATAAAGAGAGTCCGTCTCGGCTCACTCGAACCTGACCACCTTACCGATGAGGTTCTCTGTAATCTTGCCAAAATAGATAAGCTTTGTCCTCAATTTCATATCTCTCTTCAGAGCGGAAGCAATTCTACCCTTAAAGCAATGAACAGACATTATACCGCCGAAGAATATTACGAGTTGGCAATGAAGCTTCGCAACACTTTTAAAAATTGTACTCTTACTACCGATATAATGGTGGGCTTTCCGACCGAAATGGAGAAAGATTTTGAGGAGACTGTGGCTTTTGCAGAAAAAGTCGGGTTCGAGAAGATACACATTTTCCCTTATTCGGTACGCACGGGAACACGGGCGGCTCTTATGAAACCGCAAATCGAAAAGCACATTAAAGAGGAAAGAGCTGCTGCACTTGCCGTTACAGCCGAAAAAATCAGAAGTGCTTTTTTTCGCTCTCAAATCGGTAAAACCGTAAGTATCATTCCGGAAACTCACGGAAAGGAAGGTTTTGTATTCGGATATACCGAAAACTATACTCCGGTTATGGCTAAGGTGAGCAAAGATACAATAGGCAAAACAGTACTTGTTAAAATTACCGACAGCGACAAGGATTACTGTTATGCAAAATCGGTATGAGTTATGCATGACCTTTTTATCGCTTAATTATTACAATCATATTAAGATTTTTTTCATAAAACGCCGTTTTGTTAAAAAATGATAACAAAACGGCGTTTATAATTGACGATACAAATATATAATGATATATTGAGCTTGTAAACCAAACCAAAAGGAGGAATAACTCTTGATTGAGGTTGTTAATGTTACAAAAAAATTCGGAGACTTCACAGCTATACAAGATTTAAATTTTAAGGTCAGTGACGGTTCTATTTACGGTCTTATCGGATATAACGGTGCCGGAAAAACGACTCTTTTAAAAACTATAACGGGAGTTTACAAGCCTGACGGCGGAGAGGTTCGTCTCGACGGAGAAAATGCTTTTGACAATGCAAAAATGAAGCAGCATATGTTTTATGTGCCTGATGACATTTATTTTGCTCCGTATGCTAATATGGAAAAAATGGCTAAGTTTTATAACGGCTTTTATCCTGACTTCAGCTTTGACACATTCCGAAAGCTGTCGGAGGTGTTCGGTCTTGACACAAAAGCACGCATCAACGGATTTTCAAAGGGCATGCAAAGGCAGGCAGAGATAGTACTCGGTATTTCCACAAAGCCGGATTTTATTCTTTTTGATGAAACATTTGACGGCCTTGACCCTGCTAAGCGAGCACTTATTAAGAATTTGCTTAATGAATATATGGAAGATACAAATGCATCCGTTATTGTTTCTTCACATGACCTTCATGAACTTGAAGGGCTTTGTGACCATTTCGGCCTTATCAACGGCAAAAAGCTTGTGCTTGATTCGTCTATAAAAGAATTGAGCGAGGGAAGAGCGAAATTCCGTATTGTTTTTAAGGATGATGTTACAGAGGAAGATATAAAGAGCATCGGAATCAATGTGAAGTCGCTCAAGCGTGACGGCAGAATCATTGTTATAACAGTTAAGGGCAGTGAAAAAGAAACCGCTGCGAAGCTTAATACTCTATCGCCGATAATGGTTGAACCTATGCCGCTTTCACTTGAAGAGGTATTTCTCGATGAAATGGAGGGAACAAATTATGACTTCTCAAAAATCTTTTAAAAACAATTTCGGCTTTGCATATCGCACAGGTCTTAAAAGCAACATTGCCGTAGCACTTATACAGTTTTTTATAGGTGCGTTGGCATTTGTATATGTACCGGCTAAGGCGCTGTTTAAAAAGGTCGCCGCTGACTCTGCGTCAGGCAAAATTGAAAGCTATAACGTAAAAAACGATTACTCTTTTTATTTGACCGATAATATGCAGTATCTTCGTTATTTACTTATTGCTGCTTTTTTGATACTTGGCATTATAATGGGAATAGTGACGTTTAAGTTTATGACCGGAAAGAAGACTATGAATGTTTATTACAGTCTCGGCATAAAGCGGACACATCTTTTTACAGCCAAGTATCTTTCCGGACTTACGCTTATGGCGGTTGCGATTTTTTTGCCGATATTGGCAGATGTAATAATGAATACCGTAAAGCTCGGAATGTCCTCTAAACTCTTGTTTTCCGCACTTTTTTATTTCTTGGGTTTATTTTCTTTGTCAGCCCTTTCATATTCGCTTACAGCGATGGTTTTCAGCGCAGTCGGAACTGTTTTTGAGGGCGTGGTATTTTCCGGTATTATAGTGTCTATGCCCGCAATTATTCTCTATTGCGTTCAGTCTTTTATCATAAGACTTGTGCCTGGAACGCCGTTTGGTGTGGTTTTTTCGCTGTCGGGATATTCGGGCAGCGAAGAATCAATATTTAATAAGCTTCCGTGGTGTACACCGTTTACCTATCTATCCAAAGGCTTATATCAAAATATGTATGCCAATGCAAAGGGAAAGATAGCCGGATACGAAACAGGGAAATTAGTTGATTGGACCACTCCGGATTTCAGAAGCATATTATTATGGTTCGGAATAACGGTTGTATTGTTTTTCTGCGCTATGATTGTTTACAAAAAACGTAAAGCGGAAATAGGCGGATTTATCGGCAAAAACAATGTGCTTAATTTCCTGTGCACCTTTACAATCGGATTTTACGGATTTGTATTGGCATACAGCTTTTCGTCGACATATATCGGCAAATGGCCGTCGCTTGCAATCTCTTGCTTGATATTTGCAGTTATATATTTTGTGTTGGATATTATATTTATAAGAAACCTAAAGCTTTTTGCCAAAGGTCTATATAAGCTTCCGATACATCTTGCAGCGGCTCTGTTGATATTTACATTCTTTGCTACCGGATATTTCGGAGCAGCGAGCAAAACACCGAAAATTGAAAAAATAAGCAATATAAAAATAACATCGGGGTACACAAGCTACTCTGATGATGCAGAGTCCGACAGCAGCTATTACGGACTTAACAATTTCAGCTTTAGCGGATGCTTTTATCCGAGCGGCGAATTTGAATCGGCTGCCGATAAACAAAAAATACTGGATATTCATAATGCGCTCGCAAAATGCGGCTTGCTAACGGTTGCGGATACCTACAACAGTGATATTCATCCCATGTACATCAAAATTGTGTATACGCTAAATGACGGAAAGCAGGTTAAGCGCGCATATTACGGAGTGAATCAGGATATCTATAATATGCTTTTAGACCTTGACAAATCCGATTATCGTACTGCCCGTCTTTATGATGCCTTTTTCGGTAAATACAAAACCGAAGCTCAATATTCAAAGGATGACATAAAGGCTTATAAAGATGCCGTGGAAAAGCGCGATCTTGAATATACCTCTCAATACAACTTTAATACCTATAAAAGGGCACTACAGGACGACAGCAGTACAATTACGTTTTATAACAAGTCTGCGTTTGGTACCGAGCTCGAAATTTCATCCGCGGAAAGGAAAACCCTTCTGGCTCATATTTACAATGATATATCAACCCTGTCTCCCGCAAAGCTCTATAATCCTACCGAGACATACGGCGCGTTGGCTTTTACCGCAGCACCGAATTCCTTCGAAGCACAGGATTCCTATATGTCAAGCGATTATTATTCAGGCAGCCTTGCCTATGCCACCGGAGTAGCGCAGTTTGATACTCCTTCACAATCCGCACCTGTTATATATATTACTCCCGATATGAAAGAAACCGTTGCATATTTAAAAGAACTCGGCTTCTTGGATGCTGCGCTCAACACAAAAAATAATATTAAAGCTGTGTATGTTTCTAAAATATCCGATCTTTATAACAGTAACAACTACACAAGATATGTATCGAGATTATCAATGGGCAAAGAGGCACTTGGTCAGTCTGTATATCCGGGTGGCGAATATCAATATAAATCGACCGATAAAAATGTGATAGACAAGCTCTATTCTGTTTCGGTAATGCGTCATATAGTTAGCATTCAGGATGATTATTTAGTGACCTTTGAGATTGTCGGAGAAGAAAATGAAAAAACAGCATATGCCATGTGCATTTCGGGATCAATGTTGCCTGAGGATATCAAACAACAGACAGACGGTGCGGTTTTGAATGACAACTCAAATTTCGGCGCAACTCCAAACTCCGACAGTAACGCATAAATCCATTTGAAAAGAGCGAGCAGATTTTATTAAAAAATCTGCTCGCTCTTTTATGTTGTTTATTAAGCTTGAATAAATAGAAATATCATTGTATCATTTCAGCAAATTCATCTTCATTTATGATCTTAACTCCAAGTTCAGTTGCTTTTGCAAGCTTACTGCCTGCCGCTTCTCCGGCTAAAACATAATCTGTTTTTTTAGATACCGAGGATGAGGCTTTGCCGCCGTAGTTTTCTATTATTCGGCTCGCTTCGCTTCTTGTGTATTTTGTAAGTGTGCCGGTAAGGACGAATGTTTTCCCCGAAAATCTGTTGTCAATATGAGTATCCTCGGCTTTCATATTAACCCCGGCAGCTTTAAGGTCCGCAATAAGCTTTTGTGATTGAGGCATAGACATAAAATCAACCACGGATTGAGCCATTACAAGGCCGAAGCCGTCTATCTTTGAAATATCTTCTGCCGACGAATTCATTATGCTGTCTATATCTCTGAAATTATCAGATAAAAGCTTGGCGGCTTTTGCACCGACATGACGTATACCGAGTGCAAATACCAGCTTGCTCAAATCGTTTTCCTTTGATTTCTCAATGGCCTTCTTTAAATTTTCGGCGCTTTTTTTGCCCATTTTATCCATTTCGGCAATTTTGCCGAAGTCAAGCGAATAGATATCGGCGGCGGTTTTTATCATATTTTGCTCTACAAGCTTATTAAGTAAAGCGTCACCGAGACCTTCTATATCCATAGCGTCGCGAGAACAAAAATGAATGAGCATACGCAGAAGCTGTGCCGGACAGTCGGGGTTATTGCAACGTATCGCAGCTTCGCCGTCTTCTCTGACGGCTTTTGCTCCGCACGACGGACATATTTCCGGCATTCTGTACGGAACTGCGTCGGGAATGTGCTCTTTTACCGATACGACCTCCGGTATGACGTCTCCGGCTTTGCGTATAATTATTGTATCGCCTATGCAAATACCTTTTTCCTTAATGAAATCTTCATTGTGAAGTGTCGCTCTGCTTACGGTTGATCCTGCTATAAGCACAGGTGAAAATACCGCTGTCGGAGTCAGAACGCCGGTTCTGCCTACATTTACCTCAATGCTTAATAGCTTTGTCTCTTTTTCTTCAGGCGGATACTTAAAAGCAATGGCCCACTTCGGAAATTTAGCTGTGCTGCCGAGAATTCTCCGTTTCTCAAAGTCGTTTACCTTTATAACCGCTCCGTCGATGTCAAAGGGGAGAGTGTAACGAATATCTGCTATGCGTTTCAGTTCATCTATTGCACCGTCAATATTTTTAAATTCGGTATAGAACGGAATCGTTTTGAATCCAAGCTCTTTGAGATAATCAAGAGACTGCTTGTGGTTGCTTAATGAGTGACCGTCTATTTGCTGCACATTAAAGACAAAAATGTCAAGCTTTCTTTTTGCTGTAATTTTCGGGTTTTTTTGCCTCAGGCTTCCCGCTGCGGCATTGCGCGGATTTTTAAAAGGCTTTTCTTCATTTAATTCCTGTTCTTCAACTAATTTGTGAAAAACGCTGTGAGGCATATACACTTCGCCGCGCACTTCTATAAACGGCAAATCTGTTTTCAGACGAAGCGGTATTGCACGTACAGTTCTGAGGTTGGCGGTTATATCTTCGCCCACAGAGCCGTCGCCCCTTGTAGACCCACGAACAAATACACCGTCGCGGTATTCGAGAGAAACAGACAGCCCGTCGATTTTAGGTTCAACAACATAGGTTGCGTTTGTTACAGCGTCTTTAACTCTTCTGTCAAAATCTCTTATTTCGTCAAAAGAAAAGGCATCCTGCAGGCTTTCCATTTTTACGGTATGGGCTACGCTTTCAAACATATTTGTCGCTTCGCCGCCGACTCTGCGTGTGGGGGAGTCCGGTGTTATAAGCTCCGGATATTCTTCCTCTATCGCTTTTAATTCGCGCATCATCATATCGTATTCATAGTCGTCAATGTCATTTTCATTGTCAACATAGTAGCGATAGCTGTAATAATTTAAATCTTTTCTGAGTTTTTCGGCTCTCTTTACCGTATCTTCGTAATTCATTTGTGCCCTCCGAAAACAGTTTACAGATATTGTAACATAAAATATAATTATTTCAATTCCGCTTTCATATTTATTATTGAATGTTTTTCGGGAAAATAAATTAAATTTTCCGAAAAACATCGTGCGGCGAAATATAAGCAAGGAATTTTTTACTATGGGCAAGTAACCGCTTGAAAGGGGTATGGTGTAAACTATGAAAAGGGCAGTATCTATAATGACGGCAACCGTAATTTTTATTTTGATTTTTTCGGTAGGCGCGTTTGCGGCAAATACGTCTGCCGAAGATTTTCCACCTATGCAGGTTGAAATAAATGCCAAGGCTGCTTTACTAATGGAGGCTGAGACCGGTAAGGTTTTAATGGCATCTGATCCGCACGAAAAACTGCCTCCGGCGTCCGTTACTAAAATTATGTCTCTGCTGTTAGTGGCAGAGGCGATTGATGATGGAAAAATATCACTTACGGATGAGGTCACCGTGAGCACAGAGGCATCCAAAATGGGCGGCTCGCAAATTTGGCTTAAAGAGAACGAGGTTATGACCGTTGACGATTTGTTAAAGGCAACGGCGGTATACAGTGCCAACGATGCCTGCACGGCACTTTCGGAATACGTTGGCGGAAGTACATCCGCTTTTGTGCGAATGATGAACGAAAGAGCAAAAGAGCTCGGAATGAACGACACAAATTTTGAAAATTGCACCGGCTTGGATGACACGGTAACACAGCATTACACAAGCTGTTATGATATAGCTTTGATGTCACGGGAATTGTTAAAGCACAAAATGATAACGAATTATACGACAATATGGATGGACACTCTTCGCGGCGGTAAAACGCAGCTTGTCAACACTAATAAGCTCATTCGCTTCTATAACGGTGCAACAGGTCTTAAAACCGGAACAACAGATAAAGCCGGATGCTGTGTGTCGGCGACGGCGGAACGCGACGGAATGTCGCTGATAGCGGTAGTCCTCGGAAGTGATAATAGCAAAGATCGCTTCTCCGCCGCAAGAGCAATGCTTGATTGGGGCTTTGCCAATTACTCCAAAGTGACTGTATCCGTAGATTGCGACAAAATTATGAGTGTCAGAGTACTGGGGGGAACCGAGGATTATATTACACCGTTTTTGTCAAAGGAAATGACCGTGGTGCTGAAAAAAGAAGATATGAGTAAGCTAAGCAACGAAGTTGTTCTTTCGGAAGATGTTTCCGCGCCTGTTGAAAAAGGGCAGAAACTCGGTGCTGTTGTGCTGTCGCTTGATGGAGAAAAACAATGTGAAATACCGCTTACAAGCCCGATAAGAATTGAAAAGCTGTCATTTAAAGATGTTGTTTTAAGATTGTTTTCCGCTTTGAATAATCCTTATTAAAAGTCCTTTTAAGACCGAATTGTTTAATATCTTATAAAAACACTTTTATTTTTAGAAAATTAACAAAATGATATTGAAATATTGCCGGGATTAGGGTAAAATAAAAGCAAATTATACAAGATGTTGAAACATTAAAAGGGGTAACAATCAGCAATGTCTATTAAACTGAACGCAAAATACACTGAAGATTTTGTGTCTAAAACCGATCTTGAGAGCATCGCACCCGAAATCAAAAAAGCTCACAAGACTCTCACTGAAAAATCAGGTGCGGGAAATGATTTCCTCGGATGGGTGGATCTTCCGGAGAATTATGATAAAGAGGAATTTGAAAGAATAAAAAAAGCAGCCGAAAAAATACGTTCGGACTCGCAGGTTCTTATTGTTATAGGTATAGGAGGAAGCTATCTCGGCGCAAGAGCGGCTGTTGAATTTTGTAAATCACAGAATTACAATTTGGTATGCAAAGATACGCCGCAGATATTCTTCACCGGAAACAGTATAAGCTCTTCGGCTCTTTCCGATATTGTTTCTCTTTGCGAGAATAAGGACTTTTCTATTAATGTTATATCAAAATCTGGTACAACTACCGAGCCGGCCGTTGCATTTAGAATTTTCAGAGAGCTGCTTGAGAGCAAGTACGGCGAAGAAGAGGCTGCAAAGCGAATTTATGTAACTACCGATAAATGTAAAGGAACATTAAAGGAGCTTTCGAATAAAGTCGGATATGAGACCTTTGTTGTTCCCGATGATGTCGGAGGCAGATATTCGGTTCTTACAGCGGTTGGTCTTCTCCCGATAGCGGTTTCCGGCTGTGACATTGATAAGATGATGCAGGGCGCAGCGGATGCGAGAAAAGCTTACTGTGACGAAGATTTAGATAAAAATGACTGCTATAAGTATGCTGCATTACGCAACATTCTTTATAGAAAAGGCAAGTCGGTTGAAATGATGGTCTCATACGAGCCTGATTATACAATGATGAACGAGTGGTTCAAGCAGCTCTTCGGAGAAAGCGAAGGTAAGGACCATAAGGGAATATTCCCGGCGTCTGCGGTATTTTCCACCGACCTTCATTCAATGGGCCAATTTATACAGGACGGTACCAGACTTATGTTTGAGACCGCGGTTGTATTTGACGAACCAAAGCACGAAGTAACAATTAAAGAGGAAAAATCAAATTCTGACGGACTTAATTTCCTTGCAGGCAAAACCATGAGCTATGTAAACCGTAAAGCGTTTGAAGGAACTGTGTTGGCTCACGTTGACGGAGGCGTTCCGAATATCATTTTGGAGCTTCCCAAAATGGATGAGTATAACTTCGGTTACCTTGTTTACTTCCTTGAAAAGGCTTGTGCCGTATCAGGGTATACTCTCGGTGTGAATCCGTTTAATCAGCCGGGTGTAGAAAGCTACAAGAAAAATATGTTTGCTCTTCTCGGTAAACCGGGCTATGAAGATCAAAAAGCAGAGCTTGAGGCTCGCCTTGGCAAATAAATTCAGTTAAATCCCGCAAGGGCGGATATTAATAAACAGGAGGAGATTCTATGGTATCTCTTATAATTGGCCACAAGGGCTCAGGAAAAACAAAACTTTTGGTTGACAGAGTTAATGCAGCCGTTGAAAAGTCAAACGGCAATGTTATCTGTGTCGAAAAAGAGACTAAACTTACATACGATGTAAACTATCGTGCAAGACTTGTCGCAGCTGACAGTTTTTCTGTTTCCGGGTTTGACTCGCTTTATGGTTTCCTTAGCGGTCTTTGCGCCGGTGACCATGATATTACAGACGTCTTTGTTGACGCTACCTTTAGAATAGGCGGCAGAGATTATGAAGCTTTTGCAGACTTTCTTAAGAAGGTTGATGAGCTTTCTAAGATTACCGATACAGCGTTTACATTTACCGTTTCAACCGATCTTGAAAATCTTCCCGAAAGAATATTCGAGTATTGCGAAAAGGTAAATTGACAACAGTCTGAAATTCCTTGCCGCTGTGCCGAAAACACAGCGGCATATATTTTGCGGTATTATTTATGAAAAAAGTTTTATCTCTGTTTTTAATAATTTTTATGCTTACGGCATTTTTCGGTTGTACGCCGAAAAAAGACAATTCCGTGTCCGAAGCGGGCAGTTCCGAAAGAGATATAGTGTTTACTTATTCCTGCGTGAAATGTACCGACAGCGTTATGTATGAAACCTCCGACGATATAACGGTTGTAAGCTCTGTGGACGACCTCAATAAGTATAAAACAAAGCTTGCCTCTACCGTTGACACCGAAAAGGGTGTTCAGGGTGACGGTACCGCAACTGTTTCTCAAAAACTATCGGTTTACAATACAAGCTTTTTTGAAAATAAAAGTCTTATAATTGTAAGAAAAAACTTTGCTACCGATTCGGAGATGATTATTGACAGCTTTTCGGTCAGTAAAACCGGCGGAATCATAAATGCCAAATTACGCAGCGGCGGAAATGCAGAAAAGAGCTTGAGGCTTTTCTTGGTGCAGGTAAACGCTTCCGACATATCAGACAAGCTTAAAGTTTCTTTAAATGTTACTGATGACGGAAGTGAAGCCGAAAACACGCCGTCGGTATCGTTGGTGATAGGTAAGGGCAATAACGAATATAAAAATGTAAGCAACAATGACGATTCTGCTAAGATTAAAGGAATCATTGAAGCTTGCTCATATTCGGCGGCGTCACACGAAAAAACAGATTATACTTCCGGAGATACGGATATAACGGTTACTTATGACGGTCACAGTTATTTATTTTCCGATGCATTTATTTGTGTTGACGGGAAATATTATAATCCGGATTTGTCGGTTAAACAGCAGCTAACCACGATTTACGACAGCCTTACGGAAACCGCTGTTTCATCTCAGGACGGGGATATCCTGATTGAAGGCGAAGATTGACGCCATTTAAAGGCTAAATATAAATTTTTATTGACAAAATGCGCCTTTAAATATATAATATCCTTTGCGTAAGTTTGACGAGGTATGTTATGTTTATCGAATTAGAGCCGATTTTTAATAATGTAGGCAGCTCAAAAAAGTTTTCTTACAGTTTTGTTCCCGACGGAATTGATTTTACCGATAATGTTTCGGTAGAAGGCGAAGTCGTTAACAATACGGATATTGTCTCCGTTAAGGCTGTTGCAAAGTATGTTCTGAAAACAAATTGCGACAGATGCGGTGCTCCGGTTGAAAGGAAAACTGAGGTCCCGATTGAGCACATCCTTATTTCTCATCTTAATGATGAAGATAATGATGAGTTTATTTTGGTCGAGGATATGAAGCTTGACCTTGATTCGCTTGTTCGAGAAGATATGATTTTAGCCTTGCCGGCTAAGATTTTGTGCCGTGACGATTGCAAGGGCTTGTGTCAGTATTGCGGTAAAAATCTTAATCTCGGCAGCTGTTCGTGCAAAAAGCCGATTGACCCAAGGCTTCAGGCACTGGCAGATCTGCTGATAGATGAATAAATTATTTATTTTAACATAAGGAGAGCTAAAAATGGCAGTACCGAAGAGAAGAGTTTCATCAGCAAGAAGAGATAAGAGACGTTCAAACGTTTGGAAAATGGAGGCTCCCGAGCTTCAGAAGTGCCCTAACTGCGGCGAATATAAGAGAGCTCACAGAGTTTGCCCGGCATGTGGTATGTATAACGGCAGACAGGTCCTCTCTAAAAAGGAAGAAGCATAATTTATCTTATACCTTTGTTTGAGTGTTAAAAGGTGGAGAAGGTTTTCTTCCCCGCCTTTTTGTCGTCTTTAAAAATGGGAGGTGACTTTGTTGTCGGTTAAAATAAGCAGTGTTAAGCCGTTTTCAAAATGCTGGTTTCACGGTATTAAAAGCGGCGACGAGCTTTTGTCCGTAGACGGCAAGGAAGTTACCGACATCCTTGACTACGATTTCTATTTGAGCTTCCCGCCCGTGGTTTTGAATTTCAGAACCGCCTCCGGTAAGCTTATAGATATTCCGTTTAAAAACGACGATACGGGTCTGAAGTTCCGCACTTATCTTATGGACCAGCAGCATCACTGTAAAAACGGCTGTATCTTTTGCTTTATAGACCAGCTGCCGAAAGGAATGCGCGAAAGTCTTTATTTTAAGGATGATGACAGCAGATTATCGTTTTTGTTTGGCAATTACGTAACACTTACAAACATTACTGAGCATGAGGTTGACCGTATCATACGTATGCATATAAGCCCGATAAACATTTCGGTTCACACCATGAATCCGGAGCTTCGCGTAAAGATGATGAAAAACAAAAACGCGGGTAAGTGTTTATCGATTATTAAACGATTGTCCGATGCGGGAATAAAAATGAATGCTCAGCTTGTTTTGTGCCCGGGTATAAACGACGGAGACGAGCTTCGTTACAGTATTGAAGAATTGTCAAAATATATGCCTACGGTTCAAAGCATAGCCTGTGTGCCGGTGGGCCTTACTAAATACAGAGATGGGCTTTTTCCGATGCAGCCGTATACAAAAAAGACTGCGGGAGAGGTCATTGACATCATCGAGGAGTATTCGGAAAAATTTAAAAAGCAGTACGGAGTACGTGTTTGTTACCCGTCGGACGAGTTTTTCTTAAAAGCGGAACGCCCGATGCCATCCGAGGAGTATTACGATGACTATCCGCAGATTGACAACGGCGTTGGCCTTTGGACATCGCTTCGTGACGAGTTCTTTTACGAATTATCTGTCTGTGAAAAGGCACCGACGCATAAAAGCGTTACCGTTATAACCGGTGTTGCGGCTTATCCACTTATAAAAGAGCTTTGCGACGCGGCGCATGAAAAGTACGGTATTGATGTACAGACCGAAAAAATAATCAATAATTTTTTCGGAGAAAATATTACGGTTGCTGGGCTTCTTACGGGAACTGACCTTATTGAACAGATGAGGGGTAAAATTCGAGGCGAAGTTTTACTGATTCCTATTGTTATGACTATAGATTATACGTCTCATTCAACAGAGAACAATAAGTTCCTTGACGATATAACGCTGAAAGAAGCGGAAAAAGCACTGAATGTTAAAATTATTCCCGTAAAAAATAACGGGCAGGATTTACTTTATAATATATTGGGAGTGAAATAGAATGGCAAGACCGGTTGTTGCAATTGTGGGCAGACCTAACGTAGGCAAAAGTACACTCTTTAATAAGCTTGTCGGAAAACGTCTTTCAATCGTCGACAATACACCTGGCGTAACGCGTGACCGCATATACGGGAATTGCGAATGGCTCGGGCACAATATGCTTCTTGTTGACACCGGCGGTATAGAACCGTTTTCCGATGACGTTATACTTTCTCAGATGAGAAGACAGGCAGAGCTCGCCATAACGAGTGCAGATGTAATAATATTCGTAACCGATATACGCTCCGGCGTTGTAGCCGCCGACAGCGAAGTTGCTTCAATGCTGCAAAAGAGCGGTAAGCCGATAATTCTCTGCGTAAATAAGGTTGATAATATAGGTG
>HF993117.1:31517-33769 GCA_000432435.1 Eubacterium sp. CAG:180
TTCCGCCGGAATTTTATGAATTCTATAATTTGGGACTCGGCGATCCGATAGCGGTATCTTCTGTTCACGGACACGGAACAGGGGACCTTCTTGATGAGGTCATCAAAAATATCCCTGAGGGCAGCTTTGACGACACGGATGAAGATATTGTTAAAGTTGCGGTTATTGGTAAGCCAAATGTTGGCAAATCCTCGCTTATAAACAAAATTTCGGGTGAAGAGCGAGCAATTGTATCCGATATTGCAGGCACTACTCGCGATGCCACCGATACGGTTATACACAATTCTCACGGAGATTTTGTGTTTATTGACACCGCAGGTCTGAGACGCAAAAGCAAGGTAGAGGATCAAATCGAAAAATATTCTGTAATCAGAGCCAGAATGGCTGTCGAAAGAGCTGACGTCTGTGTAATTATGATTGACGCGAATGAGGGCTTTACCGAACAGGATTCAAAAGTCGCGGGAATCGCCCATGATCTCGGCAAGGCTTGTATTATTGCCGTCAATAAATGGGACGCCGTAGAGAAAACCGGTACTACAATGGACGTTCAACGCAAAAAGCTTATGAATGACTTTTCATTTATGAGCTATGCGCCGATTATATTCATCTCCGCTAAAACGGGTCAGCGACTTGACAGGCTTTTTGAGCTTATCAAGTTTGTTAATACGCAGAATGCAATGCGTATTTCCACCGGTAAATTGAACGATGTTTTGTCCGCTGCAACTACCCGAGTTCAGCCGCCTACGGATAAAGGCAGAAGACTGAAAATATATTATATGACGCAGGCCTCCACAAGACCGCCTACATTTGTATGCTTTGTCAACAGCAAAGACCTGTTCCATTACAGTTATCAAAGATATATTGACAACCAAATACGTGAGGTCTTCGGGCTTGAGGGAACGCCCACAAGATATGTCGTAAGAGAGCGAGAAAAGCGCAACGGCAAAAAGGATACGAAGTGATTAAACAGCTGAATACGTGGGATTTTCGTCTTGTGTATTCAGCTGTTTTTTAGATGGGAGTTATAGTATGCGCACTGTTTTAAAAAATTGTACTTTACTTGACGGTACAAAAGATATGCTGATTCAAAACGATATGGATATTGTGTTTGAAAATGGAAAGATTACGGAAATCGGCAAGGTTAATGCGAAAAAAGGCGATGTTTGCTATGACCTTAACGGTAAATATGTTATGCCGGGTCTTATCAATCTTCACGTTCACTTACCTGCGGGCGGAAAGCCGAAAAATAAGCCGCTGAAGGCTGAAAAACTTGCGAAATTTGCTCTTTCAAACGAATTGATAAAATCTGTTGTGCTGAAAATGTGCCACGCATATGCTATGCAGGATTTGCTATCCGGTGTAACTACCGTAAGGGCTGTCGGAGGTCTCGGAGATCTTGATACTCGTCTGAGAGATAAAATTAAAGAGGGGATGGATGGACCGCGCATACTTGCTGCCGATTATGCAATCTGTGTACCGAACGGTCATATGGCAGGTTCGGTATCAAGAGTTGCTTCTTCGGTTGATGAAGCCGTAGCAATGGTTGAAGACCTTGCATCTCACAATGTTGATTTGATAAAGTTAATGATAACCGGAGGCGTTATGGATGCCAAGGTTAAGGGTGAGCCCGGCATACTTATGATGAATCCCGATATGATAAAGGCTTGCTGTGACGCCGCACATAAACATAATCTGCCCGTTGCGGCTCATGTGCAAAGCCCCGACGGAGTAAGAGCTGCCGTTCAAAACGGTGTAGATACCATTGAACACGGTTCTGTTTTAACTTCGCATGAAATTGATGCGTTCAAAGAAAAAAATGCATCATTGGTTTGCACGTTGTCTCCGGCACTGCCGATGGCAAAATTCCCGCGCGAAATATTGGGCATTACCGACGTTGTTCAGTATAATTCAAATGTTGTGTTCAATAATATGGTAGCCGGTACAAAAGCTGCATTGGAAAACGGAGTTAAGGTAGGGCTGGGAACCGATACGGGATGCCCTTACACAACACATTACAATATGTGGCGTGAGCTTAAATATTTCACCAAATATGTCGGTGTTACTCCCGAATTTGCGCTCTATACCGCCACGCTCGGTAATGCCGAGATAGCCGGGCTTGATGCGATAACCGGCAGCATTGAGGTAGGGAAATACGCCGATATTTTAGTAGCAGACAAAAATCCTCTCGACGATTTCAGAAATATGTCGGTTCCTTATATGGTAGTGGCGAGAGGGAAGGTCTATAAAGAAAA
>HF993118.1 GCA_000432435.1 Eubacterium sp. CAG:180
GCTCCTTTTTTCTTTAATTCGTGTGCTTATTTCTTTTCGTAGCTTTTGCAGAAATGCGGATCCTGAATCTGCTGATTTGTGCATGAGCAGTCATGAGTTACCTCGATAACGCTTCTGTCGCAGCCGCAGCCGGCGGTGTTGTGTACGCATTCGCATACATCGCATTTTACACCCTTATTTTCCATAATGTCACCTCCTGTAAGATGATATTATATTTTGCGCAGTTATAAATTCTTTATACGGTAAAGAGACAAGTAAAAACGTATTTTTCGGATAAAATTTCCAATCGAATTTTTTATACGGCGGAGCGTTCAATTCGCGGCGGCATTTTTGATTTGCTTGCCGGCGGAATCTATTTTGTAATCGCCGTCGTATATAAGCTCGCTTACCGTAACAAACGAATAGCCTTTTTTCTCAAGTTCCGTGAGAATTCGGTCGAGCGCGTCGGGCGTGTTTTTTATATCGTTGTGAAAGAGTATAATTGAACCGCACTCGGTCTTATCCGTTACGCGCTTTACTATTTCATCGGTGTCAAGTCCCTTCCAGTCAAGCGAATCGACGGACCATTGTATTGTTTTCATATTGAGCTTTGTCGCCGCGGTTATCGTGTCATTTGTATAATCCCCCGACGGAGCGCGCAAAAGAACGGGTGTAATTCCTATGGCTTTTTTTACCGCTTCGTTACAGAGTGTTATGTCTTTTATGATTTCGCTCTCTGTAAGACTCGAATACATATTGTGCGATGCAGAGTGATTTCCTATCTCGTGTCCGGAGGCATAAAACGCCTTTACGCTGTCGGGATATTTTTCCGCCCATTCCCCGACGACGAAAAACGTAGCCTTGGCATTGTGATTTTTTAAAATTTCTATAAGCCTTTCCGTGTCGTCGGCTCCCCAAGCAGCGTCAAAGGTGACTGCGACCTTTTTTTCGTCCGTCTCAACGCAGTAGATGGGCAGAAGCCGTTTGCCCTCCTCGGCAGCGGCAGAGCTGAGTGCGCTTTTTCTGCCGCAGATTCCGAATACGATAAGCAGCGCGGATAATGTGACAGCGGTTATCGCCGTAAGCCCTCTCTTAGTCAAAATTATACATTTCAAAAAAAACACCCCCTCATACTAAATGTATGAGGGGGACAAGTTTTTAAGACTTTATTCGGCTACCGGCTCGCTGTCTTTTTCACGGAGCTCACAAAGCTCTTTTTCTATGGCTTCCTCCATAGACGGATCTGTGGCTTTTTTGTTTTTGAATTTTTTGGACACTGCAATATTGATTATGACATTTGCGAGGAACAACGCTATTCCTACCGCAAAGAACGGGGATACCGAGCCTGTGATTATGTTTACGCTTGTTTCGGCCGCGGCATTTAAAAAGGCGTAAACAAAGTATGCCGAAAGACTCCAAAAAACGGTGCTGAGGATGTTTAATACCGTGTCGGCTTTGCTGCTGAGTGACATTGACGCTATAAGCACAACGAAGAAATTTACAACTCCGAGCGCGGCGGCCAAAAACGCAAATCCCACGCCGAGAAACATTTTTGCAAAAACACCGCCGAGCGCCTCGCCGTGCATCAGCGAGAGCGAAGCCTTTATATCATATTTGGTCAAATAGTTAAGTATAAACGTGAGAAATGAAACACTCTCCGTTTTTTCGTAAAACGGGAAGCAGAGTGTGATTTTTACAAGCGGCACAACAAGAGCCACAAGCGGCAAAAGAGTAAAAACAAGGCGCACTATCATAAGCGGAGAGCCTATCGTGCCGTATTTGAAGTTACTCATTTTGTAATGCAGCTTTGCGAATGATGTCTCGGCCGTATCGGCATCATTTTCAAGCCTCTCTTCCCATTTGTAGTTGGGGATATTAACTCCGCAGTGCTTACATTCGGCACGGAAGTCGTACCAATGAAGCTTTGCTCCGCACTTGGGACATTTTGCCATAATTCTCAATCCTTCTTTATTATTTGTTTTTATAAAATCTTATAACATTCCATGAAAACGGCTTTAAAACGGCGTGTGCCGTCTTGCCGTCAACCGTGGGGATTTCTCCGTTTACGGGGAAGACGTTTATTTTGTCGAATCCGTTGACAGCGTTTTTGTCAAAGCCGCACATTTCAATATGCTCCTTGCCCGAAAAGTCTTCAAGATCCAAAAGCTTTATGCACATATCATAGCTTTCGTTCGGGTCTCTGTTTACCGCAAATACGGTAAGAGCGTTGCCGTCGTCACTTAAAACCGCCACGGAGTCCACGTCCGGAACATCGGTAAACTCTCTTGTGTCGTGCTTGCCGCATACTGTGTTTGAGAGTAAAACGGTTCCTCTGCCGTAATTTGACGCGTGCATAAACGGATAGAATATAGTCTGCTCAAAAATTCCGCCGCCGTTTTCCGTCATAATGGGGGCTATGACGTTTACAAGCTGTGCAAGACACGCGACCTTAACCCTGTCGGCATGCTTTAACAGAGTTATCAGCATAAGCCCGACCAAAAGTGCGTCCTCAAAGGTGTATACGTCTTCAAGCTGGTGCGGAGCGGTGCTCCACTTCTTTACCTCGTCGCCGTTTGAGTGGAACCAAACGTTCCACTCGTCAAAGGAGAGATTGACGGTGTGCTTTGAATGCTTTCTGCCCTTTACGGAATCGCATATACAAATTACCGTTTTTATGAATTCGTCCATAGCCATGCTCTTAGCGAGGAAGCTCTGCGTGTCGCCGAGCTTGTTGTCGTAGTATTGATGAAGCGATATGTAATCTACGCTGTCATAGGCTATGTCGAGGCAGGTATCCTCCCACTTGCCGAAGGTTTTCATATGATCGTTGGAGCTGCCGCAAATTACGGTTTCAATTGAGTCGTCCGTGAGTTTCATTGCCTTTGATGCCTGATCCGCCAAAAAAGCATATTCCTTCGCTTCCTTGTGGCCGAGCTGCCAACCGCCGTCCATCTCGTTTCCGAGGCACCACAGCTTTATACCGTAAGGGCTTTCGGCACCGTTTTTACGTCGCATATCGCTGTAATATGAGCCGGACGGGTGATTGCAGTATTCAACAAGATTTCTTGCGTCGTCGACTCCGCGCAGACCGAGGTTTACGGCCATCATACAAGCTGTGTCCGCCTTTTTGCACCACTTCATAAATTCATCCGTGCCGAAGAGATTGGGCTCCGTGACGCCCCAGGCGAGCTCAAGCCTTTTCGGCCGTTCGCTTACGGGACCCACACCGTCCTCCCACCTGTATCCGGAAACAAAGTTTCCGCCGGGGTAGCGCACTATCGGTACGCGAAGCTTTTTAACCTCGTCGATAACGTCTTTTCTGAACCCGTCTTCGTCGGCACAGGGGTGACCCGGCTCATATATTCCGCCGTAAACAGCTCTGCCGAGGTGTTCTATGAACGAACCGAAGATCCTGTCGTCAACCTTGCCTACTTTAAATTCGCCGGCAAGTGATAATTCAGCTTTTTTCATATTGTATCTCCTGAAAAATTATTTCTTTTTGGAATTCTCCGTTGTAGTCTCGTTATTTGAGGTGTCCGCCTTTTCGTATATGAATGTGCGCATTGCCGAAACGTTTTTATCCATATCTATCGAGAGCACGTTGCCGGCTGATTTTTTAACGCTCTTCCAGCTTCCGTCAATCGGAACCTGCATCTGAGCAAGATCGTATTTCATATATTTTACGGAGCCCTTTGCGAGATTTACAAGCTCGTCCGTGGTAAGATCCGTTTCAATCATCGGCATAACCTTTTCGGCTATCGAATAGAGTGCCGTCGGATTTGATTTTGCCTTATCTATAATTGCCGAAATGACCTTGCGCTGACGCTGTGTGCGGTAGAAGTCGCTGTCGAGATAGCGCATACGGCTGTACCAAAGAGCCTGCATACCGCTGAAGTGATTTACACCTGCGTTTGTGGTTCCGGGGAAAGCGTCTTTTTCGGCCTGAGTCATATTGTAACGCGCGTTTATGTAGTTTGCCTCTTTTTCGGTTACTTCAACATCTACGCCGCCGAGCTCGTCGATTATAGTGGTAAACATATCAAAGTTCACAAGCATATAGTTATCTATATCCACTTTGAAATTGTATTCTATTGTGTCTACAAGCAGCTGCCTGCCGCCGTGGCTCTGCGCCGCGTTTATCTTGTTCCACTTCCAGCCCGGAATTTCAACATATGTGTCGCGAAGAATGGAGGTGAGCTTTAACTGCTTGTTCTTTTCGTCAATGGAAAGAATCATCATGGTGTCGGACCTTGTGCTGTCTGAGCTTTCCCCCTCGCGCGCGTCAACGCCTATAAGGAGAATGTTGCGTACCGAATCCGAATGTGCGAGCTTTGAAGAATCTATGTATTCGTTTTCCTGAAGCGGAGAGTAGTTGACCTCGCCGAGCAGCTTCTTTGCCTGATGGTATGTAACTGCGGCAAAGGCGGCGCAGAGCACCAGTAAAATCAATATGACTATACCGATTATCTTGCCTGCGCTGTGTCGGTGAGGCTTTTTTTCTTTCGGCTGCTTGCCGCTTGAAATATCGGTAAAGCCGTGCTCGTCGGAAACCTTTTTGGCTCTTGAATTTGCGGCTCTGTTATAGTTGTAGCTGTAAGGTTTTACCTCCGGGCTTGTGTTTATCTCTCTGTGGCGCGGAACGGGAGTCTCGTTTCCGAAATCTTCGTTGTCTGATTTGTCGTCTCTCCCCGTAAAGAAGTCCTCGAAATCGTCATCGCCCTTCTTGTCGGAAGAGACTGCACGTCCCTCCTCCTCGCTGTCGCTGTATATATCCTCGTAACCGTCCTTTTCGGAAGAACTGTAAATATCCTCAAAATCGTTATTGCCGAATTTCTTGTCATCTGCCATAATTGACACCCTTTCACACAACAGCTTAATATAATGAGTATATTTTATCGTAAATTACTGCTTTTCACAATCCCTTTTGATTAAAATTTTATTACAAAAACAGTAATTTTAATGTCAATTTAAACATTGAGGCGTGATTTGAGACTTAATGTTTAAATTTGTCTTGAAACGAGCGAAAAAAACCTGTATAATATTTTCAGATTTTTCTAAGGAGAACCACGATGCTGGGAAGGTTTGTCAAAGTGAGGGTCACAAGACCCATAGGATTCTTTGACGGCAACAGCAAGACGCAGTACCGCCTTAATTACGGTACCGTCGAAAGCGGGCTTGAGCCGCACTCTCCCGTAAAGGGCGCCTTTATTATGGGCATAAATCACCCCGTAAGAAATTTTGACGGCAGGGTAATAGCCACCGTTAAAATACCTAAGACAAAAGGCGTAATTATTGTTGTGTCGCCAAAGAGTAAAAGATTTATAGTAAATGATGTGCGTGACGCGCTCGCGTTTATGTACAAAAAAGGCTCCTATTCGATAGATTGTCTTTATGAGCGCAGCTGCGGCGCGATAGTTTACCGGGAAATAGCGGGCGAAAGAAGATTTTTGCTTATCAAAAACAAGCGCAGCGCAAATTGGGGCTTCCCCAAAGGCCACGTCGAAGAGGGCGAGAGCAACGAGGATACCGCAAGACGCGAGGTCCTTGAGGAAACCGGGCTTCATATAGCCATTCTTCCGGAATTTAAGAGCCGTTCGGAGTATACGATTCAGGGCAGAATAGAAAAAACGGTTATAATTTATATCGCCTCCACAAAAGATACAAGAACCGTTATTCAGCCGGAGGAAATTGAGGACTACATTTGGTTAAGCTATGATAATGCTTATAAGACCCTTAATTATGAAAACGACAAGGCTATTCTCAAAAAAGCAAAGGCTTATTTGACGGAGCACTCTATCTGATTATAAGGAGAATTATATGCTGTCTACATTTTCGCAGTACTTTATGACGCTGTCCGCGACAGAAAATCTCGCGGAAAAAATGGTGCATCTGTTCGGAGATACCATACCGTCATGGCTTACGGTGTTTATAATTTCGCTGTTCCCGATTCTTGAGAACCGCGGCGGTATGATAGCCGCAAGACTGCTCAATATGAATATGCTTCAGGCATTCATCATCTCGTATCTCGGGAATCTTGTGCCGATACCGTTTATCCTTTTGTTCATCAAAAAGATATTCGAGTGGCTGAGAAAGATAAAGGGCTTTGACAAAATAATAAAGCACTTTGAAGCAAAAGCCGAAAAGAATCGAGATAAAATAAACCGCGGTAAGCAGTGGGGGCTTTTGCTGTTCGTTGCGATTCCGCTTCCCGGAACCGGCGGCTGGACGGGCGCGCTTATGGCGTCGCTTTTAGAAATACCGCCTAAAAAGGCATTTCCGATAATCGCCCTCGGCGTGCTTATAGCCGGGCTTATAATGACCACCGTGACATACGGTATAGGCTGGATAGTTTCCGGCTCGTAAGTCTTATATGGTTTTATGATTCCAAGACCTGTTTTCGCTTTGCGGCGAGGGCAGGTCTTTTAAGTGCCAAAAATTTTTTTGATTATTTGTGAGTATTGCCTATTGATTTTTCAAAAAACGGTTGTTAAAATTTTAACGTAGATGGTTAAACGTTTACCCACGTTGCCGTTAAATTTATTTTATTGAATACGGAGGAATAAGTTATGGCTAACAGATTTGTTCTTAACGAGACTTCTTATCACGGCAAGGGCGCAATAGAGAGCATTGCCGACGAGGCAAAGGGCAGAGGCTTTAAAAAGGCTTTTATTTGCTCGGACCCCGATCTTCTTAAATTCGGAGTTACCAAAAAGGTTACGGATGTTCTTGATAAAGCCGGACTTGACTATGAGATATACTCCGACATCAAGGCTAATCCCACAATAGAAAACTGTCAGCACGGCGTTGAGGCATTTAAGGCTTCGGGTGCCGATTATCTTATCGCAATCGGCGGCGGCTCCTCAATGGATACCTCTAAGGCGATTGGCATAGTTGTTGCGAATCCCGAATTTTCAGATATCAGAAGCCTTGAGGGAGTGGCTCCCACAAAGAATAAGGCTGTTCCGATTTTTGCCGTTCCCACAACCGCAGGCACAGCCGCTGAGGTTACCATAAACTATGTTATAACCGACGCCGAGAAAAACAGAAAAATGGTGTGCGTCGATGTTCACGATATCCCGGTAGTTGCTTTTGTTGACCCGGATATGATGTCGAGTATGCCAAAGGGGCTTACTGCCGCAACCGGTATGGACGCTCTTACACACGCTATTGAGGGCTACATCACAAAGGGTGCTTGGGAGCTTTCCGATATGTTCCATTTAAAGGCAATCGAAATAATTTCCCGCGCTCTTCGAGGTGCTGTTGAAAACACCCCCGAGGGCAGAGAGGAAATGGCTCTCGGTCAGTACATAGCCGGAATGGGCTTCTCAAATGTCGGCCTCGGCATAGTTCACTCTATGGCTCATCCGCTCGGCGCGCTTTACGACACACCTCACGGTGTTGCAAATGCAATTATTCTTCCGACTGTTATGGAATATAACGCTCCGGCTACCGGTGAAAAATACAGAGATATAGCAAAGGCTATGGGCGTAAAGGGTACGGATGATATGACTCAGGATGAGTACAGAAAGGCTGCTGTTGATGCAGTAAAACGCCTTGCTTCCGATGTAGGTATTCCCGCAGACCTTAAAGAAATCGTTAAAGAAAAGGATATACAGTTCCTCTCGGAGTCTGCGTATGCGGATGCCTGCCGTCCCGGTAACCCCCGCGACACAAGCGTTGAAGAGATTGCAGAACTCTATCGTTCGCTTATTTGACGCATTATTACTCAACAATAACGAAATTTTGGTTTCCTCGCTTAAGGGAC
>HF993119.1:0-33728 GCA_000432435.1 Eubacterium sp. CAG:180
CTTTCTTTTTTACCCAACAATATCTTTAATTAAGGGAGACGGGCGAGAGCTATCCCGATATAGAAAAATGCGTGCGTTTGTCAAAGCTCTATAACGTGTCGCTTGACGCCTTAATTAACAAGCCGCTTGAGGAATTGATAAATGAGGACGGAAAAAGGGACAGATACGTTTTCGGACTGACGGTTCTCGGCAAAAACGGAACAATCAGATTGCCGCAAAAGGCAATAGAAATATTTGAAATAACCGAAAAGGACGCGCTTTTGGTTGTCGGCGACAAAACGCAGGGAATCGCGATTGTAAAATGCGGTGGAACAAATGACTTTATAGATGAAAACAGCGGAAAGGAGATAAGATAATGAAATTTGTCCGAGTTGAATATGACAACAATAGAGTTGCCGGCGCAGAGCTTACCTCTCACAGAGAGGTGATTGAAGAATACACCTTAAAAGGGTATAAGTATCTCGGCTTTGTACCCGTAAAGCTCGGTCCGAGCGGCAAAATACTTGCTCTTGACCTTGTATTTGATAATAAATAATGCAGCGTGTGCAACAATGCTGTGATAACAATGAAAAACGGTCCGCACGGCCTTGAGCCTTGCGAACCGTTTTTTTTGAAGCCTTGGGCTTTTATAAAAGCTCAATACAGCCGGTCTTGTTTGAATTTACCGTGTTTTCGATTACGGAATTCTTGTCGATGAGAGCCATATAGCCGCTCTTATTATACATTTCGGCAAATTCTTTGTTTTTCTCTATTTCTGCCAAAATCCCGTTAAGCGCCGAAACGGCAATGCTTTCATGTATGCAAAGTCCAACCTCGTAGCAGCTGCACGTTATATTGCGAGCTTTAACGTTGTCAAATGTGAATTCGATCTCGTTCGTTCCGTAGCTTTTGCCGTTGCCCATATTTACAACGGCGGAAACCGCGCTTTTATCTATGCAAAAATACGGTATTACATTGCTGAGGCTGAGCGGCAGCTTGTCACAAGTAAATTCCGGATCTGAAAGCTCGGCTTCGGTTCCTTCACCGTAAGAGCATGCAACGTCATCTTCGATGTCGGGACGGACAAACCACGGTAATATTTTTTCTTTCGGTATTACGTCTTCGTCAAAGGCTGCAAAGAAGTCGCCGAGCAAATAGAGCTTGCCGCGAATCTCAGTGTCAACGCGATATATTACGCGCTTGTATTCGGAAAGCCTGATTTTAAAGCAATAGCTGACCTCCGTGATAAAACCCAAAAGTCCCTCGAGCTTGCCGTCAACGTAAACTCCGTCGCCTTTTTTCAGGTCGAATTTGTCGTTATAATATGAGCAGGCGAAGCCTCTCGCCGGAAAGTAAACTCTTACCACGGATTCTTTAGCTTCCGTTTTTTCGGCTTTGAATTGCGTCGTTTTGTTTTTCTGTTCTTTGGATTGCTCGTTTTCTGACCAAAAGCCTATTTTACGCATCGTCAAAACTCCTTTCTTATCTCTATAATAATTCGTCCGATGTCCGATTAAGCGGACGTTTGCTTATACATTGTTTTTTGTGCCGAATTGTGATACCATACTGTCGGCAGTATGTGACGGCGATTATGCGTAAAATTGTCTGCCTCGCGGCAGCGTTAAAAATATGATTCGTAATATCGACGTTTAAAGCTTCTGTTATTCATATTATTAAAAGGGGTGACAATATGATATGTGCCGCCTGTCCGCGTGCCTGCCATACAGACAGGGAGTATGACAAGCCCTCGCACGGCTTTTGCAAAATGCCGTATAATGCCGTTATAGCGAGAGCGGCGCTTCATATGTGGGAGGAACCTGTTATAAGCGGCGAAAACGGTTCCGGAGCAATATTTTTTTCCGGATGCTCACTCAGATGCGTTTTCTGTCAAAATTACGACATAAGCCACGATGGCTTCGGCAAAAGTATATCCGAGGAGCGCTTTATTGATATTATGAAAGAGCTTGTGTCGAAGGGCGCGCATAATATAAATCTCGTAAATCCCACTCATTTTGTGCCGTTTATCCGCGGTGCACTTGAAAAGTATAAGCCGCCCGTGCCCGTGGTTTACAATACCGGCGGCTATGACAGGGTAGAGAGTATAAAATCACTTGACGGCCTCGTGGACATTTATTTGCCGGACTTAAAATATTATGACGCGGATGTTTCAGCGAAGTATTCTGCGGCTCCCGACTATTTTGAAAAGGCCTCCGAAGCCGTACTCGAGATGAGACGTCAGACCGAAACCGATATATTTAAAGACGGTTTGATGCAGAGGGGACTTATAATCCGCCATCTCGTATTGCCGGGCAATACGGCTCAGTCCGTAAAAATACTTAAATGGATAAGCGAAAAGCTGCCGTGCGATACCTTTGTCAGCATAATGAGCCAATATACACCGTGCGGCGAGGCATTTAAGTATAAGGATTTGAGGAGAAAAATCGTATCCGCCGAATACGACAAGGTCATAAACACATTTTTTGACTTGGGACTGAAAAACGGGTTTATGCAGGAAAAAACCGCGGCAAAAACGGTTTTTATACCGAAATTTGATTTAACCGGGGTTTGATTTTTTTTGAAAATGTGCTAAAATCAATTAAATACAGCGGAATGCTTGAAAATCGGGCGAAAATCTCACCCGGATGTGAGGGCAACGGGATAGGAGTGCTAAAATGGCAAAGAAAAACGGGTTCGTTAAGGAATTTAAAGAATTCATCTCTCGCGGAAGCGTTATAGACCTTGCCGTAGGCGTTATTATAGGCGGTGCGTTTCAAAAGATAGTAAATTCGCTCGTGAACGACATCATTATGCCGGTGATAAGTCTTGTGACAGGCGGTATAGATTTCAACAATTGGTTCTTGCCTCTCGGCAAAGGCGATTTTGCCACGGCGGCGGACGCAAAAGCCGCAGGTGTAGCCACTTTGAATTACGGCACCTTTATAGGCACCGCGCTTGATTTCCTTATTATGGCATTTATAATATTCCTGTTTATCAAGGGAATAAATGTGCTGAGGGAGAAAACTTCAAAGCCGCACGAAGAGGAAAAATCGGCGCCTACAACCAAAATATGCCCTTATTGCAAGAGTGAAATTGATATAGATGCAACGAGATGCCCCAACTGCACCTCGGTGCTTGAAAGTGAGGAACAGCTGAAATGAAAATAGGATTTTTCGGTGCGGGAAATATGGCTTCCGCTATTGTCGGCGGAGCGGTCTCGTCGGGTAATTTCAAGGCGGAGGATATATCGGTATACGATATAGACAACACTAAGGCCCGTCTTTTGAGCGATGAATTTTCAGTGTGCGTCAGCGAAACTCCCGACAGTCTCATAGATTTTGCGGATGCGGTGGTTTTGGCTGTAAAGCCGAACATTTTTCCGACGCTCCTTCCGTCAATATCCAAAAAGCTCCGTGAAAACAACAGCTTGGTTGTGTCTATCGCGGCAGGAAAAACGACGGAATTTATAGAGAAGCTCCTCGGGTTTAAAGCACCCGTAATCAGGATTATGCCAAATATCAACGCAACCGTGCTTGAGGCCATGAGCGCATATTGCTGCAGCGAATCGGTAACCGACGACCAAAAGGAATTTGTGAATAAACTTTGCTCATCCTTTGGCAAGGTTATGCCTCTTTCCGAAAGCTATTTTCCGTTGTTTTGCTCGATTGCCGGGTGTGCGCCGGCATATGCCTATATGTTTATAGATTCGCTTGCGAGATCTGCTGTAAAAAACGGTATGAATAAATCCGTGGCGCTTGAGATAGCGGCTCAGACCGTGCTCGGCAGCGCGAAAAAAATACTTGAGAGCGATGAGCATCCGTGGGAGCTTATAGATAAGGTATGTTCTCCGGGCGGAACCACAATTGAGGGAGTCGTATCACTTCAAAAGGACGGCTTTGAAAGCGCGGTTTGCAATGCCGTAGACGCAGCGCTTCAAAAGGATAAAAAAGTTTGATGCATATTAAGCTTTTCACAACCAAATGTATATTTTTCGGACGACCGCTCGGCGGTCGTCCTTTTTTATGTTATGGCTCTTTTGCGCTTCGGGCGGTGCCTGCGTTGCGTTTTCACATAAAAATAAGCCGCGCGTATTAACAATTTATTTACAAATAAATTCCTGTTTTGGTATTGACAAAGCATTGTTTTGGGGATAATATATGTATAGTTTAGCACTCAGAGATAAAGAGTGCTAATAGTGCTAAAAAGAAAGAAGGCGAGCGATATGGAAATGACAGAGCGAAAGAAAAAGATTCTTGCCGCCGTTGTAGAGAGATATATATTGTCCGGTGAACCTGTCGGCTCAAAGGCTCTTGTGGATTTGCCCGGGCTTTCCGTTTCGTCCGCTACCGTTCGTAACGATATGGCCGACCTTGTCACGGCAGGTTATCTTGAGCAGCCTCACACTTCGGCAGGCAGAATTCCTTCAAGTGAGGGCTATCGCTATTATGTCGATAACCTTATGGGCAGATATGAGCTTTCCGATAAAGAAAAACGCATTATTGACTCAAAGCTTGAGGGCGTTCCGTCCGAGACAAAGAGTGTACTCAGAAAAGCCGGACTTGTTTTATCGGAGCTTACGGGCTGCGCTGCCGTTTCCACAACGCCTGCCGACAGTCAGGCGGTTATACGCCGCGTTGAGCTTGTCCCCATAGGCACAAAAACCGCGATGGTCGTTATGCTGACTTCGTCGGGTATACTCAAAAGCCGCGTGTGCAGAACAAATTCCGAGATAACCCTTGATATAGTCGAGACATTTTACAATATAACAAAACAACATTTTATCGGTAAGCCGGCGGCGAGTCTCAGCATCGCAAAAATCCAAACGGTGGCACTGTCGCTCGGTGATAAATCGTTTGCGATGACTCCGCTTCTTGTAACACTTGCAGATTTGGCAGCTTTGACGGAGCATACCGAACTATTGCTTGAAGGTCAGTCAAATCTTCTGAACTATCGCGAGTTTGAGTCAAACGCATACGAGCTTATGGAGTTTCTCCGCCGCTCGGAGCCTTTGTCGCAGGTATTCAAAAAGTATACCGAGAAGAAGGGGACGGAGGATACACCGAACGTCTTAATAGGCCGCGAAAACCTGTTTCGCGAGCTTCAGAATTCAAGTATGATATTCGGTGAATATAAGGTCGGCGGCAGAGACAGCGGTACTATCGGAATTATAGGCCCCACGAGGCTTGATTACAGCCGCCTTATTCCGAGCCTTAAGTATTTAACTGATATTGTCAGCAGAATACTCTCGCACAATATTGATGATTAGCTTTTAATTCGGTAACGAATTTAACATAACCTGTTCATAATGAAAGGGCTGAAAACAATGGCAAAGAAAAAAGAAACAGAGCCTAAAGGCACTGATAAAAAGAACGAAAAAATCAACGGCGAAAAGACCGATAACGTAGAAATCGAGGTCGAAAAAGAGGTGTCCGAGGCCGAGAGCTTAGCTTCTCAGCTTAAAGACGTTAACGACAGGCTTTTACGTACACTCGCCGAGTATGATAATTTCCGTAAGCGCTCTCAAAAAGAAAAAGAGGCGGCGTACAGCGATTCAAAGGCACTTGTTTTGGCGGAGCTTTTACCCGTAATGGATAATTTTGAACGCGCCGCGGAAAACAAAAACGCATCGCCCGAGGATTATATGAAGGGGATTGATATGATTTACAATCAGTTCTCCGAGGTGTTTAAAAAGCTCGGCGTTGAGTCGTTCGGCGAAAAGGGCGATTCCTTTGACCCAAATCTCCACAATGCGGTTATGCACGAGGACGATGAAAACGAAAAGGAAAACGTCATTACCGACGTATTTTCAAAAGGCTATAAGCTTGGCGACAAAATATTGCGTCCCGCAATGGTCAAGGTTGCCAATTAAATAATAAATAATGTTTTGGAGGAATAAATTATGGCTAAGGTAATAGGTATTGACTTAGGTACTACAAATTCATGCGTAGCGGTTATCGAGGGCGGCGAGCCTGTTGTTATCGCAAACGCCGAGGGTGCAAGAACCACTCCGTCGGTTGTCGCTTTCTCAAAGACCGGCGAGAGAATGGTCGGCCAGGTTGCAAAGCGTCAGGCAATCACAAATCCCGAGAGAACCGTTTCTTCGATAAAGAGACATATGGGCTCGGATTATAAGGTTACCATAGACGATAAAAGCTACACTCCGCAGGAAATTTCCGCAATGATTCTTCAGAAGCTCAAGGGCGACGCAGAGAGCTATCTCGGCGGCAAGGTTACGGAGGCTGTCATTACGGTTCCCGCATATTTCACCGATTCACAGCGTCAGGCTACTAAGGACGCAGGCAAAATCGCAGGTCTTGATGTTAAGAGAATAATCAACGAGCCGACAGCCGCAGCTTTGGCTTACGGCATTGATAAGGAATCCGACCAGAAGGTAATGGTATATGACCTCGGCGGCGGTACATTCGATGTATCAATCATTGAGATGGGCGACGGCGTTCAGGAGGTTCTTGCTACGGCTGGTAATAACCACCTCGGCGGCGACGATTTCGACCAGAGAATTATCGACTGGCTTGCAGATGAGTTCAAAAAGGAGCAGGGCGTAGACCTCCGCAATGATAAGATGGCTATGCAGAGACTTAAAGAAGCTGCCGAAAAAGCCAAGATTGAGCTTTCCGGCGTTACCACCTCTCAGATAAGCCTTCCCTTCATCACAGCCGATGCCACAGGCCCCAAGCATCTTGAAACCACTCTTACAAGAGCTAAGTTCAACGAGATGACCGCAGACCTTGTAGAAGCTACAATGGGTCCCGTTCGTCAGGCTCTTTCGGACTCGGGTCTTAAAGCGTCCGACCTCAATAAGATTCTTCTTGTCGGCGGTTCTTCAAGAATTCCGGCAGTTCAGGAAGCTATAAAGAATTTCACGGGAGTAGAGCCGTTTAAGGGCATCAACCCCGATGAATGCGTTGCAGTCGGCGCGGCTATTCAGGGCGGCGTTTTAGGCGGCGACGTTGAGGGTATACTTCTTCTCGATGTAACTCCGCTTTCACTCGGTATCGAGACTATGGGCGGCGTTTCCACCAAGATTATCGAGAGAAATACCACAATTCCCACAAAGAAGAGTCAGATTTTCTCGACTGCTGCCGACAATCAGACCTCTGTTGAGGTTCACGTGCTTCAGGGTGAAAGAGAATTTGCTAAGGATAATAAGACCCTCGGCGTATTCCATCTCGACGGCATTATGCCCGCTCCCCGCGGCGTACCTCAGATCGAGGTTACATTTGATATCGACGCAAACGGTATAGTTCACGTTTCGGCTAAGGACCTCGGCACTCAGAAGGAACAGTCCATTTCCATAACCTCCTCTACCAATATGTCCAAGGACGATATTGATAAGGCGGTTAAAGAAGCTGCTCAGTTTGAGGAACAGGATAAGAAGCGCAAAGAGGAGATCGATGTACGCAACGAAGCCGATCAGATGGTTTATCAGTGCGACAAGATTCTTTCCGAAAACGGCGATAAGATAAACGAATCCGACAAAAAGGACGTTGAAGATAAGCTCAACGCTCTTAAAGAGGCCTTGAAGGGCGACAATGCCGATGACATCAAGGCTAAGAAAGAAGAGCTTACTCAGAGCTTCTACAAGATTTCGGAGGAAATCTACAAGCAGGCTGCTGCGGCTCAGCAGGCAGCAGGCGGTGCTCAGCAGAACCCGGGTGCCGGCGCACAGGGCAATGCTCCCGGTCAGGACGGCTATTACGAGACAAATTACACCGACGTTGAGGACGATCCCAACAAGAAATAATCACTTTTATCCGCTTTCTCTCCTGCCCTTTTTTGGGGAGAAGGCGGTAATGTGTTATTTCAAATATACTATAAACAGCGGCGCCGACGGCGCCACGGAGTGATTGTTATATGGCAGAAAAAAGAGATTATTACGAAGTCCTCGGCGTAAGTAAAAACGCCACCGAAGATGAGATAAAAAAAGCATATCGCCAAACTGCTAAAAAATATCATCCCGACTTAAACCCCGGCAACAAAGAGGCCGAGGAAAAGTTCAAGGAGGCTAACGAGGCATACGAGGTTCTCTCTGACCCTCAGAAAAAAGCGCGTTATGACCAGTTCGGCCATGCAGGCGTAGACCCGAATTACGGGGCAGGAGCGCAGGGGGGAGCATACGGCGGAGCAGGCTTTGATTTTGACCTCGGCGATATATTCAGCAATATTTTCGGCGGAGGGTTCGGCGGCGGCTTCGGCGGAGGCAATTCAAACCCCAACGCACCTCAGCGCGGTACCGATACTCAGGCTACTGTTACCGTATCGTTTGAAGAGGCGGCAAAGGGCTGTAAGCGTGATGTCACATACAGCAGAATAGAGGTCTGCGACGAATGTCACGGCAGCGGTGCCGCTCCCGGTACTTCTCCCAAAACGTGCCCGGATTGTCACGGCAAAGGTCAGATTACATCTTCGCAGAGAACTCCGTTCGGTATGTTTCAGACTCAAAAAGCCTGTCCGAAGTGTAACGGAAAAGGTACGATTATTGACTCGCCCTGCAAAAAATGTCACGGCGCGGGAAGAATTCGTAAGACCGCAACGCTCACCGTTGATATTCCGGCGGGTATTGACGACCGTCAGATTATAAATGCGCGCGGTCAGGGCAACAAGGGCGCAAACGGCGGCCCGGCAGGCGATCTTCGCATCGCGGTAAACGTACGTCCTCACCCGATATTCGAGCGTGACGGCTACAATGTTTGGGTTGAGATGCATATAAGCTTCCCTGCGGCAGCTCTCGGCTGCGAGCTTCAGGTTCCGACTCTTGACGGCAAGGTTAAATACAACGTACCCGCAGGCACTCAGAGCGGAACGGTATTTAAGCTTAAAAACCGCGGTATCCAGAGCCTTAACGGCAGAGGTCACGGCGACGAGCTTGTCAGAGTTATCGTTGATGTTCCGCGAGAGTTGACTTCGGAGCAAAAAGAGCTTATGAAACAGCTTGACGCTTCTTTCGGAAATCCCGCAAATTACGGTAAGGAAGAAGAGAAAAAGGGCTTCTTCGGCAAAAGAAAAAAATAACTTTAAAACATAACGTGTTTATGTTAAAATAAAGGATAGTGTTAAAACTATCCTTTATTTTTTTCAGAGAGGAATTTGTTTATGGAAACCTTAAAAATCAAAAAACTCGACCCCGACGCCAAGGTCCCCGAAAGAGCAACCTCCGGCAGTGCCGGTCTTGATTTGTGCGCTCTTTTAAAAGAACCGCTCACCCTTTCCTGCGGAGATACTGCGGTGATTCCGACGGGTCTTGCCATTGAAATACCGTCAAGCGAATATGCGGCGTTTATTTTTGCGCGCAGCGGTCTTTCGGTAAAACACGGCATAGGACTCCTCAATTCCGTAGGCGTTATAGACAGCGATTACCGCGGTGAGCTCAAGGTAGGCGTTATAAATCAAAAACGCGAGAGCTACACAATTATGCCGGGCGAGAGAATAGCTCAGCTTGTAATAATGCCGGTATCGTGTATGCCCGTTTGCGAGGTTTCGGAGCTTTCCGATACAGACCGCGGCGAGGGCGGCTTCGGCTCCACCGGCAAAAAATAATAAAAGGACTTTAAAATGAATTGGACTGAAATTTCACTTGAGATAAACGCCGATGACATTGATAAGGCGGCGGCAATTGCCAATATGACCGTTCCCTACGGAATATACATCGAGGATTACAGAAATCTCGAAGAGGAAACCTGGGAGATTGCAAATATCGACCTCATTGATGAAGAGTTGCTGAAAAAAGACCGTACAAAGGGCTTTATCCACATATATATTCCCGAAGACGAAAATCCGAGCGAGGCGGTTTCGTATCTCAGCGAGAGGCTGAAGGCGGAAAATATACCAAATAAAATAGACCTCTCCGTTTGCAAAAACGAGGATTGGGAAAATAATTGGAAAGAGTATTTCAAACCGCTCAAAATAGGCGATAAGCTTCTTATAAGACCGCTGTGGATTGATGATTACGATAATTCCGACAATCGTGCCGTGCTCTCTATAGAGCCGGGGCTTGCCTTCGGCACGGGCGGACATAATACCACCAAGCTATGCCTTGAAGCTCTTGAAAAATATGTGAAAAAAGGCTCGTCCGTTCTTGATACGGGTTGCGGAAGCGGTATATTGTCAATTGCGTCGCTTCTTTTCGGAGCGGAAAAAGCGGTCGGTGTTGATATAGATGAGCTGGCTGTTAAAACCGCCCGTGAAAACGGCAGGGTAAACGGCTTTACCGAGCCCGAATTTACGGTTATATGCGGCAATCTTGCAGATAAGGTAACGGGTAAATTTGACGTTGTCGCGGCAAATATCGTGGCGGATGTCGTTATGATGTTTTCGTCACAGGTGGGTGCGTTTATGAAGGACGACGCCGTTTTTATTACTTCCGGCATTATAGCGCCGCGCGCGGACGAAGTAAAAGCAAAGCTCTGTGAAAACGGGTTTAACATAATCGAAACACGCCGTGACGGCGATTGGTATTGTTTTGTATGTAACAGACGCTGCGGTGAATAAATCCATGTAAAATCAAACGGCGGTTTTTCCGCCGTTTTGCGTGTTTCAAGGAGAAAATACCTTTGCCTTGCGGCAAATGACATCAAAAAACCGAAAAGGAAAATTGTGCTGTTGCTAAATATCACAAATTGTGATAATATTTATAAGTTGTTTTGCGGCTTGCGGCTTTAAACTGTATTTGGGGTAGCTTATTAAAAATCCACCGTTATGTACGGAAAAGGAATTTGCTTATGTCACAAGGGAGCAAAAAGAAGAAGGGGATAGCACTTGCATTAGTACTGCTGCTCGTGATGTCGGCTCTTGCTGTCGTTGTTTTCGGCAAAGGCTATATACGTAATAAGAACAGGGGCAGATCGCCGCATGTTATTTCGGCGTCATCGGCGGAGCAGATAGCGGAGCGAATTATATCGGAAACATCTCTCGCCGGCATTGTGAAGCTTCAAAATGAGCAAGTCGGCAATTACTACGGCGTGCCTGTCGCAATTATTGAGAATTCAGCGGTATACAAAAGCTCATCGGCGCTGTCAGCGGATGAAATCGCGGTGTTCAGGGTGAGCAGCGAGGCCGAAAAAAAGATTGCGGCGTCGGCTGTTGACGGCAGACTTTCGGATTGCCGCAGCTCTTATTCCACACTCAGCTCCGACGAAAACAGAAAAATAGATAATTGTCTTGTCGAGGTAAGCGGTGACTATGTTATTATGGTTATTTGCGGCGACCCCGGTAAGGCGTCCGAAGCAATATCGGAATTTTATAAATAAAGGATGTAAATTCATAATGAAACTTGGTATCGTAGGTTTGCCGAACGTAGGCAAGAGTACGCTTTTTAATGCTATAACCAATGCAGGCGCCGAGGTTGCAAACTATGCGTTCTGCACTATTGAGCCTAATGTAGGCGTTGTGGCTGTGCCCGATTACAGACTTGACGAGCTTGCCAAAATGTATTCGCCTAAAAAAATAACTCCCGCGGTAATCGAATTTGTCGATATAGCGGGTCTTGTAAAAGGTGCCTCCAAGGGTGAGGGTCTCGGTAATAAGTTTCTGTCGCATATCCGCGAGGTTGACGCTGTTATACACGTTGTACGATGCTTTGATAACGACGACATAATGCACGTCAGCGGCTCGGTTGACCCGAAAAGAGACATTGAAACCATAAATCTTGAGCTCATTCTCTCCGATCTTGAGATTCTTGACCGCCGTATAGACCGTACCGCAAAGGCGGCTAAGGGCGATAAGAGCCTTCTTACGGAACTCGAGTTTTTAAAACGTCTTAAAACGGAGCTCGAAAACGGCGTCAGTGCCCGTGCTGTGGAGGCGGACGACGATGAAAAGGCCATATTGGCGGATATAGGTTTGCTTTCCGCAAAGCCCGTAATTTATGCTTGCAATATGAGCGAAGATGATTTTGCTTCGAATATTGAAAATAACGAGAGATATAAAGCCGTTTGTGAAATAGCAAAGGCAGAGGGTGCCGAAGTGCTTCCGATATGTGCCGAGCTTGAAGCGGAAATTTCGTCTCTCTCAAAAGAGGAAAAGGAAATGTTCCTGTCGGACGCCGGCATTGAGAGCGGCGGACTCGATATGCTTATACAGCGTTCATACAACTTGCTCGGACTCATATCTTACCTCACCGCAGGCGAACCCGAGGTCAGAGCGTGGACAATAAAGAAAGGTACCAAGGCTCCTCAGGCGGCAGGTAAAATACACTCCGATTTTGAGCGCGGCTTTATTCGTGCCGAAGTTATCTCTTTTGACGAGCTTATGGCGTGCGGTTCGATGCAGGCTGCAAAGGAAAAGGGCAAAATACGCTCCGAGGGCAAGGACTATGTTATGCAGGACGGAGATATAGTTCTTTTCAGATTTAACGTCTGAGATATAAAAATGCTTCGTGCGGTCGATATGCTTCGTCCGCACGAAGAAGTTGTGTTTTATTTAATATGCGCCTGTAGCTCATTTGGATAGAGCGTCAGACTCCGACTCTGAAGGCGGCTGGTTCGAATCCAGTCAGGCGCGCCAGAAAAGGACAGATTTCGTTAGAAATCTGTCCTTTTCAACTAAATCCACCCTTGCGGGTGGGTGAAATATTGCTTCGCAATATGAAATACGCTTTCAGCGTATGAAATCGCTGCGGCGATGGGTGGATTTAATTTCATTTTCTGCGTAGCCGAAAATTTCATCAAAACCGTAGGTTTTGATTTCATCGTGAGCAACGCGAACGATTTCATTAAAAATTCCGAGAGTTCAACTCTATCCACAAAAAACATAAAAACATCTTTTCTGTACCCCACAGCCAAAGCGGTAAATCTCTGATGAGATTTACCGTTTTTATTTGCTTTATATACTTGATTTTACCTCGGCTTTGTATTGTTCGGCTCTTTTTCGGATAAACGGTACCGCGGCGCGGTAAAACGCATAATATGTAAAAGACAAGTGTGTTTAATTTCTTTATTTGAGGGGAATGAAATATATATGAATAGGCTGATAATAAAGGTCGGCTCTGTCACCTTTGCTTTAAAGGCGCGTGATATTTTATCGGCGCGGAATATCCGTTCTTTTGTGAGAAAAACACCCAATCCGTCGAAGGGCGAGGGGTGCGGCTATTCGCTCGTCGTTCCGAATGCCACGGAGTCGGTCATAGGGGTACTCAGACTTTCCGGCATAGAAATACTCGAAACGCAGTGGGAAAAATGATATATTTTGATAATGCCGCCACCACTTATCCCAAACCTCCCGAGGTTATAAAAACAATGAGCCGCGCAACGGTTCGGTACGGTGCAAATCCGGGCAGAGGCGGTCACAAAATGTCCTATCTCACCTCCGAAGCGGTATACGAAACCCGTAAAAGGGTTGCCGAATTTTTCGGTACGGATGCTCCCGAAAACGTAATATTTACAAAGAATTGCACCGAGGCTCTTAATATCGTTATAAAGGGTCTTTGTGTGCCCGGGTGCCGTTTTATATGCTCAAGCCTTGACCATAACGCCGTAATAAGGCCGCTTGAGGAGTTAAGGCGCAGCGGAACAGCCGACTATGATATTGCCCCTGTCGGCAAAACCGATGATGAAACCGTGGCTAATTTCAAAAGGCTGCTCAGAAGTAATACAAGGGCTGTAATCTGTACCGGCGCTTCAAACGTTTTCGGCGAGAGACTCCCTACGGCAAAGCTCGCAAGGCTTGCCCATGAAAACGGAGCCTTGTTTATACTTGACGCTGCGCAGACGGCAGGTATTGTCAATATAGATATGAGACGTGATGAAATTGATTTTTTGTGTACGGCAGGGCATAAGGGCCTTTACGGTCCTATGGGCACAGGGCTTCTTGTGATAAATTCCGACGAACATCTCAATTCTCTTATTGAGGGCGGTACGGGCAGCTTTTCAGCAGTCCTTTCACAGCCCGAAATCTATCCCGACCGATTTGAAAGCGGAACTCTTAACGTACCGGGAATACTTTCTCTCGGCGAGGGGATACGCTTTGTTTCGGATCGCGGCGTCTCGCGGATTTATAAAAGCGAACAAGGCCATATAGCGGATATATATAAAGCATTAAAAAATATTCCGAACGTTCGCCTGTATACGGATCCGTTTTCTTCCGAAAAGAGTTATGTCCCTCTTTTGTCATTTAATGTGGACGGCCTTCACAGCGAACAGACGGCTGCACTTCTTGCAAATGACAATATTGCCGTCAGAGCAGGTCTCCATTGCGCACCGTCGGCTCACAAAACGTACGGAACTCTTCGCGAAGGTACAGTCAGAATAGCACCGTCAATATTCACAAAAAAGCAGGATGTGAATTTATTGTTAACTTCCGTAGTAAAAATTGCAAAAAACAGTTGATTGTGATACAATATATCGTGATTATTTATGATTATTTTATTTGCCGCAAGGGCGGCAGATGATAGCTTTTAATTACGATATATTGTATTTTTTTATTGAAACAGGTGTAAAGTATGTTGCAGCTTTTGAATTTCAAAGATTTTTGGAGCGAAATAGGCAGAGCGGTTATGAGCTTTAACAGCGTTTCGGATGTGCTTGATGTCATTCTTGTTACCTTCGTTATATACAGCGCAATAAAGCTGATACGTGAAACAAAGGCGGTTCAGCTTGCCAAGGGATTTATTTTGCTCCTAATAGTATATGCTCTTGTCAATTTGTTCGGTATGCAGGCGAGTAACTATATTTTGTCGCTTGTTTTCAATAATCTTTTGTTGGTGCTTGTTATCATCTTTACTCCCGAAATTCGTCATGCGCTCGAGAGCGTCGGCAGAAGCTCGGTGTCGAAATTCAATTTTTTCGGATTCCGTTCGGGTGCTGAAGAAAAACGACGTGAAGAGATGCAGAAAATGGTCAATGCCGTATGCCGCGCAAGCTCCGATATGAGCGATAAGCATATAGGCGCGCTTATGGTTTTTGAGCAGGAGACTATTTTGGGCGACATTATTTCGTCCGGTACGGTTATCGATGCCAAGGTTTCACCCGAAATGATAGGTAACATTTTTTATCCGGGCGCACCGCTCCATGACGGTGCCGCGGTTTTCCGCGACGGCAGAATTTGCGCTGCAGGCTGTATACTTCCGCTGACACCGAATCACGATATCAGCAGCGAGCTCGGAACACGTCACAGAGCATCCATTGGTATGAGCGAGCAAAGCGATGCGGTTATAGTCGTTGTATCCGAGGAGACCGGGGCCATTTCCGTGGCATATAAGGGCAGGCTCCGCAGAGGCATTTCGGACGGTGACCTTCGAGAGATACTTATGGAGCATTTTGTTAAGCCGGAAGAGGACGAAGGAAATTCGAAAATCAAGAAATGGTTGAAAGGAAGACGCACTCATGAGCAAAAATAAAGAAAAAAAAGCAAACGTCAAAGGGCTTCGCAGTCTCCTTTACAACAACAAATTTGTTTTGCTGCTGTCTGTAATTTTAGCTTTTGGTATATGGATATGGGTGTCAATCGAAAAAAGCCCCGAGGTTGAAGTTACAATATCCTCCGTACCGGTTAAAATAGATATGGACAACAGCGTTCCGGCTCAGCTCAATCTTCAGATATTCGGCGACAATAATTATACGGTAGATATTACCGTCAAAGGCAAAAAATTTATTGTGTCGGCACTTACCGCAGACGATTTTTCCGTTGTGGCGCAGACCAATTACGTTGATTCGGCGGGCAAAAAGAGTTTGCAGCTTAAAGCTACGTCAGCCAAATCGAATAATTTTGATATAGTGGGTCTTTCCAAAAACTATATCGAAGTATATTTTGACACATATAAAGAAACCGAGATGGCGTTAAAGCCGTCCATAATTGCACCGGGCAATAAAACCGTAACGGACGGTTGTATTCTCGGAAACATCGTATTTTCAAAAAATACGGTTATTGTCAGCGGCCCGTCTACCGAGGTTAACAAGGTAACAAGCGTTACCGCCGAAACGTCGATTTCGGCACCTCTTACGGCTACTACTACCGTAACTCCGGAATTGAAACTTGTCGGAGCCGCGGCGGATGAGTTGTCAAATGTAAGTATACTTGAGGGCGATACCGCAATTACGATGACAATGCCCGTTTTAAAGCTTGTAGAATTGCCTACGACCGTGACATTCAGAAACGCTCCGGCAAATTACCTTGACGGGAATATGAATTTCTCGGTAAGTCCGTCGAGAATATCGGCGGCGGTACCTGTCGAGAAGGTTGACCAGATAACGTCTCTGAGCGTTGGCTCGATTGACTTTTCTGAGCTTGACGCAGGGCTTAATACGCTTAATTTCAAGGCTTCCGATATAACGGAATTTATGATAACCGACCAGTCGATAAAGAACTTTAAGGTCAGCGTGAATATGTCCGGTATGACCTCCGGATTGTTTTCGGTACCGGCCGCAAATGTCACGATAACCGGTCAAAAGCAAGGCTATAATTCGGTTGTCACCTCAAACGGCATAAGCGGAGTTAAGCTCATAGGTCCTGCCGACAGTATTTCAAAAATAAATCCCGATATGCTGTCTGTCAAACTCGACCTTACGTCTTATGACGTAAAAGAGGGCGAGCAAAAGATACCGGTTCTCATAACGGTAACAGGCGATACCGCCGTTTGGGCGCACGGCACATATTATGTCACAATAAATTCAACTGCTTCCGAGCAGTAAAAAAAGGGGGCGGGGATATATGAAAAAGAAATTATTTGCAATGCTTCTTCTGTGTCTTTGCCTCTGTTTTTCTTTTAGCGGATGCAATTTTACTCTCAAGGCGGTTGATAAAATGATGCATCCGCCCGCGCTTTCGGGTGAAAACGCAGGCATACAAAAGGCGTTTGAAAAAGCCGTAAACGATAAAAACATTGTTATGAAAACACCGACGACAGGCGATTATCGCTCGTCTTTTATTCTTTATGATTTTGACGGCGACGGCGAAGACGAGGCAATAGCACTTTACAGCTATTCTACCGATGAGACTGCGGTGTATTTGCATTTTCTCGACTGTCGCAACGGTGAGTGGCTCTCGATTGCCGATATCAAAGGCTCCGGCAGTGAGGTCTATAAAATAGATTTTTGCGATATGAATTCCGACGGCAGAAGCGAGATTGTGGTCTGTTGGTCACTTTACGAGAGCCGCGGAAATAAAATAATGACGGTATATGAGCCGGATAGTTCGTCGGGAACCTTTGTTTTGCGCTCCATTTTAACCGAGAACTATTCGCAGTCGATAACCTGCGATATAGATACAGACGGCAAGGCGGAAATATTCAACGTAATAATAAGCTCCTCCTCGGATATAAACAAAACCTATGGCAGATTGTTCAAGATGGACGACAGCGGAAGTATTTATCTTGCGGGCGAAACCGAGATGACTCCTGCTGTCAGCATATCGCTTTTAAAATGTGAAACGGGCAGCAATCCGCATATATTTGTTGACTCTGTAATAAGTGATTCCGCGGTCATTACCGATGTAATAGGACTTTCGGACGGCAAACCGGTATCGCTTTTGACGTCCGGCAACTCTTCGGATTCGCCGCCTACTGAGCGCTCGTCTAAATTGTCATTTGCCGATATAGATAAGGACGGCAGATTTGAGATTCCCGTTTCCCTGCCGCTCCCGAATTCGTATTCGGTAAGCGGTGACGATACGGAGCCGCTGTCGCTTACCGTATGGTACGGGCTTGACAACGGCGCGCTTTATGAAAAAAGCGAAAGGCTGATGCTGTACTCTTCGTCGTATATGTTCTCCTTCGATAAAAAGTGGGTGGGTACGGTGTGCGTCAAAAATGATATTCAGGAGCGAACAAGTACGTTTTATTTATATGATTCAACCGCTCAGAAAAACGGGGCCGAGCTTTTCAGCGTGGTGACCGTACCGAGCACCGATTGGCAGCATAAGCCTAAGGACGGTTATACCGTAATATTCCAAACGTCCACGCTCACATACGCGGCAAGGATAACCGAAGCCGGTAAAAATATGAAAATCACCGAAGAATATATCAGGGAGCATTCGAACGCAATAGAATGACCGGAGGTAAAAATGAAAAAAGTTCTTATAGCCGAAGATGAGGCTTCAATTCGCGAATTTATAGTTATAAATTTAAAACGAAGCGGATATGATGTAGTTGAGGCGGAAAACGGCGAGGAAGCAATCAATAAATACGAGGAAGAAAACGGCAATATAGATGTTGCCGTGCTTGATATAATGATGCCGCTGAAGGATGGGCTTGAGGTATGCAAATATCTGCGCGCGAAAAGCAGCAAAATAGGTATTATTATGCTGACGGCAAAGACTCAGGAGATGGACAAGGTGACGGGGCTTTTGGTCGGAGCCGACGATTACGTTACAAAGCCGTTTTCACCGTCAGAGCTAATGGCAAGGGTAGACGCCGTTTACAGGCGCGTATCAATAATGAACGAAAACGAAAAAGCCGCAGTCGCAAACCCGGATCTTACAACAGTAGGTGATTTTTCGCTTGATTACCGCGACAGAATTCTATATAAAAACGGCAGTCCGATAGAGCTTACGCAGATAGAGTTTCAGCTTCTTGACTATCTGTTTAAAAACCCCGACGTCACATTGTCGCGCTCAGACATTCTCAATAAGGTGTGGGGCGACGGCTACTTTGTGGATGACAAGGTAGTGGACGTAAACATTCACAGGCTTCGTAATAAGGTGGAGGATGAGCCGACTCAGCCGAAGCATCTTATTACCATTTGGGGCAGAGGCTATAAGTGGATAGAATAAAAGAACGAAAGGAGCGACAAAAACGTGGCAAAAAAGAGTATAACCGCACGCTGGGTTTTAAATACACTCTGTGCCATTATTTTTGTGCTTTTTTGTATAATCATAGTCGTCTCGGTTTTGTTTAAAGAACAGTATTACGAGACTGTGCGGGTGACACTTGATTCAAGAGCCACAAATGTCGTTTCGTCATATTTCAGTATTTCAAACGACAGTTCCGACGACGCGTTTAATCTTCGTGCCAAGGAATTTGTCGAGGACTTCAGCGATAAATCCGTTATGGAGGTTTGGGTAATAGACCGAAGCGGTAACGTCGTGGTATCCTCCAGCGGATTTTCTGTCGAAAACGAAAAATACCCTGATTACGCCGAGGCTAAGCTATCCGATACCGGCAAGGCTACATGGGTTGGCAGAATGAGCTCCGGTGAAAAGGTTATGGCTCTTTCATATATGCTCCCATCGTCCGGCGGGCAAAATTCCGGAGCCGTTCGATATGTTGTTTCTCTTTCCGACATTGACTCGCAGCTTATCAAGGTAATACTTCTTATGTGTTTTATTGCTCTTGTTATAATAGCTTTTGTTACTGTATCGGGGCTTTTCTTCGTGCGTTCGATAGTAAGGCCCGTTAAAAAGATCAACGAAACGGCAATAAAAATCGCAAAGGGAGACCTCGGCGCACGTATAGAGGACACCGGCGGAGATGATGAAATAGGTCAGCTCTGTGAGTCCATAAACAATATGGCGCATGAAATAAAAGAGAGCGAGCGTATGAAAAACGAGTTTATTTCAACCGTATCACATGAGCTTCGTACTCCGCTGACAGCTATAAAAGGGTGGGGCGAGACGATACTTGAGGACCCGATAAAGGATGAGGCGCTTACAAAACGCGGACTCAATGTCATAATAAGCGAATCTGAGCGGCTTACAAGCCTTGTTGAGGAGCTTCTCGATTTTTCAAGAATGGAAAACGGCAATTTGACTATGCGTATGTCATCCATGGACGTTTTGGCTGAGCTTGACGAGGCGGTATTCGTTTTTAAGGACCGCTCAATGCGTGAGGGCAAGGAGCTGTTATATAATGTTTCCGAGGTTCCGGCTCCTATGACGGGCGACCCGAATCGAATTAAGCAGGTATTTGTGAACATACTTGATAATTCCTTTAAATATACCGAGGCAGGCGGCACGATAAGTGTTACGGCAAAGGCGGAAAACGGCTTTGTTACAATAACGATAGCAGATACCGGCTGCGGTATCCCTACTGCGGACATTCCTTATGTCACAGAGAAATTCTATAAGGCAAATGCGTCTGTCAGAGGCTCGGGCATCGGTCTTGCGGTGGTAAATGAAATTGTAAAAAGGCACAACGGCACGCTCTCTCTCAACAGTATTGAGGGTAAGGGCACCACCGTGACAGTTGTGTTTCCGATACAGCAAACTCAGCAATAAAAAGGAGAATAATTTTGGACGAAGAAACTAAGAAATATCATAAAACCTCCGTTGGCGGTCAGGCTCTTATAGAGGGCATAATGATGCGCGGACCGAAAGGCTCTGCCATGGCGGTAAGACTGCCTAACGGAGAAATCGAAACAACATATAAAAATGTAAAGCCGTGGCGCGACAAGTGCAAATTCTTCGGTGTTCCGTTAATCAGAGGTATTGTCGGGTTCGTCGAATCACTCGTAACCGGCTACGGGTATCTTATGGAGTCGGCTGAAAAATCCACTCAGGGTCTTACCGAAGACGAGCAGGATATGTCTAAATTCGACCGCTGGCTTAACGACCGTTTCGGGCCAAAAATGATGAATGTCATAGGCGTTATTTCCTCCGTGCTCGGATTCGGGCTCGCATTTTTCCTGTTTATGTGGCTTCCGTCGTGGCTTATCGACCTTGTGACGGGCGGCAATCTTCAAAAATTTCATCCTCTTTTCGAGGGTATTGTGAGAATAATAATATTCGTTGGCTATATGGCTTTGGTTTCGAGAATGAAAGATATTCACCGTGTGTTTATGTATCACGGAGCCGAGCATAAAACGATTTTTTGCTATGAACACGGCTTGCCCCTGACGGTTGAAAATGTCAGAAAGCAGAGCCGTTTTCACCCGCGCTGCGGAACGAGCTTTATGTTCGTTATGATAATATTGAGCATACTTCTCTCGTCCGCGCTTGTCCTCATTTTCCCCGGTTTGCAAAATGTCAATCGCGCGGTGTGGATACTTGTAAAGATGCTTGTTCTTCCGCTTGTTATGGGCATCGGCTATGAGTTTATCAAATATGCAGGTAAGCACGATAATCTGCTTGTAAAAATTCTCTCCGCGCCGGGTCTTTGGATGCAGAGAATAACAACGCAGGAGCCGACAGATGATATTATCGAGGTCGGTATAGCGTCGCTCGAAGCCGTGATAACCGATAATCCCGAGGACGACGAGATAAAATGACGCTTATTGACGCATTTAAAAGCACCGAAAATATGCTGATGGACGCCGGAATTGACGATTATTGTTTTGACAGCGAGTGCCTTTTGATAAAGGCTGCGGGCAAAACACGACGCGATGTGTTGTGCCACGGTGATGACGTCCTGTCAGAGCATGACGAGAAACTTCTTTTAAAGCTTGCAAAAAGACGTGCTCTCGGTGAGCCTTTACAATATATACTCGGGGAATGGGATTTTTGCGAATTTACGTTTAATGTCGGCGAGGGCGTTTTAATACCGCGCCCCGAAACCGAAATGCTTGTCGAAAACGCGGATTTGTTTTTGAAAAACCGTGAAAACGCGGTCGTATATGACCTTTGCTCCGGGAGCGGCTGTATAGGTATCACCGTGAAAAACCGAAATCCCTCCTTAGATGTTTACCTTATGGAAAAATATCCGGCGGCACTGTCATATCTCCGCAAAAATGCGAGGCTTTACAATTTCCCGAACGAAAATATAATCGAGTGCGATGTGCTTTCGGGCTGTCCCGATTTACCGAAGGCGGACCTTATAATATCAAATCCGCCGTATATAAAATCGGAGGAGCTTCCCTCTTTGCAAAGGGAGGTCGGATTTGAGCCGAAAACGGCTCTCGACGGCGGCAAAGACGGGCTTATGTTTTACAGAGCCATATGTGACAGATGGCTTCCGTGCTGCAAAAAAGGCGGGGAAATACTTTTGGAATGCGGTGACTCGCAGGGCGAGGACATCAGAACTATTTTTGACGGTAAGGCTTCATCGTCGGAAATTATGTACGATTTTAATCATATTGACAGGGTAGTTAAAATAATTGTATAATTACATTTCTGCAAAAAGGAGAAAAGCAAATGCTCTTTAGTATCCTCAGAGGCGATTATACGCCCATGGAAATATTGGTAAGTGTTTTTGCGCTTGCTTTTGTAATCTTCTGCACCATGCCGGTGCATGAATATGCCCATGCGCTCGTTGCGTCAAAGCTCGGCGACAATACGCCGCGTCTGTCGGGCAGACTCACCTTGAATCCTATGGCGCATATCGATTGGATAGGCGCGCTTATGATAATACTTGTCGGTTTCGGCTATGCAAAGCCCGTTCCGATAAATCCGAGAAACTTTAAAAATCCCAAAAAGGGAATGGCACTTACAGCCGTTGCAGGCCCTATCGCAAATATTTTAATGGCCATGGTGTTTTTGCTTTTTGAAAATATCTTTTCTCTCTTCGGCCCCTCTGTTATAGTGAAGGCATTTATTCTGTTCTTCCGATTTGCCGCCACTATAAACGTAGGCCTGGCTGTGTTTAACCTTATACCGATACCGCCGCTTGACGGCTCAAGAATATTACAGCTGCTTATCCCCGATAAGTATTATTATAAATTTATGCGTTACGAGAGATATATAATCATAGCCGTATTTGTGCTTATCTTTTTAGGCGTGCTTGATAAGCCGCTGGCATTTCTCGAAAACGCATTGTATTACGGACTCGATTACGTAATAGGATTTCCGTTCAGAGCATTATCAAAATAAAGGACGTAAAAATGGACCAAATATCATATAAGCTCGACGTGTTCGAGGGGCCTATGGACCTGCTTTTGAGCCTTATCGCCAAACACAAACTTAATATATATGATATTCCGATAGTGGAGCTTGTTGACCAATATCTCGATTATGTCCGCCGTATGCAGGATGAAGATATGTATGTGGCAAGCGAATTCCTTGAGATGGCGGCAAGACTCGTCTATTTAAAGACGGTGTCTCTCTTGCCGGTTCACGAGGAGGCGGACGAGCTGAAAAGAGAGCTTACCGGTGAGCTTATCGAGTACCGAGACTGCAAGCTCATGGCTGAAAAGCTATCTCAGCGTACAGACGGCTTTGACCATTTTGTGCGTGAGCCGATGAAGATAGAAACCGACCCCACATATACAAGAGTACACGACGGAGCAGAGCTTTTAAGAGCATATCTTGCCGCCGCAGGCAGAAAGCTTCGCAATCTGCCGCCGCCTATTGAGGCGTTTCGCGAAATAGTGGCAAAAAAAATAGTGTCGGTCGGTTCGAAGATTCGTTCTATATATAAAAAATTCGCAAGCGTCGGCAGTAAACGCAAATTTACCGACCTTTTTTCGGACGCACAGTCGCGTTCGGATATGGTGGCCACGTTTCTTGCCGTACTTGAGCTTGCCAAGGATAAAAAAGTTATGGTCAGCGGCGACGGAGGCGATACGAGCATAGAACTTTTGTCGGCTGATTTCGGAGATACCGTTTCTGAGGAGTGGGAATAAAAAATGCCTGTAAACGCAAAAAATCTTACATCTGCCGCCGAGGCGGTTCTGTTTTCAGTGGGTGAACCTCTTGAAATAGGCAAGCTTGCCGATGTGCTTTCAGTCGATGAGGAGACTTGCCGCAGGACGCTTCTTAATTTGTCTGCGTCTCTCGACGAACGCTCAAGCGGTATATGCCTTTTAAGACTCGGAGACAAATATCAGCTGTCGTCGCGAACCGAGTATGCCGATCTTATACGTTCTGTGCTTGAGGTCAAAAAGAACGCACCGCTTTCAAACGCTGCGTTTGAGGTTCTTGCTGTTATAGCGTACAATCAGCCCGTTACCAAGGCTTTTGTGGAGCAGGTGAGGGGTGTTGATTGTTCCGGTGTCATATCAACACTCTGCCAAAAGAGACTTGTTGAGGAAAAAGGCAGACTCGAGCTTCCCGGCAGACCGCTTGTATACGGAACGACTCCGGAATTCTTACGCTGCTTCGGTGTGGAATCTCTTGATGAATTGCCGGAACTCCCCAAAAATGAGCCTCTCGCAGAAGAAAATCACGAAGAAAGCAAAAAAGTTGACAATTCCGACATAAATTCTCTTGAATAATGTTGCGTTTTTTTATATAATCTATTACATAGTCTCGCAAAATGTGCGGGATAGGAGTAAATTGTGAAGCGAAGGAGGTGCCCATAGGTTGACAGCGCTGTACATAATACTCGGTATAATCGCATTTATTTGTCTTGTACTTTTGGTAAAAGTCAGGATTGATGCGGAATATATCGACGGCTTTAAGCTCAGCGTAAGCTGGCTGTTTTTGCATTTCAGCATTTACCCGAAACCCCAAAAAGAAAAGAAACCTCCTAAGCCCAAAAAGGAAAAACCCAAAAAAGAAAAGCAGGAAGAGCCCGCAGAGGAAAAACCCAAAAAGCCCAATATCTTTAAAACCTTCTATGAAAACCAGGGTATGGACGGTGTAATAAAGCTTGTTAAGGATTCGGCAGACGCCGTCGGGCTTATGATGCGCAGCGTCAAAAAGCACTTTATAATTGAGGAGCTGTACCTTTGGATAGTTGTTTCAAGTAACAGCGACGCCGCTCAAACCGCTCTTCAGTACGGTGAGATATGTGAGGATGTTTTCCCGGCTCTCGGATTTATCTGCTCTAACTTGAAAGTGAAAAAGTATGATGCGAGCATTGAACCCGATTTCATAGGCACATTCTCAAGCGCGCAATTTAAAACGGCATTTTCGTTACGTCCGTTTTTCCTTGTCGGCGCAGGCATAAGGCTTGTGTTCAGACTTTTATTTAAGGTCGTACTCAAATTACTGCGGCAAAAGCCCAAAAAGGCAGTTGTCACAGAGGGAGATAATAAAACAGAAACTCAAAATATACAAGGTGGTGCTTCTAAATGAAAGAACAATCAGCAGCAGGAATTCTCGAAACAACAATCGAAAAGGTAAAAAATCTCGTCAATGTAAGCACAATAATCGGTGAGCCGATGAATATTGACGGCGGCATTACAATAATTCCGGTGTCTAAGGTGACTTACGGCTTTGCTTCGGGCGGTTCCGATTTCCCCTCCAAGACAAATAAAGAGATTTTCGGCGGCGGCGGCGGAGCCGGCGTTACCATTACTCCCGTTGCTTTCCTCGTTATTTCCGACGGAGAGGTTACAATTAAGCATATCACAGCATTTGACAATGCTGCCGAAAGAGTTGTTAACCTTGTTCCCGAAATGTTCGATAAGGTTACTTCCGTTGTTAATAAGGCAAAGAAGGAAAAGGAAAAAGCAGCTTCTAATGATGCCGCGGAGTATGTTTCCGCAGTTCCCGCAGAGGATGTTCCTTCCGAGAACAAATAAGCGTTTCTCGAATTTCATAATAATAAATCTACCGCCTGCATATTTTAAAAATATGGCAGGTGGTTGATTTGTATAAAAGACTTTTTTGCGTTTTTTTATCTGTGACCTTTACGGTACTGTGCGCATTTCCGGCTTATGCCGAAAACGATGAGCTTGATTTAAGCGCACGAGCGGCGATTTTAATGACAAGCGACACTCTTGAGGTCGTATATGCAAAAAACGAGCACGAAAGATTGCCCATGGCGAGCACAACAAAAATTATGTCGGCGCTTTTGGCTCTCGAATACAAAAGCCCTGACGAGGCTGTAACGGTAACAAAAGAGGCTGTGTCTGTCGAGGGAACGTCTATGGGACTTCTTCCGGGAGACTGCGTTTCGGTAAAGACTCTTGCGTGCGGTATGCTGCTCTCTTCCGGCAATGATGCTGCGAATGTCGCGGCATACGCCGTGTCAGGCGGCTTGGACGAATTTACGGCTCTTATGAACCAAAGGGCTAAAGAGCTTAATATGAACGATACTTCGTTTGAAACACCTTCGGGGCTTGACAGCGAAAATCATTATTCCACAGCATACGATATGGCTCTTCTCGGAGCAGAGGCGATTAAAAATCCGGAGTTTTTAAGCATTTGCTCCAAAAAAAGCATGAGCGTAAGTTACGGCAATCCGCCGTATCGCAGAACCGTTACAAACCACAACAGGCTTCTTGCCATAGATGAAGACTGCATAGGAATTAAGACGGGCTTCACAAAAAAGAGCGGCAGATGTCTCGTCTCGGCGGTGAGACGCGGCGGCGTAACGCTTATAGCAGTCACGCTAAATGCGCCGGACGATTGGAATGATCACGAAAAAATGTATAATTACGGCTTTTCCGTCGTAAAAAATCGTTCTCTTTTCTGTGATCTTTCGGGCGTCAGGCTGTGTGTTGTCGGCTCCGATAAATCCTCTGTCGGTGTAAAGCCTTTATACACGCCGTACCTTGCCTCGCTCAAAAATATTGAGCCTGAAATCAAAATTTGCATTAAAAATTTTGAATATGCACCGGTTGAGAGCGGCAAAAATGTAGGTACCGTATATTATCTGTATGACGGAAGAGTATTATCCGAGGTGCCGATAGTGACTTCGGAAGGTGCCGAATATATATCCGACTCCGAAAAGATGCAAAAAAAGTCGTTACCGCAAAAGATTAAAAAATTTTTTAGGAAAGTGCTTTGGTGAAAAATATGACTGATGTGAAGATCAGACTGCAAAAATTTATGGCTGAGAGCGGTGTTGCTTCAAGGAGAAAATCCGAGGAGCTGATAGCGGCAGGTAAAGTCAAGGTAAATGGCAAGACAGCCTGCGTGGGTGATAAGGTAAATCCCAAAACCGACAAGGTTGTGGTTGCGGGCAAAAAGCTCAGCGCGCCGAAAGAAAACGTCTATATTATGCTTAATAAACCGAGAGGATTTATCACGACAATGAGCGACGAGATGGACAGAAAATGTGTTGCGGAGCTTGTAAGCGATATAGACGCGAGAATATATCCCGTCGGCAGGCTTGACCGTGAAAGCGAGGGCCTTTTGCTTATGACAAACGACGGCGAATTTGCCAACGCTTTAACTCACCCGTCAATGCACGTGCCAAAGACCTATCGCGTTACAATACATCCGTCTCTTTCAAAAGAGCAAAGAGCGGCTCTTGAAAACGGCGTGGAAATTGACGGCAAAATGACGCTGCCGTCCGAAGTCCGCGTTGTCTCACGCGAAGAGGGTCGTGTGGTTATCGAGCTCACGATTTTCGAGGGCAGAAACCGTCAGATAAGAAAAATGTGCGAAAGCCTCGGGCTTGAGGTCGCAAGGCTCAAGCGCATTAAGATAGGCTCCGTAAAGCTCGGAATGTTAAAGACGGGCGATTACCGCCACCTTACGCCCGACGAAGTGCACGCGCTTATGACATCGGCGGAGCAAAGCGGTAATTTGAGGCGCGGTTTAAATGATAAAATTTGAGTGTGTTACGGAATTATCCGAATTGCATTGTCTCTTTCCCGGAGAACCGTTTTGTGATAACGTGCGTTACGCCGCGTATAAAACAGAATACGGCGGTAATGATTTTTCTCTGCTGTTTTCTTTAAACGGAAATATCTGCATTTTAGAGCGCATAAAATCGGATAAGAACGAGCCGTCCGTTACCGACGGACTGCTTCGTTCGGCGCTCGATTTTGCTTTTCGCCGCGGTGTTGATACGGCGGTTTGCAGCCTTTTTGAGTTTTCGGATGAGCTTATTTCTCTCGGTTTTACGCAAAAAGACGGAGTCTTTTCGGGAAATACGGCCGAACTTTTGCAGGGAAGCTGCTGTAAACATTGACAACGTCGGTTTAAAATAGTAAAATATTATAACTAAAAGCGAGGGTAACCCCGTCTTATTAAATTCGGGGTTTCGCTTTATTTTTTATGCGGCGTATTTTGTACGCAATTTAAACATAGGGGCAACCGATATGATTAAAAGTATGACAGGTTACGGCAAGAGCGAGCAGACAATCGATTCGCTCAATGTGACCGTTGAAATAAAAAGTGTAAATCACCGTTATTTTGAATTTTCGGCAAGAGTGCCGAGAGAGTACGGTTTTCTTGAGGAAAAGCTCAAAAAATACTGTAATTCGCTTATAACCCGCGGAAAAGTCGAGTGCTATGTCTCAGTTGAGGACCTTGAAGAGCGCGAGATGGAGGTTAATGTCAATGAAACTCTCGCCGCCGGCTATGTCAAAGCGTTAAAAGAGCTTTCCGAAAGATTCGGCCTCAAAGACGATATATCGGCTGTAACGCTTTCACGCTACCCCGACGTTATAACGCTTCATAAAGCGTCCGAGGACGAGGAGCGAATTTGGAATGCGGTAAAGACAGTTGCCGAAACCGCCGTTTCAAAGTTTATCGAAATGCGCGAGACGGAGGGCAGCAAGCTCAGAGGGGATATACTTTCAAGAGCTGATTATATTATCGAGTGCGTCGAGTTCATTGAAGGCCGTTCTCCCGAAACCGTAAGAGAATACAACGAAAAATTGAAGCAGCGTATGAAAGAGCTTCTCGGCGACGCCGCGGTAGACGAGCAAAGGCTTTTAAATGAAGCCGCAATTTATGCCGACAAAATAGCCGTCGATGAAGAAACCGTAAGACTTCGCAGTCATATTTCTCAGCTTCGTGAATTTATGAATTCAAGCGAGGCAATAGGCAGAAAGCTTGATTTTCTTGTTCAGGAAATAAACCGTGAGGCAAATACAATAGGCTCTAAGGCGCAGGACGTCGATATAGCCAAAAAGGTCATCGCCATAAAGGCGGAGGTCGAAAAGATTCGCGAGCAGGTTCAAAATATTGAGTGAGGAAGTCAGCAATGAAGCTAATCAACATAGGTTTCGGAAATGCGGTAAACGCAGACCGAATTTTAGCGGTGGCAGGCCCTGAGTCAGCACCGATAAAACGAATAGTGCAAGAGGCAAAAGAGCAGAAAATGCTCATTGACGCAACACAGGGGCGAAAAACCCGAGCCGTCATAATTACCGACAGCAACCATGTTATATTAACCTATTTGCAGGCGGAGACCATTATGGCTCGCTTTAATGACGACAGCGATAAGGAGCAGGCATAATGGAACAAAAAAAGGGGAAGCTTATATTATTTTCCGGCCCGTCGGGTGTCGGCAAGGACACGCTCCTTGACATTCTTTTGAGAAAGGACCCGACGCTCCAAAAATCAATTTCGATAACAACGCGTCTTAAACGCGAAAACGAGCATGACGGGGTTGATTATTACTTCATAACTCCCGACGATTTCGAGGCAATGCTCGACAGCGGCGACGTGCTTGAATTCGCAAAATACGGCAAAAACCTTTACGGCACGCCAAAAAAACCGGTTGACAAATGGCTGTCCGAGGGTAAAACGGTTATTTTGAAAATCGAAGTTCAGGGTGCAGCAAAAATCAAAAAAATGTATCCTTTGTCAACAGCGATTTTTATAATGCCGCCGTCGCTTGAAATACTTGAGCACAGGCTTCGCTGCCGCGGTACGGAGGACGAGGACGACCTTGTAAGACGCCTTGAAATTGCGCGCGGCGAAATAGAAAAGAGCCGCGGGTACGATTATATTGTTATAAACGACGACCTTGAAAGCGCCGCCGATGAAGTTTTGGATATTATAGAAAAAATAGATAAGTGAGGTTTTATTTTATGTTCAATCCGGATTTAAAAAACATTTTAAAAGACCATCTCAGCCGTTATTCTCTTGTTACAGCCACGGCAAAAAGAGCAAGAGAAATTTCGGAAAAGGCCGAGGAAGACGGCGAAATAATGATTGAAAAGCCCGTCAGCATAGCTCTTGACGAGATACTCTCCGGCAAATATAAAATAATCGAGCCGGAAGAGATAAGATATATATAAGTTTATTTTAAGGGGTGCAGCGTATGATAGCAAAGGTAGCGGTTGAAAATACCGCTTTCAGCTTTGATGACGCTTTTGACTATGCTATACCCGAAAAACTCTCAAAAGACGTGCGTCCCGGTGTTCGTGTACTCGTCCCCTTCGGCAGAGGCAGTAAGAAACGCCAGGGCGTCGTATTTGCTTTAAGAGAAAAATCAAAAGATGCTGTGAAGCTCAAAAATATTGCGGCGGTGCTCGACCCATCGCCGCTTTTAAATAATGAGATGCTGCGACTTGCCGTATTTATGAAGGACGAGTATTTCTGCACGCTGTACGAGGCAGTAAAGGCTATGCTGCCTACCGGCCTCGGGCTTAATCTCGTAACATCATATATAGTAAATCCCGATGTTACCGACGATATGCTGACTTCTCTGTCACCGGACGAAAAAAGCGTGTTTTCGTTTCTTGCGGACAAGAGCGTATATGTCCGCGGCGACAGACTTCTCAAAGAGCTCGGATTTAAACAGGATTTTCCAATTGCCGAAAAGATGGCAGATAAAGGGTTTCTTATCAGAAATATCGACTCCGTGCGGCGTATAGGCGACGCCACCGTGAAAATGGTAAAGCTCTCGGAATTCTATTATGCCCTCAGAGAACCGCCTAAATTTACCGCTAAGCAAAAGCAGGTTGTAAAGTTCCTCACGGATACGGGTTCTGCTTCGGTAAAGGAAGTTTGCTATTTCACCGGTGTTACAACAGCCGTTGTGACAACGCTTGAGCGCAAAGGCATATTGGAATTTTTTGATAACGAGGTTTTCCGCCGCCCAAAATTTTTGCACGGGGCAAATAAAGAGAATATAGTGCTGACAAGTGAGCAATCGGCAGCATTCAAAGACCTCTGCGGTAGATTTCAAAGCGACAAGGCCGAAACCTCGTTGCTTTTCGGAGTTACGGGCTCCGGGAAGACAAAAGTGTATATGCGCCTTATTGACGAGGTGCTGAAAACGGGTAAGGGCTGTATAGTTATGGTCCCCGAAATCTCTCTCACTCCGCAGCTTCTGTCTCTTTTTTACAACCGTTACGGTGAAAAAGTGGCGGTTTTTCATAGCGCCCTTTCAATGGGAGAAAGACTTGACGAGTGGAAACGCGTAAAAAACGGCGAAGCCAAAATAGCGCTCGGTACGCGCTCGGCGGTTTTTGCCCCGTTTGACAATCTCGGATTGGTTATTATGGACGAAGAGCAGGAGGGCACATATAAATCGGAGATGTCGCCGCGCTATCATGCCAAGGATGTGGCTGCATTCCGCGTAGGATGCCATAACGGACTTTTGCTTCTTGCCTCGGCAACCCCCTCGCTTACGACATATGCGGCGGCAAAGAGCGGTATTTATTCTTTGAATGTACTTAAGAACCGGTACGGTAACGCAGTTTTGCCCGAAGTTATAACAACCGAGATGAAATACGGAGCTGACCCGACAAAAACCAAAAATTTAAGCGACGAATTGACTCTTTCGATCAAAGAAACTCTCGAAAATAAAAAACAGGCAATATTGCTGCTTAACCGCCGCGGCTACAATACATTTGCCGCGTGTGAAAGCTGTGGAAAGGTGATGACCTGTCCGAATTGCAGTATCTCACTTACATATCACAGCAAAAACGGCAGATTGATGTGCCATTATTGCGGATATTCAGAGCCTTTTACAAACGTTTGTCGCGAATGCGGCGAAAAAAGCGTGGTATTTTCCGGAACGGGAACGCAAAGACTTGAAGAGGAACTTCACGACAGCTTTCCTGAGGCGCGTGTGCTTCGTCTTGACGCGGATACAACAACTTCGCGATATTCTTTTGAAAATTCACTAAAAAAGTTCACAAACGGCGAGTATGATATAATGTTAGGAACACAAATGGTCGCAAAAGGACTTGACTTCCCCAATGTTACTCTTGTCGGTATAATATCTATTGACCAGCAGCTTTACAATGATGATTATAAAAGTGCCGAGCGCACCTTTGACCTTTTAACTCAGGTCATAGGCAGAGCAGGGCGAGGCGATAGTAAGGGCAGAGCCGTTATCCAAACCTCTTTCCCCGAAAATGAGATAATACGGCTTGCCGAAAAGCAGGATTTTGAAGCGTTCTACAATTTGGAAATATCAATGCGTAAGGCCATGATTTATCCTCCGTATTGTAACTTGTGCGTGGTGTCGTTTACCGGAAGCGATGAGATGCTCACAAAATCGGCGTCAAAGGTATTTTTGAATATGCTCAAGGAGCGGCAAAAAAATGATTTCGCAGATTTAAGCATCATCGTTTTGGGACCTATCGCTCCGCGCGTCTCAAAAATATCCGGCAAATACCGATTCCGTATAATAATAAAATGCAAAAACACAAAAAAATTCAGATTTTTCCTGTCGGGACTTTTAAAGGATTACGCAAAGGACGGACGTTTTTCGGCGGTTACGGCATTTGCGGACATAGATCCCGAGAGTGTATTATGAGGTGAAAAAGATGGGAATCAGACAAATCAGGGTAAACGATGACCCTATACTTCGAAAGGTCAGTCGTCCCGTTGAAAGCTTTGACGCAAAGCTCTTTAAATTACTTGACGATATGAGAGATACCCTTTACGATGCCGACGGCTGCGGTCTTGCCGCCGTTCAGGTGGGAATGCTCAAAAGAGTGGTAGTTGTAGATGTCGGCGACGGTCTTATAGAGCTTATAAATCCGGAAATAGTCGAGAGCGACGGAGTTCAGTACGAAATAGAGGGTTGCCTTTCGCTTCCGGGTAAAAGCGGCGTTACGGTTCGACCGAAAACCGTAAAGGTAAGAGCGCAAAACAGAGAGGGAAAATGGTGCCTTTATAAGGGCGAGGACCTTAAAGCGCGCGCGTTTTGCCATGAGATAGACCATCTTGACGGTCATTTGTATATTGAACGTCTTGCACCCGAGGAAGTAGTTGAGCGTATACGCCGCGAAAGCGGACGAATTGATTGACGAGGTAACTTATGAGAATAGTTTTTATGGGGACTCCCGACTTCGCCGTGCCGTGCCTTAAAAGACTTGTAGATGACGGTAACGAGGTTGTCGGCGTGTTTACACAGCCCGATAAGCCTAAGGGCAGGGGATATACGCTTACTCCGCCGCCCGTTAAGGTTTTTGCCGAGGAAAACGGTATACCTGTTTTTCAGCCGAAAAGCATGCGAGACGGAGAAGCTCTCGAAATTCTTAAAAGACTTAACCCCGAGCTTAATGTGGTTACCGCTTACGGCAAAATTTTACCTCCCGAAATACTGTATCTTCCGAAGTTTTGCTCAATAAACATACACGCGTCTCTTCTGCCGAAATATCGCGGAGCGGCCCCGATACAATGGTGCATATTAAACGGCGAAAAAGAGACCGGAGTTACATCTATGCTTATGAACGAGGGGCTTGACACCGGAGATATACTCATTTCCGAAAAGCTCCCGATTGATGAAAATATGACTGCGGGCGAGCTTCACGACAAGCTGTCGCTGCTCGGCGCGGACGTCCTTTCAAAAACAATCAGAGCCTTGCTTGACGACAGCCTTAAACCCATAAAGCAAAACGATGATGAGAGCTGTTATTCGCCTATGCTTACAAAGGCGCTTTGCCCGATTGATTTTACTAAAACGATTGATGAAGTGCACAATAAGATAAGAGGTCTCTCGCCGTGGCCCACCGCAACCGCCGTTTTGGGCGGCAAGAAGGTCAAGCTTCATTCTTCCGAAAAAACCGAGCTTAAAGGCGGCGCACCGGGAGAAATTACCGTATCTCACGGCGAAATGCTTGTCGCCTGCAAGGACGGTAAACTGCTTAAAATTCTTGAGCTCCAGCCGGAGGGCAAAAAGAGGATGAGCGCAGAAGCTTTTCTTTTGGGGCATAAAATACAAAGCGGCGATTCTTTTAAATAAGGGTGAAAAGAAATGCCATATTATATTGATTATTATTATTTTATTCTGATAGTCCCCGTGCTGTTTATTTCGCTGATATGCCAGGCGAGAGTAAATTCCGCATATTCGAAATTTTCCCGCCTTAATAATATGAACGGCCTGACGGGAGCCGATGCGG
>HF993119.1:33770-44260 GCA_000432435.1 Eubacterium sp. CAG:180
TGCTTGATTTTTACGGAATACAAAATGTCCGTATAGAGCATATCAGAGGAAAATTAAACGACCATTATGACCCGCGTGATAACGTGATAAGACTTTCCGACGGCGTTTACGGAAGCTGCTCGGTAGCGGCAATCGGCATAGCCTGCCACGAAGCCGGTCATGCGGCGCAGCACGCAGAAAATTATACTCCGATAAAGGTTCGCAATGCGCTTCTTATGCCGTGCCAAATAGGCTCGCGTGCCGCAATTCCGCTCGCTGTAATAGGCATATTTTTAGGCTCGCAGCTGCTTGTAAATATCGGGATTTTCTTCTATGTCTTTGTAATGCTGTTCCAGCTTGTAACGCTTCCCGTTGAATTTAACGCAAGCCGCCGAGCCGTTGATGTTATCGAAAATACCGGAATGTTATCGTATGACGAACTCCCCGGTGCAAAGCGCGTACTCAAGGCGGCGGCTATGACGTATGTTGCGTCCTTTGCGGTTTCGGCTGCAAACCTTTTAAGATTGCTGTTGCTCACAAATAATAAGAGAAGGTAATTTATGAACGAAAGACAGTTAGCTTTCAAAATTCTCAACAAAATAGAACGCGACAATGCGTATTCAAATTTGACGCTGGATGCGGCTCTGCGTGAAAATGCGGCCGCTTCGGCGTCTTCTGCGTTTGTCACGGCACTTGTTTACGGCGTCACCGAGCGTAAAATAACGCTTGACTTCATATTGTCGCGCTATCTTACAAAGCCTCTCAAAAAACTCAGGCCCGAGGTGCTGACGGCTCTTCGGCTCGGTGCGTTTCAACTCTGCTTTATGGATAAAGTGCCTGCTTCCGCGGCGGTAAACGAGAGTGTAAAGCTTGTGAAGGGCTGCGGCTGCGCTTATGCCTCGGGGCTTGTTAATTCGGTGCTTCGTAAGGTGGCTAAAGATGGATTTACATATGAAAAAACAGGCGAAAAGATTAAGGATTTGAGCATAATCTACTCGTGCCCCAAGGCGCTTGTAAGCAAATTCGTCGAGGATTACGGCGAAGAAAAAACCGAGAAAATACTTTCGTCGTCCATAGGCGCAAGACCCGTAACTGCGAGAGTAAATACTCTTAAAGCTTCATCTGATGAGCTTATAGCCTTGCTTTCCGGCGAAAATGCGGTTGCCGAAAAGTGCCCCGAGGACGAAAATTACATAATACTTAAAAATACCGGTGCGGTAGAAGAGCTTAAAGCGTATAAAGCGGGATTTTTCCATGTTCAGGACATCTCCTGCGGCAAGGCGGTAAAAGCGCTGTCGCCGAAAGCCGGCGATACCGTTTTTGATATGTGCTCTTCACCCGGCGGAAAGGCGTTTACGGCGGCGCAGCTTATGAAAAACAAGGGCAAAATACTCGCTTTTGACCTTTACCCTCAGCGCGTAAAGCTCTGTGAAGAGGGAGCTTTAAGGCTCGGTATAGATATAATCGAGGCTAAGGTGGGCGACGCCTGTGTATTTTTGCCCGAGTATGAAAAAGCGGCGGACAAGGTGCTCTGTGACGTGCCCTGCTCAGGCTTCGGAATAATCGGCAGGAAGCCCGAAATCCGCTACAAGGATATTGCGATTATTGACAATTTACTGCCTGTGCAGTATAATATTTTGGCAAATGCAGCAAAATATGTAAAGAGCGGCGGCACGCTTGTTTATTCGACGTGTACGCTGAGCAGAGCCGAAAATGAAGGCGTTTGCGAGAAATTCCTCGGTAATAACGCGGAGTTCCGCAAAATATCTTTTAATACGATTATTCCGACCGAAAACGGCGGTGACGGCTTCTTCTTTGCAGTATTCGGGAGAATTTGATTTTGAGTAAAACTGATATACGTTCCCTGTCTTTGTCGGAGCTTACGGAAAAGACAGTTTCAATGGGGCTTCCGAAATACCGTGCAGGGCAGATTTATTCCTGGCTCAACGAAAAAGGCGCGGTATCTTTTGACGATATGACAAATATCGGCAAGCAGCTCCGAAAAACACTTGATGACGAGTTTTATATCTGTAACTGTAAAATAGATACTAAGCTTGTCTCGCAAAAAGACGATACGGTAAAATATCTTTTTGATTTATCCGACGGCGAATATGTTGAGAGCGTCGTTATGAAATACAAATACGGCTATACCATATGTATCTCAACTCAGCTCGGCTGTAAAATGGGCTGTTCGTTCTGTGCTTCCGCAATAGGCGGTTTTAAGCGTCATTTGCATCCCTCGGAAATGCTGTCGGAGGTAATAACGGCTCAGAACGACCTCGGCATACGCATTTCCCATATAGTGCTTATGGGTACCGGAGAGCCGCTTGACAATTACGATAACGTTATGAAGTTTTTGTCGCTTGTAACCGATGAAAACGGTCTTAATATAAGTATGCGCCACATATCGCTTTCCACTTGCGGTATAGTTCCGCGCATATATGATTTGGCAGAAAAAAGACTTGGGCTTACTCTGTCGGTTTCGCTTCACGCACCGAACGACAGTATCCGTTCGCGCTCTATGCCGGTAAACTTAAAGTGGAATATCGAGGAGCTTTTAAAGGCGTGCAGGTATTATACCGAAGTAACTTCTCGCAGAATATCATTTGAATATGCCATGATAAGCGGCCTTAACGATTCAGACGAATGTGCGAGGGAACTTTCCTCAAGACTTCGCGGAATGCTGTGCCACGTGAATTTAATTCCCGTAAACAACGTAAGGGAAAACAATTACGTAAGAAGCGATAGAGAAAGGCTCAGGAGCTTTTCCGAAATACTGCAAAAAAACGGTATCAATGTTACGGTTCGCCGAACGCTCGGAAGTGATATTAACGCTTCGTGCGGTCAGCTCAGAGCCAAAAAGATAACCGATAAAAATTGATTGTGAAAAAGAGGTGATCTGCTGTGAAAATAGTCGCAAAAACCGATGTGGGCATGGTTCGTGAGAGCAATCAGGATTCATACACCACCGGTGAGCTGCCGAACGGTGTCGCATGGGCCGTGGTCTGCGACGGTATGGGCGGTGCTGCCGGAGGAAACGTGGCGTCATCCACAGCGGTAAAAGTAATAGCCGAGCAGATTACATCTTCGTTCAGACCCGGTATGAGTGCAAATTCCATCAAAAATATGATGGTGTCTGCCATAAATGCCGCCAACATCAGCGTATATGACATAAGCTGTTCAAATTCGGAGCTTTACGGTATGGGTACTACCGTGGTGTGTGCCATTGTTATGGAGCATACCGCATATATAGCCCACGCCGGAGACAGCAGAGCGTACATTGTTTCGCACGGAGCTTTAACCCAGCTCACGCGTGACCATTCGGTTGTGCAGGAGCTCGTGGAACACGGCAAAATAACCGCTCTTGAGGCAAAAAGGCATCCGAATAAGAATATAATAACGCGCGCCGTCGGCGTGAGCCGCGAAATTCTTGTGGATTTTAGCGAGCAGGAAATGAAAGACGGCGATGTGCTTTTACTTTGCACGGACGGTCTTACAAATTTCGTCGAGTCCGATGAAATGTGCGATCTTACTAAAGACGATATGTTCTATGAGTTTGCCGAGCGACTGGTCGATAGGGCAAACAAAAACGGAGGCGGCGACAATGTTACTGTCGTAGCCGTTACCTATTAAAAGGAGTGATCATTTTTGGAAAATTACTGCGGTAAAAGACTTGACGGCAGATATGAAATCAGAGAAATCATAGGTGTGGGCGGTATGGCTGTTGTCTACAAGGCTTATGATGTGATCGACGACAGAATAGTTGCGATCAAAATTCTCAAAGAGGAATTTCTTGCAAATGACGAATTCCGCCGTCGCTTCAAAAACGAATCAAAGGCTATTGCCGTTTTGTCGCATCCGAATATAGTTAAGGTGTATGACGTGAGCTTCGGCGACAGACTTCAGTATATAGTTATGGAATATATTGAGGGCATAACTCTCAAAGAATATATAGAGCAGCAAAAGGTTATAAACTGGAAAGAGGCTGTTCACTTTGTAACGCAGATTTTAAAAGCGCTTCAGCACGCGCATGATAAGGGTATTGTACACAGAGACGTAAAGCCGCAAAATATTATGCTATTGCAGGACGGCACCATTAAAGTCACCGATTTCGGCATAGCGCGTTTCTGTCGCGGCGATACACGCACTATGACCGAAAATGCCATCGGCTCGGTTCACTATATCAGTCCCGAGCAGGCGAGAGGCGAAATAACCGACGACAAGGCCGATATTTATTCCGTAGGTGTGGTTATGTATGAAATGCTTACGGGTCAGCTTCCGTTCCAGTCGGACAGTGCTGTTTCCGTAGCGATAATGCAGCTTCAGCAGGAGGCTAAACGTCCGCGTGAGATAAATCCCGATATTCCTCTCGGCCTTGAGCAGATTACATTGCGCGCCATGCAGAAAAATCCCAAGGACCGTTACCATTCGGCAGCCGAAATGCTTGTTGACCTTGACGCATTCCGTCGCAATCCGTCAATAAAGTTCGATTATGATTACTTTGTCGATAACGAGCCTACAAAGTTTGTTGATTCAAAAGCGGTAAACGGCACAGCCGCAAGGCAGCCTGTTCCCGCAGAACGAAGACCGGCAGCTCCTGCCGTAAACGGCGACGATGATAAAAACGATGATGAAAAGCCGGCCAATAAGACCGTTCCTATACTTATCGGCATAATAGCAGGTCTTGTTGTTATTGCCGCAATAGTTACCGGCATACTTCTCGGCCGCAACGTCAAAAAGGTTGAGGTTCCGAATTTCGTAGGTAAAAATTATATCGACGATATAATGTCAAATGCCGAATACAACAGTAACTTCAAGTTTGAGACCGAGTCGGTATACAGCACCGATGCAGAGCCCGGCTCCGTAATAAAACAGACTCCGGATGCAGGAACAAAGCTTCGTAAGGGCAAAACCGTAAAGCTTCAAATAGCATATAACGACGACAGCGTTATGATAGAAGGCATTATAGGCCTTTCGTCTGATGATGCCGAGCAAAAGCTTAAAAAAGCCGGCTTCACCACCAAGATAATAACGAGTTATCAGAAAAATGTTACCCCGGGACTTGTGTTCGATTCATATCCCACGGAGGGCTCTTATGCCGAAAAAGGCTCACTTGTAACGCTCTATGTTTCAACCGATAAAAATTCAAATTCCGTAAAAGTCCCGTCTGTTGAGGGATACAGTGCAGACGTCGCAAAGCAACTTATTGAGGCGGCAGGTCTTAAAGCTAAAGTTACCGAAACCGACAGCGACAAGCCGAAGGGCACGGTAATAAATCAGAATCCGGTAGGAGATTCCGAGGCGGATTCCGGCTCTACCGTTGAAATAGTTATAAGCAGCGGCACTCCCGCGAGTACAACTGCCAGTGTAACCGTAAATCTTCCCAATCTCTCGGGCAGCAGCACAGGTACCGTTAAGATATATCTCAACAGTGACCTTTACGCTACCTACACCGATGTGCTTTTAAACGGCGGCACAAAGACATACGAGATTTCCGGTAAGGGCGCAAACAATAAATACACCATATTCATTAACGACCAAAATGTTCAGGAGGGCAAGATTGACTTTACCCAGACTCCGGCTAAGGTAAGCGATGTTAAAAACGGCTCTTATGACGATAAGGTTGCTCTTCCCAACGTAGTCGGCAAAGATGTTTCCGAAGCCAAAAAGACGCTCGAAACATCAGGATTTACAAACGTAAAGGTTGTCGATGAAAACGGAAATTCGGCTTCTTCAGGCAAGGTTGAGAGTATGACTCCGAGTGGCGGCGGAAAAGTATCTCCGTCTACGGAAATTAAACTGGTCGTTAAATCCGCAACGCCCGATAACGGATGAGTATGAGTAAAACATTAAACGGTAAAATTATAAAAGGTATTGGCGGCTTCTATTATGTTGAAGCCGCCAATCAAGTATATGAATGTAAGGCGCGCGGAGTTTTTCGCAAGGAAAAAACAACACCGCTTTGCGGAGATGTTGTCACCATATCCGTAAACGACGGAGCTGAAAACACAATAGACGAGATTCATCCGCGCAAAAATCAGCTTATGCGTCCTCCCGTTGCGAATATAGACAGCCTTATAATTGTGGCGTCAACCGTTAAGCCGCGCCCGTCAACTTTAGTTATTGACAAGCTGACGGCCGTTGCCGAGCATAAAAACATAGAGCCTGTAATAATCGTGACAAAGGATGATTTGGCACCTGCCGATGAGCTTGTGTCTATTTATAAGCATGCGGGCTTTGTCTCTGTTGCCGTTTCAAACGAAACAGGCGAGGGAGTCGGTGAAGTCAGAAAACTGCTTTGCGGAAAAACAAGCGCTTTTACAGGGAATTCGGGAGTCGGAAAAACTTCTCTTTTAAACAGGATTGCTCCCGAACTGAAGCTTGCCACCTCCGCGATAAGCGAGAAGCTCGGCAGAGGCCGACACACTACGCGTGAAGCGGAGCTTTTTTCGGCGGCAGGCGGATATATAGCGGATACACCGGGCTTTTCTTCGCTTGAGCTTGCAATGATAAGTTCAATAGACAAGCAGGAGCTTGCATATTGTTTTCGCGAATTCAGAAAATATCTCGGCTCGTGTAAATTTACCACCTGCAGTCATACGTGTGACAAGGGTTGCAAGATTGTGGAGGCTGTAGAGAACGGTGATATCGAAAAGAGCCGCCATGAGAGCTACAAAGCTATATATAACGAGATTAAGGACATAAAGGAATGGCAGAAATGAGTAAAAAACGCTGTGTGATAGTTGCCGCCGGCAGTATTGACGACACTTCTGCGATAAAGGCATATGCCGATAGTGCCGATTTTGTTATCGCTGCCGATGCTGGATATGTTTATTGCCGCGATGTCGGTATTGAGCCGGATTTGTTTGTGGGCGATTATGACTCTTCAAAAAAACCGAAAACGCAGAATGAGCTTATTGCCCTGAACCCCATAAAGGATGCAACGGATACCGAAACCGCTCTTACGGAAGCCGAAAAAAGGGGATACAAGGAAATTACTCTTTTGGGTGCGCTCGGCGGCAGAGTTGACCATACCTTGGCTAACTTAGCCTTGGTTTCACAGGCTAAGCAGCGAGGCACAAATTTAACAATAATAGATTCTCATCATAAGATATTCGCCGTCAAAAACGAGAGTGTAAGAATTGAGCGTAAAACCGCAAAGTACTATCTCTCCGTGTTTTCCGTCGGCGGGGACAGCGTTATTTCGGAGGAGGGCGTGTACTATCCGCTCTCCGATTATACACTTTCGCCGTTTTCCGCGCTCGGAGTCAGCAACGAGATAACCTCCGATGAAGCCGTGATAACGGTAAAAAAAGGGACGGTTATAATAGTTGAAGCGGACAGACTTTAATTTTTCGTTTCTTATTTATTGAAAAATTCATATTTGTATGTTAACATAATGTAGCGTTGGGTAGTACGGCTTGTGTATTATCCGAATGTTTGCAAATTTGTTAATATGATTCTTTCGGAGGACCCTATGAGAGGCACTAAAAAATTTATCGGTATTATAATTTCGCTTTCGATACTTTTTTTGTGCTTTTTTTCTTTCGGCGCCGATGCGGCGGACGGGTTCTCCGTTTTTTCAACCGGAGCCACGGCGCATACAGGCGAGACGGTTACAATAAGCATTAAAAATACCGAAGCCTCCCTCGGCTCGTATTCCGTGTATGTAAATTATGACAAAACCAAGCTGCAATATAAGTCAAGCTCACTCGGTGATGCCGGCAGCGCGTTGCCGCAGGCCTCATGCACACATATCGAAAGTGCTTCTCAGGTGCGATATGCCGGTGCAACCTCCTCACAGAACAATGTGCAGGTAAAGGCAGGCACCGTTATGACGATAACTTTTCTTGTTATCGGAAATACATCGGGCTCTACTCCCGTAGGTACGCCAATTTCAGTGTACGCGGCAGCCTATGATTCGAGCGCGAAGAGCATAAGTGTTACATCTCAAGGCAATTCCGTGCTCATAATGCCATCATCCGGTAATAATTCCGGTCAGCAGGTGCAGAACAACGTAACGGAAGCTCCCGTACAGCAAAATAACAGCGGCGATAACTCCGTAAGCTCAAGTGATGCGACGCTTAAATCAATGCGTGTTTACGGTATAACTGATGCAGGCGAAACAACAGTAGACCTTACGCTTTCTCCGGAGTTTTCGTCGGATACGCTTTTTTATAATGCGAGCGTAATGAGCGACGTAGCGAGAATTCAGGTAGACGCCGTGCCGAATAATGAAAAGGCACAGGTGAGTATACCTATGGGCTATCTTAAAATGGATATAGGAAGCAACACCACAAAGATTACCGTTACCGCAGAGGACGGCGTTACAACTATGACGTATATTTTGACTACGGTTAAATCCGAGTCGGGTACGTCGATAATAGCACCTGTTGAGACAGAACCTTATACCGAGGGGCTTTCCGATGAGCCGATGACGGAAGTAACCGCCGCAGAGCCGGAAACACAAAATAACGCGATAGCTTCTTCTGCTGATAATATCAAAAACGCCGTTAAAAACCATATCAAAAACGAGACATTTGTTATTATCGGTGTTACGTCGGGAATTGTAGCTGTCATTCTTGCGGTTACGGCTGCCGCGCTGTTTAATAAGACTCGCAAAAAAGAAAAACCGTCAAAAGATAAAAACGAAAGCTGATAAAAGATAATCGGATAAATTATCAAACAAATCACAATTTTATTTTAAACAAAAAGAACGAACCGCCTTTAGGTGGTTCGTTCTTTGTCATATCGGTCAAATTACGGCCAAATGCCTCTGAGCTTAGTGGTGTCAACAACACTCTTAAGAGCTATGAGATAAGCTCCGGTTCTGAGCGAAACATTTTTTTCTTTGGCAATGCCGTATACGTTTTCAAATGCTTTGCTCATTTTTCTTGCAAGCTTAGAGTTTACCTCTTCTTCGGTCCATTCAAACGACTGAAGATTTTGAACCCACTCAAAATACGAAACTATAACTCCGCCTGAGTTTGCAAGAATATCGGGGACCAATACAACACCTTTTTTGTCGAGTATTTCGTCCGCTTCAATTGTTGTAGGACCGTTGGCACCCTCGACTATGACCTTAGCTTTGATTTTATCTGCATTATCTTTATTTATTTGGTTCTCAAGAGCTGCGGGAATGAGAATGGTTGTGTCAAGCGTTAAAAGCTCTTCGTTTGAAATTCTCTTCATACCGTCCTCATTGTAGCCAGAAAGAAGGTTGCCTTTAACGGAGAGGTATTCAAGAATTGCAGGTATATTAAGACCGTTTTCATTGTAGATACCGCCGGAAACATCGCTGACAGCTACTATTTTTGCCCCCTCTTTATTGAGGAGCTTTGCCGTTATGCTGCCGACGTTACCCATACCTTGAATTGTTACCGTGGCCGCTTTAATATCGATGCCGAGCTTTTGGCATATATAAAGAGTGTTAAGCATTATACCGCGGCCGGTGGCCTCGTTTCTTCCTTCGCTTCCGCCGAGAGCTATCGGCTTGCCCGTAACTACCGCCGGAGTGGAGTGACCGTTCAGCATACTGTATGTATCCATTATCCAGCCCATTACCTCGGCGTTTGTTCCGACGTCCGGAGCGGGTATATCCTTATCGGGTCCGATTATAGGGGATATCATAGAGGTGAAGCGCCTTGTGAGCCTTTGCTTTTCGCCGTCGGAAAGAGTTGTCGGGTCAACAACCACGCCGCCCTTGCCTCCGCCGTAGGGAATATCGGCAACAGCGCATTTGAATGTCATCCAAGCCGACAAAGCCTTAACTTCGTCAAGATTGACGTTTTGATGATAACGGATTCCGCCCTTTGCGGGGCCGCGTACCGTAGAATGCTGTACGCGATAACCTTTAAATACCTTTACGCTGCCGTCGTCCATTCTTACCGGAACAGAAACGGATAGTTCTCTTTCGGGGTACTTCACAGCTTCGTATTCCGCCGGCTTGTAGCCGAGAATATGCGCTGCGTTTTCAACTGTTGCGAGCACGTTGTCATAAGGATTATAACTCATTACTTAACACTCCATTCATCTTTTATTGGTGAATATAAATTCACTTTAATACTATATTACAGCTTTTTTGCATTTTGTCAATAATATTTTTCATATAAATTAAAATTATGTTTGATATGCACAAAACAGAAACTTTCGAATTGTTCATAACTTCTATACGTTGTTGCTTCGTGTTTGTTGTGTTTTTACGATTGAAGGAATATCAATATCTTAGGTTCACTCGGCAGGCACATCGGAGACCGTTTTATATGGGTATGCGCCGATAGAGCAAATTTTGAATAATACGAAAAATTTGCTTGCTTTTTTGAATAAAATCATATATAATATTCCTCGTCATTTGATCTATGGAGAGTTGTCCGAGCTGGTCGAAGGAGCACGATTGGAAATCGTGTAACCGCCTAAAACGGTTCGAGGGTTCGAATCCCTTGCTCTCCGCCATGATTGTGCGACTATAAAGCACAAAAGCCCAAAACCCTTGAGAAATCAAGGGTTTTTCG
>HF993120.1:0-32284 GCA_000432435.1 Eubacterium sp. CAG:180
TTTTGTCGTTGTTTAATTTTCAAGGTCCATTGTGCTGTTCTCCGTGATTATCGGAGGGCTTATATAATAACATAAGCTAACGAAATTGTCAAGTGCTTTTTTCAAACTGTTTAATCAAAAACGTTGAATTATCAAGCGTTCTGTTCAATTTTGTTTCCGTGTCTCTCGCGACAGCTTTGATATAATATCACAGCGCAACCCAAAAGTCAACACTTATTTTTAAAAAAATCAAATTTTTTTCAAAACGGATTTTATCTGTCAATATTTAGTATATGTCTTTTTGTGACACACAATTTATGTGTATAAAAGTGTCACACATGAAAACAATAATTCCGTAAGCGAGCACTTAAACAGTTAAAAGGTCGGTAAATTATTATGAAGATGAATTCTCCCGGTGCAAAATTCAAAAAGATGTTAGCCGTGTGTCTTGCCGCCGTGCTGCTTTTTGCCATAGGCTCGATAGCGGTATACAAACAGAGTGCAAGCCACAGCACCGAAGTGTTATCAAAAACGGGCTCTCGCGGCGAAGAGGTCAGACAGATACAAACCAAGTTGAAATCTAAGGGAATATACAGCGGATCCGTTGACGGTATTTACGGCACACTTACCAAAGACGCGGTAAAGAAGTTTCAAAAATCCGCTGGTCTTACTGCCGACGGCATTGCGGGCCCGAAAACACTGTCGGCACTCGGAATCGGTTCTGCATCCTCTGGACAATACAGCTCGAGCGACATATATCTGCTTGCAAAGGTGATTGCAGCCGAAGCGAGAGGCGAACCGTATATAGGTCAGGTTGCAGTGGGTGCGGTTGTTCTGAATCGCGTTCAGCACGCGTCTTTTCCGGACTCAATAGCCGGAGTAGTCTATCAGCCGGGAGCATTTTCCTGCGTAAACGACAGCAACTGGAGCACAGAGCCTACGGCACAGTCAAGAAAGGCGGCTCAGGACGCAATAAACGGCTGGGATCCGTCGGGCGGTGCCATATACTACTATAATCCGGCAAAGACTTCAAACAAGTGGATACGCACAAGACCCGTTATACAGACCATAGGCGCACATGTATTTTGCAAATAAGCACGCGAGCTGCTTTTTGCACGTACAAAAAGCAGCTCATAGCCTATCCTATAAATAATTGAACCCAATACCTTACTCCGCTCACCTCATAGCAGCCGAAGCCGGCCTCCGTAAAATCCTCCGAGAGAATATTCTCTTTATGTCCGGGAGAATTCATCCACGCAGTCACCGTCGCCGAAGCAGACCGCGTACCGTAAGCAATGTTTTCACCGCATGTCATATAATTGACCGTAACCGCGGTAAAGCACATTGTGCCGTCGGGTCTTGTATGTGAAAAGCAGTTTTTCCTTGAAATTTCCTCGGCTCTTACCGCAGCATTTTCACACAGAGTATTGTTAAGAGCAATATCGGGTTTTCCGTTCGCGCGACGTTGCTGATTGCACAACTCGAGCATCTCTCGTTCAAACCCCTTTACGACAGTCGGCTCAGGAACGGCTGTCGTCTTAGGCGAAGTCTCTGTCCGAGTTTTTCTTTCCTCTTGCGTAGACTTTACGGACTTTTGCGTTACCTTCGTTTTTTGAGGGTCGGCGGCCGTCGGCGTAGCATTAACCTCTGCCGTTGACTGCTTCTCAAATTCTGTTTCCGTCTCGGTTTCAGAATCCGACTGCACTTCCGTTTCCTGTGCTGCACTCGTACTTACGTCTTGCGTCGAAGGCTCTGTGCCGCCGCTGTTCTCTTTTGCGCATGACGCAAGCGCAAGGCACAAAACAATTACCGTTATAATTTTTTTCATTTTTATCACCGCTTTGATTTTACCACTTTACAATATTTTATACAACAAAAACGGGAAGTGCAAAAACACTTCCCGTTTAGCATAATATATACTGTAATGCCGATCAGCCTGCTATGGCATTGTAGAGCTGAGGTATAAACGTGCCGAGAATCGACGGCATAAACAGCGAGAATACCACAGACGTGACAAGCGTAAGCCCGACGCTCTGCAGATATGAGCCGACATACAGCACGGCGAATATCGGCGCGGCGATTATTTTCACAAAGAGATTTGACTTGCCCTTGCCGTAAATCTGCTCTTTGAGGGTAAGAGCGTCTTCTATCTGCGGGAACAGATTGGTAAGACACGAAATACCGACCCACAGAAATAAGAAGTTCGGGAAATTCGGTACTTTTGAATCGGCACTCATAAAAAATTCACCGAGATAGAAAATATTTACCGAGCCTGCCGCGGTCAGGATAAGCCCTATCAGCAAATTGAAAAGGAACGGGAAGAAGCACACACCGAATGCGGTGCCTCTCTTTTTAATAAGCTCGTGCTCTATATGCCCGCACATCTCATTTGATCTCAAATATCTGCCGTCCTCTATCAGAACATCATACATACGACATGAGAGATGCTCAAAAAAGCCCTGAAGGAACGTACCGACGATGGTTATATATTTTACTGTAAGATATACTGCTCTCATTCTACGTCATAAGCCCCTTTCAAAAGAATATCATCAAGCGTAACGGTACCTGCCTTAAAGCCGGTAACCTTATCGGACAGGCTGTAGCCGCTGCCGTCCAAAAGCGATTCCATGCTGCTGTATGTGGCATCATCGTTTTTCAAAACAGCGCAAAGTGCCAAGGTATCTATAACCTCAAGAGAATTGCCGTTATCGTCATAAGCCTTTTTCGCCGTTTCTAAAGCCGTGTCGTAATCGTCCTTGAGGATATAGCAAAGTGCCTCCTGACGGTAAATCTCATATTTGACCGTGCAGTCATCCGGTGAAGCGTATTCTTCACATTTCGCTATTGCCGCGTCATAATCGCCCTTTATGCGCAGGCTTTCTATTTCAATAAGATCCGGCGACGGGTCCTCGGAATTATTGCTGCGGATTTTATCGCAGATTTCGGTGACGTCCTTGCCGGTTTTTGCGTAAAGATCGCCGAGGGCCGAACCGTAAAGCCAAATATACTGAGGATATTCTTCTTTGATCTTTTCAAGGTATTTGAGCTGTTCGTCGTTATCCTTATTGCAGATTACCGATACATAATATTCATAGTAATATACCATGGCCTTATTATACTGCGTGGCCTTAACGGATGACGTCGTCGCGGACGAAGTATCAGCCGTTGTATCCTCCGTATAAGGCTCGCTCTCAAGCGACACCAAAGCCGCCATAGCGTCGTCATACGGGAAATCCGAAGGATCGTTGACATCATACTTTGTAAGTATTGTATAAGCCTTGCGCACGGTGGCTATAAAATCCGCCGACTCGCCCATTGCTTTTTTAACGCTTCTGAAGTGCGGAAGAGACAGCTCCCAAGAATTTATATTGCCGCTCATAGAGTCAATATCCTGAAGGTAGCCTATGCGGTAATTTGCCATTATTTGGCGCTTATACACAAGCTCGCCCTTTATACCTGCCTTCTCCATTGCAGAAACCGTATCCTCATATGCGGTAACGGCTGAATCCATTTTCTTCTGCGAAACATATTTATCTGCCTTATAGACATCGCTTAAAACGCCCATACGCCCCGCAAATACATAGCCGCTGTAAAAAACAAGCGCAATAACAACAACGACAAAGAATATATTTAAGAAGCTGAACGGATAGTGACGAAGACCGAGATCACATTCTTCACAATACGGCGAATCGGGGTCGGCTTTTGTGCCGCGCCTTTTCTCACCGCAGCATTCGCAAAGCTCGGCTTCCGAAGGCTCCTCGTCATCATTTCGGGTCGAAGCCTCGGGGATATCCTCAAGCTCCTGTATAAGCTCGCCTTTTTCCTCTGCCTCCGCCTTGGTTTTGTCAAGCTCGCGCTGAAATGTAGCAGCAAGCTCTTCCATTTCCTTTTTGACATCCTCGGTATTGCGGTCAAATGTTGAGCCGTAGCTCTCGTCGTTTCCGCCGGATAAAGTCTTGTCTTTATTTTCGTCCAAGGGAAAATCCTCCTTGCAAATTATTACGGCGTTGTACCAAACAAGTACAATACCTCTATATATTAACACTTACTTTATGATATTTCAAACAAAATACGATAAATTCAGTTTTTGTTCACAAATTAAAAAGCGACTCCGTAAAAACGGAGCCGCCGAAGCAATATTCTGCTTTTTATTAAAGGCGCTTAATAACCTCGTCGCCCATACCCGAAGTCGATACCTTTCTAAATCCGTCCTTGTATATATCGGGAGTGCGAACATTTTCGAGTGCTGCGTTTACCGCGTTTTCTATATCCGCCGCAGCGTCGCTCTCATCAAGAGAGTATTTGAGCATCATGGCTGCGGAGAGTATGGTGGCAAGCGGATTTGCGACGCCGAAGCCGGCAATATCCGGCGCAGAGCCGTGTATCGGCTCATAGAGTCCGAATTTTCCGTCCGAGAGCGAAGCGGAAGCGAGCATTCCTATCGAGCCCGATATCATAGACGCTTCGTCCGAGAGAATGTCGCCGAATATGTTTGACGTAACTATAACATCAAACTGCTTTGGATTGCGTACAAGCTGCATAGCGCAATTATCAACATACATATGGTTAAGCTCTACCTCGGGATAGTCCTTTGACATCTCGATAACCGTCTTTCTCCACAGTCTTGATGAATCGAGCACATTTGCCTTGTCAACGCTTGTGAGCTTTTTGCTTCTCTTCATTGCCATTTCAAAAGCGGTTTTCGCAATTCTCTTAATTTCGGAAACGGTGTACTTCTCGGTGTCATAAGCGTATTCCTCGCCGTTTTCGACACCCGTTCCGCGCTCCCCGAAGTAAATTCCGCCGGTAAGCTCGCGAACTATCATTATGTCAAGGTTACCCTCGGTTATGCTGTCTTTAATCGGCGACGCATCTTTTAAGGGGGCAAATATTCTTGCAGGACGGAGATTTGCATAAAGTCCGAGCGCACCGCGTATTCCGAGAAGCCCTGCCTCGGGGCGTTTATTGCCGGGAACGCCGTCCCACTTAGGACCTCCTACCGCTCCCAAAAACACACAATCCGCCTTTTTGCAGGCATCTACGGTTTTCTGCGGAAGCGGCTCACCCGTCTCGTCTATGGCACAGCCGCCCATAAGCTCATAATCATAATTCATCTTAAAGCCGTACTTTTTGCCTGCTGCATCAAGCACTTTTACGGCCTCGTCGACTATTTCGGGGCCGATACCGTCGCCCTTTAATACTACAATATTATGTTCTCTCATATTACTTTCATATCCTTTCCTGCCGCTCGCGGCACGTTTTGCCGAATAAAGCGAACATATAAAACGCCGAATTGTGTTCAGATAAAATGCCTTTGCCGCAAAAGCTTATTGTTTTTTCTCAAATATCGGCTGCTGCGGTTCACGCACAACATTCGGCTGACAACGGTTTATGGCACACAAAATACCCTTTATTGAAGCATAGTTTATGTTGTGTGAAATGCCTATGCCGAAAACGGCCTTGCCGTCGGGAGCTTCAAGCTCGATATAGGAGCAGGCCTTGGCGTCCGCACCGATTGAAATTGCGTGCTCCGCATAGTTCTTGAATTTGTACCCTGTGATTCCCACGTGCGACAGAGCGTTAAAGAACGCCTCTATGGGGCCGGAACCGACGCCCTCGATAGATACCGGCTCGTTTCCGTTATATTTTATGGTACCCGTAAAATGCACCCTGGTGCGAGACTCGCTCTCAAGCTTTTCTTCGCTGAATTTATGGTTGAGAAGCTTATAAGGTCCGCAGACATTGCGATATTCTTCACAGAACAGCTCAAATACCTCATCGGCTCTGAGTTCCTTACCCTTTTCATCACAGGCCTTTTGAACGACCGCTCCGAATTCGGGGTGCATGGCCTTAGGCATCGCAAATCCGTATTCTTGCATAATATACGCGGCACCGCTCTTGCCGGACTGACTGTTTATACGGATTATCGGCTCGTATTCCCTGCCGACATCTGCCGGGTCTATCGGGAGATAAGGAACCTCCCACTTGTCGGGATTATTCTCACGCATAAACGCCTTACCCTTGTTTATGGCGTCCTGATGAGAGCCTGAAAAGGCGGTAAAAACAAGCTCACCGGCATACGGCTGGCGAGGGCCTACCTTCATATTTGTGGCGTCCTCATATACCTCTTTAATATGGTTGATGTCGTGAAAGTCAAGCTTGCAATCGACATTTTGCGTATACATATTGAGAGCAAGCGTAACTATATCCACATTGCCGGTTCTCTCACCGTTGCCGAAAAGAGTTCCCTCTATACGCTCGGCACCTGCAAGAAGACCGAGCTCGGCAGCTGCGACCGCAGTACCGCGGTCATTGTGAGGATGGAGGCTGATTACGGCGCTGTCACGGTCTTTAAGGTGACGGCAGAAATATTCTATCTGATCGGCATAACCGTTCGGCGTGCTGCCCTCAACGGTTGAAGGAAGGTTGAGTATGACCTTGTTTTCGGGCGTTGCGCCGAGCTCCTCCAAAACTCTTTGGCATATTTCAACCGCGTTATCCATTTCGGTACCGGTAAAGCTCTCCGGCGAATATTCATAGCGTATGTTTATGTCGGACGTTTCCATAAGCTCATCCGACAGCTTTTTAATAAGTCTTGCGCCGTTTACCGCAATATCGATAATGCCCGGCATATCCTTTTTAAATACGACCTTGCGCTGAAGAGTCGATGTGGAATTGTAAAAGTGTATTATAACGTTCTTTGCGCCCTTTACAGCCTCAAATGTCTTTTTGATAAGATGCTCTCGGCTCTGCACAAGCACCTGAATTGTCACATCGTCCGGAATATAATTCCCGTCTATAAGCGTGCGGAGAATTTCATATTCCGTCTCCGATGCGGAAGGAAAGCCGACCTCAATTTCCTTTATGCCGATGTCTACAAGCGTTTTGAACATCTCAAGCTTCTGCTCAAGGTTCATGGGGTCTATAAGAGCCTGATTTCCGTCGCGGAGATCCACAGAGCACCAAACAGGAGCCTCTTTTATGGTCTTGGACGGCCAAGTTCTGTCCGGAATGTCGATAGGTTCAAAAGGAATGTACTTGTTTGTTTTCATAATTATTTCTCCTATGAAGTACTCCAATCATATAGCTTGCTTTGCAAAGACTGACAGCACAGCGAAAAATACAAAAAATAAAGCGCAGTCTTTACAAAACAAAAAATCGCCCTTATCTCTGAAGAAGATAGGGGCGAAGTAAAAACCACGCTGTACCACCCTAATTCGGCAGCCGAGGCTGCCCTCTGCGGTCTCCAACAAGACCTGACATATAACGGTGTCTGCCGTCACAGCCTATGACTTCAGCTATGAAACTCCGGAACGAGTTATACACGGATACTTGGTACTGCCTTTCACCACACGGCAGCTCTCTGAAACTCACGGTAACCGTCTTGTTTCCTTCACAGTTTTTAAAGGCGATCTTTTCGATTGTGGTTTATATTATAATTACAGTTAAAAAATTTGTCAAGCGTTTGTTATTTATCTTTTTTCGGATTTTTAACTCCGGTTATCTGCGGAACGTTACCGAGAATAGCTGCCACAACGGTTGTTATGATTATTTCCGGAACCATATAAAGGCCGTTATAGAATACCGAATAAACTATCGACAGAGCCGTACCGGAATATTTGCCGAGTATACTCTCTCCTATCTTATAGAAGCCCTCCTGAGAGAAGAACCATTCGGCCCATGCTCCGTAGAATATCGCACCCGATATAATATGAACAATATACCTTAAGAGCAGGGCGACAAATACGCCGAGTGCAAGCTCCAATGCCGGTTTTTTGAATTTGCCCTTAAACATACCGCCGACGCCGAGTATGGTATAAGCGAGCACATAGTCTAGAAGGCAAACGCATATTGCCTGCCAAACAGCCATTTGGTCTTCGCCCGGCAGGAACATAGCCGAAACCACCTTAGCACCCATTATCATCTGCAAAAGTGAATAGGTAAAGCCGCTGAGCAACCCCCATTTCACACCGTATCTGTAAGAAATGAGAACTACCGGGAACATACTTGCAAGCGTTATTGTTCCTCCGAACGGAAGCTCAAGTCCCAAAAGCTTTGAAACGAGTTCCAATACCACAGCTATTGCAAGAAGCAATGCGCTTTCTGTGAGTCTTTTTGTAGAATTTCTTTTTTCCACAATATCAATCCCTCTCAAAAAAATTAAGCCTTACGATATGAAAATACCGTAAGGCTGAGATTATACTACCTACGACGGCATTATCCGTATCAGGTTAAAGGGTCAAAGGAGCATTTATCCTTAATCTCAGCCGGCTTTTGCGCCGACACCCCCGATATTAAACTATCGCAATAAAGCTGCACACGCGAAGTACAACTAAGCTTTAAAAATATTATAATTCAGCGACGGAAACTTGTCAAGAATTCAGGACAGACCAAAGCGTGAAAAAGTAAAAAATAAAAACGGCAAGCATCAAATGATACTTACCGTTTATTTGGAGGCGACACCCAGATTTGAACTGGGGAATCAGGGTTTTGCAGACCCATGCCTTACCACTTGGCTATGTCGCCTTATTTCTGTGTCATTGGATTTAGGAAAAAAGGACGCTTAATATTTTTAAGCGTCCTTTTTGGAGCGGATGACGAGGCTCGAACTCGCTACCTCCACCTTGGCAAGGTGGCGCTCTACCGGATGAGCTACATCCGCATTTATGGTGCCTCCGATCGGAATCGAACCAATGACACGGGGATTTTCAGTCCCCTGCTCTACCGACTGAGCTACAGAGGCAAATTGGCGACCTGGATCGGGATCGAACCGACGACCTCTAGCGTGACAGGCTAGCGTTCTAACCAGCTGAACTACCAGGCCATAATGGTGGGAACAATAGGGCTCGAACCTATGACCCTCTGCTTGTAAGGCAGATGCTCTCCCAGCTGAGCTATGCTCCCATTTGTTGGCCGCCGTTTTCTGACGGCTGAAATAAGATAACATATTTTAAGCCCGATGTCAACACTAATTTGCAAAAAAATTAATTTTTTTATTTTTTCGGTCTCGGCACCGTTTTATTATATATTACATTATATGAATTGTAAAGATTTTTGTTATTTTCCTCTTTTGTGTTTACTTTTAAGATTTAGTGTGCTAAAATATAAAAACAACATGGCGATTTCATTATTGATTTTTGCCTGTTTTTTTCACTTTGAAACCAACTGCGCGTAATTTAAATATGCGGCTGTTTCGGCTCCTTGATTTTTGCCGCGGCAAGGGGCTCGCAAGGCCAAAACAATATCGCGGTGCGAAAGGCATTGGAATTATTATGAACAGTAAATTAAAAAACGCCGATACGGACTTTCTTTTTGACTGCGTGCTCTCCTTAAAGACCCATGAGGAATGTTATGATTTTTTTGAGGATCTGTGCACCGTAACCGAGCTTAAGGCTATATCTCAGAGAATAGTCGTGGCCAAAATGCTGTCTGACGATCGCGTTTACAGCGACATCGTAAAGGAGACAGGCGCGTCCACAGCCACAATTAGTCGAGTTAACCGTTCTCTTCAATTCGGCTGCAACGGATACGAAAAAATCTTTGAGCGCGTCGAAGAAAAAGACAAATAAATATGAGTTACGGTTATTTTGCGGAATTCTATGACAGCTTCACAGATGACGTGAATTATGACAAAATCGAAAAATTTGTATGCTCCCTGTTATCCCGAGAAGGAATAAACGGGGGGCTTTTGCTTGACCTTGCGTGCGGTACGGGTTCTCTCGCGGTGCGCCTCTCCGAAAAGGGGTATTCCGTAATAGGCACCGATATGTCTCCCGAAATGCTGTCGGTTGCACAGCAAAAGGCGGCAGTTAAAAATGCCGACATACTCTTCTTGTGCCAGGATATGACACAGCTTAATCTTTACGGCACAATCATCTGCACCGTATGCACGCTCGACAGTCTGAATCACCTCAAAAGTCTTGACGAAATAAAAAAAGTGTTTTCCCTCGTTTCGCTTTTTACGGAGGAGGGCGGCATTTTCGTTTTTGACGTCAACACCCTTTACAAGCACAAAAAAGTTCTCGGTAACAATGCGTTTATCTATGAAAACGGCGACGCTCTTTGCGCGTGGCAAAACAGCCTTGACGGCGACACGGTAAATATTGAGCTTGACTTCTTTGCGGAAGCGGATAACGGCCTTTACGAGAGATATTCGGAAAGCTTTTCCGAACGCGCATATGAGCTTTGCGACATAGAGAATGCTCTCACCGAAGCGGGCTTTGAAATCATAGGAATTTATGACGGATATGACAACACACCTATAAGCGACAATTCACAAAGAGCCGTATTTGCGGCTCGGAAAGGCAAAAACAATGGGTAAGCTCGTAAGAATGATAGACGAAGAAGGTACGCTTTCCGTAATAGCTGCGGACAGCACCGATATAGTACGCGAAATGCGCTCAATACACGGCACGTCAAAGGTTTGCTCCGCCGCACTCGGCAGAATGCTTACCGCGGCCACCATGATGGGCAGCACTCTCAAAGGGAAAGACGATTCAATCACGGTAAAAATAAACGGCGGCGGTCCGTGCGGCACGGTTTTGGCGGTTTCGGACTCCGACGGCAATGTCAGAGGCTGCATAGGCAAAGCCGATATTTCTTTGCCTCTAAACAAAAAAGGAAAGCTCGATGTTGCCGGAGCTGTCGGCAACAACGGCTTTGTAACAGTTATTAAAGACCTCGGGCTTAAGGAACCGTACATCGGCAAAACTCCGATAGTATCCGGAGAGATAGCCGAGGATATAACCTCATATTACGCCGTCAGCGAACAAATACCCACGGTTTGCGCGCTCGGCGTTCTCACGGAGCATGACAACGGCGAAATAATATGCGCCGGCGGATTTATGATACAGCTGCTCCCAACGGCCGACGACACGATAATAGAAAGAGTTGAAGAGAGCATAAAAGACCTGCCGCCCGTCACAAAAATGCTTTCCGACGGTATGACTCCCGAAGAAATATGTAAAAAGGCACTCTCAAAATTCAACCTGCAGCTGCTTGACGAAACGAATACGGCTTATCGCTGCACATGCTCGCGCGAAAGAGTCGAAAAGGCTCTCATCGCAACAGGCAAGAGCGGTCTCTCGGAGATGGCTGAGGATGAAACCACAGAGGTTGTCTGCAACTTCTGCCACAAAAAATATCATTTCTCAAAAGAAGAGATTCAAAAAATGCTCAAAAGAGTTTAAAATCTAATTCACAAGCGCATAAAAAGACCGATTCGCTTTGGCGAATCGGTCTTTTACATATATACATATATGCCGTATAAGCTTTTTTACTTTTTCACCGCTTTATAAGCCTTGGAAATTTCCGAGAGCTTTTTATCGAATTCCTCACCGCAAAATTCCTTAAGGCATTTAATGCGATAAGTCGAAAACAGATTGTCGTTTCCGCTTACATCCTCACGACTGACAATATAAACATAGTCTCCTGCGATAAACGCCCCTGTTTTGCCGGGTTCTATGGCAGAAACGCTGTCAAAAAAGCCGTCCGGATACGAGGCGTCGTTTTTTCCTATTACAACGGTATCGGAATCGGTGTTAACGTTTTCGAGAGCCGCTCCGACCTCGTCTATGCTCGCACCGTCGTTAACGGCACCCGCATACTGCGTAAAATTCTGCAAAAGTGCCTGCTTTTCAAGCTCATCGGTATCGCTTCCCGACGGGAGATAGCCCGTTACGGCCTTAAAGGCAATAAAATTCTCGGAAAAATACGAACGCAGTTCATCGTCGGTAACAGGCTCGTCGCCGTTTTCCGAATAGTAATCCGCCATTACGGCATCCTTGTATTTTTTGCTCTCTTCAATTTTTTGGAGATCCTGCTTGGACACTCCGATGGTATTGTAGTATACGGAAAAGACGTGCCAATAATTATTGACATTTTGCGAAATCTCGTTTTTGTCCTCGGACGAAAGCGAGAGAGCACGGTTTTTAAATTCCGAATTTACAGCAACATAGGTTGCGACATCGGACAGCGCGGCGTCGGAAATCTCTTGCTGCGACTTGTCCTCATCGGAATTTTTTTCTATATCATAATAGTAATTATAAACGCCCTCGGAAACGGGTACGCCGTTCACCGAAACGGAGCTTTTTTTATTGCACGACGAAAACGCCAATGTCGCCGTAAGAACTGTTATAAGCAAAATTACAGCTTTTTTCAATCGCCGAACCTCCGTTAAATCAGATATTGGTATCATTGTGTGCTTTGAGATATTCGTCGAGAAGCTGCCTTTTGAGCTTTTCCTCTTCTTTTTCTCTCATAAGCCTTGCGCGAACCTCTTTTTTATTTTTACCGATAACGCCGTTCCTGTAAAACGCCACGGCGAACATCCCCACAAGTGCTCCGCTTGCGGCACATATAAAGTCGCCCATTGTGTCTATAAGGCCGTAATCCGTTGTCGGCGAAGAGCACTGGAGCGAAAGTCCGTAGAGGCGGTCCATGGTAAATTCATATATCTCCCAGCCGACGTCAATGCCGAGTGAGAAGCAAAGGCCGAACATCGCCGCGAGAGCCGGAGAAAGCTTTGAATAATTTTTCTCCTGCATAAGCACCGCAAAATCATAGCCGAACCACGCCGAGATAAAGCCGGAGCAGGTGTGCGTTACTATGTCGAAGCTGCCGAAATCGGTTCTGTTATTGAGAGTAGAGCCTATTACAACGCAAACAAACATGAACACGTTGAGCATTGTCTGATTTTCGTAGCCGATTCTTATAATAAACGATCTGCCGCCGAACACCTGAAAATAGTCCCAAAGATGCGTAAAAAGAATTGCAAATATCGCTTCGAGAAACTCCACCACTGAACCGTGGAAAATACCGTAAATTCCCCAAAGCATCAAAGCGACGCGAATTAAAAGCCAAAGTATTCTGTGGCTCTGAGGCAAATAGCCGGGATAATTTTTCATCAACCAAAAGTCCTTTACTTAAATCTTGCTATCATACCCATGCTTGCGGAGCCACTACTGAGGTATTTTGAGCCTATCAGGTCGCCGTTGTCGGAGTATGTGGAGCCGCAGGCTATTATCTGACCGTCGGAGAGCACGCATACGCCGCCGAACGAGTCGTCACGACTGCCGCCGTAGCTCTGTATGCTCTTGAGCGAGCCGCCGTTAGAGAAGGTCACAACGAGAGCATCTGAGCCTCCGCGGTTTCCTACCGCCTTGAGGTCACGGTTGCTTGAGCACGAGCTTCCCACCGCAACATAACCGTCGTCAGTAGCTTCTATGGCATTGAATTCCTCATCGAAATAACCCTTTACGGCAGTGTGCCAGCCGAACGAACCGTCACCGTTATATTTCACGACTACCGCGTCAAAGGAGCCTGCGTTGCCGAGTGACGCGAGGTCGCCGTCCGAGGAATTGCTCTTGCCTGCTATAACGCATCCGCCGTCATTTGCGGGCGTTACCGACACAAAATTGTCTATGCCGCTGCCGCCGTACTGCTTGACCCACAGCGTATCGCCGCCGGAGCTTAGCTTTACTACGCCTGCGTCGGCTCTGCCGCGGCTTCGGAACAAAGCGCCCGATTGGAACGCTCCGACCGCATATATGCTGCCGTCGGAGGCGGTCTTTACATCGTTGAAGGTGTCGCCGTTTCCGCCGAAGGAGCGAACGAAAATCACGTCGCCGGACGAAGAGTATTTTACGATGATTGCCTTAGAAGAGCCTACGGCGCCGGCATCCGACGCGTTACCGTCAGATGAAAACGTAATGCCTGCCGCTATATATGAGCCGTCCGGAGAAGCACTGACGGAATAGAAGCCGTCCGTTTTGCTTCCGCCGAAGGAACGTATCCATTGTATATCACCCGAGGAATTTAACTTGTATATAACAGCGTCGTAATCGCCGTAGCTCTGCACGCCGAGATCGGTGGATTTTGAGTAGCCTGCCGCTATTATATTGCCCGAAGAATCGGTATCGACGGACGACAATATTATACCGTTATTTGACGGGAGATATTTCTGCCATTGCAGCCTGCCGTCCTTGTCATATTTAATCACGACAGCTGCCGGAGTGCTCTTAACCGAAAGATTTTTAAGGCTGCCGTCGTCGGAATTTGCCTGAACCACGGCAACAAAGCCTCCGTCGGGAGTTTTGGCGGTATCGTTAAACGAATCATTACCGCTTCCGCCGTAGCTTGAGCCCCAGTTTGCGCTGTTGTCGCCCGGCGTTGCGGGAGAGGTTGTATAGACCATGGTGTATGTGACCGTTTCGCCGCCCGGCTTTGTAACGACATTCCCGTTTCCGTCGGTTACGGGAAGCTCGGTAACGACGGGTCCGCCCGTGGTAGGCGGCACGATTATCATTGTGGTCAGCACTTCGCCGCGCGCATTGGTAACCGCCTTGCCGTTCTCGTCCGTAACGGGGATACCGACTTCCTTTGAAATATAGACAACAGAGGTCTTTACATTACCGTCCTCATCATAGACAAGCTCGCCGTTTTCGTTTGTTACATCAACTATGGTGGTATCAAGCACAACGGTTACCGCTTCGCCGTTTTCGTCGGTTATCGGCACGCCGTTTTCATCCGTAACTACCACAACCTCGCCGTCGCCGGAATTTGCGATGTTCTTTTTGCAAGCCGACATTACGCAAAATACGGCAAGCAGCATAACGATGGCAGCTATGACTATTTTTTTATTTGAATTCATCGTTTTAAACCTCCGTGTCAGATGAAGCACTTTAAAAACACATAAACATATACGTTCGTATTGTATCATATTGCATAAGCTTTTTCAATTCAAAAATCATAATATTTGTTACAATATTATGTAATTAAATACTATACATTATCCGAACATTATGATATAATACGATACTGTATAATTAGGTTTTTTATGCAGTACGGTGTCCGCTGCGGCAACGCTGCAAAAATCTCGGAAGGATGTATAAATCAATGGCTTACAGAACACACAACTGCAACGAGCTTACATTTGACGATTTAAACAAAACCGTCAGCCTTGCAGGATGGGTAGACACCATTCGCGATCACGGCGGAGTAGCATTCATCGACCTTCGTGACCAATACGGCGTTACCCAAATAGTAATAAACAACGACGAGCTTTTAGAGGGCGTAAAAAAGGAAAGCGTTATCTCGGTTACGGGAAAAGTCGTAAAGCGCGACGAGGACACCGTTAACAAAAAGATTGCCACGGGCGAGCTTGAGGTACGTGTAAACGAGGTCGAAATTCTCGGCCCATGCTCCGAAACACTCCCCTTTGACGTTGAGACCTCAACCGACACAAGAGAGGACGTAAGACTGACATACCGTTTCCTCGACCTCAGGAACAAAAAGGTTCACGACAATATTCTGTTCCGCTCCGAGGTAGTAAGCTATCTCCGCAAGAAAATGGAGAGCCTCGGCTTCCCGGAAATAAACACGCCCATACTCACCTGCTCTTCTCCTGAGGGCGCAAGAGACTATATAATTCCCTCAAGAAAGCACGAGGGCAAATTCTATGCTCTGCCGCAGGCTCCGCAGCAGTTTAAGCAGCTGCTTATGGCTTCGGGCTTCGACAAATATTTCCAGATAGCTCCCTGCTTCCGCGACGAGGACGCAAGAGCCGACCGTTCCCCGGGAGAGTTCTATCAGCTTGACTTTGAAATGGCCTTTGCCACACAAGAGGACGTTTTCGCCGTAGCCGAAGAGGTTCTCTATGACACATTCACAAAATTCGGAGGCGGCAAAAAGGTAAGCCCCGCTCCGTTCAGAAAAATACCGTTTGAAGAGGCAATGCTTAAATACGGCACCGATAAGCCGGATCTTCGCAATCCGCTTGAGATTTGCGACCTCACCGAGTTCTTCTCGGACGTTGACTTTAAGCCATTCAAGGGCAAACCCGTCAGAGGAATCGTGGCTCCCGGCTGCGGCAAAAAGAGCAAGGGCTTCTTTGAAAAGCTCCTCGAATATGCTCTCTCGATAGGAATGAAGGGGCTCGGTTATCTTACCGTGCTTCCGGACGGTTCCTTCAAGGGTCCTATTGACAAATTCCTCGTTCCCGAAAAGAAGGCGGAGCTTAACAGCATGCTTAGCCTCAAGACTGACGACACGCTCTTCTTTATAAGCGACAACATCAAGGTTGTAAATCTTCTTGCCGGTCAGATAAGAACGGCCCTCGGCGAGAGACTTGAAATTATCGACAAGGACCGTTTCGATATGTGCTTCATAACAGACTTCCCGATGTATGAAAAGACGGACGAGGGCAAGCTCGACTTCACTCACAATCCGTTTTCAATGCCTCAGGGCGGTATGGACGCTCTCGAAAATCAGGATCCGCTGACAATAAAGGCTTATCAGTACGATATAGTCTGCAATGGTGTTGAGTTGTCCTCGGGCGCGGTCAGAAACCATCGTCCCGACATTATGATAAAAGCATTTGAGCTCGCAGGCTACACAGCCGATGAGGTCGAAAAGCGTTTCGGAGCGCTGTTCCGCGCATTCCATTACGGAGCACCGCCTCACGCCGGTATGGCTCCCGGTGTTGACAGAATGATAATGCTCTTAAAGGACGAGGAAAATATCAGAGAGGTCATAGCTTTCCCGATGAATTCAAACGCCCAAGATCTTCTTCTCGGTGCGCCCAATACCGTTTCGGAGCAGCAGCTGCGCGAGGTTCACATAAAGCTTCGCCGCCCCGTGCCCGAAAAATAACCGACATACTAATCGAAAGAAAGTGATCTTATGACGATAGACAGAAGCCTTGTAGAATACCTCGAAAAGCTCGGCAGAATACACCTGAGCGAGGAAGAGCGCTCCGCTTCTGAAAAGGATTTGCAGAGCATACTCTCATACATTGACACTCTCAATGAACTTGACACGGACGGTGTTGAGCCGGCTTCCCACTCTTTCCCGGTTGCAAACGTAATGCGTGACGACACAGTTACAAACGGCGCCGATACGGAAAACATTTTGAAAAATGCTCCGCAAAGTCGCGACGGCTGCTTTGTCGTTCATAAAACGGTTGAGTGAGGTAAACTATGAATATTTGCGAAATGACGGCTCTTGAAATATCAAATGCCGTAAAAAATAAAGAAATTTCCGTAAAGGACGCAGTTGACGCATTTTTTGCGGCAATAGACGAATACGACGGAAAATATCACTGCTATAACACCCTCTGCAAAAAAGAGGCTTATGAAAGAGCCGAGGAAGTGCAAAAGGGAATTGACAGCGGTAAATATAACGGCAGGCTCGCAGGCGTACCGATAGGCATTAAAGATAACATCTGCACTAAGGACATTCTTACAACCTGCTCCTCCAAGATACTCGAAAACTTCATTCCCACATACAATGCAACGGTTGTAAACCGTCTGAATGACGAGGGAATGGTAATAATAGGCAAGCTCAATATGGACGAATTTGCCATGGGCAGCACAACCGAAACCTCGGCAACGGGAGTCACACATAACCCGTGGGACACAGACAAGGTTCCGGGCGGAAGCTCGGGCGGTGCGGCAGCCGCGGTGGCAGCAAGACTCTCTCCCGTGGCTCTCGGCTCCGACACCGGCGGCTCTATCCGTCAGCCCTGTTCTTTCTGCGGCGTTTCAGGCCTCAAGCCGACTTACGGTGCGGTTTCGCGTTACGGGCTTGTAGCCTATGCGTCGTCTCTCGACCAGATAGGCCCTATGGGTAAAACGGTTGACGACTGCGCCGCTCTTTTTTCCGTAATCCAAGGCAAGGACGAAAAAGACGGCACCTCCATGGTCTATCCGAAATTTGACTTTGATAAAGCCGTCAAAGGCGACGTCGACGGCAAAAAAATCGGTATTCCCGAAGATTATCTCGGCGAGGGCATTTCGCCCGACGTAAAGGACGCGGTTCTTGCCGCTGCCGATATCTTCCGTGCAAACGGTGCTTCTGTTGAAACCTTTAAGATGCCGATAGTAAAATATGCAATACCCGCATATTACATTATTGCCTGTGCGGAGGCGTGCTCAAACCTCTCGAGATATGACGGCATAAAATACGGCTATTCAAGCCCCAACGCCGACACGCTTATGGAGACATACGTGAAAACGCGTTCGGAGGGCTTCGGCATGGAGGTTAAGCGTCGCATAATGCTCGGCAACTTCGTTTTAAGCTCCGGCTATTATGACGCATACTACAATAAGGCTCTTAAGGCTAAAAAGCTTATACAGAACGCCTTTTACGACGCCTTCAAAAAATATGATATGCTCTTAGGCCCCGTAGCTCCCACTACGGCGCTTAAAATAGGTGAAAGCCTTTCCGACCCGCTTAAAATGTACCTCGGCGACATATACACGGTTATGATAAACATAGCCGGTATGCCGTCAATGTCCGTCCCCTGCGGATTTGACAAAGACAATATGCCGATAGGTATGCAGATTATAGGCAAGCCGTTTGAAGAGGCGGAAATTATGAGTGCCGCAAAGGCATTTGAAAATGTCACCGACTTTCACAATAAGCTGCCGGATTTAGGCTAAGGAGGTAAAGCTTTATGGAATGGGAAATAGTTATGGGACTTGAAGTCCACACGGAGCTTGCCACCAAGACTAAAATCTTCTGCGGCTGTTCCACCGAGTTCGGCGGTGAGCCGAACACTCACGTTTGCGAAATTTGCTCCGGTATGCCCGGAACACTTCCGCTTCTCAACAAAAGAGTTGTGGAGTTTGCCGTGAGGACCGGCATAGCAACAAACTGCACGATTACTCAAAATAACAAATTCGACCGAAAAAACTATTTTTACCCCGATCTGCCGAAAGCGTATCAGATATCACAGCTTTATTTGCCTATCTGCCGCAACGGTTTTATAGAGGTCAAGGATAAGGACGGCAATTCCAAAAAGATAGGAATTCACGAAATTCATATGGAGGAGGATGCTGGCAAGCTCGTCCACGATGAATTTGAGGACTGTACTCTTGTAGACTACAACCGCTGCGGCGTGCCGCTGCTTGAAATTGTTTCGGAGCCGGATTTCAGAAGTGCCGAGGAGGTGCTCTCGTATCTTACGGAGCTGCGTTCGATTCTTCAGTACATCGGCGTTTCGGACTGCAAGATGCAGGAGGGCTCTTTAAGAGCGGACGTGAACCTTTCGGTTCGCCCAAAGGGACAAAAGGAATTCGGAACACGTACCGAGATGAAAAACCTCAACTCCTTCAGAGCAATAGCGAGAGCTATCGAGTATGAGGCCGAAAGACAAATCGAGCTTCTTGAGGACGGCGAAAAGGTAATGCAGGAAACGCGCCGTTGGGATGATAACAAGGGATACAGCTATGCAATGCGTTCCAAGGAGGACGCTCAGGATTATAAATACTTCCCCGAGCCCGACCTTCCGCCGATTGAAATCTCGGACGAATATATAGAAAATGTCAAAAACACTCTGCCCGAGCTTCCGGAAGCAAAAAAAGCTCGCTATATGTCACAGTTCGGTCTTCCCGAATACGACACCGGAATCATAACCTCGGACGTAAATCTCGTAAAGCTCTTTGAGCATACCGTTGAAATCTGCAATTCGCCTAAGGATGCGGCAAACTGGATAATGGGCGAGCTTATGAAAATGCTCAATGACACCGGCACCCTGTCAGAAAATATGTCGTTTAATCCCGATTCGCTCGGCAAACTCATAAATATGATAAAGGCCGGTAAAATCAACCGCGGCACGGCAAAATCGGTATTCGAAAAAATATTCACCGAGGATGTCGATCCCGAAAAATATGTTGAAGAAAACAACCTCGGTCTTGTCACCGACCTTTCGGCTATTCGCCCCGTAATTGAGCAGGTAATAGCCGACAACGAAAAAAGTGTAAGCGAGTATAAAGCAGGCAAAACCCAGGCAATGGGGTACATCATGGGTCAGGCAATGCGCGCTCTCAAGGGCAAGGCACCGGCTCAAGAGGTTCAAAAAATACTCAAGGAAATTTTAGGCTGATGAATACCAAATATCTTTTTCTTGACATAGACGGCACACTCGTAGGTTTTGACGGCGTTATGCCCTCGTCGGCGTCGGAGGCGCTGAAAAAAGCTCACGAAAACGGTCACAAGCTCGTAATCTGCACCGGCAGACAGCTCTCGCAGGTTTATCCGTGGCTTTTAAAGGAGATTCCCTTTGACGGTTTGATTTTATCGGGCGGAGCTATGGTTATAAATGACGGCAAAGTGGCAGCTCATCACTTTATAAGTCAAAGCAGTCTTAAAAAGCTGACCGACTACTTCGAGAACAGCAACACCGCATATTATCTGCAAACACAGAGTTTTCTCGTATCCAAAAAATGGTGCGTCGACCGCACGCTTTCGCTCTTTAATAAGCTTGGATACACCAAGGAGGATTTACTGACGCTCTTCGGAGAAACGGTAATCGATGATAACGCCGGAGGCAGGAGCGATGTTGAAAAGCTGATATATTACGATTCGGGTGTTGATTTTTCCGAGCTGCAAAAGAATATAGGCGATGAATTCTATATTGTCGGATACAGCTTCGGCAATCTCGGCAATACAAGCGGGGAGATTGCGGCGCGCGGAGTCAACAAAGCCAGCGGAATTAAAGAATATCTCGATTGCTGCGGCGGAGACATAAACGACGCATTCGCATTCGGCGACGCGGAAAACGATGTCGAAATGTTTAAGAGCGTAAACACGGGCATCGCAATGGGGAATGCCTGTGACGAGCTCAAGCACTTGGCCTCGTATATAACCGCCGATATCACGGATGACGGTCTATACAAAGCGTTTGCGCATTTCGGTTTGATCTGAATTTTGATTATAAAGCAAAAAAGCACGTTTGAGTTATTGCTCAAACGTGCTTTTACTGTTTATTTGTTATCTTCCGAGATACGGCATGGGATTAGTTCGTCTGCCGTTTACATAGACCTCAAAGTGAAGATGCGGTCCGGTTACGTTACCCGAGGAACCTATATTCGCAATAGGCTGACCTGCCGAAACCTTTTGACCGACACGCACCTTAAACGAACCGGGTAAGGTATGTGCATAGAGCGTTGAAAGGCCGTTGCCGTGATTTATGACAATATAATAGCCCCAGCTCGGATGATATGTTGCCGTGGTTACGGTTCCCGAAGCCGCTGCTACTATTGTAAGACCGGTACTTCCGCCGCCCGGCTTTACTATATCTATACCGCCGTGACGTCTTGCTCCGCCGTAGCCCGAAGAAACGGACGTTGCGCCTATTGCCGGCCAAACGAATCTGCCGCCTGTTGTAATGACCTTGCCGCCTGAGCTGCCTTTTCCGGTGATCGGCGCCTTTGTGCCTATCTGTATAACCTCGTTTACAGGCTCCGAAAGAGTCACTCTTGAAACCTCTTTCGATGAAACACGAGTACCGTCAATATAGGTTACAAGCTCTGTAACCTGCTGAACTCCGTTCACACCCTTTGTTGTAACCTTTTTTGTGCCTGTATAGAGATTGGCATTATTTACGTTTGTGCTTGTATAGGCTATTGCTTCATTATGAGTTTCGGTCTTTGTGACCTGCACTCTGACATAGTTTACCTCACTCGAAACAAGCAGCTTGTCGCCGGAACGAATCGTCTCGGAAAGGCCGGGATTCAGCTGTACCAATTCGGAAACGGTGAGCCCGTTTGCGGAAGCGATTCCCGAAACGGTATCTCCGTCCTTTACCGTGTAATACACCGCTTCGCTCTTTTTTGATTTGAGCTTGGCGGATAGCTTTTCCGCGTCCCAAACCGTGGCCTCATTATCGGGATAAAGCCCCTGCTCATATGTTATGTTTTCAACGAAGCTCTTTGCCGCGTTGGGGTCGTCTATTTTATAATCGCTGAGTATCTTATCGAAAACGCTTGTAGCGTCCGTCTCATTTTTAACGGCGCACAAGAAATCACCGTTAATATATATGCCGCAGGCATTGGTGATATTGCTGTCTGAATTTTCTATGAGCTTATCGCACATTGACGAGGAGTCGGTAAGGTCGGTCTTATTTACGACCTTGAGCTGATACTGCGCAGGCTTAATAAGCTCCTGCTCCTTACCGGAGGCAGACGCAGCGGTTTTGAGCCTTGTTTTGGCCTGCTGCTCGGCGTCGAGATATTCCGACTCGTTTTTGGCATAGCCTATTACGGAGCCGTTATATTTTATCTCAAGAGCGAGCGTGGCTTTGTTCCAATAGCCTATCGTGGAGCAAAGCACACCGAGGCAAATAATCGGGACAAGCAGATTTACCGCAAAAGTAAACACTATGCCATGCCTCGAAAATGCCTTCTTTATATAAATACGCAGCTTCGCTTCGGCGGATTTTCTATCTGTATGGATAAGGGAATTTAAGCCTGAACTGACTCTTTTTATATCTGCCATAAGGAGCTTGAATTCCGCGCTTACGGTTTTGAAGGTCTTGAGTATAAATTTGTCAATCACAAGAAACACGGCAAAAAATACCGCTCCGACTGTTTTTACGGGACGCGAAAGCCCCCTCGACAACCATTTCCCGAATTTCATAAATCCGGAGCCTGCCGTAAAACCTATGTGATATATTAAGTTGTAAAGCTTTTCAAAAAACATAACAGCCTCACAATAAAATAGTAAAAGTTATTTTACCATACAATGCGACAAATTTCAACCTTACGCTTTTACATACCCGTTGCCGAACATCTTATCTATTTGACGTTTTATTCCTTTGTGCTCCGGCAAAAGCAAACCGCCGTCTGTCGCAATTATCATTTGAGCACTCTTTTGCGCCTCGTTGAGCATTCCGGTGTCCGTCAGAATATCCGCAATCCGCAGCGACGGCAATCCGTGCTGCTTTGAACCGAAGAAGTCTCCGGGGCCACGCATTTTAAGGTCCTCATCCGCTATTAAAAAGCCGTCGGTAGTCTTGCACATTATATCAAATCTGCGTTTTGCCTCATCGTTTTGTGCATCCGACACCAAAATACACGTGGAGGGCGCACTTCCCCTGCCGACTCTGCCGCGAAGCTGATGAAGCTGCGAGAGTCCGAATCGCTCGGCATTTTCGATGACCATAACCACGGCATTCGGCACGTCCACACCTACCTCGATAACCACGGTGGACACAAGAAGCTGTATTTTGCCGCTCTCAAAATCGCGCATTATGTTGTCCTTTTCCTTTGGCTTCATTTGACCGTGCAAAAGTCCGAGCCTGTAACCCCTGAATGCGGTATTTTGTAAAAGCTTGTAATACTCCTGTGCAGGTATCAGGTCGCTGTCGCCCTCCTCGACAAGCGGACAGACGATATATGCCTGAAAACCCCTGTCAAGATGCTTCTTTATGAATTTGTATATTCTCTCATGCAGAGCCTGAGACACACAATATGTCTCGGTTTTTTGCCTGCCCGGCGGCAGCTCGTCGAGCACCGACACCGAAAGGTCGCCGTAAATTATGAGTCCGAGCGTTCTCGGTATGGGCGTAGCCGACATAACGAGAATGTTTGGATTTTCTCCCTTTTGGGAAAGCGATGCCCGCTGTGCCACACCAAACCTGTGCTGCTCATCGGTGACGGCTAATCCGAGGCGGCTAAACTCAACGTCGCCCTGTATAATCGCGTGCGTTCCTATGACAAGCTTCGCGGAACCGTCGCGCAACTCTTTTTTTATTTCTCTCTTTTCCTTAGCCGTGCTGCTTCCGGTCAGAAGCACAATCTTTATATCTGTACCGTCAAAGATTTTTGAAAGAGTTCTGTAATGCTGCTCGGCAAGAACCTCCGTAGGTGCCATAAATGCGCTCTGCATACCGTTTTTTGCCGCGTTATATATAAGTGCCGCCGCCACAAGAGTTTTACCGGAGCCGACGTCGCCCTGAAGCAGACGGTTCATCGGCTCACCCGATTTCATATCGGACAGTGCCTCAAAGACCGCTCTTTTTTGCGCTCTTGTCGGAGAAAACGGCAGACGGTGATAAAACTCTTCAGTACAGTCATTTTTGATAACCATCTCGGTTTTTTCTTCACCCGTTCGTTCCTTGATGGATAAAAGTCCCAGCTGCAATATGAAAAGCTCGTCGAAAATAAGCCTTTTTCTCGCCCTGTCAAGTGACTCGAAGCTTTCCGGAAAATGGATGTTGCGTATTGCATAATCAAGAGAGCAAAGGTCGTTTTTCTCAAGTATTTCGGACGGCATAAAATCAGGTATCTCTTTGCAGCCTTTTAATGCCTGCATTGTGCATTTTTCCGTGAGTTTGGAGCTCACATCAGCCGTTTGCGGATAAACGGGACGTATTCTGTCCTTATCCTCTCCTTTTGAAATCAACGGCGATACCATTTGTCTTATGCCGTGCTTATCTACTGTGATTTTGCCGAAAAAGAGATACTCTTCGCCCTCCTTCAGCATACTGTCAATAAACTTGTTGTTAAAAAAGACAAGATTTAATATGCCTATGCCGTCCGTAACGCTTGTTTTTGAAAGCAGCCTGCCTCCGGGTAATCTTACCTTAGAGGGAGTGTAGCTGACAACGGCACGAATACAGCATTCCGTATCAACCGGAGCTTCCCTTATGGGAACAACGCGGCTCCAATCCTCATACGCGCGCGGATAAAAGCGCAAAAGGGCGCCGACCGTATCGACGCCGAGCTTTGAAAATGCCTCGGCACGAGCGGGTCCGACACCCTTTAAATATTGTATTTCGGTTGAAAAGTCCATTATGAACACATCCGAGAATTGTTTTTGAAAACGTCCTGTTATTCGACGGACGAAATGAAGTAGTAAACCGGCTGACCGCCGTTAATGACATTTACCTCAACATTGGGGAAACGCTCCTGAAGCCGCGCCGAAAGGACATTTGCCGAGTTTTCGTCGGCGTCCTCACCGTAAAACACGGTTATAAGCGAGCCGCCGAATTTTTTGACAAGACGGCGTGTAACTCTGTATGCGGCGTTTACAAGGTCATCCTCCACAAGGGTTATTTTGCCGTCCTCCATGCCGAGGTACTGACCCTCCTTGATTTTTTGTCCGCCGAACACGCTGTCACGTGCGGCAAACGTGACCTGAGCCGTATGAACGCTCTCGGCTGCCTTCGCCATATTCAAATGGTTTTCCTTGCTTGAAAGGCTCTCGTCAAAATTGAGCATTGCGGTAATGCCTTGCGGAACAGTCTTTGTTGCGACAACACTGACGCCCCTGTCAGCAAGATTTACGGTTTGCTCCGCCGCCATTATAATATTTTTATTGTTCGGCAAAACAAAAACGTGCTTTGCCGGAGTTGACTCAACGGCATTTAAAATATCATCAGTACTCGGATTCATGGTCTGACCGCCCGAAACAACTACATCACAGCCAAGCTCCTTAAAGAGCTCTGCCATACCGTCACCTGCCGCAACTGCGACAAAGCCGTAATCTTTGGTCGGCTGTACTCTATTGATTTCGGTGTCACGACTTAAATTTTCTTCTTTGTTGTCCTTTTTGGCATCCATACCGACATCGGCATTCGCGTGCTGATAACGCATATTGTCTATTTTTATATTTATGAGCTGACCTATTTTGAGAGCGGCCTGAATTACATTGCCGGGTTCGTTTGAATGGACATGAACCTTTACTATATCGTCATCGTCAACCACAACAACGCAGTCGCCTATCGACTCAAGATATGCCTTTAATTTGAGCGGTGTGCTCTCCGGATTTTTCGATTTGGTTATGAGGAACTCGCTGCAATAACCGTATTTGATGTCTCCCGAAGCCGCCGCCACGACGGATTTGCTTTCCTCGGCATTGCTCTTTGCGGGCGAGGCATCGTCATTGCTTTCTATAAACTTGCCCTCGTTTATATAGCCTCTGATACCGTCGAGTATATAGAGAAATCCCTGGCCGCCGGCATCTACCACGCCTGCCTCTTTGAGAACGGGCAAAAGCTCAGGTGTTTCGGCAAGAGCCTCCTGCGCCGCGCGGTAAGCCTCGTCGAGAACAGCACCGCAGTCATCTGAGGCGAGTGCCTCCGCCGCTGCCGCCGCCTTGCGTACAACGGTTAAAATAGTACCCTCGGTGGGCTTCATAACAGCCTTATAAGCCGACTCTTTGCCGAGAGTGAGAGCTGCGGCAAGGTCTTTGCCGCCTACCTCCTTTTTACCCTTGAAGCCGTTTGAAATACCTCTGAAAACGAGCGATAATATAACGCCGGAATTTCCTCGCGCGCCTCTCAAAAGAGCTGCGGCGGTTTTGGCCGCGACGATACTCAAATCCTCGTCATCGCTTACCACCTGAAGCTCCCTGACTGCCGCCGAGGAGGTCATTGACATATTTGTTCCGGTATCGCCGTCCGGTACCGGAAATACGTTGAGCGCGTCAACGTCCTTTCTGTGATTCAGTATATTGTTAGCGCCGGAAATGAAAGCGCGTTTAAACTGCTTACCTGTTAACAAAACTTGTACACTCCTATTATTCTTTCATTCCGTCAACAAACACATTGACTTTTTTCACGCCGAGACCCGTTGACTGCTCGACGGTATATCTGACCTTGTTTGTTATGGAATCCACTATGGTTCCGATATTAACGCCGTAAGTCACGATTATGTGAAGATCTATTATTAAATCGCCGCCGTCGGCACGCACGCCGACGCCCTTATCCGGATAATTCTTACGTTTAAAAAGAAGCGACCGAAGCCCCTGTGACGCGCCGCTGTTAGCCATACCCGCAACGCCGAAGCACGAGGTTACGGTTTGACCGATAAGCTCCGAAAAATAATGCTGATGTATCTCAATAACGCCGAGATAATTTTCAATTTTAATCATACATCGGTTTATATTGCAAAAGCGCAATATTCTCCTTTCCTGTGATGTTGTTATTATATACCATAAACCGCACAAATACAATATTGTATCCGAACGGCGGCTCAGCTTAAGCTCCAGCGGCAAATCCCCGCATAGAGATGGTCGGAGGAATACGAGAAATCCGGCTTTAGGCCCTTTTTATACGCCGCAAGGCCGCTCCTGTAACAAACGGGAACAAACGGCATATCGTTTAAGAAGCTGTCAAGGAACTCTGAAAGCCCTATGCTACCCTCGCAAAAGGCTTCGTAATCGGTAACCGCACGCAACGAGAAATCTATACCCTTTGACGCAGACCCCTTTTCCGAAAAGAACGGGCGCAAATCAAGATTTTCGGTAAGCTTGATTTCTCCTAAATACAGGTCAAAATCACCGGAAGCGATTTTCTGGTTGTATTTATCAAGCGGAACGGCATCAAATGTCACGGAAAAGCCTATGCTTCTGAGGCTTTCGGCTATGCTGTTCGCCGCCGCCGCGCGGAAGCTGTTTTCGCTGTTCACAAGAAGAGACACCTTAAGGTTCTGTGAGCCGTTTGTAAGAGAACCGTCCTTTGCATATTTATTATATCCTGTTTTTGTCAGTATGGACTTTGCCTTGTCGACATTTGCACTCTCGGCGAAATTGATGTTTGTAATTCCCGAAAGTTCTGAAAACGCAGGATTGAACAGAAGCGGAGCTGCTGTTGCATAGCCCTGATACGACGACGAAGCAATGTCTTTTTTATCTATTGCATAATATATTGCGGTTCTGACGGCGGACGATGAAAGAACGTCCTTTGAGTCGTTAATACCGAGAAAAACAAGGTTGTTCATATTGACCGTACTGCTGTCAACGGAGACATGGCGGTAAACGCTGTCGCTCATATCCTTGAAGAGAAAGTTCACATTGCCTATTTCGAGAGCATTTTCGGCATAGGTGAAATTTTCTATTTCATAAAGCTTTATCTCGGGTATATTTACGCTGCCGCCGTAATTTTCATTCTTGGAAAACACCCCGTCGCTGTACACATAAGGGCCGCTGCCTATCGGTATATTTTCCGTCTTATCGGCTGTACCGTTTTTTACAACGGGAAAACTGAGTGCATTCAGCACATACGGGTCCGGTGAAGAGAGCGTAAACGTAACAGCTCCGCCGGACGCCTTTGCCGACTGAATATTTGACAGCAGCTGCCCGTAGCGCGACGACGCCTTTGCTTTATTGAACGAATATACGACGTCCTGCGGCGAAACGGATGAACCGTCCGAAAAGCGCGCACCTGAGAGTGTAACGGTAACCGAAGTTCCGCTAATATCACCCTTTTCGGCTATCACATTTTCGGGCGTATAGTCTGCCTTGACCTTAAAAAGCGGGTCGTAGGCTAAATCCGTAAGGCTTATATTTTCCGTGCCGACGGCAAAAAAAGGATTCAGCGAATCATTATTGGAATACGGCAAAACAAGGTCGTTTGCCGATGAGGCGGTGCTGTCGCCCGAGGCGGCAGAGCCGGTCTGCTCATCCGAGCCGCCGTTGCCGTTATCCTTGCGGCAGGCCGAAAAAATACATACCGCAGAAAGCAAAAGGCATATTGCAGAAAATATTTTCTTTTTCACTGTCGCACTCTCCTTTTAAAGCGATATTCTCTGAATCCGAACGGTTTTTGCCGTGTCACGGCTTACGGTGAATATAACACCGTCAAGCTCGGCTTCACCGTCGGGATTTTGAAAGCGCACCGGCAAATTGGTTTTCATCTTTTCTATCGCAAGCTCGGGGGTAACGCCCAATACGGACATTTTAGGCCCGGTCATGCCTACATCGGTTATATATCCCGTACCGTGCGGCAATATTTGCTCGTCTGCCGTGGGCACATGGGTGTGAGTTCCAAACACAGCCGAAGCCCTTCCGTCAAGATAAAAGCCCATAGCGCGCTTTTCGGCAGTCGCCTCTGCATGGAAATCGACAATTATTATATCGGTTTCTCTTTTCAGCTTCTCCAATACACGGTCTATACATATAAAGGGATTTTCGAGCGGCTCCATAAACACCGTGCCGCAGAGATTTACCACGCCTACCCTGTATGCGCCCCTGTCAACTATCGTATAGCCTCTGCCGGGAGCCTCTTTTCCGTAGTTTGCTGGCCTTAAAAGAAACTCGTTTCTCTCAAGCTCGTCATATATTTCACGACGTCTGAAGGTGTGGTTGCCGCCGGTTACAACATCCGCGCCGCTCGTAAAAATATCATCGGCGGACATCGGCAATATGCCGTTCCCGACAGCGGAATTTTCGCCGTTTACAACCGTCACGTCTATATTATTTTCTCTTTTAAATTTCGGTAAACAATTCCTCAGCTTTTCGCAGCCCGATGCCGATACGACATCGCCCACGGCGAGGATGTTTATTGTATTTGACATAATGCACCGTTTCTGTTTGTTTTTTCGAAAAGCTAAGCCCCGATAACACTCAAAGTTTTTCTCTTTAAGGCATCAGGGCTTAAAAATTATTTCGCGTAATCGACAGTCCTGTTTTCGCGTATGATGTTGACCTTTATCTGACCGGGATATTCAAGCTCATCCTCAATCTTTTTGACAACTTCGCGCGCAACAAGTGCCATCTGATCGTCACTTATAACTTCGGGCTTAACCATTATGCGAATCTCACGGCCTGCCTGAATTGCAAATGACTTCTCAACGCCCTCAAACGACGTTGCTATTTCTTCGAGTTTTTCAAGACGCTTGATGTAGTTCTGAACATTTTCGCGTCTTGCGCCGGGTCTTGCGGCTGAAATTGCGTCCGCCGCCTGAACGAGACAAGCAACAACCGTCTTTGCCTCCACGTCGCCGTGGTGAGCCTGAATTGCATGTACTACATTCTCGTTTTCCTTATATTTCCTTGCGTATTCAACGCCCAAATCGACATGAGAGCCTTCAAATTCACGGTCAAGCGCCTTGCCTATATCGTGAAGAAGTCCCGCTCTTTTAGCCGTTTTAACATCGGCACCGAGCTCTGCCGCCATAAGCCCCGCTATGTAGGAAACCTCAAGCGAATGATTAAGCACATTCTGGCCGTAGCTTGTGCGGTATTTTAATTTTCCGAGTATCTTGACAAGCTCCGGATGTATGCCGTTTACACCTGCGTCAACTACTGCGCGTTCACCGGTCTGACGTATGGTCTGCTCAACCTCGCGCTTTGATTTTTCGTACATCTCCTCAATGCGTGCGGGATGTATTCTGCCGTCGGAAATAAGCTTTTCGATAGTAAGTCTTGCTATTTCGCGACGAACCGGTTCAAAACTTGAAACGGTTATGGCTTCCGGTGTGTCGTCGATTATAAGGTCAACACCGGTTATTGTTTCGAGTGTGCGTATGTTTCTGCCCTCGCGGCCGATTATACGGCCCTTCATCTCGTCATTGGGAAGAGTAACCACCGAAACCGTGGCTTCTGCAGCCTGATCGGCGGCACAGCGCTGTATTGCGGTAGAGATTATCTCACGCGCAAGAGCGTCCTGCTCATCCTTGGTTCTCTGCTCAAAGTCCATAATTTTAACGGCCTTGTCGTGAGTGAGCTCCTCATCGAGATTTTGCAAAAGCAAGGTCTTAGCCTGTTCCTTTGTATAGCCCGAAATTTTTTCGAGCATATCGAACTGGCTCTTTTTGATTTTTTCAACCTCTTCGAGTTTTTTATCGGCTGTTTTGACCTTTTCGTTTAAAGCTTCTTCTTTTGCTTCAAGAGCCTCTGTCTTTTTATCGAGAGACTCCTCTTTTTGAATTATTCTGCGTTCCTGCCGCTGAACCTCCGCTCTGCGCTCTCTGTTTTCCTTTTCAGCCTCGGATCTCAACGAATGGATTTCGTCCTTTGCTTCCAAAATCGCTTCTCTCTTTTTATTTTCCGCTGTCTGAACAGCCTGATTTACGATTCTGGTAGCTTCCTCCGTAGCCGAGCCTATGGCAGACTCCGCCACCTTTTTACGGTGTACCTCGCCGAGTACAAATCCGACGACTCCGAAAACAACTGCAGCTGCGACTGCGGCTATTATAGCTATCGTTACAGGATTCAAAAAGTTCTGCACCTCCTTTTGGTTTTTAGTTTTCCGATTATCATGCTTGAAAATAAGAAAATTTATTGGTTTTTGACAGTGTAACGGTATCATTTGTAATACTGTTCGCATTTTAATACACTATCTAAGATATTTTATATCTTTTTATATAATAAGTCAAGAAAAAGCGGACCGTTAGGCACAAAAACTGTCGATATATAAGATACAAAAGACGCGCCGCAAATGCTCACAGCCGTTGCGACGCGCCAAACACGATTTAAAATTTTTAACGTATAGCCGAAACCGAATTACGCGAGCTTGAGATCCTCCCAAAGCTTTGAAAGAAGATCAAGCGTATCCTGGTCAAGATTGTGGAAGAACTGCGTTTTCACTTCCTGCTTGGGGTAGAGCACCTCGTTATCCTTATACTCATACCTGTCATCGCTGAGAACAGCCGTAACGGGGCAGAGATAGCCGAGATAATTGGCGTTGTGGAGGGCTACCTCGGGCTCGCACATATAATTTATAAACAGCTCAGCAGCCTTTTTGTTTTCAGAGCTTGACGGGATGCACATTACGTCAACAAATTTATTTGTTCCCTCCTTGGGGTAAACAAATGCAAGATCGTCATTTTCCTGCTTCATTGTGAGGTAATCTCCTGCGTAATACGGAGCCATGGCGGCTTCGCCCGCCTCCATCTTATTAAATACCTCATCCATAACATACGACTGAATCAGCGGCTTTTGCTCCTTGAGCTTTTCCTCCGCAGCGCGCCACTCATCGGGATTCGTCGAGTTTACATCGTAGCCGAGTAGATACTGTGCCACACCGAATGCGTCGCGTGAATTGTTGAATGTGAGAATTTCGCCGGAATATTTCGGATCCCACATAGCGCTCCAGCTGTCGGGCTTTTCGGAAACCATGGTCGTATTATAGATAAGTCCGACCATACCGCCCGTGTAAGCTACTGTATACTCGTTGTTTTCGTCAAAGAAAAGGTTTTTGTATTCGTCGCCGATACCCTCGTAATTGGTTATCACCGAATAGTCAAGCTTCTGTAAGAGTCCCTCGTTCTTTAAACGCTCTGCCATATAATCCGACGGAATTATAACGTCGTAATTTACTCCGCCGCTCTTGAGCTTTGCATAAAGGTCCTCGTTACTGTCATACATATTATAGTTGACCTTTATTCCCGTGAGCTTTTCAAATTCGGAGATGACGTCAACGCTTCCGCCCTCGCCGTCGGAAATGTACTCACCCCAGTTATATACATTTATTTCGGTACCTTTAAGCTCCTCGATATTATAATTTCCGAGAAGAGCGGCCGTATCAAGCTTTTCGGTTTTAAGCGAGCAGCCCGAAAGCATAAGTATTCCCGCAAGCAAGGTCAATGTTAATACAACAGAAATTATCTTTTTCATTTTTCACGTTCCTTTCTCAACCCTCTGAGCCTTTGGCTCTTTTACGTTCCTTCTTTTCGCTGCGCGCCTGAAGCACATTCATAAGAATCATAAGCACAAGCACCGATACAAATATCAGCGTCGATAACGCATACATATCGGGTTTTACCTTCTTCTTTGTCATTGAGAAAATGACTATCGG
>HF993120.1:32347-35770 GCA_000432435.1 Eubacterium sp. CAG:180
TAGCTGATTATGAAGTCGTCCAGCGAAAGCGTAAAGGCCATTATAAAGCCGGTTATTATACCGGACTTGATATTGGGAAGCACAACCTTGAAAAAAGCGGAGGTCGGTGTACAGCCGAGGTCCTGCGCCGCCTCCGAGAGATGGCGGTCGGTCTGTCGAAGCTTCGGCAATACGGAAAGTATGACATAAGGCAAATTAAACGTGACGTGAGCTATTAAAAGCGTGGGGAAGCCCAAAACGCTGCTCGACGACACTATTTTGCCGGCAAATACAAAAAGGAGCATCATCGAAACACCCGTAACTATTTCCGGATTCATCATAGGTACGTTTGTAACGGTCATAACGGCACTTCTCAGCCACCGTTTTTTCATTGCATTTATTCCGACTGCCGCCGCCGTTCCGATAATAATCGAAATAAGAGCGGAGGTAACGGCTAAAACAAGTGTGTTACGAAGAGCCGTAAGAGCCGTGGCGTTACGGAACATTTCGACATACCATTTCAGCGAAAATCCCGACATAACGCTTGTGCTGTTTGAGGCGTTAAACGAGAACACCACCATAACGAGCATCGGGGCATAAAGAAACAGCATTATAAGAGCGATGTATATTTTTTTGAGAGCTTTCATATTATCATCGCCCCCTCTTCATTATCGGCAAAGCGATTCATAATAAGCATACATACTATTATGAGAAGCATCAGAACAAGTGAGAGCGACGCTCCGAGATTATAGTTGTATGCTGACTGGAACTGCATTTCAATGGAGTCTCCGATAAGCAGGAATTTTCCGCCGCCGAGCTTTTGGCTGATATAAAAGGTACTTACCGACGGGACGAACACCATTGTTATACCGGAAACAACGCCGGGCAGGCTTAGCGGAAAGATGACCTTTTTGAGCACCTGAAGCTTACCCGCTCCGAGATCCTGTGCCGCTTCAACAAGGCTTTTATCAAGCTTTGACATAACGGAGTATATCGGCAGCACCATATACGGCAAAAAGTTATATACCATTCCGAGGATTACCGCGCCCGGAGTGTTGATAAGCTGTGCCGTGGGCAGCCCCACAGCCTTTAAAAGCGAATTTATAAGGCCTGTATTTGAGAGAATCGTTATCCACGAATATGTGCGGATAAGGAAATTCATCCACATGGGGAGCATTATGAGCATCATTATGGTTCGCTGAGTGTTCGCACGGCTCTTTGCCATAATATACGCGAGCGGATATGCAAGAATAAGGCAAATGACCGTAGCCAAAACCGCATACCACGCAGATCTGCCGAAGATAGCTCCGTAGGATGAGAGCGCCTTGATATTGTCAAGGGTAAATGCGCCGCTGCGGTCGGTAAAAGCGTAGTAGATTACCATTATAAGCGGAGCCAAGATAAAAAGCACCGCCCATATCATATACGGAGCGTTTATGAGCTTTAAGGTGAGAGAAGACTTTTTCATGGCTTACTCTCCAATCTCGGAGACTTCGTCTTCATCCGTAAGCTCTGCATTGGGGTCGGAAAGCTCGTCAAATTCTTCGCTGAACGAGCTGTAATCGCCGTAAAGACCCGAATATTCGCTCTTTTTCATTATCTGAATTTCATCCGGCTTTATCGAAATACCTATACGGTCGCCGACTTCGGCTTTTTCGGTGGTCTGTATCATCCACTTAAAGCCTTTAATGTCAACGATTATTTCATAGTGAACGCCCTTAAACGTAACAGAGGTAACGTCGCCGGATAGCATACCCTCCCCGGGCGGCACCATATCTATATCCTCCGGTCGCACAACTACATCTACGGGTTCGTTAAGGCCGAAGCCCTTATCGACGCAGCGGCAGCGCATACCCTGGAATTCGACGTTGTAGTCGGAGAGCATAACACCGTCCACAATATTGCTTTCGCCTATGAAATCCGCAACAAAAGCGTTCTGCGGTTCATTGTAAATATCGGTGGGCGAGCCTATCTGCTGAATAACGCCGCCGTCCATAACCACTATGGTATCGGACATGGAGAGTGCTTCCTCCTGGTCGTGCGTTACATATATAAACGTTATGCCGAGCCGCTGCTGTATGGCTTTGAGCTCGCTTTGCATATCCTTGCGAAGCTTTAAGTCAAGTGCTCCGAGCGGTTCGTCGAGAAGCAATACGCGCGGTTTAACGGCAAGGGCGCGCGCAATTGCGACGCGCTGCTGCTGACCTCCGGAAAGCGAAGAAACATTGCGTTTTTCAAATCCCTTGAGGTTTACGAGCGAGAGCATCTCTTCAACGATTTTTTTAATTTCACTTTTTGACTTCTTCTGAAGCTTTAAACCGAAGGCGATATTGTCCGCAACGTTAAGGTTGGGGAACAGTGCATAACGCTGAAAAATGGTGTTCACCTGTCGTTTATGAGCAGGAACACCATTTATTTTTTCACCTTCGAAAATGACATCGCCGCTGTCCGGAGAGAGAAACCCGGCTATTATACGAAGTGTCGTCGTTTTACCGCAGCCCGAGGGTCCGAGTAAAGTGACGAATTCGCCGTCGTGTATCTCGAGACTCACATCTTTTAGTATAGGCTGGTCATCAAAGCTTATTGAAATGTTCTTAAGGTCAATTATTACTGCTTTGTTTTCCAATTATGCAGCCCCTTTCCAACCGATAGATATTGTTGGGAAGTACAAAAGTATGCACTCCCTAATTGGTATGAGATAAATATAATTTGAAAATCATAAAAAGTCAATGTTTTTATCGAAAAACGGCGGAATATATTTTCCCGACGATACCGCCGAAGCCGAAACGAGCAAAAATGTGTGCTTCGCCGCATTTTCGGGGCATAAAAAAAGTAAGCGGGGAAAACATCCTCGCTTACCTTTATTTCTTTAAATTATTCCTGTGCGGGAGCGCCTACCGGGCATGTATCTGCACAAGTACCGCAGTCAATGCACTTATCTGCATCTATTTCATACTTGCCGTCGCCTTCGCTGATAGCCTCAACCGGACACTCAGCAGCACAAGCGCCGCATGAAATGCAGTCATCCGAAATCTTATATGCCATTTTACATGACCTCCTTTATTATGTTTAAACACATTGTAACATATATTTTTTGAATTTCAATACCATATTTGATAATGTAAAAAATTTTTTATCACTCTTTGCTTTTTGCAAAAACGGCCTTGAGATTTGCACCCTTTAAAATGAATATTTCGCGGAAAAGCATAACCGAGAGAAAAGAAATAGTACCGCCCATAAGCACGTCGCTGAAGAAGTGAGCGCCGACAACTATTCTGCTTACGGCAACAATTCCCGTGAACAATATCGGGCATATCCAAAGGGCGGCTCTTTTGCCCTTACTCTTTATACCGAGAGAATCCGCGAGCATTATAAGCCCGTAGCTCATTCCCGCGGCGCAGGTGTGACCGCTCGGGAAAGACTTGCACGCGTCTGTCGTGCCGA
>HF993120.1:35819-52400 GCA_000432435.1 Eubacterium sp. CAG:180
CGCCTTGTCCATCTGACCGTTTCTCACATACCATCTTGTGAAATTCGCAAATCCGCCTATCGAAGCACCGCCGGCGGTATTCATAGCGCGGTAACGCATACGTCCGAACGGAATTTTAACTATCGCAACCACGGCATTTGCGAGTATTACGGTGCAAATCATTGCAAACGCAAAGTTTATAAGCTTTTTTATGGATTCATCGGAGAAATTCTTTACGGCAAGGGTTCCGAACAGCATAAAAAGCGCCGCCAAAAACAACGCAACCCCCGACAAAAAAGCCGAGCCCTTGTAGCTCTCCGCATTCAGGTGTTGTAAAAGATAGCCCACGGTCTCACTTAAAAATGCGTAATATGCCGCAGTACCCGCTATGACGCCTATAACTTCAACAATATCCTTTATCGGGCGTTTTTTCCAAAATCTGCGAACACCCCAAAAGAGTATCTGTATACTGAATGCAAGCATAAAATAAACAGGCGCGCTGCCGACGCTCTCAAATGTGGCACCGAACGGGTCGTTAGTGTAATACGAATGTGACGCCAAAGCATGCCGCGTCAGGATATCGCTCACCTGCAAATCGGTAAACGTAGCGGTTAAAAGAAGTCCGCCGAACAAAACTACAAACAGCAATATTGAAATCAGGGTTTTAGATTTTTTTGTCATTTCATGTACCCCTTTCGGATATTTTACATAAATTTTACCATAAATCAACATTCAAGGCAATTAAAATTTTTATCCTGCCGTATGGTTTGACAATGCATTTTGCGTATGCTAAACTCTTTCTAAAAAATTAACGGAGAGATAAATGAAAACACTTTACATATCGGATATGGACGGAACGCTCCTGAATGACGGCGGGAAAGTAAGCCGCCGCAGCGTCGAAATAATAAATGAGCTTATAAAAAACGGTATGCTGTTTACCGTTGCTACCGCAAGAAGCGCAATGTCTGCCGCAGAGCTTTTGAAGGATATTGACATATCCGTGCCGGCGGTGCTTATGAACGGTGTGTTTCTGTTTGATTTAAAGAACAAAAAAGCGGTTGCCTACCACGAGATACCGAAGGACGCCTTTTTTGCGATAACGGAAATATTTGTGAAAAGGAACAAATCGCCGTTTGTCTTTTTCTACGGCGACGACGGAAAATTCACAATAGAATACACTGATTTCAAATTGCCTATTCACCGTGATTTTTACGAAAAAAGGAAGGGTAAATTCTTCGGCGAATTTAAAAAAGTCTCCGAATACGAGATTTTAGACGATATGCACCCCGTTTTTATAAGTCTTTCCGACGAATATGACGAGCTGAAGCCCATCCATGACGCGGCGCAGAAAATAAACGGAGTTACCTGTTCTTTTTACGCCGACACATACACCCCATACTGGTTTCTCGAAATATACAGCAGTAAGGCGAGTAAGGCTAACGGCGCACAGGAGGTTATGGCCCTGGTCGGCGCGGACAAAATCGCGGCGTTCGGTGACAACAGAAACGATATACTTCTGTTTTCGCTGGCGGACAGAAAATACGCCGTCAAAAATGCTGTCCCGGAGCTTCGGCAGATTGCCGATGAAGTCATAGGGGAAAACAATAATGACGGCGTAGCTGAATTTTTGAAAAAGGATTTTAAGGCATAATATGTTTTAAAATCGGTATTTTTTTGATAATGAACGACAGTACGGCGCATATAATATATGCTATAAACGGCATAAACACCGAATAATACACGGGATGCTCCGCAAAAACAGCCACTTTATCAAACGCAAACAAAACGAGCATATGCGTAACATATATTCCGAGGCTGAGCGACGACAGGGCTCTTATGAATTTTTCCGGAATAATCCTGAAAAGCCGCTCCCATTTGATATATTTCGCTGCCGTAAATACGGCGGCGGACATAGGCAGGCAGGCTATCGACGTATAGTCCATAAACAAAGTGTCGGTTTCCCCGCTTTTTTTGCTGACAATATATGTTCCGAAAAACATTAGGGCGGCTCCGAAAATACCCGACATATAAATAAGTATACGCGCCTTTTTGGTATAATCCTTGTTTTTTATAAGCCAGCCCATAAAGACAAATACCACATAGCCCGTTACTATAACCGGAGTCAGTCCACCGTATACGGGAATTACAAATCTGTTGACGAGCGGCAAAACCGAATTGAACACAAAGCCGAGAACGCACACATACTCTATGGTTTTGATGTTTTTCTTATCCGCGGCGAGCGAAAACAGCGGCAGGCACATATATACGGCAAAAATGCAATAGAAAAACCAAAATACATAATTTGCCTCGTTATTGAATATCGCAAGGAAAAGCCCCTTTGCGCTCATGGGCACGGTTGCCTGCTTTAACACAAACGGGCGTACCCAGTAAAGCAGCGACCAAAAAAGAAACGGTGCAAGTGTTCTTGCGGCACGTTTTTTAAAGAACGTCTTTGTATCGTATTTTTTACGGTAATCAAGTAAATTTGCACCGGTTATCATAAAAAACACGGGCACGGCAAAATGAGCTACGGTCTGCAAAAACATATATATGAACCAAAGGCGTGTTTTCTGGTAATAAAAAACTCCGCCGGAGCAATGCAGCACCACAACGGCAAAACAAGACAGAATATTGAGAATATCGATATAATAAAGCCTTTTTGGGCTGTTTGTTCCATCGGCAGGCAATTTACCGCTCCCCATTTTATCAACTCCTTTTAATGTTTATATCATAAGTTACTTTGACCGTTTTGTCAATTACGCGCGCATAAAAAGGGTTTGACAACAACGCCGCTAAATGGTATTATAAACAGCGGAAATTAAAAATCTATACTTTATCGCTTCTCGGTAATACGAGGCTTTGATTTTTAATATCATATATTATATCGTGCGGCAAATCGGCAGATACCGTGTCCGATAATGCGCCCACGCCGAAAACGGTAAAATCGCAGAAATGCGTTTTTATATTTGCGGAACAAGCCGAAAGTAAGCTCCGCCTCGGATGTCCTCGCCGTGTAAAATTCAGAGGACAAAACTTAATATGCGGGTATGGCGGAATTGGCAGACGCGCAAGATTCAGGTTCTTGTGGAGGCAACTCTGTACAGGTTCAAGTCCTGCTACCCGCACCACGTCGGAGCAAAGCAAACTTTGCTCCGTTTTTCTTTGTATAAAAAATATCCGCTTACTAACTGCTGACGTATTTATACCATTTCGCGAAAGATTATATTTTATTCGCTGTAACATTGCCGTAAGAAATGGCAACATAATCTTTTTATAGACAAAGTTCGCATTCTTATGTATAATCTTATCGTTGCATTCTCTGTAAGGTTCGCCTTGCCGATGTCAAGTTAAATCAAAACTGCGGCAAAACGGTGCCTGCAAGCATCCGATGCCCGAAAGGTGATGAATTTCAAAATGAAAAATTCAAAAGAAATCGAACCTCTCTCACAATATACGGAGAGCTCCGATACTGCGGTCGTTCCCGAAAATCGTCTTGCAGGCACGGTAGGTGCGCTCCTTTTTTCACTTGCGGGAGGAGTAGTGTATTTTCTGCTGTACCAAGTAGGCTATATTGCCGCAATAAGCGGACTGATAGGAGTTATATGTGCGTTTAAAGGATATGAGGTTTTCGCTAAAAAGCTCAGCAAATTCGGCTGCATAATTTCCGTGGTTATGGCTTTGCTTGTGATAATTCTCGCTTGGTACTGCTGTCTTGCAAAGGATGTTTACAGTGCCTATCAGTCGTGGTTTGCCGACGGCGAGATAGATTTTACGCTCACCTTTGCCGAGTCATTGAGAAATGCTTACAGATTTCTCAGTGAGCCCGAAATCTCCAAATCATATGTGACCGACCTGATAATCGGCATATTTCTGTGTGCACTCGGCGCAGTCAGACCTATTATAAATATTGTAAAAGGCAATAAAAACAAAGCTGCCGAGTACAAAAACGAGCCCTCTTTTCAGGCTGAAAAATACAACGCTCCGGAAGAAAAGTCAAATGCGTATATGCCTCAAAGTATGCGTGCGGCAAGTTCCGAGAAGCCGCAGGATAAAAACGGCGATATGTAACCCTCGAAGCATTTAATATTACATATTACGAATACGAAAAGCCGAAACGCAGCAGTAAATTTTACTTCTTAGTTTCGGCTTTTGTTTTTGTCAGAGGACGGTTCTTGAAACCGTCTTAATAACATTCTCTTTGTTTTGCTCATTATTCTTTAAGTTCTGTTGTTAAACCGGGATTTTTAACACATAAACTCGGTCTTGACTATCCTACTAAATCGGTAGTATAATAGGGATATATTTTGAAACGGAGGATATGTTATGATTTCAACAAAAGGGCGCTACGCTTTGCGCGTTATGATAGATATAGGCCGCCACCAAAATGCCGCACCGGTCTCTGTTAAAGATATATCCTCAAGGCAGGATATATCGGTGAAATATCTTGAACAGGTGGTTTCAATTCTGAGTAAGGCCGGCCTTATACGCAGCTTTCGCGGCAATGCCGGCGGCTACAAGCTCAATGTTGACCCCGAAAAATGCACGGCGGGAGACATTCTCAGAGTCTGCGAGGGTTCGCTGTCGCCCGTTGCCTGTTTACAGGACGAAAAAAGCTATTGCGAGCGCAGCGCATACTGTGAGACACTTGATTTTTGGCGCGGCTTTTACGATGTTATCAACAAATATGCCGACAGCGTCACTATTCAGGATTTAATCGACAAGGCAGTAGGCGCAAACGGCTCTTACTGCATCTGATAAAAATAAATTCGAAACAACCCATATACGGCATCGCAGACAGCACGCTGCCTGTTGCGCAAAAATATTTATTATAATACAAAGGCGGAAATTATGCTGAATCAGTTTTCACGTACCGAGCTGCTTCTCGGAAAAGAAGCCATGGAAAAGCTGCAAAATTCGCGCGTTGCCGTATTCGGCATAGGCGGCGTCGGCGGCTACACCGTGGAGGCGCTTGCAAGATCGGGCATTGGTAAATTAGACCTTATAGACGATGACAAGGTCTGCCTTACGAATATAAACCGTCAGATAATCGCAACGCGTTCAACAATAGGAAAATATAAGGTCGAGGTTGCCGAAGAACGCATCAAGGACATAAATCCGGACTGCGAGGTTACAACGCATCGGAAGTTTTACACTCCGGAAACGTCGGCGGAATTTGATTTTTCACAGTACGACTATGTTGTTGACGCCATAGATACCGTATCGGGCAAAATCGAGCTTGTTATGCAGGCGCAAAAGAGCCAAACTCCCATAATCTGCTCAATGGGCGCCGGCAACAAGATGGACCCGACTGCATTTGAGGTGACTGATATTTATAAGACTTCGGTCTGTCCGCTTGCGAGAGTTATGCGATACGAGCTGAAAAAACGCGGAGTTAAAAAACTCAAGGTTGTTTATTCAAAGGAAAAGCCGCTTGTACCCATTGAGGATACGGCGATAAGCTGCCGCGAGCACTGCATTTGCCCTCCCGGTACGGCGAGAAATTGCACGCAAAGACGCGCTATCCCCGGCAGTAATGCGTTTGTCCCGTCGGTAGTCGGGCTGATAATAGCAGGTGAAGTCGTAAAAGATTTGACGAATTACAGGGCAAAATAAATACACAAAAGGGTGTTTGAATATGACAAGAGACGAAGCATACGCGCTCCTTACGGAATACAACAAAGAGCCGTTTCACCTTGAGCACGCCGAAACGGTTGAAAAAACAATGATGTATTTTGCCGACAAACTCGGCTACGGCGGCGACAGGGATTTTTGGGGAATCGTAGGTCTTTTACATGACCTTGACTTTGAAATGTATCCCGAAGAGCACTGCATAAAGGAACAGGAAATAATGCGCGAAAGAGGCATTGACGAAAAGATAATTCACGCAACGGCAAGCCACGGGTACGGCATAACGGTAGACATTAAGCCGGAACATGAGATGGAAAAGGTCCTTTATGCGGTAGATGAGCTTACTGGGCTTATAGGAGCCGTTGTAAAAATGCACCCGTCGCACAGCGTACAGGATCTTGAGCTTAAATCCGTGAAGAAAAAATTCAAGGCGAAGAATTTTGCCGCCGGCTGCTCTCGCGAGGTCATACAGCGCGGTGCGGATATGCTCGGTATTTCGCTTGATGAGCTGATACAAAATACAATTGACGCCTTAAAGTCATTTCAGGACTGAAAGCATTAAAAATGTAATAATCAAGGCTTAGTTATTTTTTAACTAAAGGCTGCTGTAAAAAACGGTGGGAACTAAATTTAAGCTCCCACCGATTTTTTATTTAATGCAAAGGATTGTCGCCGCCATCGTAAACTGAGCGGCATAATATAAGATGTGATTTAAGAATATGTTGAATTTTGTATTCTTATTCTCGGCGAAATACATACCCGAAAGCACGGCGTCGGACAGAGTAAAGAGGACACCGCCCACAGCCATAACAACCCAAACCTTTTCAAATCCGGTGGCAATTGCCGCTATAATGGCCGAAACCATAGTCAACGCCAGGAAGAAGGTATAGAGAAATACAATGAATTTAAACTTACCGAAATGATTTTTCATAAGCTTTTCGGTCAATATATTGCCGAGAGCTATAAGAAGCGATACGCCTATGGAAACAGCAAGTGTTTTGCCGGTAAATCTGTAGCTTTTATAAATCGCCACGTTAAAACAGATGTGACCTAAAAGGAATGAGATAAAGCCGGAATAAAGATATGAATCCTTATCCTGCAAATAAATCCATTTCAAGTCAAGCCAAATATCGCCGACCATTCCGAGTATAAGCCCAAACGCCACCCAAAGGCCGAATTGAATATTGTCGCGGTTTGCGCTTGTTGCGGCAAAAGCGGTTGAAATAAAACAGAGACTCGCCGCCGCCTTGGCATACAGTGCGGAAATTCCGCCCTTTTTAACGCGCAAGAACAAAAATATACCTGTCATAACAATGCCGATTGCCAAAAGCACCCAATATAATGTCCAGCTCATAGTTATCCCCCAAATTTATTTTCTGTTTAATCAATGAGCAGATTATATAATATTTCAACAATAATTGCAATAGCTTAGGCTGTTTTTTTGTTAAATAAAAGACAATTTCCCGACAACGCTTTTAGTCTCGCCATCGTACAGGACAAAAACCGCAATCTCTTTTTATCGCGAAGGCAATTCATTGTACATTGCCTCAAAAAGCGCGGTTTCCGAAATACGCTCCTTTGTATCTCCCGTCATAAATTCACTTCCAAATAGTAGTAACAGTTCGGTTACCTGTCAAGGCTTTTTTGGGGAAATTTTAAAACACAGCGACCCGAATGCAAAATCCTTTTTTCGGTCTATGCAAAGAAGCCGTTATGGTATCGCTATATAAAAAAGCCACGGAAAACCGTTGATTTCCCATGGCTTTTGAAGTATTTGATTGAAAAATCGTAACCGATTATCTCTTTGAGAACTGCGGTGCGCGACGAGCGCCTTTGAGACCGTATTTCTTTCTCTCTTTCATTCTCGGGTCACGAGTCAAGAAGCCGGCCTTCTTGAGTGCCGAACGAAGATTTTCGTCGTACTGAAGAAGAGCTCTTGAAAGACCGTGGCGAATTGCGCCTGCCTGGCCTGTTACACCGCCGCCCTGAACGTTGCAGACGATGTCGAATTTGTCAGCTGTGCCGGTGAGAGCGAGAGGCTGACGAACTATAAGTTTAAGTGTTTCAAGGCCGAAATAATCGTCGATATCACGATTGTTTATCGTTATTTTGCCTGAGCCTGCATAAACGCGAACTCTTGCAACCGACTTCTTTCTTCTGCCTGTGCCGTAAAAATAAGGATTAGTCTCGTACATTTATTTTTGCCTCCCTTTCTCAGAATTCTTTAACTTCGGGCTTCTGAGCCTCATGTGTGTGTTCGCCGTCTTTGAAGATACGAAGTCTTGTAAGCTGCTTTCTGCCGAGTGAGTTATCGGGAAGCATACCCTTAACTGCCTTTTTAAGAGCAAATTCGGGCTTTTCAGCCATAAGGGTCTTATACTGAATCTTCTTCATGTTACCGATATAACCGGTGTGATGATAGTACATTTTCTTTTCAAGCTTGTTGCCTGTAAGAACTATTTTGCCGGCGTTGATTACGATTACGTGATCGCCGCAGTCAGCGTGAGGAGCAAATGTCGGCTTGTGCTTGCCGCGAAGAAGCGTAGCAGCCTCCGCAGCAACGGAACCGAGGGTTTTGCCGTCAGCATCAAGAACATACCAGTTACGGCTGATGTCGGCAGCCTTAGGCATATAAGTTGACATAAAACATAACCTCCGAATAATTATTTCTTTTTTATTGCCCGAATATATTATCACGAAGAAACGATTTCGTCAACACCGTTTTTTCAATATTTTAACGATTATATGATTTATCTCTCGTTTTCTCGCATTTTCTCTTGTTTTCTGCTATATTGCTTATTTATTATTTTTGAGTCTTTGCCTATCGCAAAAGCTCTTTCGGACAAAAGCGAGGCGGCGTTTTTCATACAATGCTCAAGGCTTATACCGTTTTCCTTTATTTTATGTATTTCGCATACTCCGAGTTCCTCGGCGGAAATATCGTTTTCGACGTCGCCGCTCAAAAGGATACACGGAACACCGAATTTTTCGGCTATGTCCGAGACCCTCTTAGGAAGCTTGCCGAATAGGGTTTGCCTGTCCGTCTTGCCCTCGCCTGTTATAACCGCATCGGAGCGACGTATTTTATCCTCAAGCGATGCAGCCCTTGCCAGCACATCAAATCCGCTTTGGAGCTCACAGTTCAAAAAGGCGGATAATCCACCGCCGATGCCGCCCGCAGCTCCGGCTCCCGGAAGATTTATAATCTTTTTGCCGGACGCTTTTTCAAAAATCTCTCCTATATTTCGTAAGCCGTCGTCCAAAAGCTCCACATCGTTCTTCGAGGCTCCCTTTTGCGGAGAAAAAACATAAGCCGCTCCGTTTTCTCCGCACAGAGGATTTGTGACGTCACACGCGAGAGTGAACTTTATATCCTTGAATCTTTCAAAATTCTCGGTTCGCCGTATTTTCTTAACTCGTATCATATTTTGACCGTCGGGCAAAACCTCGACGCCGTCCTCCGAAAAGAACCGCATACCGAGGGCATACAAAATGCCCGTCCCCGCATCCGTGGTAGCACTGCCGCCGAGTCCGAGAATTATATGTTTTGCCCCATGCTCCGCAGCGTCGCAAATCAGTTCTCCGCTTCCCAATGACGACACCTTCACGGCGTCGCGCTCGCTGCTCTTGAGAAGCGTCAGCCCGCTTGCCGAGGCTATATCAATTACAGCGGTACCGTCGGGCAAGACGGTGTATTCCGCCGTGATTTCACGAAGCAGAGGGTCGTGCACCGCCGCTTTTCGAAGCTGCCCTCCGAGTATATCGTAAAAACAGCGAGAGGTCCCCTCTCCGCCGTCGGCAAACGGCAGAGAAAGCACCTCAAAATTTTTGTTACACCGAAGAAGTCCGTCTTTAACCGCGGCGCAAGCATCCTTTGACGTAAGACTCCCTTTAAAAGAGTCGCAAACAACAGCTATCTTCATAATCAGAACACCATATATCCGAATATTTCCTTGAGCGTATCGAGCGGCGACTGACCATCGGCAATCTTTACCGCGATGTGCTTTTTGCCGTAATCCATTATGGACACTCTGCCGCGCATCATGGAGGACAGGTTCAAAACCGTATTTGTATCTATATCGTTCACATAAAGGATAACGGAATTGCCCTTTTGCCCTATTTCGTATATACCCTTTGCGGCGGCGGTATTACGAAGAAGCGAAACATCGATAAGTCCCTGAACCGACTGCGGAATTTCACCGAATCGGTCGCGAAGCTCATCCTTAACGTCCTCTGCATCTTCTGTATTTTTAATGTCCGCAATTCTGCGGTAAACCGCAAGCCTCTGAGGAATGCTCTTGATGTAATTATCGGGAATGTGAGCGTCTATCTGCATATCTATGAGACACTCCTTCTTACGCGAAATCGGCTTTTCGCCCTTTTCCTCCTCCACGGCTTCACCGAGAAGCTGCAAGTACATATCGTAGCCTACCGCCTCCATATGGCCATGCTGCTGCGCACCGAGGACGTTGCCCGCTCCGCGGATTTCAAGGTCACGCATGGCAATCTTAAAGCCGGAGCCGAATTCGGTATATTCCCTTATTGCCGAAAGTCGTCTGTTCGCTATTTCCGACAATTCCTTGCCGCGCTTAAACGTGAAATATGCCGACGCTCTGCGTGTGCTTCTGCCGACTCGTCCGCGTATCTGATGAAGCTGTGCGAGTCCGAGCCTGTCGGCGTCCTCGATAATCAGCGTATTGCAATTCGGAACATCGACGCCCGTCTCGATGATGGTGGTGCAAACGAGTATGTCTATGTCGCCCTCAAGCAAGTCACGCCAGATTTCAGACAGCTCCTCCTCGCCCATTCGGCCGTGCGCCACGGCTATACGAGCCGACGGCATCATTTCCTTTATCTTAGCCGCCGTGCTTTCGATTGATTCGACACGGTTGTGGAGATAATATACCTGACCGCCTCTGCGAAGTTCCTTCTCCATGGCCTCGCAGAGAATTCCCATATCATGCTCTATAACATATGTCTGAACGGGGTATCTGTCCTGCGGAGCCTCCTCTATTACGGACATATCGCGTATGCCGGTCATAGCCATATTAAGCGTTCTCGGGATAGGCGTCGCCGACAAGGTCAAAACATCAACCGTTGGGAACAGCTCCTTAAGCTTCTCCTTTTGAGCCACGCCGAAGCGCTGCTCCTCATCGACTATTAAAAGGCCGAGGTCCTTAAATTTTACATCTTTTGAAACAAGACGGTGCGTGCCTACGATTATGTCAAGCGAGCCTCGCTTCAAATTTTTAAGTATTTTCTCCTGCTCCTTAGGAGTTCTGAAGCGTGACAGCATCTCTATCTCGACAGGGAAACCGTCAAATCTTTTAAGTATGGTACGGTAATGCTGATACGCGAGAATTGTTGTGGGAACAAGTATTGCGCATTGCTTACCGTCTGCCGCGCATTTAAAAGCCGCACGAAGCGCGACCTCGGTTTTTCCGAAGCCAACGTCGCCGCAGAGAAGTCTGTCCATGGGATAAGGCTTTTCCATATCGCCCTTTATTTCATCGATTGCTCTGAGCTGATCGGACGTCTCGTCATATTCAAACCGCCGTTCGAAATCGCTCTGCATATCTATATCCGGAGAAAATGCATAGCCGGGACTGTTTTGCCTTTTTGAATACAGGGCTATGAGCTGATCCGCCATATCCTTGACTGCGGCACGAACCTTATTTCTCGTTTTTTCCCAGTCCTTGCCGCCGATTTTATTCAGCTTTACTGTTCTGCCGTCGTCCTCGTGAGGGCCTATATATTTTGAGACAAGGTCAAGCTGCGTTACCGGGACATACAGAACGTCGCCCTTTGCATACTTGATTTTGATATAATCCTTGTTTATTTTGCCGACCTCAAGCTTATTGATGCCGTCAAACACGCCTATACCGTGGAGCGAATGAACAACGTAATCGCCCTTTTTAAGCTCATCAAGCGAGTGGAGGCTCTGTCCCTTTTTAAACCCGCTCCTGCTTTTTCTTTTTTTGGACGCAACGGCGTTTCTGCCATAGGTAAAGGCATAAAATTTTTCGTGCGGATAGCCGAAGCCGCCCGAGAGCGCACCGGGCAAAACCGAAACTCTGCCACGCGGAAATTCGGCAGGCTCGAGCGGAAAATAAAGTGCCGGAACATCCTCGTTTTCGAGATCCTCAGCAAGGTTTTTTGCAGCCTTTTCCGTTCCTCCCATTACTACAACCGTCGAGTCCTTTTGAACAAGCGGAGACAAATCGTCCAAGAGTATGTCGAGCTTTCCGTTCCATACGGGAAGTGTTGACGCCGTAAACGTTACAAGGTCGCGTACCGGTACGTCAAACGAACCGCGCGCAAAATCGTCGAGAAAAACAGTATCCTTTTTTTCATATTCGCGTGTAAGCTCCGGGAAGGTCATCGTAAACTCGTCGAGTCCGCGGCAAAGCTCGCCGTCCTCAAGGAGATATTTGATATCCTCGTTTTGGAGCTTTATTGCGGTATTTGCCTTTTCCTTGACTCCGGCACTCTCGCAAACAATAAGCAAAAGCGAATCGGCATAACTTAAAATTGTCGCATTCTCTTCGTAAGCGAGCGGAAGATACTTATCGGCAGAGCTTAAACTCACGCCGTTTTTGAGCCTGTCTATATCCTTTTGCAGCATTTCGCGAGCCTTTTTGGCTCCCTTACCCTTTACGGTATCATAAAATGCGGTAATCTTTTTCATTAAGTCGTCGCCGCCCGAAAAGACTATCTCGGTTGACGGCATAAGCGTCAGCTTATCAACATTGTCGGTTCTTCGCTGAGACATTATGTCGAAATGAGCCATGGTGTCAACGGTATCGCCCCAAAACTCTATTCTGACGGGATTTTGGTCGTCTGGCGAAAACAGGTCGAGTATTCCTCCGCGCACGGAAAACTGACCTACTCCCTCCACCATATCGGCTCTCGTATAGCCTGCGGAAAGAAGCACACTCGTTATGTCACCGAGCTTAATATCCTCGCCTCGCCTTATCGTAAGCGAATGTTTTTTTAAGTCCTCGGGCGGAATAGTCCTCTGAACCGCCGCCTCTGCGGAGCAAACCACTATATCGGCGGTGCCGTTTAAAATATTTGTGAGCGCATTTATACGGCGCTGCTCATATTCGTGGGAACGATTTTCCGCCGAGGTAAACGAAAAGTCCCTCGCCGGATACAGAAACGAATTCTTACCGAAAACACGCAAGTCCTCGCAAAGCTTCGTCGCAGCCGCTTCGTCGGGCATAATGACAAGAGCCCTGCGGCCTAAATTACCGCAGAGCGAATTTATAATATGAGCCTTATGGATTCCCGAAACGCCGAGAACTCCGACAGGCAGATTTTTGCTTTTTACCGCCTTTTCGAGCGTCTTATATTCGGGCGAGGTCTTTAAGACCTCAGCAAATGCTGACATATTAAATTAAAGCTCCTTCAGGAATTATATTTGTTCATGGCTTCGTCTGTTTTGCCGTCCAGAATAAGCTCCACCGCACAGCAGGCATTATCAAGTGCCTTTTTAAGCTCCGGTGCCTCGTCCTTTTTGTACTCGGAGAGAACCCATGCGGCAAGGTCGTAATCGGGATGAGGCTTTTTGCCGCAGCCGATTTTGACTCTCGGAAAATTTTGGCTGCCTATACAGGATATTATACTCTTTATACCGTTATGACCGCCGTCTGAGCCCTTGCGGCGTATTCTCAGTCTGCCTACGTCAAGCGATATATCGTCAAAAATCACAATGATTTTTTCCGGAGGTATCTTATAAAAATCTGCCGCAGCCTTTACGGCCTCTCCGCTTAAATTCATATAGGTCTGCGGCTTCATTACAATGCAGCGGTGCGAGTTTATAACCGTATCGGCTATAACCGCCTTGAACTTGAGTTTATTTATTTTAAAACCGTGCTTTTCGGCAAGAAAGTCAACGCACAAAAACCCCGAATTATGACGTGTCAGGGTATATTTTTTCTCGGGGTTACCGAGCCCTGCCACTAAAAATTCGGGTGCGCCGACAGCTTCCGTTTTTTTGAATCTGCCTAACATTATTGTGTTTACCTGTCCTTATTTATCTTTTAGGCACCAGCCTATCTTATTGACCTGACGCGCTCTTGCTATACCGAGCGAATCGCCGGGAACGTCCTCTGTTATTGTGGAGCCTGCCGCGGTATATGCGCCGTCACCGACCGTCACGGGAGCTACAAGATTTGTGTTGCAGCCTATAAACGCATCGTCGCCTATGGTGGTTCTGAATTTCGCCTTGCCTGTATAGTTGACCGTTACCGTTCCGCAGCCGAAGTTTACCCTCTTGCCCACGTCGCTGTCGCCGACATACGTAAGGTGCGAAACCTTTGTGCCTGTATCTATATTGGAATTTTTCACCTCGACGAAGTTGCCGAGATGCACCTTTTCGCCTATCACCGAATTGGGCCTTATGTGAACAAACGGACCTATATTTACGCCGCTCATTATCCTTGCGTCAAAGCTTTGAACGCTGTTTAAATACGCATCATCGCCGACAGTTGTATTGTGAAGAAGCGTATTGGGCCCTACGGTGCAGTTTTTGCCTATCGTTACGTTTCCGCGTAAAATCGTGCCGGGCAAAATAAGCGTACCCTCGCCGATTTTTACGTTCGGGGAAATCATAACTCCGTCAAAGCACGGGATATTCACACCGCAGTCAAGCTGATGCTCTATCTCTCTTAAGCGAACAGTCTCGCTGATTTCGTGAAGAGAGCACATATCATAGACGGCACTCGTTTCGCATCTGCAATCGGTTTGGAAACGTGTTTTTTTATCACAGGCGCGAAAAAGCTCCTCGGCTGAGCGCGATGCACCGTTTTTAATGAGTGTCATGAGTTTTTTCGAAGAGAACACATACGCTCCGGTAACGTCCTCACCATTAGGCTGTCTTGAAAAGACGGCGGCCGCCTCATTTCCCTCGTTCACGCAGAGAGAAAGCGCGTTTTTAAGAGAGCTGCCGCTCATAAGCGGTACATTTCCATAGAGAACATATACATAGTCAAATTCGTCTGCAAAGCCGTCGGCTGCAAGCAGAAAATCGCTGTCATTTTCGGCATTCGGCGATACAAACACCCGGCTGTCGCCCTTTATTGCTTCAACACCGGAGCTATCACTTTCAATTATAATTGCCGTTTTTTCCGCATCAGCCTTTTCGGCATACGACTTCACATACGAAATGAGCGGCAAAGACAAAGCCTCACACATATAAATGGGTTTTTCGCGTTTTTTATTATCTGCGGCTATAATCAGCGCACCTGTTTTAAGAGCCATAAGAGCACTCTCCCAATATATTTTGTATTCTGCCGCCGTATCTGCCCGATACCTTTGCAGCAACAATATTATTGTATCACAAAATGTCTTTTCTTACAATAAAAACATCCGCCTCATTGCACCAAGCAAATCAACACTCCGGCCAGACTTGTTAGTTTTTACCAATATAAGCAGTTTAATTTTGTAGTGTTTTTTCGAAAAAAGCTCTTTTCTTTTTTTGTTTTCTCTGATATATTATACACAGGAAGGATCCTAAAACCAATTAAAAAAAAGGAGAGATAATCCATGGATTTCAGTTCTATCTTTGAAACAATCAAGGGCTTCTTTGAGGCTAACGTGCTTCCGACCCTTAAGCCTATCATCGACGCTATAATGGGTCTCATCGGCGGCATCATCGGCGGCAAATAATCAAGCCAATCGACAAGCGGTGTAATTTCGGTTACACCGCTTGATTTTTTATAAGGATTTGTTATGAAGCACTTTAAAATCTCATTGTGTATATTGCTGATGCTCGCGTGTCTTTGCTCCTGCGGCAAAAAAAAGCAGGAGGATTATACCACACCTGCCGTCTCATATTCCGAAACAACCGTTCCCATTGAAACGACAACAAAAAAGGTTGAAAAAACCACGGCCGAATCCACAAAGCCTCAAAGCACGGCTCCCACCGCAGTCAGCCCGGAAACAACGGAATACGAAGCACAATACGGCGATTCGCAGCTTGACTTCGATACGGACAACAAATTTGTTGACGCCGTAGTCGCGAAATACGGAATTGACCGCGAAGGTCTTATAACCGCATATTCGGTAAAGGGCAGAGACAGTAACTACATCTGGCAATTTAACGGCAGCCGAGACGAAAACGGCAAGCTCATAAGAAACGCCGACACGCTTAAATACGTTTATTACGTAAACGCCGATTGCTCCAAGGTAAGCCGTACCGGCGGCTATACGGGAAATGACGGTTGTACCTTAAAGGACGGGCTGATGGTATTTTTACTTACACAAAAGGTTCTGATACCTAATTTGCAGGAGCAGATAGACCAAAACTCATAATCACAATATAAAAATATGCCGGACTGTAAAAAGCACGTTTTTACAGTCCGATTTTTTGTACGTATTTCAAAAAACTCTGACGGAGATTTTAAGACGCTGTTTTTTTGTCTCTCCGATTTTGCCGCAAAACACAAACCGTCCCTTGTGCCGCACCGATATTATCTCGTCCTCTTTCGGTATATATGATGAATTGACGGTCATTTTGCCGTTTACAAATATAAGCTTTTGCATAAAAAGCTGCTGTGACTCGCTGCGCGATATTTTATAAACCGCGGCAACCATCGCGTCAAGCCGCAGAGACGGCACCGTAACCGTCCGCTCCTCCGGCAAGGCTCCGACAGAGTCCGGAGGAGATAAGGTCATCTCACATCGCACCGTGGTGTGCTTGACCCTGTCAAGATTGTCGAGCACAAAGCGTGCAACCTTTTTTTCGCAAAAAACGTATCCGCAATTATCATCCGTGAGAATATCGCCTATTGTCTCTCTCTTGATGCCGAGCCCCATAAGCGTACCGAGAAAATCACGGTGAGTGAGCTCGTCGGCAAACTTTTTTGCCACCGGTGAAATTTTCACCCACACAAAATCGCATTCGGCTGCTTTTTCCTCCTCGCTCTTTTCGCCGAAAAGAGCCGCACGACGCTCGGCAAGCGGATAGCC
>HF993121.1 GCA_000432435.1 Eubacterium sp. CAG:180
ATCTCACTGCAGCCGTAACCGCTCTTGAAACCGCCGCTAAGGCTCTTGATACAGCAAGCACAACACCTGCAAGCGGTTCAGCAACCGTTACACCGGCTCCCATTGAGGATGCTCTTAAGGCTGCCGGCGACATCAACTATCAGAACTTCGACCTCTATGCTTATTGGGCTTACGAAAAGGCAATGAAAGCCGGCAACGCTATCATTGACGCTTACAAGGGCCCCGTAGCTCCCGAAAAGTACATTGACGGCAGCTCACTTTCAGAGGCTGAAATTACTGCTATTGCCAACAAGGCAAACGCTACATATAAGAGTGCTATCGTAGCTTCCATGAAGGCTCCTTCAACCGAAGCTCAGAACGCTTATATGGATGCCGTAAAGGCTTACAAGGCTCCCAGTTATTCAGAGCTTGAAGTCCTTAACAGCGCTAAGAACATTGCTTGGTATGCAAGCTTCCTGAAGAGCGCTGCGGTTAAAACCGAAAAGCAGTTCCTTGCTAAAGAAATTGCTGCGGCTAAGGCTCAGGGCTACAAAGAGGCTGATTACACAGCAGGCTCTTATGCAAGATACACCAAGGCTCTTGCAGCTGCCGAGGCATTAAATGCCAACGCTGAGGCTCTTCAGTCCGAGGTATTCGATGTTAAGTATGAGCTTGAAATCGCTCAGCGCGCTCTTATGCCGAAATCGGCTTCTGCTCTCGAGGCAGGTGCTTACACCGAGCTTGAGGCAGTTATCGCTCAGGCTAAGTCAATATTCACTGACAACAGTGCATATACATTTGACGCTTCTAAGGCTGACGGCCTTTCAAAGACCGAAGCTTATGCTAAGCTCGTTTCCGTACTCGGCTATGAGTACACCGATGAGAAGGGCAACACAGCAAACCTTTACAGCGGCTCCGCTGAAAACTATGCTGCAAATGACCGCTTCTATTCAAACGTTGTAGCAGCTCAGATTGACGCTGTTGTCACAAACCTCAAGAATGCTATGGCTCCGTTCGTATGCAAGTACGTAGCAGTTCCCACCACAGCGGGTTCAAGTGAGGGCGTTTCCGTAACAGAGAACACTTCTCTCATCACCGGCGTAACACCCGGTTCGCTTGCTACTGCCGACGACGTACTCGCAAGAGTAACGGCTAAGGATTCTTCGGCTACAACTCTTAATGTTGCCGCTAACGCTGCTGGCCTTTATGGTACAGGCGCTACCGCAACACTCAGCCTCAAGTCGAGCGGTGCTCCGGTTGCTATCTACACAGTCGTTATCTACGGCGATGTAAACGGCGACGGTGTTGTTGACGGATTCGATGCTTCCTACATGGACCTCGCAATCAACAACAGAGCTACTCTCACAGGCGCTTATAAGACTGCAGGCGGCCTTGCTACCGGTAAGGTTGACCTCGCTAACTACGGCCTTGTAGTTGACGCTGCTTACGGCGGAACTGCAATCGCTCAGAAGTAATTTCCTTTAATTACTTAAGTTAAAACCCGGTGGGGGAGTTATCTCCCCCACAAGGGCGTATGTAATGGGATATTCTTAAAAAGATTAGAGCATATACTTTAAAAGTGCGGCGGAATAGTTTTGTGAAAAAACGGTACAAAGCTTGTAAGCCCGCGAGGAAATAACTTTATTTGTGATAGCGTAAGGGATATTTTCTTTCGGTGTGCCATTTTTATTCACAAATTATTGACATTGTGCTCTCAAAAGTGTATATTTAATATTGATTAAGAATAGAAGGAGGCAAAAAATGACCAAGGCAAAAAAGGCTATTAGCCTTATTGTATCTGTAGTTATGCTCCTTGGCGTGCTTGCAGTCGGCGTTTTCGCAAATGATAATACCGGTGTCGCAGAAAACGGCACTATCGCTTTATCGTTTGACAAGGCGTCATATAGCGCAGGCGATACAGTCAGGGTTACCGTAAAATTAACCACAGATTATTATGCTGCAACGGTTTCTGTTCCTGTTCAGTATGACAGCAGTGCTGTTAAGTTTGTAAGCGGCACAACCGCTTCAACGCTGTTCGGTGCAGGCGATGCAACAAAGACGGTCGTAAATGATGCTGCTGCGGGCGGCAAGACTTATGTCTATGTCGGCGTATTACCGCAGGCTGCCGGCGGAGCTGTTGCTCAGAAGGCAAACGGCGTCGTACTTTCGACCCTCACCTTTACCGCTTCTAAGGCCATTTCCGATACTGCGGCCGCTTTCGGTGTGCTTAACGATCAGAAATCAATGACCAATCTCGGCGGTAAACTCTATGTAGGTTCCTACAAGACCTCTGATGTAACCTCAACGGTTTATACCACAGGTCAGAAACTTACTTTCCCGGTAATGAAGGCTGCTGCAGCTGATCCGGAACTTCAGCTCTCTGAAACAGGAAAAGCTAACGGTGTTATAATCGACAGAGTTTCAACTTGCACCGATGGCAACGGTTTCGTTTACGGTGTCGCAACCGATAACGGTGATTCCATTGCTGACGCTTTGCAGACCCCCGCCGGTTCAATTCAGGTAACTGAAAACGACCAGGGGCAGATGAGCACAGGCGCAAAAATCGAGCTTCTTAACGATAGCGGTGACGTTGTTGAGACATACTATTTCGTATTCTTCGGCGATGTTAACGG
>HF993122.1:0-58467 GCA_000432435.1 Eubacterium sp. CAG:180
GAGAATTTACTACTTGGAAAGATGTTAATACTTATAATACTAATAATAATAATGATACTAAGTTATACTATAAAAATACTGATGGAACATACACATTTGCTAATTATACTTCTATTGAATTTGGTAAAGGAGCAGAATATGCACTATATTTTGATGATGAAAACGAATTGAAAAAAGCATTATTAGGCAAAGCATACTATGTGGTTGCAGTTCCTGTTAAGAAAACATATGACCCCAATGCTGAAAATTTATATGTTTGCCGTGAAAAGAATGGATTAGCATGTACATATATAAAAGAAACTAAGAAAGGATAGATAAAACTATGAGCAAAAACGAAAAAACAGCCAACGATTCATATTTGATTGTTAAAGGCGAGGAGAAAGAGATGAAAAAAATCTCATATCGTGGCAATCTTATAGAAGAATTTAAGGACGATGATGCTGTATATTCTAAAATACAGCACATTAAGACGGATGCAAAAGGACTAAGGCAAATAGCGGAAATTGTAGAAGAATACGGCTATAGCATTTATCATCTTACACAGTTGTAATTTGTAAATTTATTTTATACATAACAACCCCGCTGCGCAGCATCTGCGGAGCGGAGTTGTTTTTTATCTGTATGGTGTGGGATTTTTTGCCGTGAAATTCGGCTTTTGCACATTAAACCGTTAAATTTATCGGCGATTTTATGTATTAAATCGTTGAAATATTTTAATTTGTGTGATAAAATAGCTTTTATCGGAATCGCACACGGCGATACGGGAATGAGAGCTGCCGAAGCATCTCGGCGGCTCGTTTTATTTTTGCTTTTAAGAGGAGTGCTGAAATGACGTCATCAACTGTATGCATTTTGGCGACGATATTTGTTTATCTCGTCGGAATGCTCGTAATCGGATTTCACTATGCCAAAAAGAACGAGTCCTCAACCGACTTTTATCTCGGCGGCAGAAAACTCGGCCCTCTCGTCACGGCAATGAGCGCCGAGGCGAGCGATATGTCAAGCTATTTGCTTATGGGCTTGCCGGGCCTTGCGTATCTGTCGGGTGTTGCCGACGTCGGCTGGACCGCCATAGGACTTGCCGTAGGTACATATCTCAACTGGCTTTTAACTGCCGGCAGACTTCGCAGATATACCCATAAAACCGACTCTTTCACCCTGCCGCAGTTCTTTTCGCACCGTTTCCGCGATAAGAAAAACATATTATCGTGTATGGCGGCTTTGATTATAATAATATTTTTCATTCCCTATACGGCGTCGGGCTTTGCCGCCTGCGGAAAGCTGTTTTCGTCGCTGTTCGGTATGAATTATATGACCGCAATGCTGATTTCGGCAATAGTAATAGTTGGCTACACGGCTGCGGGCGGATTTTTTGCCGCCTCTACCACCGACTTTGTCCAGAGCATTATTATGACCGTGGCTATTGTGTTTGTACTGATATATGCCACCGTGTCGGCAGGCGGCGTCTCGGCTGTTGCGGAAAACGCAAAACAGCTTCCCGGTTATCTTTCGTTCGTTTCGTCGTATTCCGAAGCTACGGGCGAGAGCGAGCCGTACAACCTTTTGCACATAATCACAACTCTTTCGTGGGGACTCGGTTATTTCGGTATGCCGCATATCCTTCTTCGCTTTATGGCGATTGAGGACGATAAAAAGCTTAAACTCTCAAGAAGAGTTGCGTCTGTTTGGGTCGTTATAGCAATGGCTATGGCTGTGCTTATAGGTTTAGTCGGCAGAGGCCTTTCAAGTACGGGACTTATCGACAGCCTCCACGGAAATGACACGGAAACGGTTATAGTTCGCGTAGCCGGACTTCTTTCAACCCACGGTGTTTTCCCGGCACTTATGGCAGGTCTTATTTTGGCGGGAATTCTTGCAAGCACAATGTCCACGGCGGACTCACAGCTTTTGGCTGCCGCATCGAGCGTATCCGAGAACATATTGCGCGAGACCTTGGGACTTAAAATTTCGGAGAAAAAGAGTATGCTTGCCGCAAGAATTACGGTAGTTATAATAGCGATACTCGGCGTTGTTATAGCCAGAAATCCCGACAGTTCGGTATTCGGCATAGTTTCGTTCGCTTGGGCAGGCTTCGGCGCGGCGTTCGGACCGCTCGTTATATGCGCGCTCTTCTGGAAGCGCACAAATCTCCCGGGCGCAATCTCGGGCATGGCTGTCGGCGGAATAATGGTATTTGTTTGGAAATATCTTATAAAGCCGCTCGGCGGAGTTTTCGGAATATATGAGCTTTTGCCGGCATTCCTTATGGGACTTATCACAATAATTGTTGTGAGCCTTTGCACCAAAGCTCCGAGCAAGGAAATAACCGATGAATTTGACGAGGTCAAAGCTATGGGTAAGGCGAAATAAGCGGTAGCTTTGTCGGGTTTTAATATTGTCTTTTTGGGGTGCCGGATTTTGTTCGGCACCCTGTTTTTATGATGCTGTTAATAATTTGTTACAATTTCAACAAGAAATAACATTCAAAATATACCGTTGTTTATTCTGTTCTACAAAAATAAATTTTGTCCTGTAAGATTATTGACAAATTATTTTAAAAAGACTATTGTATTAGCAATGTATCAGTCAAATGCAATGAGCAGGACATGACTATTCGTATCACCGCTTTCAGAAAGCCGTCGGCAGTGCGAGACGGCAGCAAGGCACGTTTGGCTCTCACCTGTTAGCAGCTTCGGTGAAAGATTTTTCTAGTAGTCGAAGCCGGAAACCCACCGTTAAAGGGGCGCGCCATCCATTATGGGCGGCGGTCGAGAGGCCGACAGTAAAATATCGGCAAGCAAAGTGGTATCGCGGAAGTAAATTTGCAACGGCGCAAATATACGTTTTGTAAGTTTAGCCTTCGTCTTTGCACGGGCTACCCGAAAGCGGGTATGCTGTGTGAGGACGAGGGCTTTTTGTTTTGCAAAAATGCATTCGGCTGAGAATCTTTTTTAAGAGAAGGGTTAGAAAAATGAACACACTTGTAATTGTGCTTATCGCGGCGGTTGTCCTTGTGGCAGCGTATCTGCTTTACGGACGCTGGCTTGCGAAAAAATGGGGAATAGATCCCAAGGCGCAGACTCCTGCCGTAAAATACAATGACGGCAAGGACTATGTACCGACAAATGGCTGGACCGTTTTCAGCCATCAGTTTTCTTCGATAGCCGGTGCAGGCCCCGTAACCGGCGCTATACAGGCGGCGGCTTTCGGCTGGCTTCCGGTACTCCTTTGGGTGTTGCTCGGCGGCGTATTTTTCGGAGCGGTCACGGACTTCGGCGCTCTTTACGCCTCGGTTAAAAATGACGGTAAATCCATGGGCGTGCTTATTGAAAAATACATAGGCAAAACAGGGCGTAAGCTTTTCCTTTTGTTCTGCTGGCTGTTTACTCTGCTTGTAATAGCGGCATTTGCCGATATGGTTGCAGGAACATTTAATGCATATACCGTAAAGGACGGCGTTTCGGTACTTTCCGATGCCGCAAATACAAACGGCTGTGCAGGCACCATTTCAATAATGTTTATGGTATTTGCCGTAATATTCGGACTTATCCAAAAGAAATTCAATCTCTCCGGCTGGAAGGAAGCCGTTGTCGGTCTTCTTTGTGTGGTGGCTTCCTTTGCTATCGGTATGCATTTTCCGCTCATTCTCTCAAAGGACGCATGGAGCTATATTACATTTGTTTATATCTTCTTCGCGGCGGTGCTTCCCATGTGGCTCTTAAAGCAGCCGCGTGATTATATGACCACATTTATGTTTATCGGTATGATAGCCGGTGCGGTTATAGGATTGCTTGTTGCTCACCCAACAATGAATCTTCCCGTATTTACGGGCTTTACAAACGAAAAGCTCGGCACACTGTTCCCGATACTCTTCGTAACGGTTGCGTGCGGTGCTGTTTCGGGCTTCCACAGCCTTGTATCCTCCGGAACCTCATCAAAGACCATTGAAAACGAAAAAGATATGACAAAGGTCGGCTACGGCGCAATGGTACTTGAGAGCCTGCTCGCGGTGCTTGCTCTTTGCGTAGCAGGCGCGGCGGCTTCTCAGGACGGCACACCGGCTTCGGGCACTCCTTTCCAGATATTCAGCCGCGGCGTTGCCGGCTTCTTTGAAATGTTTGGTATTCCCGTACACTTCGCTACGGTATTTATGACAATGTGCGTTTCGGCACTTGCGCTTACAAGCCTTGACGCCGTTGCGCGTATAGGCAGAATGAGCTTCCAGGAGCTGTTTGCGGTTGACGATATGAAAAACGCGAAGCCTTGGCGCAAGGTTCTCTGCAATCCGTATTTCTCAACAATTATTACGCTTCTTTTCGGCTTTGTACTCACAAAAATCGGATATGCAAACATCTGGCCGCTGTTCGGTTCGGCAAACCAGCTTTTGAGCGCTCTCGTACTTATAACCCTCTGCGTATTTATGAAGGTTACGGGCAGAAGCAACAAGATGCTCTTCCCGCCGATGATAATAATGCTTTGCGTTACGTTTACGGCACTCGTTCAGCGCCTTATAGCTATGGTAAAGGCTATAAGCACAGCCGCAGCGGTTACGATTCCCGCAGGCGAGACCACTTGGGGCAAGGTGTTCTTAAACAACGGACTTCAGCTTGTCATAGCTGTTTTGCTTATAGTGCTCGGTCTTACAATAGTTATCAACTCTATGAAGAGCTATGTTAAGAGCAAAAAGAGCAGCGAGAAAAAAGAAGAAAAAGTAAACGGCTAATCAATACCGTTAAAACGGACAGGGGACTGTAAAAACGATGTTTTACAGCCCCTTGTTTTTTTGTTATATTATTTGATTTTAACGAGAGCTTTTATGCTCCTATAACACCCGAAGAGGGACAGCTGAAAATACCGACCGTTTTGCCGTTAAGCTTATATGAAGAGGTTGCGAGATTTTCCTTTGACCACAGCTTTTCGTACAGCTCATAGAGCTCCTGCGGCGAAAGATTTTCGAGCGACGGTATTTTTTGTCCGTTTTCGGCGAGTATTTTGTTCTTTGCTTCTTCCGAAGAAGCCATGGCGGCTATATCATTTATCGCAAGAGATTTGTTGTAAAGTCCCCAATCGGAGTCTTTGTAAGAGGTAGTTTTGTAATTCCACAGCGTGTAGCTTATAAGAGCGCTGTCCATAAGCGAAACGGCGTCACCGCAGAATACTGTCGGGTTAAATTCACCCATATAGACCGCAACCTTGTATTGGCGTCTTGCCTTTTTCATAGAACGGATAAGCTGTTTTGTCGTCTTTTTCTCCTTATCGTAGGAGTGAAGCTGATACATCATATTCGACCAGCCCATCTCGGAGGGGGCGGGGAGCTTATCCATTCGCCAAAGCGCCTCTACGGTTATTATGTGGTCACGGTCTGCGGAGCGTATGGCTTTTATCATTCTGTCGTATACCGCTTTTCTGAGCGTCACGTCCTGCCACGGGTCAGCGGCGTTTTCGGGCAGAACACCGTGTTCGGTGTCCGCGTTGTTGAGCGGCTCGTTCATAACGTCGTATGCTGCAACGCAGGTGCGGTCTTTATACCGTGTCGCTATTTTTATCCAGAGATTTTCCATTATGACCTGATAATTCTTATCACTATACAAGAGATTTCTCCCGGTCTTACCCGACGAATGGTCGCCGTTTTGACCGCCGGGGCAGCCGTGCATGTCAAATATCAGATACAGGTTGTATTTTTCCGCCATTTCACAGGCAAAATCAAGCTTTACAAATCCCGGATTTTCGTCATCGTTCTCGGTTATGTATGTGCCGTTTTCGTCCGACATAAAGTTTCTGTACCAGAAGGGTATTCTGATGCAGTTAAATCCGAGAGCTTTAACATTTTCAAAATCCTCTTCGGTGATGTAATTGTCACGGTAGCTTTTAAAAAGCTCTGCGGTTTTTTCTTCCCCGAAAAGAAGCGTGAATTTATTTAAGGTGTCAAGTTCCGCCCAGCCGTCGTCCGTTCCGCCCTTTACGGTAAGACTCCTGTCGAGGCTCATAACGGGGCACATCCAGGTCTCCTGCAAGAGCCAACCTCCGAAGTTGACGCCGCGAAGCTGTATGCCGTTGTCGCCGCCGTCTGTGAGGTAGCCGTCCTCGCTGACTCGCAAGAGCTTGGAGTTGTCGATTTCACGCCGTATTTTCGGCTTCTGACCGCAGGACGAAAGACAAAACAGCAAAGCCGCAGACAGTATAACGCAAACTAACCTTTTCATAACACCGCTCCTATTGTTAATTGTTTTTATCATTCGATTGACGAGTAATCTATTTTTCTGCTTTTGAAATAGTATTCCCTGTCGTGCTCGCCGACATCACGCATTACGCGGCACGGATTTCCGACGGCGACCACAGATGACGGAATGTCCTTTGTAACAACGCTGCCCGCGCCTATGACGGTGTTATCGCCTATCGTAACGCCGGGCAGAATAAGCGAGCCTGCGCCTATCCAGCAGTTCTTGCCTATATGAATCGGCATATTGTATTGGTATTCCTTTGCTCTGAGCGTGGGATCTATCGGGTGACCGGCGGTTGCCACGGTAACGTGAGGGCCGAACATTGTGTTGTCGCCGACGTATATGTGAGTATCGTCAACAAGCGTCAAGCCGAAATTGGCATAGATATGATTGCCGAAGTGTACATGCTCTCCGCCGAAGTTTGAGTGAAAAGGAGGTTCTATGTAGCAGTCATCGCCTATTTCCGCAAACATCTCCCTGAGCATTTCCTCGCGCTTTTTAAGCTCGGTCGGCCGAGTCATATTAAAGTCGTAAAGCCTGTCGAGACGCTTTAATTGATGCCGCATTATCTCTTCATCGCCGGGTAAATACAATTCACCGGTGTGCATTTTGTCTTTCATAGAGCTCATTTAAATTCCTCTTTCTCTCTTTTATTGACATAAATTATAATTGATATTATCATAAGTATATCATTTTTGTATATAGCTTTCCACTATAAAGTTTAACGGAGGAATTACAATGGATTACAGAAAATTCGGAGATACCGTGGTTGCGAGATTTGACCGCGGAGAGGAATTTACAAGCTCGCTGCAAGAGCTCTGTGAAAAGGAAAATATTAAGCTGGCGTCCGTTTCGGCGATAGGCGCATTAAATGCGTTTACCGCAGGAGTATATATGGTGGACGAGAAAAGATATGTGAAAAACGAATTTAAAGGCTGCTTCGAGATCGTTTCGCTCACGGGAACCGTAAACACCAAGGGCGGCAAGTATTACAGCCATCTGCACATAAGCGCCGGAGACGAGAGCGGCCGTGTTTTCGGCGGACATCTTAATGAGGCACATATCAGCGCGACCGCCGAGGTTGTAATAAGGATGATAAACGGTGAGGTTGACAGGTTTTATGACGATGCTACGGGCCTTAATCTGTTTAAATTTTAAGCCGACTCAAATCAGAATATGCGTCGTGCGCTCTTTGGGGCGTTCGGCGCTTTTTTAATTTCTGTTGACAAACGGATAATATGTGTTATACTAAATTAGTTCAATTTAGAACTAATTGAGGTGATGTGATGACCCCGATAGAATTTCTGTCGGACTCGGCAAAACTGTATCAGGATACGGTCTTGCCCGTCTGCAAAAAATACGGGCTTACGTATATGGAATTCGGTGTATTGATGTTTCTTTACAACAATCCGCAATATAATACTGCGGCACAGATAGTTTCGATGCGGCACATACCTAAGTCGCACGTTTCAATCTCTGTAAAATCGCTTATGGAAAAGGGGCTGCTGCACGGCGAAAAGTGCAAGGACAAGCGTGCTGTGAGACTGTCGGTGACGGAATTTGCCGAGGAGATAGCAAGAAGCGGAAAATCGGCTCAAAAAAACTTTGTTGATACGCTTTACGGCGGGTTTTCCGAGGCTGAGCGCAGCGCATTTTCCGCGTTGCTTGATAAAATGGAAACAAATGTTGCGGAACATTTTGATTTGAAACGGAGTTGACACAATGGATAAGGACAAAGAATTTCTCGGAACGGAAAAAATAGGCAAGCTGCTGTTTCGCCTTGCCGTGCCTACCGTAATTGCGCAAATTGTAAATATGCTTTACAATATTGTTGATCGCATATATATAGGGCATATCCCCGGTGAGGGCAGCGCGGCTCTGACGGGAGTGGGCGTATGTATGCCTATAATTATGATAATTTCGGCATTTGCGGCGCTTGTAAGCGCCGGCGGCGCACCGAGAGCCTCGATAAGTCTCGGCAAGGGCGATAAGGACGGCGCAGAAAAAATACTCGGAGGCTGTTTCTTGCTTCAGCTTATATTATCGGTCGTGCTGACTGCCGTTTTGCTTATATGGGACAGAAAGCTTCTGCTGATGTTCGGCGCGAGCGAAAATACAATAGATTACGCTACGGCTTATATGGATATTTATGCCGTCGGAACGATTTTTGTTCAGCTTACATTGGGCTTAAACGCGTTTATAACGGCTCAGGGTTTTGCAAAAACAGGTATGCTCACCGTTATAATAGGCGCGGCGGCAAATATAGTGCTTGACCCGCTGTTTATATTTGTTTTCAATATGGGAGTGCGCGGAGCAGCTGTTGCCACGGTAATTTCTCAGGGCGTATCGTGCGTTTGGGCGGTGTGCTTTTTGCTGTCGAAAAAGATCGGACTTAAAATTCGGCTCAAAAATATGCGCCTGTCGCTTAAAATCATAATGCCGTGTATTGCCTTGGGACTTGCGACATTTATTATGCAGGCGAGCGAGAGCGTAATTTCCGTGTGCTTCAATTCTTCTCTTTTAAAATACGGCGGCGATATAGCGGTCGGCGCCATGACAATACTAACAAGCGTAATGCAGTTTGCAATGCTTCCCTTACAGGGCATAGGGCAGGGTGCCCAGCCTATAATGAGCTACAATTACGGCGCGCGAAATCCCGACCGTGTTAAAAAGACCTACCGTCTTTTGCTTATTGTCAATATGATTTACGCCGTTATTTTATGGGCGGCGGTCATCATATTTCCCAAGGCATTTGCCGGAATTTTCAGTTCCGATTCGGAGCTTGTCGGGTTTGCAGCAAAGGCACTCAGAATTTACTTAGGAGGGATGTTCCTTATGGGCGCGCAGATAGCCTGCCAGATGGCGTTTGTGTCAATAGGCAATGCTCCGTGCTCTATAATAGTAGCCGTTGTGCGCAAATTCGTTTTGCTGATACCGCTCATCTATATAATGCCGCATATAATATCCGATAAGGCCATTGGTGTTTATACCGCAGAGCCGATAGCCGATGTTTTGGCCGTAACCTTTACGCTCATACTGTTTGCGTTCAAATTCAGAAGCGCAATGAAAAAGCTTGAAAAGCCCAAAGCAGCCGAAAAATGACATTGAAAAAAGACACGATGAAAATCGTGTCTTTTTGTTTAACGCATTTGTTTTACGGGGTCGTTAAATCGGAATTGTGCCGACTGAAATATACGCCTGGTTACTCCGAAACATCATTCTCCGGTCAGCAGCATTCTGTCATTGTCAAGCTCTTTTCCCGACTTTTGACGGTAGAGTCCCAAAAGGTCCTGAACGGTCATATTGTTTCTTTCGTCACCCTTTAGGTCAAGCACCGATTTGCCGCATTCAAGCATAATTGTGCGTGTGCCGAGCTTGAGTGCGGATTTTATATTATGCGTAATCATCATGGTTGTGATGCTGTTTTCCGCCACAATCCGCTGCGTGATGTCAAGCACCTTTTCGGCTGTGAGAGGGTCGAGCGCCGCGGTATGCTCGTCAAGCAAGAGAAGCTTCGGCGTTACAAGCGTGCTCATCATAAGCGTTACAGCCTGCCTCTGACCGCCCGAAAGCTGACCCATTTTTGTCTTTAGTCTGTCCTCAAGGCCCATATTGAGTTTTAGGAGCTTTTCTCTGAAGAATTCAACGTCTCTTTTTTTGAGCGCAGGTGAAAATAGGTGTCTTGTCGCTTTTGAATAGACAAGCGCGAGATTTTCTTCAATCGTAAGGTCGGGAGCCGTGCCGCGCATCGGGTCCTGAAAAAGCCTCCCTATGTCTTTGGCTCTGATGTACTCTTTTTGGTAAGTTATGTTTTTTCCGTCGAGGACTATTTTACCGCCGTCACACAAAAACTCGCCCGCAATCGCGTTAAACAGCGTGGATTTGCCTGCACCGTTAGAGCCTATTACGGTGACGAATTCGCCCTTATCAAGCGATAATGAAATCCCGTCAAGAGCCTTATGCTCGTTTGGCGTTCCCTTTAAAAATGTTTTGGAGAGATTTTTAATTTCAAGCATTTTTCATACCCTCCCTTTTCATTTTTCTGTCGGAGATCGCATTTTTAATGGCGGGCACCGACAGCGTTACGGCAACTATAACCGCCGACAGCAGCTTTAGCGCGTTTGCCGAAAATACATTTGTCTCAAGCGCAAAGGCGACTATCATTCTGTAAATTACGGAACCGACGACTGCCGAAACAAGCCCTACTGAAAGCGAGCGTTTGCCGAATATGACTTCGCCTATTATTACCGAGGCGAGACCTATAACTATCATACCGCTGCCGGAGTTTACGTCGGCAAAGCCCTGTGTTTGAGCTATCACGGCACCCGAAAGTGCAACGAGCGCGTTTGATATTGCAAGTGCGGTTACGGTGGTTATGTCGGTATTTATCGAGGAGGCTCTTACCATATCCTTGTTGCCTCCTGTGGCTCTTATACATAAGCCGAGAACGGTTTTAAAGAACATAATCAGCAGTGCTACGCATATCGCGCAGATTACCGCCGCCAAAATCATTTTAGGCAGATCCCCCGAGCTGTTTTCGCCGAACAGCGACGCGAAACCGTCATAAAATCTCTTTTTGCCTATCAAAGATACATTGGGAGCACCCATAACAGTTATATTGACTGTGTAAAGACTGCTCATGGTGAGTATTCCGGCAAGTATCGGGTGAATTTTTGCTTTTGTTTGTAAAAATCCCGTGACAATTCCTGCGGCAAAGCCGGCGAATACGGCCGCCGTAAGACCCAAAAACGGATGACCGGAGGCGCAGAGCACCGCGGAGACGGCAATGCCGAAGGTGAAGCTTCCGTCAACGGTGAGGTCGGGAATGTTCAGTATGCGGAATGAAATGTAGACGCCGAGTGCCAAAAGAGCGTATTGAAAGCCGAGCAACACCGCGCCCGAAACAACAGAAAGCATAAGCTTTCCTCCTAACAAAAATTTAAAGGGGCTGCAAAATACTCGGAAAGCGACAATCAAAGCGGCGTGTTAAAGCTCTGCCGCCGAGATGCTTTTCGAAAATTTTCCCAACCCCTGAAAGACTCAAATTATGCGCCGATGAACTGATAGTTGTCACCGGTAGGTGTTTTAATACCGAGTGTGCTTGCGGTCTTGCTGTTTATGACATACTGATAATCCGTGAGCGCAACTGCGGGAACCTCAGATACGGGAGTACCTTTTAAGATTTTATCAGCCATATCGGCAGCTTTTTCGCCGAGCTGTGTGTTGCTTACGCTGACGCTTGCAAGCGCGCCTTTCTGAACCATTACGGGGTCGCTGCCGTATACGGGAATCTTTTTGGCTGTTGCCGCCTCTACTACCTGCTCCATGGCAGCCTGTACGGTGGAATCTATGGGAATGTAAAGAGCATCACACTTTGCGGCGAGCGAGGTTGCGGCCGACTGTACCTCTGAGGAATTTGTAACGGTTACCTCTTCGTAGGCATAGCCGCTCTGTGAGAGGTAATCCTTAGCCTTAGCGGCGGTTTTTACGGCGTTATCTTCGCCCGAGCAGTAGAGTATGCCTATTTTTTTGACATCGGGGGTAAGCTCCTTTGCAAGGCCGAATATCTGGTCAACCGGAACTATGTTTGAGGTGCCGGTTGCATTTTTATCGGGCTTTTCCATGCTTGTCATAATGCCGGAGCCGACGGGATTTGTAACGGAAATAAATACGACGGGAGTTTTAAGGCCTTGATTTACGACTGACATTGTGGCAGGCGTAACTATCGGAACTATAAGGTCGTAGTCGCCGTTTTTAAGTCCCTGGCTTATGGTGTTGAGCGCGGACTGATCGCCCTGTGCATTTTTGATGTCAAATATCATCTGCGCTTCATCGTAGCCGAGTGTTCTCATCTCCTGAATAAATGACTCGCGCATCTCTGTGAAGGCACCGTTGTCTGCGAGCTGAACTATTGCGACCTTGTACTTCTTACCGGTGTTGTTTGTTCCGGGGTCGGAGTTCGTGGTGCTGTTCGTTTTGTCTGTGCTTTGGCAGGATGCAAATGTGAGCACCGTGAGCATAAGTGACAGCATAACTGCAAAAAACTTTTTCATTTTAAAATCCTCCTGAAATCTTCTGTATAATAAAAAAACTGCCCTTGTAAAAATACAAGGACAGGAAATTACCTGCGGTACCACCTTGATTAGCGTAAAACGCTCACTCTGACGGAATACTGACATATTCCTCTTTCTGTAACGTGAAAGCTCCGTCGCAACTTTTCATTGCGCCCTCAGCGGACCATTTGTCTGCACCGTAACAACCGGACTCACACCGCCTCCGGATCGCTAAATGTTCGTTTTGCAGTTTTACTTCCGTTTCATCGGTTTAGGTCATTAAAACACACTTTAAATTTTTTGTCAAGGGTTTATTTTTGATTTTTTTATGATACAATAACATCGGTATAGTTGCTTTGCGCGGTACCGATATTTTCCCAAAGGGCGTGTTACACAATGGTAAGGCATATTATTTTTTGGACATTTTCCGACAATGTCAATGATTCAAACCGTAAAGAGGTACTGAAAATGATGTCTGACTCGGCTAAGAATCTCGTCGGAAAGATTCCGGGACTTATAAAAGCGGAAATCGGTGAAAACTTCGCCGACAGCGACTGCGATTTTGTATTTTATGCGGAATTTGAGCGTATGGAGAATATTCCGGCATTTCAGGTGCATCCGCTGCATGTTGCCCATAAGGAGCGTTCGGCGCCGTATGTAAAAACACGCTTTGTCGCAGACTATGTTTCGGAGTAATCAAAACATTATTTAATATCGTTGAGCGTCTCGTAAGCTAAGTCCGGCAGGTCTGTAAAGACTGCGTCCGCACCGTTTTTTTCGAGGCGCTTCATTATTTTCGGGTCGTTTATGGTCCAGTACTGAACGGCTATACCGTAGCTGTGGGCGTAATTTATAAGCCTTGTTGTACCGAGGTTGAAGAAGTAATCCTTATACGGAATGTGCAGATATTTAAACTTGAAATGACCCTGCTTATACGGAATGTGAAAGAAACTCTGAAAATAGAATCTGACCACCTCGTGTATTGTGGCCGAACGTGTTATGTCGGGATATTTTTCGTCAAGATACCGAATATTGCTCTTGTGAAATGAGGCTACGGCCGTGCGTGAGAGCATATTATACTTTATCAAAAGACGGTGAAGCTCATCTGCGGTGCGGTAACCGATGTCACCGTCGTTTTTAATATCAACGGTAAAGGTGTAATCCCCGTACGGAGCAAGAAAATCAAATACGTCGCTGAGCCTTATAATGCGGAGTGAGTCCGGAATTTTGTCGCCTCGCAGACCCTCGTAAGGTATAGAACCGTCGGGAAGAACAAACTTTTCGCCCATATTAAGCTTTCGCAGCTCCTCAAAGCTCAGGTCGCACGGCAACACGCCGGGCTTGCCGAAATATTCCTCCGAATCGCTTGTACGGTCAAGCGTGTCGTCATGCAGGACTATTATTTGGCCGTCCTTTGTGAGGTGCAGGTCAAATTCAAAGCCTTCAAGTTCGAATTTATCCCTGTTCTTAATCATATTCTGAAAGGCGAGCAGAGTATTTTCCGGAGCGAGCCCTGCCCCGGAGCGATGAGCCAAAACTCCCGTCTTGCCATATGGCAGTATAGCCGGATTGTCGCTCTTAATGTTCTTCTTGGGCTTGTCGGGCGTTTCCCCTCTGAATATGATGCATACCAAAATTACAACCGCTGCCGTAATAAACAGCACCGTAAAAAATGTTTTCATTTTGCCCTCCCGCTTACCGCGCATATAATGTGCATAATTAACAATATATATTGTATTATAAGTCGATTTATATAATAAGTCAATAAACAAAGACGAAAAGAAAGACGGACATAAAACACAAGCTTTATATCCGTCTTTTAAATTTATTTATGAGTCACCGTTATATCAGTCGTCCTTGCCGCAGCAGTATTTGTACTTTTTACCGCTTCCGCATGGGCACGGGTCGTTTCTGCCGGGCTTTTTGGCTTTTTTGATCGGCTGCTTCTTTTCACTGCCGTCGGTAGCTCCGCTTGTGGAGGTAATCTTGCCCTGCTGCTCGCGCTTTGTGTCCGCTTCGGTGCGGATTACAACCGTAAGAATGCCGGTGACCGTACCCTCGCGAATGGCATCGGTCATTTCCTCAAACATATCGTAGCTCTCCATACGGAATGCTACTATCGGGTTCTGCTGACCGTAGGAGCGAAGGTAAATACCGCGCTTTAATTCCTCCATTGCGTCGAGGTGATCCATCCAGTTGCGGTCTACGTTCTGAAGAAGTATTTTTCTCTCGAGCAGGCTCATAATCTCCGCTCCGTACTTCTGCTTGCGGTCGTTGTAAAGCTTTTCGGCTTTTGAGAGGAAGTATTTAAGATAATCGTCGGGGGTCTTGAGCTCGTCGAGCGAATCGGAACCTATAATCCAGCCGAGCTTTGTCTTCATACCGGCGAGGTTCCACTCGTTTTCGGGAAGTGACGACGGGCAGTAGAACTGAACCATACTGTCAAAGTAGTCGTTTATCATCTTCTGAATCGTTTCGTGAAGATCAGCTCCGTCGAGCACCTGATTGCGTTCGCTGTAAATCTTTTTACGCTGCTCGTTCATAACGTCGTCGAATTCGAGGACGTTGCGGCGAGTTGCAAAGTTGTTGGCCTCTACCTTTTTCTGAGCACTCTCAATTGATTTTGAAAGAATGCCGGCCTCTATCGGCATATCGCCGACTGCCTTGAAGTTGTTAAGAATGTTATAGAATCTGTCACCTGCAAAGAGTCTTAAAAGGTCGTCCTCGGCAGAGAGGAAGAACTGGCTGTGACCGGGGTCTCCCTGACGTCCCGAACGGCCGCGCAGCTGATTGTCGATTCGTCTCGACTCGTGGCGTTCCGTGCCTATGATGTAAAGACCGCCTGCATTTCTAACCTTTGCGGCTTCGTCCTTGAGCTCTTCCTTGTGCTTGTTTTCAAGCTCACGGAATGTCTTTCTCGCTTCGAGAATCTCTTCGTCGGAAGTCTCTGCATAACCTGTTGCCTCGGCAATAAGCTCATCCGAATAGCCCTTTTTACGCATCTCGGCCTTTGCCATGTATTCGGGGTTTCCTCCGAGAATAATATCGGTACCGCGGCCTGCCATATTGGTGGCTATCGTCACGGCTCCGAATTTACCTGCCTGAGCTATGATTTCGGCTTCTTTTTCGTGGTACTTGGCGTTGAGTACCTCGTGCTTTATACCGCGCTTTTTGAGTGCCTTTGACAAAGCCTCGCTCTTTTCGATGCTTATCGTACCCACGAGCACGGGCTGACCGTTTTCGTGGCATTCTATAATGCGGTCGATTATCGCATTGAATTTAGCCTGTTCCGTTTTGTAGAGAACGTCCGGGTCGTCGATTCTTATCATCGGCTTGTTAGTCGGAATCGAAATGACATCGAGAGAGTAAATCTCCTGGAACTCGGTGCTCTCTGTCATGGCGGTACCGGTCATACCCGAAAGCTTGTCGTAAAGTCTGAAGTAATTTTGGAAGGTGATGGTGGCGAGCGTCTTAGACTCTCTCTCTACCTTAACGCCCTCCTTTGCCTCGATAGCCTGGTGCAGACCCTCGCTGTAACGACGGCCGAGCATTATACGTCCGGTGAATTCGTCAACTATGAGAACTTCTCCGTCCTTTACAACGTAGTCAACGTCGCGTTTCATAACGCCTATGGCCTTTATTGCCTGCTCTATGTGGTGGAGAACGGTTATGTTCTCGCTGTCCATAAGGTTTTCGAGGTTAAAATATGCCTCCGCCTTTGCAATACCGGATTTTGTGAGCGTTGCGGTTTTCGCCTTTTCGTCAACTATGAAGTCGCCGTCCTCGGAAAGCTCCTCCTCGGCGTTCTGCTTTGAGTCGAGCTCCTTGACGGTAACCTTTTTAAGGGTTTTTGCGAAGCTGTCGGCAATTTTATAAAGGTCTGTCGACTTGTCGCCGACGCCTGATATGATAAGGGGTGTTCTCGCTTCATCGATAAGGATCGAGTCGACCTCGTCCACGATGGCAAACGAGTGACCGCGCTGAACTCTCTGCTCCGCATAGGCTATCATATTGTCTCGAAGATAGTCAAAGCCCATCTCATTGTTTGTGCCGTAGGTTATGTCGGCAGAGTATGCCGCCCTTCTCTCGTCGTTGTTGAGCTCGTGGACTATAAGTCCTACGGAAAGACCGAGGAAGCGGTAGAGCTTGCCCATCCACTCAGAGTCGCGGCGGGCGAGATAATCGTTGACGGTTACTATGTGAACGCCTTTTCCGGAAAGAGCGTTGAGGTAAGCGGGCAATGTTGCGACGAGGGTTTTGCCTTCGCCCGTTTTCATCTCGGCAATACGACCCTGGTGAAGTATGATACCGCCGATTATCTGAACCGGGAAGTGCTTCATATTGAGAACTCTTGATGAAGCCTCGCGGCATACCGCAAATGCTTCGGGGAGAATATCGTCGAGCGTTTCGCCGTTTTTAAGTCTTTCTTTGAACTCCGGAGTCTTCGCCTTCAGCTCCTCGTCGGAAAGGCGAGAATATTCGTCCTCATAGCTTAATACCTTTTTTTGAATGGGCATTACGCGTTTTACTTCTTTCGACGAATAATCTCCGAAAATTTTGGTTAACAGTGACATTTATCGTGTTTCCTTTCGTAAAAAGAATGGAGTTTGCCGTATATGGGTTACATTATACCATACATATTAAAAAAAATCATTAAAAATTTTTATAAAATTGCAAATGCTTTTTAAATAAAATTTATTGGGAAAGTGTTCGGTTTTCGTTGACTTTAGATAAAGATTTTGTTATTATTAAATGCATAGTTATATGCTATTTCGGTTTATTTATTAAAAGAAGCGAAGGAGGAATTAAATTGACCGACACAAAAACACTTGCATACATCAATATGTATGCCGTCCTCGGAACTCTCGAAAATCTCTGTGAGCTTGACGACAAGGCCAAGGAGATATTATCCGGACTTAAAAAGCCGGTATCCGTTTGTTTCGATGTTAAGCACGGACCGTCTGCAACAATTAAATTTACAAAGAGCGGCTGCCGTATGGAAGACGGAGTGAGAGATTGCGATATTTACATACCGCTTTCTTCCTGCGAAAAATTCAACGGCGTAATTGACGGAACCGTTACTCCTGTACCGCTTAAGGGTCTTACCAAGATAGGTTTCCTTCTCAAGACCTTTACGGCCCTTACCGACCGACTTTCAGAAGTAATGCAGCCGAGCGAAGAGGCTCTTAAGGACAGGGCGTTTTTTGAGCTTTCGACTAAGCTTACATTCTACACCATTTCCGTTGCGCTGTCTCAGATAGGCAATCAGGATAAAATCGGCCAGGCAAGCGCTTCTTATATGCTTGACGGCGATATAGCATTTTGCATTAAAGACGGCCCTGCCGCAACAATTCGCGTTAAGGATCATCACCTTGTAACAATCAAGGAATATCCGAAAAAACCGAGAGCTATTATGCAGTTCGACACCATTGACCTTGCTTACGATCTCTTCAACGGCAAAGTTAATTCTCTTGAATGTATAGGTAAGGGTACCGTTGAGATTCGCGGCATGCTTTCCATGGTAGACAATATGAACAGAATACTCGACAGAGTAGCTCTGTATTTAGCATAAGGAGGGCGATAAATATGAGTAAATTCCCGGAATACAAACACACTAAGAGCCATGAATACTTTGACAGAGCCATTAAGGTAATACCCTCCGGTATTTACGGTCACCTCGGCCCCGCAGAGGGTCTTTGGGTTCCCGTTTCAAAATGGCCTTTCTATTCCGAAAAAGCAAAGGGTACATATTTTTGGGACGTTGACGGCAACAAGTACATAGATTATATGTGCGCTTACGGCCCCAATGTGCTCGGCTATAACGACCCCGATGTTGATGCTGCCGCTATGAAGCAGATGAAGCTCGGCAACTGCACAACCTCTCCGTCAAAGGTTATGGTTGAGTGTGCCGAAAATCTTGTAAATACCGTAGCTTCCGCAGACTGGGCATTCTTTGCAAAGAACGGCTCCGACGTTACAACGCTTGCGGTTATGACCGCTCGTGCACACACCCACAAGAAAAAGATGTTCTTCTTAAAGGGCTATTATCACGGCGACTTCCAGTGGGGTCAGAAAATAGACTACCCCGGCATACTTCCCGAAGAGGTTGCAAACAACGTTGTTGTTCCGTGGTTCGATCTTCAGGCTCTTGAGGACGCTTACAACGCTTGCGACGGCGACGTTGCAGGCCTCATAGCTCAGCCGTACGATCACGGCAACTTCTACGACAACCGCTGCGCCTCCAAGGAGTATTGGCAGGCTGTTCGTAAGTTCTGCGACGATCACGGTATGGTTCTTATCTTCGACGATGTAAGAACGGGCTTCCGTCTTGATATAGCCGGCTCCGACCATTATTACGGAATCAAAGCCGACCTTATCTGCTTCTGCAAGGCTCTTGCAAACGGATACAATATGTCTGCTCTCTGCGGCGGCGAGCATATGAAAGCCACCGTTTCGGGCGTTACATACACAGGCTCTTACTGGATGAGCGCAATCCCCTTCGCCGCTTCCATAGCCTGCATCGACAAGATGAAAAAGCTTAACACACCCAAGATGTTCCGCGAAATGGGCACAAAGCTTACCGAGGGCTTTAAGGCTGCCGGTAAAGAGCACGGCTTTGACCTTGTGGTTACCGGTGAACCGGCACTCTTCTATCTTCGTATCGCAAACGATGACAGCCTTATGCTTCATCAGGAGTGGGTATCCGAGTGCGTAAGCCGCGGCCTGTTCCTCGCGTCACACCACAACCACTTTATGAATGCCGCCGTTACAGACGAGGACATCAAAAAGTCCATAGAGATAGCTGAGGACGCATTCTCGGTAGTTGAGAAAAATCACCCCGAGCTCAAGGGCTGATTTAAAACACGGATTTAAGGCGGCTGTGCGTGGAGCGCGGCCGCCCGTAATACAAAACTTTACATTCAGGGAGGAAAATTATGGAAAGAGCACCTTTGACCAAGGAGGAATGGCTCGCGCTTGAGAAAAAAGCCAATGATTTAAGGCATCTCTGTCTTCAGACCACGGTTTGGGCGGGAAGCGGTCATATTGGCGGCGGAATGAGCGTTATGGACATTCTTACCGTTATGTATCACAGATACCTTAACATTAAAAAGGAAGATCCGAAGTGGGAGGATCGCGACAGATTCATACTCAGTAAGGGTCACGCCGGCATAGCTTATGCACCCGTGCTTTGCGATTTCGGCTACAATGATCCCGAACAGCTCAAGACCTTTAACCTTACAAATTCCAAGATGGGTATCCATCTTGACTCAAATAAGGTTGCGGGCGTTGACGCTTCCACCGGCTCTCTCGGCCACGGCATTCCGATAGCGGCCGGCACTGCAATTGCCGCAAGAGTTCTCGGCAAGGACTACTACACCTACGTTGTAACAGGCGACGGTGAGCTTGACGAGGGTTCAAACTGGGAAGGCCTTATGACCATCCGTCATTACAATCTTACAAACTGCATCACGATTGTTGACCGTAACCATTGCATGATAGACGGCAACACCGAGGATGTTATGAAGCTCGAACCGCTTGCGGATAAATTCGTTGCATTCGGCTTCCATACAATCGTTTGCGAGGGCAACAACATCGTTTCTCTCTGCAAGGCTATTGATGAGGCACACAAGACCAAGGATAAGCCTACCGTTATAGTTGCCGATACCATTAAGGGCGTCGGAATTAAGCTTACAAGCGGTAACTACAAGTGGCATTACGGCGCCATTGATGAAGAGATGGCAAAGGTTGCCGCAAAAGACCTTGATGAATACAGTGCTGAGCGTATAGCTCGCTGCGGAAAGGAGTTTGAATAATGGCAGGCGGATTTGTATATAACGTAATTGAGACTCCCGAGCTTTCCACCTCGGAGATTTACGGAAAAACCTTGGCGGACCTTGCCAAGGAGCATAAAGAAATAGTTGCGGTCACAGCTGACCTTGCAACCTCCACAAAGCTTCAGGACTTTACAAATGCGTGCCCCGACAGAGTTTTCAATGTCGGTATCGCAGAGCAGAATATGATCGGCGTAGCGGCAGGTATGGCAAGAGCGGGGCTCGTTCCCTTTGCTTCGACCTTCTCCGTGTTTGCTTCTCTTCGTGCGGCGGATCAGCTGCACACCGATATCTGCTATCAGAATGTCAACGCTAAAATCATAGCTACGCATTCCGGTACCTCTTTCGGTCAGGCGGGCTCTACTCACCACGCTATTGTTGACCTTGCGGTTACAAGAGCTATGCCCAATCTCACCGTTATCTGCCCGGCAGACGGTTATGAGACGGCAAATGCGGTTCGCGCCGCTTATGAAAACTTCGGCCCGTATTACATCAGAATTAACCGCGGCTTTGACCGTGTTCTTTATGATAATGAGGATTACGGCTTTGAAGTAGGTAAGGCTGTTGAGGTTCATCCCGGCACCGACATTACCGTAATAGCCTGCGGCTCCTGTGTATTCCAGGCTCGTGAGGCTGCCAAATTCCTCGAGAGTGCAGACGGACTTAAGGTTCGCGTGCTCAATATGCACACCATTAAGCCCATCGATAAAGAGGCTATCTTAAAGGCTGTTCAGGATACTCGCCGTATAATCACGGTTGAGGACCACAACATAATCGGCGGTCTCGGTTCTGCCGTTGCCGAGGTTGTTGTTGAATCCGGTAAGGGCTGCGCCTTCAAGAAGCTCGGTCACCCCGACAAGTTCGCTCCCATCGGTCTCCACGAGGACATTATGTCCATGGTCGGCATCGACGCCAACGGCATAATCGAGGCGGTTCGTGAGCTTATGCATAAGGACTTTGAGTTAGACGACAACTGGGACGATGAGGTCTGATTTTGTCTGATATTCTTTGATAAAACGAATTAATTTTTTCCTTGCGTACCGTAGTACGCGGCGGTCAAACTTTAATCCGTTTTCTCTAAAGCCTATCAAACAAAATAAATTTAGCAAGGTATTCTTTGATAAAACGAATTAACCGATCTCTTTCGTGCCACAGTACGTGGCAGCGGAACTTTAATCCGTTTTCTCTAAAGCCTATCAAACAAAATAAATTTTGCAAGGTATTCTTTGATAAAACGAATTAATTTTTCCATTGCGTACCACAGTACACAGTACGCGGCAGCGGAGCTTTAATCCGTTTTCTCCAAAGTCTGTTAAACGATCGGAGATTGTTTAATACATCGCTTAAATTATTAACGGTATGCCGGTGCTTCTTCGGTTTCGGCGTACCGCTTCGGCGGAAAATTCGTTGTGATTTTTCGCGCTTTCGAGCAAATAAAATCCTCAAAAAAGGAGAGTGAAAAATTTGCATACAAAAGAAGAATTATATTCAAATAAAATATTCTTTAATGCAGCTTTACCGCTTGTTAAGGTAATTGCGAACGATGTACCCTCGCTTAAAAAGCAGTTTGCGCACGTTCATGCGATTATTCAGGTAAGCGCTAAGGACCCGGATGCTCCGGGCGGCAAGGTCGGCATGCACTTTGTCGTAAACAGTGATGAGTGGCTTGTTCATTTAAACAAGGTAGACCCCAATCCTCACGTTGAGCTTGAATTTAAGAGCGTTGAGGCTATGAACGCATTCTTTAAGGGTAAGATGTCACCTGCGACTCTGCCTAAGATGAAAGGCGTCGTAACACACTTTGGTGCGTTCAAGGCATTCTTAATGACGCTACTTAAAATGTCGTCGCTTCTCGGCGCAACCGAGGCTCCGAAGGACGAGGCAACAAAAGAGCTTATGGTTAAGTGCTTCTTCTATCTTTTGTCAAGCGGTATAAGCCAGCTCAACAAGATGGGTCACGAGGATATTCACGATTGGACCAGCAAGAGCCCCGACCGTGTTTATGCATGGGCGGTTGACGGTTATCCGTCGGTTTCCGCATATCTTCGCATTAAAGCCGGCAAGTCAAGAGCAGGCAGAGGCGATTATAAGCGTGCTATGCCGTTCTTCACCTTGCGCTTTGACAACCTTGACAGTGCGCTCGGAATACTCCTCGGCACAGATGATATGCTTGAGGCGGTAAAGACGGGTCATCTTATCATGGACGGTGCTCCCGAATTCGGCGGCCAGATAGGTACATATATGCTTGAGGTTGCTGCTCTCGCAAAATAAAAAAAGACTTTATATGCCCTCCGTGCTTCTCTCGGGGGGTATTATTTTTGAACGGAGATGATATTTATGGCTGATCCATTGAAGTTTTACCTTATTACCGACCTTCATCACTATGCTCCGTCGCTCGGAACAAGCGGCAAGGCATATGAAAAGTGGAACAACAAGGAACAAAAATGCCTTGCCGAGACAGGGGCGATTATTGATGCCGCATTTTCAAAGCTCATTGCAGACAAGGACATTGACATAGTTTTGATAGCCGGTGATCTTACAAGCACGGGTGCTATGGAAAGTCATCTCGATTTGCTGCCCAAGCTGCAAAGGCTCCGTGACGCCGGGAAACAGGTGTATCTTATAACGGCTACACATGACTTTATAAGTTCGGAAATGGAACCCCTGCGGTGTGAGGGCGACGAGCTTTTACCCGCAACGCCTACGCCGCGTCCGAAGCTTCGCGAGCTGTATGCGGATTTCGGCTGGGACAGAGCCGTTTCCGAGCACAAGGAGTCGTTTTCCTACTGCGTAAAGCTCAAAAAAGGATTTAGGCTTCTCTGTATGAATGACGACGGGACACCCGAACGTCACGGCTATACCGAAAGTCAAATCGAGTGGATGTTCTCGCAGATAGAAGAGGCGAAGAAGAACGGCGACTACATTTTTGTTATGAATCACCATCCGTGCCTGCCGCCGAATCCGATTTATCCTTTATTCTCGAAAAGGGATATGCTTGCAGACTATGACGAAATTACTACGCGTCTTGCCGATTCGGGAGTGAATCTCGTGTTCACGGGGCACACTCATATGCAGAATATCGCCGTAAAGCGTACCGAAAAGGGCAACGTTTTCTATGACGTAAACACCTCGTCGCTTGTAGGCTATCCCACGGCGATAAGAAAGGTAACAATAGACGGCGAAAAGATTGATGTGAGGACAGAGCAGATAGATGATTTTGATTTTGACCGCAACGGCCTTTCGGTCAATGATTATCTGAAAAATCACTTTACGTTTTTCCTGAATGATATAATATCATCAACGGCTTATGACATAGACCATCTGGCGGACTTGGCACCGAGCTTCAGTATGACGGCAGAGACGGTTTACAAATTAAAGGTGCCGCTGAAGATAATCGGTACGCTTTTAAACAATCGTACCGTCGGAGCGGCGGCTAAATATCTCGGAGTATCCGGCAAAATAGACGACAGAGTGCGCGGAATAGTCCTAAAGAACCTTGTTTTGCAGATAATGATAAATCTTTATCACGGTGACGAGCCGTTTTATCCGGGGACACCCGAGTACGGGGCAATGGATGCCTTTATGGGCAGAATAAAAAAGCTTGTAAGGCCGTTTGACAAGGACGGTAAAATAAAAGGAATACTTGACGCGGTTTTGTCATCAATGTATGACGCGCCACCCGAGGATTGGAATGCGGTGCTTCCGCAAAAATAAGGTGATTAAATGAAATTCAGGTTTTTTCTTAGATTTGCCGCCGTGTTCTCCGCTTTCGGAGCGGCTGCATTGGGAGCAAAATATCAAAAGCTTAAAGAGCAAAAGCTTTCCTTGCCGCATGGCTTTACAGTCACCGCTCACACAGGCTGCGACGGTAGCCCCGACAATTCCATAGAGTCTATACAAAGGGCGATTTTTTTGGACGTCCCCGTAATAGAGAATGACTTAACGCTCAGGACTGACGGAACGCCGGTCTTTATGCACGCCGAATCGGCAGGAGACGGCGGATTGCTCTTTGCCGAGGCGCAGCATTACATAGCGTCAAATTCGAGCACGGTTTTGCAAAATCTTGATTTAAAGGTATTTGAAAATCTTGACCAAATACAAAGTATCGTAAAAAAAGCAGGGCTTATAGGCAGATGCTTCTTTACGGGAGTTGAGAAAGATAACGCGGCAAAGGTTAAAAAATACGCGCCGGAAATACCGTATTATCTCAATATGAAGCTAAATGTACTGAGGCTTCGCGATAAGGAGTATTTACGTCGGACGGCAGATGAAATAAAGCACGCCGGAGCCGTGGGTATAAACTGCAAATACACATATTTGTCAAAGGCCTTGGTTGAGGTTATGCACGAACAAGGGCTTTCGGTATCGGTTTGGACTGTGGATAAAAAACCGCTTATGCTGTATGTTTTGAGCCTTGCTCCCGATAACATCACTACGCGAAATCCGCGGCTTTTAATGTCGCTTATTAAGTGATTTTTTCATCGCTCCGTTTTTCGGGGCGATGTTTTTTTGCGCGGATTATATAAGTCGCTGCGTTTCTTGTCCGCTGTACGTAACGCACATAAAAACACGACCTGCGGCATATACTTGTACAAAGTAAAGGAGGTTGTGTTATGAACGGCAGTAAAGCTGCGGTAGGTGCCGCCGAGGGCATAAAAGCTCCGCATAATGTCATTATGGAGGATAGGCACACACTTACGGTTTCGGGAATTTCCGATGTGGACAGCTTTGACGAACAGACCGTAATAGTCTTTACCGATATGGGCGAGCTTACGGTGAAGGGCGAGGGTCTTCATATAAACCGCTTGAGTCTTGAGGTCGGGGAAATTATGATAGAGGGAAACATCAGCTCTCTCTCATACTCCGACAGCAAGCCGACGCAGGAGGGCGGATTTTGGAGCAGGGTGTTCCGCTGATGGATTACATAGTCGGTATGCCGCGGCAGACGACAAATTTTTTGCTGTCGCTCGGCTTTGGATTTTGTATAGGCGTATTGTATGACGTTGTCAGAACGATACGCCTTATTTTCGGCGGCGGAAAACGCACGGTGCTGATATTTGACATATTGTATTCGGCTTTTGCCGGCCTTGTGACATTTATATTTTCGCTCGTTATAACAAACGGTATGGTTATGGCGTATGTGGTTTTCGGAGAGATGCTCGGTTTTTTTATATATTACATTACGTTCGGCGTGTTTGCGGTGCGATTTTCCGAGCGCGTTACAAAAGCCGTTAAAGGCTTTTTTATTAAAATTTTTAAGGCCATTGCAGCTCCGTTTTTAAAGCTATTTGGGTTTTTAAAGCGAGTTTTTGGAAAAATATCACAAAAAAGTCGAAAAAAAGCGGTAAAAGCGGCAAAAAAATCAAAAATCCACTTGAAACTATGCGGCTCTTTGTTGTATAATCAATTAAATAATAAGCGCAATTATCCGAAAATGCGGAAGGAAGTGAAGCAAAATGGCTGCCGAAAAAAGAGCGGTAAAAGCAAAGAAGAAAAAAGGTAAAGCCAAGCACAGCTTCATACTTACCTTGCTTTTGGTGCTTGCGGTCGGGTATTTTACAATAAGTCTTATTGACACGCAGCTCAAAATTAAGGAGAGGGAAAAAACGGCGGAGCAGGTTTCTGCCCAGTATGAGCAGCAGCTCGCCGAAAACGAACGCTTGCAAAAGGTAGCTGACGGCGGCAGTCAGGAAGATTATATCGAACGTGTTGCACGCGAAAAACTCGGATACGTTATGCCTGATGAAAAGGTATACTATGATATTACACCGGGCAACTGAGAGGTTGGCTCACGGGGAGGATAAAATTCTTTTATGGTCGAAGTAGGGGAAATACTTGAAGGCAAGGTTACCGGACTCACAAATTTCGGAGCTTTTATAAGCCTGCCGGGCAATCTTACGGGTATGGTTCACATCTCGGAGGTTTCGCAGTCTTATGTAAGTGATATTCACGAGCATCTGAAAGAAAATCAAACGGTCAAGGTAAAGGTAATTGATATTACGCCGGAGGGCAAAATAAGCCTTTCCATCAAAAAAGCATTGCCGGCGCAGCAGCAGCCGCAGGGTGAACGTTCTTTCCGCCAAAATAAGGGGCACAGAAACAGCACTCCCAATGTTTGGAAGGGTCAGCCGTCCGAAAAGAAGGACGGTCCTATGTCTTTTGAAGATATGATGGACAGATTCAAAAAGGTCAGCGACGAAAAAATGACAGACCTTAAGCGTGCCACGGACGGAAAACGCGGCTCGTATTCAAGAAGAAAATAAAATGTACGGCAGGCAAGTATTTGTCTGCCTGTTTTTATGGAGCTAAATATGAGAGAAATAGATGTCGGCGAAATAATCAAAGCCATAGAGGAGCTTTGCATAAAAGCCAATAAAATTTTACCGGACGATTTGTGCGGCTGCATATCCTGTGCCGAAAAATCCGAGACCGATGAGCTGCCAAAAAAGATAATGGGCACCTTACTTGAAAACCTCGACGCGGCAAAGGAACTTAATTTGCCTATTTGTCAGGATACCGGTATGGCGGTAATTTTTTGCGATGTGGGTCAGGACGTGCATATTGTCGGCGGTGATTTTGAAAATGCCGTAAACGAGGGTGTTTCAAGAGGCTACACAAACGGGCTCTTGCGCAAGTCAATAGTGCGCGATCCGCTCGACAGAGTTAATACAAACGACAATACGCCTGCCGTAATTCACACAAGAATAGTCCCGGGTGACAAAATAAAGCTTACCGTCGCTCCGAAGGGCTTCGGCAGCGAAAATATGAGCAGGCTTAAAATGTTTACGCCCTCCGCCTCAAAGGACGATCTTATGGACTTTGTGCTTGAAACGGTGAAGCTTGCAGGTGGGAATCCTTGCCCTCCTATGGTGATAGGCGTAGGCTTCGGCGGAGATTTTGAATACTGCGCGTATCTCGCAAAAAAGGCACTTTGCCGCCCCGTAAGCGAGAGAAACAAAATCCCTGTTTACCGCGAGATGGAGCAGGAGCTTTTGCGCCGCATAAACGCGACGAATATAGGCCCTCAGGGCTTCGGCGGCAAAACCACGGCTCTTGCCGTAAATATTGAGGCGGCACCGACGCACATAGCCGGGCTTCCTGCAGCCGTGAATATAGGCTGCCACGTAACGCGACACGCCGAAAAGACAATTTGATTAAAGATATGAGCGGCGCCCTAAAGTGGGCACCGCTTTTTTACAATCACCGCTTATTTAAAATTAACAAAAATTTAAAAAATGTCTTTATTTTACTGTAAATATATGCTATAATCAAATCAAGCTAAAGAAATTCAGCGTATTGTCGCAACAAGGGCCTCGGCCTTTGAATATATAAATAAGGGGATGTCTTAATGAACATTACCATTATCGGCAGAAAATGCACACCGAGAGAATCCTTCAAAGAAAGGGCGGAATTAAAGCTCAAAAAGGTCGAAAAGTTTTTCGGACCCGAAGCTGATGCCAAGGTTACCGCTACGGTGGAAAAAAACATTAAAATTGTTGAGATAACGCTCTCAAAGGGCGGTTTTATATTCAGAAGTCAGGAGCGCTCACAGGACCTTGAGGACGCGCTTGATAAATGTGTCGATTCACTCATTCGTCAGATAAGGAAAAACAAGACAAGACTTGCAAAGCGTATACGCGATGTATCCTTTGACGAGGCGTTTAATTCGGCTGACGACTCCGCCGAGGAGGAGTATGATATAGTCAGAACGAAGGCTGTGATTTTAAAGCCGCAATCGTCCGAGGAGGCTATACTCCAGATGAATATGCTCGGACACGAGTTTTATATGTTCCGCAATGCCGACACGGACGACGTAAATGTGGTTTATAAGCGTGCTGACGGCGGCTACGGTATACTTGAGCCGACCGAGGGCTGATAAGCTCGGCGGCATAATATAATAAAATAAACAGCACCGCTCGGTCTTTGGCCGGGCGGTGCTTTGTAATTCGTATAAATTATATCATTTCATAAAGAAGAGTCTTACGGGCGAAATCAATGCCGTAAACAGATTTGTTGCAGTGTCATAGTCATAGTCGTAGTCATAAGAAAAGCTGTCGTCGATGTACGGCACAGCCGCCCATACCGCTGTCCACATAATCACCATAACAATTATACTTAAAAGCACCTGCACGCCGAAGCTTATTGCGGCACAAAGAAGATATGATTTTGCGGCGCGCGGAGTATCGTTTTTCTGCACCAAAAAAAGTATAAGACCGACAATCGGGAAAAACACCGATGCAACGCACAGCCCCACGTTTGCCTTTTCGTTGGGATTACGATATGTCTGCGGATTATAGGCTCCGCCATTTTGACTGTACTGATTGTATTGCTCCGGTCGGTTTTGCTGATAAGCGGCTCCGTTTACCGGAGCATTATATGTGTTGTTTACGGGATTGTTTTGTTGAGAGCTGTAAAAGCCGTTTGTGTTTCCCGAGGGGCTGTTGTAATTCTGATTACAGCTCTCCGGTTTGTACGGAGCGTTTTGCCCGTTATAATTCACATTTGATACAGGGGCTTCTCCTTGTGCGAAGCTTGACCGGCTGACGGGTCGGTTGCAATTCGGGCATATATCCGCACCGTTCGGTAAAGCCGCACCGCAATTTGTACAAAACATAATAATCACCCAATCCTTTTGAATTTTTTATTTATGGTATTTTCCGCCGGAAGATATTTCGAATGCTCTGTATATCTGCTCAAGGAGCATACAACGCGCGAGCTGATGCGGAAAGGTCATTTCCGACATTGAAAATTTAAAATCCGACATTTTTTTGATTTCGTCACTGAGTCCGAATGAGCTGCCGATAATAAAGGCTATATTGCTTTTACCGGACAGCGCAGTGGCGGATATTTTTTCGGAAAAGTCAACGCTTGACATCTGCCTGCCTTCAATGCACATCGAAAATACATAAGCACCGGACGGTATTTTGGATTTTATAAGCGCAGCCTCGCTGTCGAGAGCCTTTTTTATTTCACCCTCGCTCGGATTTTGTGAAAGACGTACGGGACTTAGCTCTGTTATGTTTATTTTGCAAAACGCCTTGAGCCGTTTTTCGTACTCTGCGCAAAAATCGCGCATATAGCTTTCCTTGAGCTTGCCGAGTGCTATAACGGTAACGCTTATCATAATATCATCGCTTTCTCGTCGCAGACGGGCTTTGCAACCTTGAGTATATAGTCGCTGTTCTCTTTTGCTCCCGCCATGGTAAGTGCCGAGCACGTGGTTTGATATGCGAGAGCCGGCATATTGTTCTCACGGCTTAAGTGGCCGAGATAAATCCTCGTGGTACCGCCGCTTACGAGCCTTTCGGCGGTGCTTGCACACGCGTCGTTGGAAAGGTGCCCTTTTTTGCCGAGAATTCTCTTTTTCAGAGAATACGGGTAAGGGCCGTTTTCGAGCATCATAACGTCGTGATTTGACTCAAGCATAACAAGGTCTGAGCCGCTTACTGCCGAAAAAACCTCTTCGGTCATTTCGCCGAGGTCGGTGGCTATGGAGATTTTTCTGCCATCGCTGCAGTCTATTTTGTATCCGCAGCTTTCTCTCGCGTCATGCGAGGTGTGAAACGGGGTCACAAAAAGAGGTCCTGCTTCGTTACCGGAAAACGAGACCTCCTCCGTCTCAAATTTGCCGTTTAATATGCCCATATCGTCAAGTGCCGAGAGCGTACCATTTGTTCCGTATACCTTTATGTGATATTTTGAAGCGAATACGCGCAAGCCCTTTATATGGTCGGAGTGTTCGTGTGTGACAAAAACGGCGTTTAAACTCTCCGGGGCGACGCCTATGTTAAAGAGTGCTTCGCCGATTTTTTTTGCGCTCATTCCCGTGTCTACGAGTATTCCGCCGTCGTTATTGCCTATGTATATTGAGTTGCCGGAGCTTCCGGAAAAAAGCGGACAAAATCTTGCCATAAAGTCTCCTTGCTTTTGTGTCTGTTATTCCGGAAGAATGGAATTTGTCGTGATGTACTCTACGCCGGCGTCTATCATTGAGGCGAGCATTTCTCGGTTGTCAACCGTCCAGCAGGCGGTTTTAAGACCGTTGTCATGAACCTTGCGTATCCACTCCGGACGGCAGGCGTTAAATTCCGCCGAGAAGTCCATACCGCTGCAGCCTGCGTCTCTCGCATCTTTAATGTTTTTGTTGTCGAGATAGTTTACGAGATACCACATATTAAGCGTCGGGTCTATATCGTGCAGCTCTTTAAGGTCGTCGAGTATAAACGAAATTATAACGGCGTCCTTAAGCAGATCGTTTTTGAGAAGCACATTGTAGAAATCCTGCATTTTGTCCTTACGCGGATCCTTGATTTCGATTATCGGGTGGCAATTATACTTTTTGCAGATGTCGATGTATTCCTGAAGCGTGCAAGCTTTGAGCCCGGGGAATTTATCGGCATTGGAGCCTCTTGCGACGTGCATTCTTTCAATTTCGTCAAATGAAAGCTCTTTAACGTCGCCCGTGCCGCTGTATATGGTCGAAACGTCCGGGTCATGCATAATTACCCAAACGCCGTCTCTTGTCATGTGCGTGTCGCATTCAAGGCCGAAATATCCGCCATGCTTGCCTGCCGCCTCAAACGACGGAGCGGTGTTTTCGGGATATGCTCCCGAAAGTCCGCGGTGCGCCACGAGCTGAACCTTGTCCTTATCGAGCGGTGCTAAGTCCGAGAGCCTTTTAAGCTCTTTCGGAACTATCGGTTTCCTCCGCATATTTCTATATACTATCTTGCCGAATACCGGCTGGAATTTATTTCCCATAAACGCTGTGAATTTGTTAAGCTTGCCCATGAAAATCACCTTAACCTTTCTTACTGCTGTTTAATACATATTATAGTTTAAAAACCTTAAAATGTAAACAGTATAAAGCCCTGTTGCTTTGGGATAATAATAAAAAAATCCGTTTTTTCGGCAAAAAAGGAAGGAAGATACACTTGAAGGAAAAAAGCAGAACCGAAGAATTTTTAAATAAGGTATACGAAAATGCCGAGATGTGCTGCGAATCCATTTCAATGATAACCGAAAAGGTTGAGGACCCGAGCCTTTTGTCGGAGCTTCAGAGCGAGCACAGGGATTATACCGATTTGTCGGGCGAGGCTGTAAATCTGCTCGCAAAGGAAAACAAATTGCCTAAGGAAAAGGGACCGCTAGCGCAGTTCGGAGTTTGGTCGGGTATACAGATGAATACGGCATTTGACAAAAGCCCCGATAAAATCGCCGAAATGATGATGCAGGGCAGTATGATGGGCGTTATAGATATGTCGCGAACCCTAAAGGAATACGGCGATACCCCTGAGGATTGCCGAAAACTCGGTGAGAATTTGATTAAGCTTGAGGAAAACAGCATACAAAAAATGAAACAGTACCTCGGTTAATTGTAATATCGGGTGGGGCGTAAAAAATCGGGCAGTTTTACGCCTCGCTCGATTTCGGCTGAAAACGTTGAAAATTTCGCTTGCTCCGAAACGTCCGCGTAATCGGCGATTAGGTCTTTTTAAACGTCCTTTTTTGTTGACATAGATTTGGTTATATCTTATAATAACAGAGTATATATTATGGAAAAGAAGGTTTTTCTATGCAGTTCCAGGAAAAGGAATTTTTACCGGTAATACTCGGAGCCGATATAACCGCTTATTCCCTCGCGAGGAGCTTTCACGAGGAATACGGTATCAAATCACTTGTATTAAGTATGTCGGAGGGCGGTTACATAGCTAATTCCGATATTATAGAAAACAGAATATTCCCCGGTCTTGAAAACAAGGATGTGTTAGTTAAGCATCTTATCGAAGTCGGCAAGGAATTTGAGGGCAAAAAGAAGCTTATTGTGCTAGGGTGCGGAGACTGGTACGTCAGAGCACTCATAGAGAGCAAAAAAGAGCTGTCTCCGTACTATATCATCCCGTATATAGACGTTGACCTCTTAAATAAAATAGTTCTCAAAGACAAATTCTATGAGATTTTTGAAGAGCTCGGCCTTAATTATCCCAAGACATATGTCTATGAGTGCGGCAAGGAAAACGACCTGAAGTTTGACTTTGATTATCCCGTTATAGCAAAGCCCGCAAACTCGGCTATGTATCATTATGCCAAATTCGACGGTAAGAAAAAGGTGTTCCGCTTCAACAATGAAGAGGAGCTTCGCGATATGCTCGCAAAGCTTGAAAAATCAAGCTATGACTATAAATTCCTCATACAGGATTGTATACCCGGCGACGATACCTATATGCGCGTTTTAACCTGCTATTGTGACCAAAACCACAAGGTTCGTTTCGCATCTCTCGGCAGAACACTGCTTGAGGATCACACGCCCACGGCGATAGGCAACCCCGTTGCCATAGTCAACGAGGTGAATCCCGAAATAGTGGCCGCCGCAACAAAGTTCCTTGAGCATATCGGCTACACGGGCTTTGCAAACTTCGATATAAAATACGATGAGCGTGACGGTAAGTTTAAATTCTTTGAAATAAACGTCCGTCTCGGCAGAAGCAATTTCTATGTTACGGGCAGCGGCTTTAATACCGTCAAATGGATTGTTGACGACTATATTTATAACAAGCTTGACGATTACACCGTAGCCGACAATATAAATCTCTATACGGTTGTCCCGAAAGGCGTAATTAAAAAATACGTTCCCGACAGCGATTTCAAATCTCTCGCTTTAAAGCTCTGGTCCGAGGGCAAGGTTTCCGAGCCTCTGTTCTACTCCGCCGACCGCAACCTCAAGCACAATTTTTACGCGAGAGCGGCTTATATCAATCAGTTCCGTAAATTCCGTAAATATTTCTGATAATACGCACCCCGCACGCTTTTATCGTTCTCTCGAGTACCCTTGTACATTTCGGAACGCTAAAAACGCACGGCTGCACGCATTCTCAGAAATATTTGGAATTAAGGTTTCTGAAAATAAGACATAAGCCCCGCACTTTTTTGCCGTCCTCTCGAGTACCTTCGTACACTTCGGGGCGTCAAAAATGCACGGCTGCACGCATTCTCAGAAATATTTAAGCAAAGGTTTCTAAAGATAACGCACACCCTGCACGCGTTTATCGTTCTCTCGAGTACCCTTGTAAAATGTGTTCTCGGCGACAGCGAAAATTGCGGTAATTTGCATTTAGCAGAAAAACAACTAAGCTCACAAACAGAGTAAAAAGAAAGGACACCTCAAAAAATGGAAGAAAAAACTCTCGGTGTTCTGGGCGGTGTAGGGCCGCTCGCTACCATATATTTTGCGGATCTTGTCGTTAAAATGACTGACGCCAAGACCGATCAGGAGCATATATCCATGGTTATTTTAAACCACGGAGCAATACCTGACAGAACTGACTATATACTCGACCACTCAAAGCCGAATCCGCTTCCCGTTATGATTGCCGACGCAAAAAAGCTTCAGGCTGCAGGGTGCGATTATATAGTTATCCCTTGTAACACGGCGCATTATTTTTATGACGAGATACAGAAAAACGTAGATATTCCGATAATCAACATTATAGAGGAGACTGTAAAATACGCAATTAAGACAGTCCCCGGGCTTAAAACACTCGGAGTTTTGGCAACCGAGGGAACCATCAAGTCGGGATCTTACGAGCGTGTTGCCGACAGGTATTCGATTGATTGTAAATTCCCCGACGAAGAGGACAAAAGGTCGCTTATGAACATCATTTACGGTGAGGTTAAGGCGGGCGAAAAGGTCGATATATTTGAGTTTATGAGAATTATCGGCGATATGAAAAAGAAGGGGTGCGACGCCGTTATACTTGGCTGCACCGAGCTTTCGATAATTGACAAGGACTTCAATCTTTCAAAAAAAGACAGCAAAATTATAGACTCCATGGAGGTTCTTGCGCGCAGAAGCATAGATCTTTGCGGTAAGAAAATCAAGGAATAACGGAAGGAACAATATATGTGTGGTTTTGTAGGGTATGTCAACGACACACCGGATAAGTCTGTGAACGAAAAAATTATAAAGGATATGGCGGATCGCATACGTCATCGCGGTCCCGATCAGGATGATTATTATGTGGATTCGTCCGTTTCGCTCGGATTCCGTCGCCTGAGTATAATAGACCTTGACGGCGGCAGCCAGCCGATACTTAACGAGGACGGCACAAAGGTTCTCGTATTCAATGGCGAGATTTACAATTATCAGCCCATAAGAGAAGAGCTTATAAAAAAAGGTCACGTTTTTCGCACAAAGACCGATTCCGAGGTTTTGCTTCACGGCTATGAGGAATACGGCTGTGAGCTTTTAAACAAGCTGCGCGGAATGTTTGCATTTGTAATTTGGGACAGCACCGAGAAAAAGCTCTTCGGCGCGCGTGACATATTCGGCATAAAGCCGTTTTTCTATTATCTCAAAAACGGAAACTTCCTTTTCGGTTCCGAGATAAAGTCGTTTTTGTCAAATCCGCTGTTTGAGAAAGAGCTCAACGAGGAGAGACTTCCTGATTATCTCTGTTTTGAATATATCCCGACTACCGAGACTATGTTCAAAAACGTATATAAGATGGAGCCCGGCAGTTATTTCACTTTCTCGGACGGCAAATTTGAAACCAAAAGATATTTCACTCCAGAATATTCGATTGACGATACAAAGTCCATTGAATATTGGGAAGACCTTATTGACGAGACATTCAAGGGCTCGACTGTGGCGCACGGTATTTCAGACGTTGAAGTAGGCTGTTTCCTTTCAAGCGGCGTGGATTCAAGCTATGTCGTTCATGAAATGGCAAAGCGCAACGATGTTAAAACCTTTTCCGTAGGCTACGCTGAGGAAAAATATTCGGAGCTATCCCATGCACAGGAATTTGCAAAGCACGAAAACGTCAAGAATTTTTCCAAAAAAATAACCGCCGAGGAGTATTTTAACATTACTCCCATGGTTCAGTATTATATGGACGAACCGCTCCCGAACCCCTCTGCGATAGCACTGTATTTCCTCGCAAATCTCGCTTCGCAGCAGGTAAAGGTCGTTTTGTCGGGCGAGGGTGCCGATGAGCTTTTCGGCGGCTATCATTATTACCGAGAGCCGCTTGATTTCGCAAAATATATGCGCTTGCCGCAGGGCCTTCGCAATATGCTCGGCGGTATCGCCGAAAAAATGCCCTCGTTCCACGGCAAGAGGTTTTTGACCCGCGGCAGATACCCGATTGAGGAACGTTATATCCGCAACAACTACGTGTATAACCACGAGGATGTCGATAAGGTGCTCGCAAAGCACATTCCGTCAAAGGATCCCGCCGTTTACACAAAGCCGTTCTTCGACGAGGTCAAAAACGAGGACGACGTTACAAAAATGCAGTATGCCGATATTCGCACATGGCTGGTTCAAGATATACTCGTAAAAGCCGACAGAATGAGTATGGCAAATTCGCTTGAGCTTCGCGTTCCGTTCCTTGACAGGGAAATGCTTAAAATAGCACTTCAAATACCGTCAAAATACCGCGTCAATAAAGAGACGACAAAGTTAGCTCTCAGAGGCGCAGCCGCAAAGGAGCTTCCTCCGCAGACTGCCGCTATGAGAAAAACCGGATTTTTAACGCCTCTCAACGATTGGCTTCGCCGTGACGAGTATTACAATATGGTCAAGGAAAAATTCGAGGGCGAGGTTGCGGCAAAATTCTTTAACCGCGACTATATAATGAAACTTTTGAATGAGCACAAGGCAGGCACGGCGCACAATATGAAAAAGATATGGTCTGTTTATTCGTTCATTCTCTGGTACGAAAAATATTTTATTGAGAACTGATTCGCTTTAACACAAGAGCTGCAAGAGCTTTATTCTTGCGGCTCTTTATGTTTTTGAGCGATATTTTTTTCTTTTCGACGTCTTGTTTTCGCTTAAATTCATTGATATATCGATGTGATAGTGATAAAATATAAAAAAGCAAAAAGGAGGCATATTTATGCAGATGACCTTTCGATGGTTCGGTAAGGATAAGGATACCGTAACCCTTGAGCAGATAAAACAAATTCCCGGTGTAACAGGTATAGTACCGGCTCTTCACTATCTGCCGGCAGGAGAAGTGTGGCCCCTTGAGGACGTTACCGCAATGCGTGACGAAATAGCTGCCGCAGGCTTTACCATGGAATGTATAGAGAGCGTAAATGTTCACGAGAATATAAAGATAGGTCTTCCGTCAAGAGATAAATATATAGATAATTATATTGAGAGCATACGAAATCTCGCAAAGGTCGGAGTTAAGGTTATTTGCTATAACTTTATGCCTGTTTTCGACTGGACAAGAACCGACCTTGCCATGAATATGGGCGACGGCGCCACGTGCCTTTCTTATGACGGCGCACAGATAGAGGGCAAATCCCCCGAGGATATGTTCCGCGAGATAGATAATAATTCAAACGGCTATGCGATGCCCGGCTGGGAAACGGAACGTATGGGTGAAATAAAGGAACTGTTTGAAAAATATAAAAATGTGACTTCCGAGGACCTTTGGAACAACCTTGAATATTTTCTTAACAGACTTATGCCCGTGTGCGAAGAGTGCGACGTCAAAATGGCTATACATCCGGACGATCCGCCATGGGGAATATTCGGCCTGCCGCGTATTATAACCGGGCGTGAGTCATATCGCAGACTTTTTGACATTGTTCCGTCAAAATATAACGGAATCACCTTCTGCACGGGCTCTCTCGGTGCAAACAAAGACAATGATTTGCCTGCTATGATACGCGAATTCGGCGACAGGATTTATTTCGCTCACCTTCGCAACATCAAGGTTTCGGACAGACATTTCAACGAGACGGCTCATAAGTCGAGTGAGGGATCACTTGATATGTACGAGATTGTAAAGGCTCTTCAGGATGTCGGATTTGACGGATATGTGCGTCCCGACCACGGCAGAATGATTTGGGGCGAAGTCGCAAGACCCGGCTACGGTCTTTACGACAGAGCACTCGGCGCCGCATACCTTAACGGATTATGGGAAGCCGTAGAGAAATCAAAAAAGTAATTAAAAGTACGAACCGAAAGGACTGGACTTTATGAAACACGAAAATTTAAATGGCAGAGTTGCGGTAGTAACGGGCGGCGGCGGAGTTCTCTGCGGAGACTTTTCAAAGGTGCTCGCAAAGCAGGGCGTAAAGGTAGCCGTGCTTGATTTAAACGAAGCGGCGGCTCAAAAGGTTGTAGATGAGATAACCGCAGACGGCGGAACGGCAATTGCCGTAGGCTGCAATGTGCTTGACCCCGAGAGTATGCAGAAGGCGCGCGAGGTTGTAAACGAAAAGCTCGGCACCTGCGACATTCTCCTCAACGGAGCGGGCGGTAACAACCCAAAGGGTACCACGACCAAAGAAACTCTCGAAAAGATAGATTTGACTCAGCACGACGAGAACATCAAGACATTTTTTGATCTTGACCCACAGGGAATTTCGTTTGTGTTTAACCTCAATTTCCTCGGAACGCTTATTCCGACTCAGGTATTTGCGCGCGATATGGCTCAGAAAGAAAACACCTGCATAGTTATGATTTCTTCTATGAATGCCTATCGTCCGCTAACGAAGATACCGGCATATTCGGCTGCAAAGGCGGCTGTTTCAAACTTCACGCAGTTTATGGCTGTTCATTTTGCCGATGTAGGTATCAGAGTTAATGCCATTGCGCCGGGCTTCTTCTCGACCAATCAAAATAAAGCACTTCTTTGGAACGAGGACGGCACGCCCACAGCACGTACCGGCAAAATTCTCGCTGCAACTCCGATGAAGCGCTTCGGCGAGCCGAGCGAGCTTGACGGCACGCTTCTGTTCCTCTGTGATGAGGATTATTCGGGCTTTATAACCGGTACTACAATTCCGGTTGACGGTGGATTTAACGCTTATTCCGGAGTTTAAGCTCCGTTTATGGGAGAATATTATGAATCTTAATGTAAAAGATGCAGCTTCCTGCAAATATGATATGATTTCGCTCGGCGAAATAATGCTGAGACTTGATCCCGGCGAAGGCAGAATCAAAACCGCGCGTTCTTTCAGAGCATGGGAGGGCGGCGGCGAATACAATGTCGCAAGAGGACTCAGACGTTGCTTCGGTATGCGTACCGCGGCTGTTACGGCTCTTGCCGACAATGAGGTCGGCAGGCTCGTAGAGGACTTCATGTTAGAGGGCGGAGTTGACACTTCACTTATAAAATGGGTCCCGTATGACGGTATAGGAAGAACTGTTCGCAACGGTCTTAACTTTACGGAGCGTGGCTTCGGCATAAGAGGTGCTCTCGGAGTTTCCGACCGCGGAAATACCGCTGTTTCGAAATTAAAGCCCGGTGATATTGACTGGGAGCACATTTTCGGTGAGCTCGGCGTTCGTTGGTTTCACACCGGCGGAATTTTTGCTGCACTTTCCGAAACTACCGCAGAGGTTGTTATAGAGGCTGTTAAAACAGCCAAAAAATACGGAACAATCGTTTCCTATGACCTCAATTACCGTCCGTCCCTCTGGAAAGACATCGGCGGCAAGGAAAAGGCGCAGGAAGTAAATAAGAAGATAGCAAAATATGTAGACGTTATGATAGGCAATGAGGAGGATTTCACCGCTTGCCTCGGCTTTGAAGTAGAGGGCAATGACGCAAATCTTAAAAAGCTCAATATCGACGGCTACTGCAAAATGCTTTCCGAAGTCGTTAAGGTGTACCCCAATTTCAAGGCTATCGGCACCACCTTGCGCACAGTGAAAACCGCAACAATAAACGACTGGTCCGCAATGCTCTATGCCGACGGCAGCGTTCATAAGGGAATGTCTCTTCCGTCGCTTGAAATTATGGACCGCGTCGGCGGCGGAGACAGCTTTGCCTCCGGCCTTATCTACGGCCTTATGACCACCGGCGACCCTGACAAAGCCGTAAATTACGGCATAGCCCACGGTGCTCTCGCAATGACCACACCCGGCGACACATCTATGGCGTCGCTCAAGGAAGTAGAGAATATCGTATCAGGCGCGGGTGCACGCGTTCAGAGGTAAAATCTTACGCATCTTACGACTTTTCGGCGACCGAACTCGCATATCAAAAATATGCTTCGGGGCGTCAAAAAGCCGTAATATACGAAATCTTTTCCCTCTGAAATCAAGTGGTATAATCCTACGCATATCAGGACTTTTCGGCGACCGAACTGAGTGCCCTTGGCTTTTCGAGTTAATATTAAGGCTATGCGTAAGGAGCAAGACTAAATTTTAAAATAAATATATCCGGAGATGTTACTAATGGATAAAGAACAAATACTTACAAAAATTCAGGACTGCGGTATAGTTGCGGTAGTCCGCGCCGAGAGCACGGACAAAGCGATTCGTATTACCGATGCTTGCATCGAGGGCGGAGTTGCAGCCATAGAGCTGACGTTTACCGTTCCACACGCAGACGAGGTCATAGAGGAACTTGCAAAGCGCTACACACCGGACGAGATAATCCTCGGCGCAGGCACGGTGCTCGATGCAACAACCGCTCGTATAGCAATGCTGTCGGGTGCTCAGTATATAGTAAGCCCCGCTCTTGACCTTGACACGCTTCATCTGTGCAACCGTTACAGAGTTCCGATGATGCCGGGAATTATGTCGGTACGCGAGGGCTTGCTTGCCATGGAAAACGGAGCGGATATACTAAAGGTATTTCCTGCCGACCTTTTCGGACCGAAAATCATAAAGGACATTCGCGGACCTATTCCCTATGCCAAAATGATGCCCACGGGCGGTGTTAACGCCGACAATGTAGGCGAATGGATAAAAGCGGGCGCAGTGGCAGTAGGTGCAGGTTCATCGCTCACAGCAGGAGCTAAGACAGGCGACTATAAACAGATAACCGAAACCGGTAAGAAATTTGTTGCAAACATCAAGGCTGCAAGAGCCGAAATGAGCAAATAATCAAATCTTAAATAAAGGGGTAAATTAAAATGGAAAAAACCGTAATGGTGGAAACCTCCGCAAGACACGTTCACGTTACAGAAGAAACGCTTGAAATACTCTTCGGTAAGGGCTATCAGCTTACAAAGAAGAAGGATCTCTCACAGCCGGGTCAGTTCGCCTGTGAAGAGAGAGTCCAGGTTATAGGACCTAAAAACAGCTTCCCGGCTGTTTCAATATTGGGCCCCACAAGACCTGCCGATCAGGTTGAGCTTTCCGCAAGCGACGCGCGCTCAATAGGCGTTGCAGCTCCCGTTCGTGAATCGGGTGACATTGCAGGCAGCGGTGCTTGCAAATTGGTAGGCCCCAAGGGCGAAGTTGAGCTCAAAGAGGGCGTTATCGTGGCCAAGAGACACATACATATGACTCCCGAGGACGCTGAGAATTACGGCGTAAAAGATAAGCAGGTTGTATCGGTTAAAATCGATTCACCCGAGCGCTCGCTTGTATTCGGTGATGTTGTTGTAAGAGTAAGCCCGAAGTTCAAGCTTGCAATGCACATTGATACCGATGAGTCAAATGCCGTAATGGCAGGACGCGACGCAACAGGCGTTATCGTTGACTGAACTTCCTTTTAGCCTAAGGCTTTTGAGCGGGGCCGCGTTAATTCGCGGTCCCGCTTTTTTGTCCTCTCTAATCGAGCTTTTACTGACGACAAACGTATGTAAAAGCGCAACAAAAAAACCTCAATCTCTTTTGCGAGATTGAGGTTTTAAAAAAAGTTACATTTTAAGCTTCGGCTTATTTCTCGTCGGAATCCTTGTTCTTTTTGGTGAGCACAAGCGCGAGACCTGCTGCTACCGCAACACCTGCAACTGCATATATCGCAACGTCACCGGTCTTCGGGATAGAAGCGGTCGAAGATTTTGAAGAGCTTGACTTTGTGGTAGATGCCTTCTTTGTGGTGGTCTCGGTGTTGTTGCCCGAGCCGCCGCCGATGCCGAGGCCGCTGAGAAGACCCGAAATAGCTCCGCCTATCTGAGAGAACGAATCAGAGAAGCCCTTGAAGAGGTCGCTGAAATCGCCGTTTGAGAAATCGGGGAAAAGCTTATCGAGCACGTTGCTGCCGCTGCCGCCAGGGCCGATGTTTGATGAACCTTCGCCGTTAGCAGCCTGATAGCGGCCGGTAATGGTTGCTGAGGTTCTCAGCTTCATGGAATTGATAAGAGCTTCATCGGTAAAGGGAACGGTGAGCTTTTTGTTTGCTGCGTCAAATGCCTCGCTGACATCATCGGTGATGGTTGCGGGAGAAGTAACGTCAGCCTTGTAATCAAGATTGCTGCCTACATAATTTGCAAGAGTATCAGCGGTGTTGTTGCCTGCGTTGAGACCGTCGAAAATCACTTCGGCAAAAACCTTCTGCTGAGCGGTGAGATCGGCGTTGTCATCGAAATTGCCTGCGAATGCGGGGATGCTTACCATAAGCATCATGGCAATAGCGACAATAACAGAAATCGTCTTTTTCATAACTTAAACAAACCCTTTCATTTTTTTGTTAGGGAATGACCCCCTTATATACTCTTGTATTATAGCAACTAAAAAATTAAAAGTCAACCTGAAAATAATAAAAAAGATACATAAATATCCTGTTCTTTTTTCGGCATAATAATGTTATCACATAAAGAAAGGGTGATAAATTTGAGCAAAAAAAGCAAAGACGAAAAGAAGCCTTCAAGAAAAGCCGTTAATAAGCTGAGCGAACTCGGCACGGAGATGGCGGAGATTTGGAACGGCTATAACGATACCACAAACTCCGATGTTTTGGGCAGCTATACGGGAAATCCCGCGGACAGCGACAAAAGGCCGGAGCAGGATTCCGACGACCTTTGAAAAAAAGCTTGCAAACCGTATATATATATGGTATTATAACACAGTAAGAATATTCGTATGATTGAGAGTGGGGCGACCCGCTCTCTTAGTTTTGTTAAGACTTTTTTTATGAAAGGATATATCGAATGGCAGAAAAATTGACCGGTACCGTCGGAACGGTCTGGAATATCGCACAGCCGCTCGCCGAGGAACTCGGGCTCATTTTGTGGGACGTCCGCTTCCAAAAAGAGGGTGCAGAGTGGTATCTTCGCATATTCATAGATAAACAGGACGGCGGCATAGGAATTGAAGACTGCGTAAATATGAGCCACGCTTTAGACGAGCCGCTTGACGAGGCTGACCCAATAGACCGAAGCTATTCTCTTCAGGTCTCTTCGCCCGGCATTGAGCGCGAGCTTACAAGGGATTTTCATTTTACGAGATATCTCGGCAGCCGCGTGATAGTTAAATTCATACGCCCCGTAAACGGTAAGAGAGTTTACAAATGCACATTAAAGGATTACGATGCGGGTCTTATCACGGTTGAATTTGATGAGGGCGGCGGAATGTCCTTTGAAAAGAAGGAAGCTTCGTTTGTAAAGCTTGACGACTTTGATATGTAAAAGACAATAATCGCCGTGACGAAAAACCACGGCACTACCTTGAAAGGAATGGTTATTAAAATGAATAAGGAATTTTTTGAAGCTGTGCAGATGCTTGAAAAAGAAAAAGGAATTCCTGCCGAGTATCTCTATGAGAAGATACAGAACGCCATAATTGTTGCGCTCCGCAAGGATTATAACGGCAAGGACGTAGTTTCGTGCGAGATTGATCCCGAAAATTATGAAATGAACGTATTTGTTCGCAAAAACGTGGTTGACGAAATCGACGACGAGGATACCGACATAACCGTAGCCGATGCTCAGCAGTATAAGCCCGGCGCCGAGGCAGGCGACATTATCGAAATAATGCTCGACACGAAGGACTTCGGCAGAATAGCGGCTCAGACCGCGAAGCACGTTATCCGTCAGGGTATACGCGACGCCGAAAAGGGCCAGATAATGATGGAGTTCCAGTCAAAGCAGCAGGAGCTTGTCACCGCTAAGGTTCTCAGTGTAGACCCGATTACCGGAAATGCCACTCTTGAAATCGGAAAGGCAGAGGCAATACTTCCGAAGGGTGAGCAGGTTCCCGGCGAGGAGCTTACCGTCGGTGAGCTTATAAAGGTATTTATAGTTGACGTCAGAGATACGGAAAAAGGCCCGAAGGCTATGATTTCACGCACGCATCAGGGTCTTGTAAAACGTCTGTTTGAGACAGAGGTTCCCGAGATTTACGACGGCACAGTAACCATCAACGCAATTTCACGTGAAGCCGGTGCCAGAACAAAAATGGCGGTCAGCAGCAAGGATGAAAACGTTGACGCCATCGGAGCCTGCATAGGTCCGAGAGGTTCGAGAGTCAACAAGATAGTAGAGCTGCTCGGCGGCGAAAAGATAGACATAGTCAATTACAGCGAAGACCCCAAGCAGTTTGTTGCGGCTGCTCTCGCTCCCGCAAACGTACTTAGCGTAGAGATACCCGATTCGGAGGTTAAATCCTGCGTAGTTACCGTACCGGACAATCAGCTCTCGCTCGCAATAGGCAACAAGGGTCAGAACGCACGTCTCGCGGCGCGCCTTACCGGCTGGAAGATAGATATAAAACCCGAAAGCGGATTTTACGAAGGCTGAGTCTTTTGATGTTTAAGGGAGAATAAAATGAAGCAGAAAAAAATACCTCTGAGAAAATGTCTCGGATGCGGCTGCCAAAAGCCTAAGCAGGAGCTTGTGAGAGTGGTCAGAAGCGCCGAGGGCGAGGTCTCGCTTGACCTCACCGGCAAAAAGGCTGGCAGGGGAGCGTATATATGCAAAAGCGCACAGTGCCTCAAGGCGGCGCGCAAAGCAAAGCGGATAGACCGCGCGTTCTCGGTGACGGTACCCGACGATGTTTACGACGAGATGGAAAAGGAGCTTTCGGAAAATGAATGACAGGGCATTAGGGCTGCTCGGTATAGCAAGGCGGGCTTCGGCTTTGAGCCTCGGGCACGACGCGGCACTGTCCTCCGTAAAAGAAGGCAGAGCCTCAGTGTGCATTCTGGCCTCCGATTCGTCCGAAAGACTCAAGGACGAATTTATCTCCCTTTGCGAAAAGACCGGCGGCAAAACTCCGGCATTAACCCTTGGCTGTACAATGAACGATTTAGGCAGGTGCCTCGGCGCCAAGATGACCGCGGTATTAACGGTCAACGACGGCGGCTTCGCACGTAAAATAACAGAATTGATCCGGGAGGGAAAGTAATATATGACAAAAAAATATAAGATACATGAAGCAGCTAAAGATTTTGATATTCAGAGCAAGGATTTAATAGAGCTTGTCTCAAAATACTTTGACGGCGAGAAAAAATATCAGACCGCGCTCGAAGAGAAAGAACTTGATTTGGTTTTTGATTTGCTCTCAAAGCAGAATGCGCCGAAGAGCCTTGACAGCTATTTTGCAAGGCAGAAATCGGCGGAAGATGTTAAGGAAAAGCCGCAAAAATCCGCAGCCGAGTCAAAGAAGACGGCTTCCAAGGCGGATGCGGGCAAAACGAAGCAAAATGCAAAAACAGACAATTCGGCTCCGTTTAAGAGCAAAAAGGAAAAGAAGGAAAAAGATCCTTCAAAGCCGATGCAGTCGCGCACCAAGGGCGAAATGCGCCACGTTGATACAAGAGGCAACTCAGTTGACCTTGACAAGTACAACGAGCGTTATGAGAACATCGCTCCGGTAAACAACCGCAACAACGGCGACAACACCGTCCATAAGCAGAAGCTTAAGCAGAAGTCTCAGCAGTACAGAAGGCAGCAGGGCGTAAGAAGCCATAAGCGTGAGACTGAGGCGGAGAGACTGAAGAGAATAGCGGCGGAGCGCGCCAAGAGACACATTAAGATAACCATTCCCGATGAAATCACCGTAGGCGACCTCGCTCTTAAGCTTAAGATGACAGCTGCCGAGGTAATTAAAAAGCTTATGGCTCTCGGCATTATGGCTACCGTCAATGATGTTATCGACTACGATACGGCGGCGATAGCAGCTTCCGAGCTCGGCGCAAAGGTCGAAAAAGAGGTCGTAGTAACGATTGAAGAGAGAATTATCGACGATACCGAGGATACAGAGGAAAATCTTGAGCCGAGAGATCCCGTAGTAGTTGTTATGGGTCACGTTGACCACGGCAAAACCTCGCTTCTCGACGCCATAAGAAATACCTCCGTAACAGAGACCGAGGCAGGCGGCATAACTCAGCACATAGGTGCGTACAGAGTAAACCTTAACGGTCAGATGATAACCTTCCTTGACACTCCCGGTCATGCAGCATTTACGTCTATGAGAGCAAGAGGTGCTATGGCTACGGATATTGCCGTGCTCGTAGTTGCCGCCGACGACGGTATAATGCCGCAGACAATAGAGGCCATAAACCACGCGAAGGCCGCGGGAGTCAGCGTAATTGTAGCCATAAACAAAATGGATAAGCCGGACGCGTCACCGGACAGAGTTCTTCAGCAGCTCACCGAGTATGACCTGGTTCCCGAGGAATGGGGCGGCGATGTAATATGTGTTCCCGTTTCGGCTAAGACTCATATGGGCATCGACAAGCTTCTCGAGTCGATACTTCTCGTTGCGGAAATGCTTGAGCTTAAAGCAAATCCGAACCGTGCCGCAAAGGGTATTGTAATAGAGGCTAAGCTTGATAAGGGCAGAGGCCCCGTTGCGACGCTCCTTGTACAAAACGGTACGTTGAGGACGGGCGACATCGTAGTTGCCGGAACGACCGTGGGCAGAGTCAGAGTTATGACAAACGAGCGCGGCAAAAAGCTTGAAGAGGCAGGCCCGTCAGTACCCGTAGAGGTTATGGGTCTTGATGAGGTTCCGACCGGCGGAGACAAATTTGACGCCGTTTCCGACGAAAAGCTTGCACGTGAGCTTGTTGAGCAGAGAAAGCACGAGCAAAAGGAGGAGCAGTTCAAGCAGTTCCAGAAGGTAACTCTTGATAATCTCTTCTCATCCATAAACGAGGGTGAGCTTAAGGAGCTTAACATCATTGTCAAGGCTGATGTTCAGGGCTCCGTAGAGGCTGTAAGACAGAGCCTTGAAAAGCTCTCGAACGATGAGGTCAAGGTAAAAGTTATACACGGCGGCGTCGGTGCCGTAAGCGAATCCGACGTAATGCTTGCCGCGGCTTCAAATGCGATTATCGTAGGCTTTAACGTCCGCCCCGACTCCGTAGCCGAGTCAATAGCGGAGCGCGACGGCGTAGATATGAGAATGTACAGAATAATCTATGACTGCATAGAAGAGATAAGCGACGCAATTAAGGGCATGCTCGCACCGAAGTACCGTGAGGTAACGCTCGGCAAGGCAGAGGTAAGAAACGTATTTAAGCTCTCCTCCGCCGGTATGATAGCCGGCAGCTATGTTCTTGACGGCAAAATTACAAGAAATTCACAAATTCGTGTTGTCCGCGACGGCATAGTTGTTTCGGAGGACAGCATCGCATCCTTAAAGCGCTTTAAGGACGACGTAAAAGAGGTTCAGTCCGGCTACGAATGCGGAATCGGTCTTGAGAAATTCAACGACATTAAAGAGGGAGACATCCTCGAGGCATTCGTTATGGAGGAATACAAGGACTGATTCCTTTTATATGAAAGGAATTAAGCTATGGCAGGATACAGAAAAGACAGAGTCGCGGAGGATATTAAGCGCGAAATAGTTGCGCTTATCCGCGAGCTCAAGGATCCGCGAGTAAAAGATAAAATGCTCACCGTGGTAAGGGTTGAGGTAAGTCAGGACTTGAGCTATGCAAAGGTTTTTGTAAGCTCACTCTCCGGCATAGATGACGCAAAGCAGGCTGTAAAGGGGCTTGAGAGCGCAACGGGGCTTATACGGCACGAGGTCGGAAAACGGCTTCGTTTGAGAAAGGCCCCCGAGCTTAAATTTGCGGCAGATGATTCGGTTGAGCACGGTATGGAAATTTTCAGAAAGATTGAGGCTCTGAAAAAAGACGATGAAGAGGATAAATGAGGCCGAGGCGGCAGAAATTCTCAAAAGTAAAGACAACATTCTGATTTTAACGCACCGCAGTCCCGACGGCGACACGCTCGGTTGTGCTTTTGCGCTCCGACACGTTCTCTCCGGGATGGGCAAAACGGTTATGGTTGATTGCTCCGACGACATACCTAATAAGTATTCGTATATGTGGGGAGAGTCGGAGGAAAATTACAATCCGCAAAAGAGTATGGATTTTTCTCCCGATTTTGTGTTGGCGGTTGATGTTGCCGATTCAAAGCTGCTCGGCGCGCGTCTTACGGAAAAATACCCCGAAATACCGCTGTGCATAGACCATCATATTTCAAATACGGGATATGCCGATATGCTCTGTCTTAAAGACAGTGCGGCGGCGTGCGAGATAGTTTACGACGTAATAAAGTGCCTGGGAGTAAAACCGGACGCTTGCACGGCAGACTGTCTGTATACGGGAATCTCAACGGACACAGGCTGCTTCAGGTATTCAAACGTAACTCCCGAAACTCATGTTAAGGCAGCGGAGCTCATTTCGCTCGGAGCACGATTTGACGAGATAAACCGAGTTATGTTTGAGACAAAGACCAGAACTTATTTGCGGCTTGAGGAACTCGTCTTAAATTCGATAGAAATGTACTTCGGCGGGAAATGCGCCGTTATCACAATCACCAAGGATATGTTTAAACAGAGCGGCTCAAACGAGACCGAGTGTGACGGCATAGCTTCTCTTCCGCGTAAAATCGAGGGCGTTAAGGTAGGCGTTACGCTTAGAGAACGGGTTGACGGCACGTTTAAGGTATCACTCAGAACCTACGCTCCCGTAGACGCCTCGGCTATTTGCGCCAAGATGGGCGGCGGAGGTCACGCGCGTGCGGCGGGCTGTGATTTTTCGGCCGATTATGCCGACGGCAAAAAACAGCTTCTTGAAATAATCAAAACGGAGCTTGAAAAAGCATGACAGGATTTATCTGCATTGACAAGCCTGAAAATATGACGTCGTTTACGGCGGCAAATTTGGTAAAGAGAATAACCGGCTCCAAAAAAGCCGGGCATACAGGCACGCTCGACCCTATGGCAACGGGCGTGCTGACTGTTGCCCTCTCGGGGGCGACGCGCTTTATAGAGCTTATTCCGGACCATGAAAAGAGCTACACAGCGAGAATTTTGCTCGGCGTCACAACCGATACGCTTGATATTACCGGAACCGTAACGGGCAGCTTCCCGGTAAGCGTTACTCCGTGTGAAGCTGAGGAGGCGGCGCTCTCCTTTTACGGCGAGCAGCTTCAGACTCCGCCTATGTATTCTGCCGTGAGTAAGGACGGAGTTCGTCTTTATGATCTCGCAAGGCAGGGCAAGGAGATTGAACGCGAAAAGCGCAAGATAAATATAACCGAAATTCGCGCATACGATTTTTCGGATAATGAGTTTTCTCTCGATGTGACCTGTTCCGCAGGAACATATATAAGAAGCCTTGCCGACGATATCGGCAAAAAGCTCGGCTGCGGTGCGGTTCTCAAGTCGCTTCGCAGGACAAGGGCAAACGGATTTTCTACGGACGACTGCATTACGATAGAGAAGCTGCGTGAAATATGCGAAAACGGCGAGCTCGGCAATTATGTTATGCCGGTTTCAAGAGTTTTGTCACAGTACAAAGAAGTACACGTAACTGCGGCGCAGGCGGTCAGATTTAAAAACGGCGGAGAGCTGTTTCTTGACCGCATAGGAAATCCGAAGGGCGACGGCTTTTTCAGAGTTTTTTCGCCGGAGAATGAGTTTCTCGGAATAGGAGAAAAAAACGTCGAAACGGGATGTCTCGCGGTAAAGAGGGTGCTTCAAGGTGAATGAATATAAAAAATCAATAGCCCTCGGAACCTTCGATGGTTTTCATTTGGGGCATCAAAAAGTTATAGAGCTTTCTAAAAAGAGCGGATATATGCCGTATGTGCTGTTGTTTTCCGTTCATCCGCTCAAGTGCATCAAGGGCGAGGCTCCTCCCGAAATACTGACGGACGGTTTGCGCAAAAGCTTGCTCGGAGAAATGAATGTAGGTGCTTTGGAAATAGATTTTTCGGAAATAATGCATCTGTCTCCCGAAAGCTTTGTGCGTGATATTCTTGTCGGAAGATTTTCGGCAGGTGCAGTCTCCTGCGGTGAGAATTACACCTTCGGAGACAACGGCTCCGGAAACGTCGAGGTGCTGCGCAGATTATGCCGAAAATACGGCATAGAGCTTTATGTGGCACCGATGGTTGAGTTTGACGGCATAGAAATAAGCTCAACGCGCATAAGAGAGGCGATAAGAAGCGGTGATATGCAAACGGCGGCGAAAATGCTCGGCAGACCGTTTTCCTACGACTTCACCGTGGTTGCCGGCGACAGACGCGGCCACCTTTTGGGCTTTCCTACAATAAATCAGTTTTTCCCCGACGGATTTGTGCAGCCGAAGCACGGAGTTTACGCTTCGTACGTAGAAATAGGCGGCAAGGCTTATCCGGCGGTGACAAATTTCGGTCGGCGTCCGACAATAGGTACTCCCTCGGTTCGCAGCGAGACTTGCATACTCGGCTTTTCGGGCGATTTGTACGGTACCGATACTGAAGTGCATTTGCTTGAATTTTTACGGGCGGAAAAAAAGTTTGACGGCCTTTCGTCTCTTTCCGCACAAATAAAAGCGGACAGCGAGAGCGCTGTGAAAATATTTGAAAATACTATTGCAAAAAATGCTTAAAAAAGGTAGAATTAACCTATAAATTCAATTTATAATTTACAAAAAGGGATGGTGTTTATCTATGTGGGCAATGAAGGTAGCTTATTACCGTGCTTTTCAGAAGGTCATGAAAATCTTTATGATGTTCCTTGACTGGTCTGAACCGCAGCTGCTTACAGGACCCGGAGCTATCAAAAAGCTTCCCGGCGTCATTAAAGACAAAGGTATCAACAATGTTATGATCGTCACCGATAAAGGCCTTATGAGCCTTCATCTTCTTGACGGGCTTTTCAAACAGCTCGAAGAGGACGGCATTTCATATACCGTATATGACGGTGTTCAGCCCAACCCCTCGATTGAAAATATCGAAGAGGCTCGCGCTCAGTTCGTAGCAAACGGTTGCCAGGCTATGATAGCTTTCGGCGGCGGTTCTCCGATGGATTGTGCAAAGGCTGCCTGTGCAAGAGTAGTAAGACCTAACAAGACCATTCCGCAGATGCGCGGTCAGCTCAAGGTTATGCACAAGCTTCCTCCGTTCTTCGCAGTGCCCACAACGGCCGGAACAGGCTCAGAGACCACTCTTGCCGCTGTTGTTTCAAATACCAAGACTCATGAGAAATATGCCATAAACGACCCGTGCCTTCGTCCGAAGTTTGCGGTTCTTGACCCGGAGCTTACCGTAGGTCTTCCTCCGCATATCACCTCCACAACGGGTATGGACGCGCTCACCCACGCGGTTGAGGCTTATATAGGCAAGAGCAATACAAAATCAACACGCGATTATGCAGAAAAGGCGGTCGCAATTATATTTGCAAACCTCGAGACCGCTTACAAGGACGGTAAAAACATAAATGCAAGAGGGCAAATGCTTCTCGGTTCGTTCTACGGCGGTATGGCTTTCACAAGAGCTTATGTAGGCTACGTTCACGCTGTTGCTCATAATCTCGGCGGTATGTACGGTATTCCGCACGGCCTTGCAAATGCCGTTATTCTTCCGGTTATGCTTGAGGAATACGGCTCAGCCATCTATCCGCAGCTTTCAAAGCTTGCCAACTTTGCCGGCATTGAAGGCACAAGCGATGATGATAAGGCCAAGAAGTTCATTGCCGAGGTTTATGCCATGAACGAGAGAATGAATATTCCGAAGGGCTTTACCCAGATTAAGGAAGAAGATATTCCGACTATCGTATCAAGGGCTCTTAAAGAGGCAAATCCGCTCTATCCCGTTCCCGTTATCTTTGACGAGGACAGAATGACTCAGATAGTCAAGAAGCTTATGATTACCGAATAAGCGATAACTCAAAGTAAAAAAATCAGCGAGTGTATTTTGGCTTGGCCATAATACACTCGCTTTTTTATGCTTTTGTTTAATTGTGCTCGTTATTCTTTAAGGGAGACGCGGTATCTTTTTCCGCAGCGGTTGTGGCCGATGTCGTGCCGGGACTGTCCGTTGCGTCCGGCTTTGTTGCGGCTGACGGGTCGGTCGTATTCTGCGGCTTTGTTGTTGCAGGCGATGTTGTTGTTTCGGACTTTGTGCTGCTTGGCGGTTCATCGGATGCCGATTTCGGTGCAATTACCACCGCTTGACAATTCAGCGCGTTGTATGCGGATATAACCTTACTCTTGTCATAACGCATATTTTTACATTGTAACGAATCGTTAAAGTAGTATCCGCTGTCATCGTAGCCCACAAGAAGCAGACAGTGCATGGGAGTTATCCACGTGAATTGGTCGGATGTACCAGTGATATACCAAGTCTTGTATCTTCTTGCCGGAGCCATATTTTGCGTAGCCCATACAAGCACCGGAATGTCGTTATCTATATATTTTGAGCAAAGCTCGTCTATGGAGCTGCCGTATATTGTTTTTACGGTGTAATTTTTGCCGATGAATTTATTGACTGCGTTCTCAATTACCGGTGCCCAACAGCCCCACCCGTTTTTGCTGTAAGGGTCGCCCAAAAACACCTTGCGCGGATCGTCTCCGAATAAATTTCCGCTTTCGTCGCTGTACGGTGTGCGTCCTTTGTCGAGATAATTGTCTATAAAGGTTTCGGGAGAAATAGATATACCGAGGTATTGAAGCGCCATAACCGCAGATATGCTTTCACAGCCTGTGGGATATTTTTTTCTCTGGTCGATAAACGGCACGTTTAAAAGCTTTGTGGGCGTTATGCTCGGTTTCGGCTGCGTCAGCTTTTTCGGTATCGCCGGAGCGGCTCGCTCTACCGGAGCTGTTGTGCCGACGGGTTTTACAATCGGAGCTGTTTCGGCTGCTGTCTCCGACACGGTTTCTTCCCCAAAGAGAGTTTCTTCCGATTCCTCCGAGTAAGTCTCGGTTTCGGGCACAAATTGCGCTGCCGCCGCTTTTTTCTTTGCTCTCGATACAAGCACTGCGGCGGTTATGCATATCGCAACCGTAACGATACCGATTATAATAATAATTGCATTTTTCTTTTTACCGCATTTAAAATTCACTTTTTTAGCCCCTTAAAATTATGATTTATTTTTCTTTTCTTTGTAAAACACGCTGATGATCCAATAATACAGCGGAATTATAAGGAAAATAAGCCATTGCGGATGCCACATTCCCGCGGTAAAGCCAAAGAGCAGGTACACCGCGACCAATACAAGATGTATCGGCATAGTGAGAAGCATTGCCTTTTTGGTTCGGCAGCAAAGAGCACCGCCGACGCAGTAGTAAACAGGTATAAGCAGCAGTATTATCCAGCCGGGATGCCAGTTTCCGTTCATAAAGCCGAGAAGCAGATATGCTGCGGCAATTAAAATCGGAAACGGGAATTTTACCATTTTGCGGCCGACCCTTTGCCTCTCGGACATATCGGCAAGCTTCTTTTCCTTAAGCTCTGCCTTTGTCGGCTCATTGTTCGGCGTATCCTCCTCCTGCGCTTTGGGACCGTTGAGAATTTCGTCAAGCGGTACGCCGTAAAGCTCCGCGAGAGCGACTAAATTATCCGTGTCGGGCGACGCCTCCGCGCGCTCCCATTTCGAAACAGCCTGGCGGCTGAGTCCGAGCTTTGAGGCAAGTGCTTCCTGTGAGAGATTATGCTCCTTGCGAAGCTTAACGAGTCTGTCGGCTATTTCTATATTCATCTGTTATCTCCTGTTCGTGAATGTATTATTTTGCTGTGTAGCCCATTCTTGTGCAGTTCTCTATATGCTCATCGTATGACGCCGAGAATGCCGAATCATAGGGCGGCTCGGTGTTTATTACAAAGTATAGATAATCCGTGTTGTCGGGCTGCAGCGCGGCGTTAATCGACTCCATGCCGGGATTACAGATAGGGCCTGCAGGAAGTCCCTGACAACGGTATGTGTTATAGTAATACTTGTATTCGTCTATTTTATCGGGATACTGAAGCTCTATAACGCCGGTGCAGTATTTTACCGTTACGTCGCATTGCAGCTTCATTTTTTTTGTGTTGAGCCTGTTGTATAAAACGGAGGAAATAAGCGTCCTCTGCTCAGGAGTGTACGCCTCTTTTTCGATTATGGAGGCTACCGTGAGAACCTCGTGAACGCTCCTTCCCATAGAGGCAGCCTTTGCCTTCATATCGTCGGTAAAGCGTGACTGAAACGTCTCGACGAGCTTGTCTATTACCGCTGTCGGGTCGCTGTTTTTCTTGAATGTATATGTAGCGGGGAAAAGATAGCCCTCAAGAGGGAAGCAAACGTTCTGCGCATTTTTGACGTCTGCGAGAATCCCGTATTTCGAAAGGTCGTAGCTTTGTGCCGCGGAAATGAAATCCGCAGAAGAGCAAACCCCGTTATCCTCCATAAGCCACGAAATTTTAACGAGCGTATATCCTTCGGGAATTGTCACCGTAGCGGTGTTACTGTCCGAGGTGTTCTCTTTATTGCCCGATTTTTGCGTAGTGGGTGCGTCGGGATCATATGTTGCGGTTGTGTCGTTGTCGGTCTTTTTTTGACAAGCCCCGAGCAGCAGCACAAGCACGAGACACATAATAACCGATACGGCTTTTTTGGTTGATGATTTATTCATATATGAAAATCCTTTTTTAATTTAATATTAAAATATATTTTAACATTTTACGAACGCTTTTGCAATTACTATATAAAAGAAAAGGGGAGCAATCGTCTGAGACGACAGCTCCCGGTTTTTTTGTAAGCTGAGAGGCTGAAAAACCGCGCTCTGTTTTTTGTTTACGGATTATTTTTGATGCTTTACTTTTTTTCGCCCGACTCTATAAGCACATATGAGCCCGACCAAACGATCATTCCTATATAGAGGAAGAGCAGCATAAACCAGCCGGAGCTCACCTGAACTACGGTGAATTTGGCTATGTACGGAATTATCTGCGTTATTACGGCAGAGCCGAAAAGGCCCGATACACCGGAGAGAAAATCCGCGATTGTAATTGTGCCGTTAACGATAGCGGCGGCAATAGATTTAAAGCAAATCAGCATTCCGATTACGGATACAAGCCCGACGATAGAAATTATGAGCTGAGGGATTTTCTTCTTGCTTATAAGCGCAAAGAAGAAAATGACAACAGCCAAAAGAAGAGCTATCGCAAAGAATATCAATGTGCCGAGCAGCGCGCCGTGTACCGGTGACAGAGCGTCCCATATAGAAGAGAGGCTGCCCTTGTCGCCGCTGCCGTCGTGAACGAGCGAGACAACACGCTTTATGCTCCAATAATCATATGATGTGCCGTCGTCGCTTGAGTCACCCTTTAGCTTGGCTACAAGCTTATATATATCGGACTCGATAACGGTGTAAACAAGATTCCCGAAATATGCGACTATCGGTACACACACCGCCATTGCCGCCATAATAATGCGGTACAGAATATCGGTGCCGAGATTTTTATTTTTTTGCTTGGTTTTTGCCATTTAAACTCTCCTTTATTTGCCCCACGAGGAATTCAGCGGAACAGTCAGGTTGAATATAATATTATCACAAGTTGAATTTTTGTCAACACAGAAGTAGCCCTTGCGCATAAACTGGAAAACATCGCCCGGTTTTACGTCCTTTAAGCCGCTCTCTATAAGGCATCCCGTTAACACCTTTAAAGAGTCGGGATTTAAGTTGTCCTTAAAGCTGCCGGTGCTTTCGTCGGACGGGTTCGGCACGTTAAAGAGCCTGTCGTACATATTTACGGTAGCCTTAAAGCTGCCTTCTGCCGATACCCAATGAATGGTTCCCTTGACCTTTCTGCCGTCGGGTGAATTTCCGCCGCGGCTCTCGGGGTCGTAAGTGCAGTGAACCGTGGTGACTTCGCCGTTTTCGTCACAGTCAAAGCCGACGCATTTCACAAAGTATGCACTCTTGAATCTTACCTCGTTGCCGGGGAAAAGCCTGAAATACTTTTTAACAGGCTCAGCCATAAAGTCCTCGCGCTCAACAAAAAGCTCTCTTCCGAAAAGAACTTTTCTTGTGCCCATTTCGGGGTGATTAGGGTGAACCTCAACTTCTATTTCTTCGGTCTTACCCTCGGGATAATTGTCTATAACTACCTTGAGCGGGTCGAGAACAGCCATTGCTCTCGGAGCGTTTTCGTTAAGCTCGTCACGGACGCAGGATTCGAGAAGATCCATACTTACTACCGAATAAGCCTTTGAAACACCGATTTTTTCGCAGAAAGTGCGTATTGCCTTTGCCGGGTATCCGCGGCGTCTCATACCGCTTATTGTAGCCATTCTCGGGTCGTCCCAGCCGTCAACAATGTGCTCGTTTACAAGCGCGAGACATTTGCGTTTGCTTGTGAGACAGTAATTCAAATTGAGTCTTGCAAATTCTATCTGCCTCGGCACATTTTTAAAGCCGAGCTCACGAAGGAACCAATCGTAAAGCGGTCTGTGATTTTCAAATTCTAGAGAGCACAGCGAGTGTGTTACACCCTCTTTGTAGTCGGAGAGCGGGTGTGCGAAATCATACATGGGATATACGCACCACTTGTCGCCGGTCTGATGATGCGGAACGTGCGCAATGCGGTAAATAACGGGGTCGCGCATATTTATGTTAGGCGACGCCATATCGATTTTTGCACGCAAAACTCTTGCACCGTTCGGGAATTCGCCGTTTGTCATACGCGTGAAAAGGTCGAGGTTTTCCTCTGTTGTTCTGTCGCGGTAAGGACTGTTTTTACCTGGCTCGGTAAGGGTTCCGCGGTATTCTCTTATTTCGTCTGCGGAGAGGTCGTCAACATATGCCTTACCGTCCTTAATAAGCTTTACCGCACATTCATAGATAAAATCAAAATAGCTCGACGCATAAAGGCACTTGTTCCATTTGAAGCCGAGCCACTCTATATCCTCTTTTATGGCGTCTACGTATTCGGTGTCCTCTTTCTGGGGATTTGTGTCGTCGAGACGCAAATTGCATACTCCGCCGTATTTCTGCGCCGTACCGAAGTTTATGCAAATCGCCTTTGCGTGGCCTATATGCAGATAACCGTTGGGCTCCGGAGGAAAACGTGTCTGGACGTGGTCGTAAACCCCTTCTTTTAAGTCCTCGTCGATAAAGTCGTGAATAAAATTCGACGACATTATTTCTTCGTCCATTATTTTACCTCCTTGTAGTAATTTATTGCGTCCGCTATACGGCTTTCTGTTTCGTCTTTGCCGAGTATTTTCATAATCGCGCAAAGGTCGGGCGTGTTTGTCCTTGACGTTACGGCTATTCTGATAACCGTGGAAACATCGCCGACGTGACCCTTGTATTTTTCGGGATTTTGCTTGTATTCCTTGACATTAGGCGTGAAGCCGAGGGGCTCGCAAAGCTCCTTTATCTTTTGGAACCAGATGTCTTTTTCGTCCTCCTCATTGTATACCTTTAAATACTCGGTGAGAATTTTTTCGGCGTCCGAGGGAGCGATGTTTTCGGGCAGCGTATAGTCTTTTTTGTAATACATGGGATAAAAGTAAGAGAAGTAATTCTTGACTTCACTCCACTTTGCTATATCCTTGCGCGGCTTTTTGCCTCCGCGGTCAAGGTCCATCATAAGCTTTGCTTTGCTTTCGTTTTCCGAAAGAACGGCATAATATTCGTCGTCGTATTCCTTTGCCCATTCAAGGGTTCTCTCATACACCTCGTCTGCGGTCATAACGGAAATTACGTTTTTGCTTATATCATTTAATTTTGCAAGGTCAAAAAGGCAACCGCTGACGCTCATCTTTTTAAGGTTGAACGGGAAAGAAAATATATCCGCCGTCTTGTTTGCTCTGCGCCAATCCTCAAAATTCGAATTTAAGAGAGTCATAATGTATTCGGTGAGCGCTTCCTTCGGGTAGCCGCTCTGCGCGAAATAGCTTACCGACGCCTCGGGGTCCTTGCGCTTTGAGAGCTTGCGCTTCGTGCCGTCCGTTTCGTCCGTTTTCATAACCTGCGGAGTGTGCGCGTATTTCGGAACCTTAAAACCGCACGCCTTAAATAAAGCTATGTGTTTGGGGACGGAGGAAATCCACTCTTCGCCTCTTATAACGTGAGTTGTACGCATAAAATGGTCATCGCAAACGTGCGCAAAGTGGTAAGTGGGTATGCCGTCGCTCTTTAAAAGCACTTCATCTATAATGTTTTCGGGCATTTCGATTTTGCCGCGTATCATATCGTCAAAGACAATTCTTTTGTTTTCATCGCCGTTTGAACGGAAACGAAGCACATACGGCTTGCCCTCTTTTATGTTCTTTTCGATTTCTTCGTAGGTTAAATTACGGCACTTTGCATATTTGCCGAAATAACCTCTTATAAGAGCACCGTCCTTTTCCTGTCTGTCGCGAAGAGCCGTAAGCTCCTCCGCCGTGCAGAAGCAAGGGTATGCAAGTCCCTTTAAGACAAGACTTTTTGCTACTGTTTTATAAATCTCTTCACGCTTGCTCTGCGTGTAAGGGCCGTAGTCGCCCTTTTCGCTGTCTATGCCGGTAACGCCCTCGTCAAATGTAATGCCGAACGACTTAAAGCCGTTTATGATGGCGGAAACGCCGTCGGCAATTTCTCTCTTTTTGTCAGTATCCTCAATTCTCAGATACACTATTCCGCCCGAGGCCTTTGCCGTCAAATAGTCCGTCAGCGCGCCGAAAAAGCCGCCGAGGTGAAGGTAGCCCGTGGGGCTCGGTGCAAATCGCGTGACGCGCGCACCCTCCTTCAAATTTCTTTCCGGATAGAGCTTTTCGTAGTCCTCCGGTGTTTTTGTGATTTCGGGGAACAAAAGCTCCGCGAGTTTTTGATTGTCAGTCATATCGGTACACCCCTGAATAAAAGCAAAAAGCCGCTCTCGGCGGCTTAATATTAGGATAACATTAACCGGCGTTTTTATGAGATTTTTTATCTTCGTCCGGGAAGGTCTTTCTCTCAATAACAGCGCCGAGCGAGCGGAATTTTTCAACGACATTTTCATATCCGCGCTCTATGTGATAAATTTCTTCAATCTCTGTAACGCCCGTAGCGACCATGCCTGCTATCATCATAGCCGCGCCTGCGCGAAGGTCGTCCGCTCTTATAGGTGCACCCTTAAGCGACGGAACGCCCTCGATAATGGCCGTTTTTCCGTCGACGTGTATTTTGGCACCCATTCTTGTGAGCTGCTCCGCATAGCGGAAACGATTGTCCCAAACGCTCTCGGAAATAATGCTTGTACCGTCAGCCAGGCATAAAAGCACGGCGAACTGCGGCTGCATATCGGTCGGAAATCCCGGGTGAGGCATAGTTTTGATGTTGCACTTGCCCGGTCTGCGGTCGCATGAAACTCTTACGGAGTCATCATATTCGGTGACGGTGACGCCGCATTCTATAAGCTTTGCCGAAATGCTCTCGAGATGCTTCGGAATAACGTTTTTTATAAGCACGTTACCCATTGTGGCGG
>HF993122.1:58501-105919 GCA_000432435.1 Eubacterium sp. CAG:180
CTGCCGCAACCATATAGGTTCCGGCTTCAATCTGGTCGGGAATTATGGAATATTCGCAGCCGTGCAGATGCTCTACGCCGCGAATTTTAATAACGTCCGTGCCTGCGCCTCTGACGTCGGCACCCATGGTGTTAAGAAAGTTTGCGAGGTCTACTATGTGAGGCTCTTTCGCTGCGTTTTCGATTATTGTAAGACCCTTTGCCTTTACTGCTGCCAGCATCACGTTTATGGTAGCGCCGACCGACACAACGTCAAGGTAAACAGCGTTGCCCAAAAGAGACTCGGCTCTTGCGTTGACCATCGCGTTTTCCTCCATGGTCACCTCGGCACCGAGAGCCTCAAAGCCCTTTATATGCTGGTCAATGGGGCGAACTCCGAGATAGCAGCCGCCGGGCATTGCAACCTTGGCCTTGTTAAATCTGCCGAGAAGTGCGCCTATAAGGTAATATGACGCGCGAAGCTGTTTTGAAAGCTCGTGCTCTACTACAAATGAATTTATGTGACGCGTATCTATTTCAATAGTGGAATTGTTGATGAATTTAATTGACGCACCCATATTGCTCAAAATGTTGAGCATTGCGGTAACGTCGCTGATATTCGGTATATTTTCTATGCGGCATACATCTTCGGCTAAAATTGTAGCCGGAAGGATGGCAACAACGGCGTTTTTTGCGCCGCTGACAGTAACCTCTCCCTTAAGCCTATGACCGCCGGTAATAACGAATTTATCCAAAGGACGGTTCACTCCCTAAAGTTTTTATGTAAAGAAAAAATTAAAATCAAGCAAGCCTGAGGCAAAAACGGGCGCACTTCGCCGTACCTCGAGGCATATAATATGGTTATTATACCACCGAGCAGCGTAAATTAAAAGTTATTTTTTACTCTTTTTTTGTATATGGTGATTTTTTGTTGAAAATAATAAAACATTTGTTTGAATACGTCCGTTTTCGATATAATACGCTTTATATTTGCATTTTTTTGTGTTACAATGTCTAAAAAAGAAACGGTGCTTTTAGAAAATGAAACTTACATTTTGGGATGCGGTAAACCCGTTTGCCGGCGAATATATATTCGACGAGCCGCAGCAAAGACTTGAATTTATAATTACGGCGGCAATAGCCGCGGTGCTTTTGCTGCTGTTTTGTATTTGCCTTAAAAGGGCGATAAAAAAACATAAAAACGATTCGGAGAAAAAGTGATGTCACTCAGTAAAAATCAGAATGTAGAACTCTATATAGACAGCTTTACGAGCGAGGGCAGCGGCGTCGGAAGATATGAAAATATGGCTGTTTTCGTTTCGGGCGCAGCGGCAGGCGATAAGGTAACGGCGCATATAATTAAGGTTAAAAAGACGTATGCCGTCGCCCGCGTCGAAAAGGTGCTCAAGCCGGCAAAATCGCGTATAATGCCTGCTTGCCTGTATTTTCCGTCATGCGGCGGCTGCGCTTTTCAGCACATATCGTACGAAAAAGAAAAGGAGCATAAGAAAAAGCGCGTCGAAGATGCGTTTTCTCATATAGCCCATATCAATATAGAGGCGGAAACGCTTCTGTCCGACAATAAAACGACCTGTTATCGCAATAAGGCACAGTATCCCGTATCGTTTGACAGGCAGCTTAAAATAGGCTTTTTCGCTCCGCGCTCGCACCGCGTGGTAGATTGCGAAAACTGCATATTACAGCCGCCGATATTTGCGGATATAGTTAAGATTTTCAGAAAATTTATAATTAAAAACGGTATAACGGTCTATGATTCCGAAAAGCATACAGGGCTTTTAAGGCATATATATCTCCGTCTTGCCGAAGCTACGGGCGAGGTTATGGTATGCGCCGTTATAAACGGTGAGGATTTGCCGCACAAGAACGAGCTGATTAAAAAGCTTACCGAAATACCCTCGGTTAAGAGCATAGTTTTAAATATCAACCGTGACAGGACCAATGTAATTCTCGGTAAAGAGTGCGTGACTGTTTGGGGAAACGACTGCATATATGACGTGCTTTGCGGAGTTAAGGTCAGATTGTCGCCGCTGTCGTTCTACCAGGTAAACCACGATATGGCACAGCAGCTTTATGAAAAGGCGGCAGAGTATGCCTGTCTCAGCGGCAAAGAGACCGTGCTCGATATGTATTGCGGAACGGGCACAATAGGTCTTTCCATGGCAAAAAAAGCAAAGAGGATAATAGGGGCGGAGATAGTTCCGGAGGCTGTGCTTGACGCAAAGCGCAACGCCCTCGAAAACGGCATAGAAAACGCCGAATTTATATGTGCCGACGCAGGAGAGGCGGCACAGGAGCTGTCGTCACGCGGAATAAAGCCCGATGTGGTGCTGCTTGACCCGCCGCGCAAAGGCTGCTCCGAAATGCTTTTGGCGGAAATCGTAAAAATGTCGCCCGAACGCATAGTTTATGTGTCATGCGACCCGTCTACTCTCGCAAGGGACTGCTTTAGGCTTAAAGATCTCGGATACGAGACAAAACGGCTCGCCGCCGCCGACCTTTTCCCCCGTACCGTTCATGTGGAGAGCGTGGCATTGCTTACAAAGCAAAAATAAGGTGTATTTATTTTTGTGCGGTCTGTGCTTGACAAATGTGCTATATTGATGATGAGGATACGACTTTTTGTGCCCGAAAAGCTACTTAAATTAAAAAGACCTGAATTGTAGGAAAGGATAAAATTATGGAAGCTATCGAAAATATGAAAACGAGAAGAAGTATAAGAAAGTTTAAGCCCGACGCAGTACCGCAGGAGCTTATGGATAAGATTATCGAGGCGGGACTTTATGCGCCGTCGGGTATGAATAAGCAGTCGCCGATAATCATTGCCGTTACGGACAGAAAAATGCGCGACGAAATATCCGAAATGAACCGCGAAATAGGCGGTTGGCAGGAGGGCTTTGACCCGTTTTACGGCGCGCCCGCAATACTTATTGTGCTGGCAAATAAGGAGTGCCGCACAGCTGTTTACGACGGCTCGCTTACAATGGGTAACCTTATGCTTGCCGCACATAATTTCGGACTCGGCTCATGCTGGATTCACCGCGCAAAGGAGGAATTTGAATCCGAAAAGGGTAAGGCAATTCTCAAAAAGCTCGGTATAAACGGCGAATATGAGGGGATAGGGCATTGTGCCTTAGGCTATGCCGACGAAGAGCCGAAGGAGCATATCATAGCCGAAAACCGCGTTTACCATATCAAATAAAGCAAAAAATTACCGCTTAAAACAGATGATTTATAAGTAAAAAACAGCCGTCCGAATCAGGTTTTCGGACGGCTGTTTTTATGTGTTATGTGTGTTATATGGCTTTAAGAGCATTATCTATGTCGGCGATTATATCGTTTACATTTTCAATGCCGACGGAAAGTCTTACGAGGTCGGGGGTTACGCCGCATTCCGTGAGTTCCTCGTCCGAAAGCTGGCGGTGAGTGGAGCTTGCGGGGTGAAGAACGCAGGTTCTCGCATCGGCGACGTGTGTGACTATGGCGGCAAGCTTTAATGAGTTCATAAACTGTTCGGCTTTTTCTCTTCCGCCTTTTACGCCGAAGGAAATTACGCCGCAGGTACCGTGCGGTAAATATTTTTTGGCAAGCTCGTAATCCTTGCTTGATTTAAGCCCCGGGTAATTTACCCAAGCGATTTTATCGTTCTTTTCAAGATATTCGGCAACCTTTTGTGCGTTTTCGCAGTGGCGTTCAACACGTACCGCGAGCGACTCAAGACCTATGTTCAAGAGGAACGAATTAAACGGCGACGGAGTTGAGCCGTAGTCGCGCAAAAGCTGTGCTACTATCTTTACGATATAGCCGTTTTTGCCGAAGTCCTTAGCGTATGTAACTCCGTGATAGCTCTCATCCGGAGTTGTAAGCCCCGGGAATTTATCATTTTGATACCAGTCGAAATTGCCGCTGTCAACGACGCATCCGCCTATTGTAGAAGCGTGACCTTCCATATATTTTGTGGTAGAGTGAGTTACTATGTCTGCGCCGAATTCAAACGGACGGCAGTTTATGGGAGTGGGGAAAGTGTTGTCAACTATAAGCGGAACTCCGTGCGAATGTGCGATTTTTGCGAACTTCTCAATGTCCAATACATCAAGCGACGGATTCGCTATTGTTTCGCCGAACATCGCCTTTGTGTTGTCGCGGAAGGCTGCGTTTATTTCCTCTTCACTCGCTCTCGGGTCAACAAATGTGACCTCAACACCGATTTTACGCATAGTCACGTTTAAAAGATTAAATGTGCCGCCGTAAATAGTGGCGGAGCTTACTATATGGTCGCCTGCACCGAGTATGTTTATAAGCGCAAAGAAATTTGCCGCCTGACCCGATGATGTGAGCACCGCGCCGACACCGCCCTCAAGGCAAGCGATTTTATTTGCGACCGCGTCGTTTGTCGGGTTCGCAAGGCGTGTGTACATATAACCCGGCTCAAGGTCAAAAAGCTTTGCCATTTCGGCACTTGTGTCATATTTGTATGTTGTAGATTCATAAATGGGCAGAACTCGCGGCTCGCCGTTTTTCGGCTGCCAGCCTGCCTGTACGCATTTTGTCTCTATTGCGGAATCAGGATTGTATCCCATTTTTTTAATCCTCCAAAAATCTCTTCATAATGTCGGGGCCATGCTCTATAAACAGGCCGGTCGTTTTTGCGCTCTCTTCGTTTATAGAGTCAACGCCGCTGTCCTTTTCGTCGTTTTTATGATAAATCATAAACGGTACGGGGTCTGAGGCGTGCGTGCCCGTAACAATGGGAGTCGGATGGTCGGGGAGCACCATTATTTTGTAGTCGTCATACTCCTTGAGTGCGTCGAGAACTATGGGGAGTACGCGCGAATCTATCATCTCAATGGATTTCACCTTGTTTTCGGGTTCGTTTCTGTGACCGCACTCGTCGGGAGCCTCAAAGTGAATATATACGAGGTCGCAGCCGTTTTTAAGCTCTTCGACGGCGGCTCTTGCCTTGCCCTCAAAGTTAGTATCAATGTAGCCTGTGGCACCCTCAACCTCGGGAGCGGCCATACCGGCGCATTTTGCTATTCCTTTAAGAAGGTCAACCGCCGAGATTATAGCACCTTTTTTGCCGAAGGTCTCGTAAAACGACGGCAGAGCCGGCTTTTTGCCTTCGCCCCAAAGCCAAATTGAATTTGCGGGGTGCTTGCCCTCGCTTATTCTCTTTTTGTTGACGGGGTGCTGCATTAAAAAGTCGTAGCTCTCCTTCATCATGGCAATAAGCTCTTTTGCGTTTTCGGAAGAGGAGAGATATTCGCCTATAACTCTGCCCGAAATATCGTGAGGGGGAGTCATATTTCCGAGCTCTGTTGTGCCGTTTGACCAGACAAGGCAGTGGCGGTAGCTGACTCCGGGGTAAAAACGGAATCTGTCGTTCCCGAATTTTTCCTGTACCGATTTGATTATTTCGTGAGCCTCCTCCGTCGAAATATCACCGGCGCAGTAGTCCACCATGGTCTTGTCCTCGTAATTCGGCTCGTCGGAGAGAGTTACGAGATTTGTCCTCAGCGTAACGTCCGTGTCAAGAAGCTCAACGCCCATGCTTGCCGCCTCAAGAGGAGAACGTCCGGTGTAGCACTTCTTTGGGTCAAAGCCGAGAACGCTCATATTGGCAACGTCGCTGCCGGGCTTTAAGCCCTCTGCAACGGTTCTTACAAGGCCTACCTCGCCGTGCTTTGCGAGAAAGTCAAGATTCGGTTTTTTTGCAACTGCCATCGGTGTTTTGCCGCCGAGAGCGGGAACGGGGTAATCTGCCATTCCGTCATAGAGAACTACAACGTATTTCATTAGTTTTCACCTTTCATATTATCTGAATTATCAGAGTCCGGGTTGCCGGGCTTAAATGTATCCTCGGGATTTATGCCGACGGCCTTGTAGGGGTCGCTGTCGACGGGGGCGGAATATGAGTTGCCGGCCGCGTAAGAACTTTGAGAATCGCCGTTTCCACCCTGTTCGCCGCCCGTAACGGGAGCTATACCGAACGCCTCGGGAGCTACAATGCCGTTTTCAATCGAATATCTCTTGAGGTTCTCATAGTACATGGCAGCCGTCGTCTCAACATATGGAGTGACATATATTGAGAGTATTCCGCCGGTGAGCCCCACCAAAATATACCAGCCTATAAAGCTGAGATACATCGAAAAGAGATCGCCCTTGAAGCCGTTTGTCATTCTTTTGCTTATCTCGATGGCTTCCTTGCCCTTAAGGCGTGGATTGTCGTGGATAACATATTTTGCCTGTGAGTAAGCGAGAGACTTTATTATGCCGGGAACCACAAACAGAAGCGACCAAAGGAAGGTAAATACATTTACGAGCACACCGGTTACGAGATATGAGCCGTAGTTGTCTATACCCTCCTTATATAGGCTTTTCCATTCGGGGTTAAAGCCGCGTATGTGATTAAGGTAGTAGCCTGATGCGGCTATGGTAAACGGTATAAGCAAAAGAGTAATTATACTGCTTGAATAACCGACTGTTGTCGAAGGGTCGTCGCGGTTTATGGCTGTGACAATATTTACGTAAATCGAAATTCCGCCGTTGAGCAGATATAAAGCAATCGTTGCGAGCGTCATTTTCCACCAACGCGCATTTTGACCGATAAAGCTTTTTGCCTCGGCCTTTATTGCCGGGCGATTAAGAATTTGTTGCATAAAAGAAACCTCCGTGAATTTCAAATCAATAAAATAATATCATTATAGTAGGGCAAATACAACACTTTTTCGCATTTTGACTTTGTTACCAGCCGCTTATTCCGCCTCTTTGCAGTGCACCCACGATTTTTTCTCGGAGTGCCGGGTATTGCCTTTCGAGAGACGCGAGCAGCTCTTTTGTGCTTTGCCGCTCCGTTACCCCGTCAGCCGGGCATTTGCTTTTGACTATTGGCAGGTCAAGGCTTGCCGCCGCACGCTTTACGTCTTTTTCATAAGCGAATATCAAAGGGCGTATCAAATACAGCTCTTTTCTCGAAAGAAACGAGACAGGAGAAAAGCACTTAATTGTGCCGCCGTTCAAAAGATTCATCATAAAGGTTTCGGCGGCGTCGTCAAGGTGGTGACCGAGGGCGATTTTGTTGCAGCCGTATTCCTTAGCTGTATCGTGAAGAATGCCGCGACGCATCTTGGCACAGAGGCTGCAGGGATTTTTTTCTTTTCTGATATTGAATATAACGTCCCAAAGGTCGGTTTTTTTTACGACGTATTTAACGTCAAGGCTGTCGCACAGCTTTTGTATTTCCGAATAGTCGCCGTCCATGCCGCCGAAGCGGTAGTCGAGCGTAATTGCAATAACCTCAAAGTGCTTAGGATAAAACGAGCGAAGCCGCGCGAGAGCATATAAAAGGGCAAGCGAATCCTTGCCGCCCGAAACGCCCACGGCGATTTTATCTCCGTCGTCTATCATGTCGTAACGGTCAACGGCCGCTCTGACAAGGCTCAAAAGTTTTTTCATAAACAGTACCCCGAATTTTAAATGCCTACGAAAACGAAAAAGCGCTCTCCGGTAACCCGGAAAGCGTCGTAATTTTTCGTCCGTATAAAGTTTGCTTTATGCCTCAGACAGCTCTTGTGACCTTGCCTGAACGAAGGCAACGAGTGCAAGCATAAACTCTTTTAGGAGAGCCGTTTACGATAGCCTTAACTTTTTTTACGTTTGGCTTCCAGGTTCTGTTAGAACGTCTGTGTGAGTGAGAAACTTTAATGCCGAAAGCTACGTCTTTACCGCAGAATTCACATTTTGCCATAACGAAGAGCACCTCCTTTAATGATTAGCAAACAGTATTCTAACAGAATACGGAGTAAAATGCAAGCATTTTTTTAAAATTAACTATTTTTATAAAAACTCTTGCTTTTTTTGCACCGATATTATATAATGACGTCAAACGAACATTTGTACGATTGAGAGGTAATTTTAGATGTCCGATAAAAGTAAAGCGCTTGATACAGCCATACTTCAGCTTGAGAAAAAATACGGCTCCGGCACCATTATGCGTCTCGGAGATAATAATGCGCTCAATGTCGAAGCTATTTCGACAGGCTCGATAACTCTTGATTGTGCTACCGGAATAGGCGGCTTCCCGCGCGGCAGGATAATTGAGGTTTACGGCCCGGAGTCATCGGGTAAAACAACACTTGCGCTGCACGTTGTGGCAGAGGCGCAAAAGCTCGGCGGCGAGGCTGCATTTGTTGATGCGGAGCATGCTCTTGACCCGGTATATGCAAAAAATCTCGGCGTAGATGTTGATTCCCTTTTGGTATCACAGCCCGACAACGGCGAGCAGGCACTCGAGATAGTTGAGGCACTGGCGCGTTCGGGCGCGCTTGACGTAATAATAGTTGACTCCGTCGCGGCTCTCGTTCCGCGCGCGGAAATAGACGGCGATATGGGCGACAGCCACGTCGGTCTTCAGGCCAGACTTATGTCGCAGGCTCTGCGCAAGCTTGCCGGTGTTATTTCAAAATCAAATACAATAATTATATTTATAAATCAGCTCCGTGAAAAGGTCGGTGTGGTCTACGGAAATCCGGAGGTTACAACCGGTGGCCGGGCACTTAAATTCTATGCTTCCATTCGTGTTGACGTAAGGCGCATCGAGCAGCTCAAGGGCTCGGGCGGTGAATTTATCGGATCGAGAACAAGGGCTAAAATAGTTAAAAACAAGGTGGCTCCGCCTTTTAAGACGGCTGAATTTGACATTATGTACGGTGAGGGCATCTCAAAGGTCGGCGAGATAGTTGACCTCGGAGTTAACTACGGCATCATCAAAAAGAGCGGCGCGTGGTTCTCTTACGGCGAGACAAGGCTCGGACAGGGCAGAGACAATGTTAAAAATCTCTTTAAAAACGACAAGGCGCTCTCTGACGAAATCGAGAAGCAGATTCGCGAAAAGATGGCGGAGGAGCACAGTGCGGGAGACGAGAAAAGAGAAACCGCCAAAAGCGCCGCCGACGATGACGCGCCCATAGCTTATCGCCCCGTAAAGACCACCAAGACCGCGGCAAGAGCCAAAATCGACGTGGCGGTGGATGACGACGAATGAAACTGAGCTTTAAGGACGGCAGGCAGGGTAAAATACATATATATGTTGACGACGTATATACCCTTACCGTCGATGATACGTTTTGGTTTTCCGAAAAATGGCATAAAGTAAATGAAATTAACGACGAGGAGCTTGCGGACTTAACTTTGTCCGTGAACTCCCGTCGCGCTTTTTTAAAGGGTGCCGAGCTTCTGTCGCGTCGGGCGCACGGCAAGGCGGAGCTCGTGAGAAAGCTTATGCAGAAGTACCCGAGAGAGTGCGCCGAGCAGGCGGCGGATAAGCTCGAAAAGCTCGGACTTATAAATGACGGTGAATTTGCCGATATGCTGGCGCAGGAGCTTTATACGCACCGCAAATACGGCGTCAGCCGTGTCAAACAGGAGCTTTTGAGGCGCGGAATTGACCGGGCTTTAGCCGAAGAAGCGGCTGAAAGACTTGACAAAGACGATTTAAATCGTATTATATTATTGTTGCAAACGAAGTACAGAAATAATCTCGGAGACGAAAAGGGCATAATTCGCACAAAGAATTCCCTTCTGCGCCTCGGCTATTCGTATTCCGATATACGTGCGGCGTTTGAGAGCATAGAAAACGAATCGTTTTGATTACAGCGTGAAAGGCTATGTGTGAGTTTTATGAGTAAAAAAGTCGGTATGATATCTCTCGGCTGTCCCAAGAACCAGGTTGACGGTGAAATTATGCTGTCTAAGCTTGCGGACAACGGCTTTGAGATAACAAATGACGTAGACGGAGCCGACGTGGTCATAGTTAATACCTGCGGCTTTATTGAGGATGCAAAAAAAGAGGCCATTGAAAACATACTTGATATGGTCGAATTGAAAAAAGAAGGCGTAATACGTAAAATAGTTGTCACGGGCTGCCTTGCGGAAAGATACAGGGACGAAGTATTGTCGGAAATTCCCGAGGTTGACGCCGTTGTCGGCATAGGCTCGAATTCTGACATATGCGAGGTATGCGAAAAGGTTTGCGGCGGCGAAGAGGATATTAAAACCTTCGGCGAAAAAACCTGCCTGCCGCTTGACGGTAAGCGTATGCTCACCACACCGTCCTATTACGCATATATAAAGATAGGCGAGGGGTGCTCAAACAACTGCACCTATTGTGCAATACCGTCAATTCGCGGAAAATACAGAAGCCGCACGCCGGAGAGCATTTTGGAAGAGGCTAAAACGCTTGTAGACGGCGGAGTAAAAGAACTTATAGTTGTTGCGCAGGACACAACGCGTTACGGAGAGGACCTTTTCGGTAAATGCGCGCTGCCGGCTCTTTTGACATCGCTGTCAAAAATCGAGGGCCTAGAGTGGATAAGAGTTTTATATCTCTATCCCGAAAGGCTCAGCGACGAGATAATAGATACGTTTGCGAATAACGATAAAATCGTAAATTATATGGATATCCCGATTCAGCATTGCAATTCGGATATTTTAAGGCGTATGAACCGCCGCGGCTCAAAAGAGGAGCTTACGGCACTCATAACGAAAATAAGAGAGAAAATACCCGATGTGGTGCTTCGTACTACCCTGATAACAGGCTTCCCGGGCGAAACGGAGGAGCAGTTCTCCGAGCTTTCGGAATTTGTCAAGGAAATGAAGTTTGACAGGCTCGGCTGCTTTGCCTACTCTCAGGAGGAGGGAACTCCGGCGGCGGAATTCCCCGACCAGGTGGATGAGGAGATCAGAAAAAAACGCGGCGAAATCATAATGGAGCAGCAGTACAATATATTTGAAAAGCTGAATCACGACAACATCGGCAAAACAATGCGCTGTGTTGTTGAGGGCTATGACGGCTATACCGACAGCTATTACGGCAGAACTTGGCGTGACGCTCCGGATATAGACGGCTCTGTAAGCTTTACCTGCGGTTATGAACTCAATGAGGGCGACTTTGTGGATGTGGAGATATTCGACGTAAATGAATATGATCTGATCGGAGAAGTCATATGAAGATGAATTTGCCCAATAAACTGACCATTGCCAGAATAATAATAACGCCGTTTTTCCTTGCGGCATTGCTTTGGGAAGCACTTCCGCACCGTTTTCTTATCGCAACGGCGATTTACGCCGTCGGAGCGATAACGGACGCCGTTGACGGCCATCTTGCGAGAAAAAACGGTCAGGTGACGAATTTCGGAAAGCTGCTTGACCCGATAGCGGATAAGATTCTCACAACCTCCGCTCTGCTCGCGTTTATGACTATGGGGCTTTGCAATATTTGGATTGTTATGATAGTGCTTGCAAGAGAATTTGCCGTGGCTTCGGTCAGAATGATAGCGGCCGCAGACGGAGTTGTAATTCCCGCCAACAAATGGGGAAAGGCCAAAACTGTCAGTCAAATGACCTTTACGATTATAATAATGCTTCTCTGCGAGGCGGACTATATAGCCGTAACGTCGTTTTCGAAAGAGCTTTTTGCGGCGGCAAATACTTGGTTCACATTGCCGCATATTTCAAATTTACTGCTGTGGATAACCGCCGCTCTGACAGTAGTTTCGGGTGCTATTTACTTAAAGGACAGTAAAAATGTTATCGATTATTCAAAATAATTGGTGCAAAACACGAAAAATGTGATACAATATATTAAGATGTAAAAATGCATTGATCGGAAAGAGTAGCGATCTTACGCGATTTTCAGAGAGAGGGCACCTGTGCTGAAATGCCCTTAAGGCTGCGTGTCGTGAAGTGCGTCCGTGAGCAGGCGAAGGGAAAAAGAGTATCTTCGCACGTTTTCCGCGTTAAGGATAATGAGTTATAAAACGAAGTGGAACCGCGTACTCACGCCTTCGCAGGATGATTTTTTTCTGCGGAGGCTTTATTTTTTTGCGGGAGGTGTTTAAATGTTTGACCGCTTAAAGGAAGATATACAGTCGGTTAAGGACCGCGACCCGGCGGCAACCTCGACCATACAAATATTGCTTTTATACCCTGGGCTTAAGGCCATCAGAATGCATAGAAGAGCTTACTGGTGTTGGAACCACAATATGAAATTTCTCGGCAGATATATTTCTCAGCGAGCCGCCAAAAAGACAGGGATAGAGATTCATCCCGCGGCAAAAATCGGCAGACGCTTTTTTATTGACCACGGCACGGGAGTTGTAATAGGAGAAACCACGGAGATAGGCGATGATGTAACGCTCTATCAGGGAGTAACGCTCGGCGGTACCGGCAAGGATACCGGTAAAAGACATCCTACAATAGGAAATAACGTGCTGATAGGCGCCGGCGCAAAGGTGCTCGGTCCTTTTAAGGTAGGCGATAATACAAATATAGCGGCAGGTGCCGTAGTGCTTGAGGAAATACCGCCGGATTGCACAGCCGTCGGAGTTCCGGCAAGAGTCGTAAAGCATAAGGGCGTGCGTGTCGATTGCCTTGACCAGATTCACATTCCCGACCCCGTATCTCAGGAGCTTTGCAGAATGTCGCACCGCATAGCGCTGCTTGAAAAAGAGCTGAAAAAATATCAAAAAACCGAATATGAAGAACAAAACGAAAGGAATTACGAGGATGAAAATATATAACACGATGTCACGAAAAAAAGAGGAGCTTCAAACCATAACTCCTGGCGAAGTCAAAATCTATGCCTGCGGTCCCACCGTTTATAACTATATCCATATCGGCAACGCGCGTCCTCTTTGCGTTTTCGATACGTTTCGCCGTTACCTTGAATACCGCGGCTACAAGGTGAGATTTGTTCAGAATTTTACCGATATTGACGATAAAATAATCAAAAAAGCCATTGAAGAGGGCTCCGATTACAAAACCGTGTCGGAAAAGTATATCAAAGAATATTGGACCGACACAAAGGGTATGAATGTGCGTGAGGCGACCGTTCATCCGAGAGCCACCGAAAATATCGACGAGATAATCGATATCATTTCGACTCTTATCGAAAAGGGCTATGCATATCCCGTTTCAAACGGTGATGTGTACTTCAGCCCGTCCAAATTTAAGGAATACGGTAAGCTTTCTCATCAGCCGCTTGAGGACCTTGAGGCCGGCGCGAGAATAAATGTCGAGGAGCTTAAAAAAGAGCCTATGGACTTTGCACTTTGGAAGGGCGCGAAGCCTGGCGAGCCGTATTGGGAGTCACCATGGGGTAACGGCAGACCGGGCTGGCATATTGAGTGCTCGGCAATGGTAAGACGTTTTCTCGGCAAGACCATCGATATTCATTGCGGCGGTCAGGACCTCATATTCCCGCACCATGAGAACGAAATAGCACAGAGCGAGTGCTGCAACGGCGTTCCCTTTGCGCATTACTGGATGCACAACGGATATATAAATGTTGACAACGTAAAGATGTCGAAGTCGCTCGGTAATTTCTTTACCGTTCGCGATGTTGCGGAAAAATACGGCTATGAGCCGATACGCTATCTTATGATTTCCTCTCAGTACAGAAGTCCCATAAATTACAGCGTTGACATTATAGAGCAGTGCAAAGCCTCGCTTCAAAGGCTTTATACCTGCCGCGATTCGCTTGATTTTGCACTTCAAAACGCAGAGGACGCTCTCCCCGACAACGCCGAGGAAATTAAAAAGAGCCTTCTCTCTCACAAGGAACGCTTTATAGAAGCTATGGACGATGACCTCAACACCGCCGACGGACTTTCAGCGGTATTTGAGCTTGTCAGAGACATAAACTCAAATGTAATACCAACTTCGTCCAAAGAGCTTTTGATATTTGCAAAAGAACTGTTTTCGGAGCTTACGGGCGTGCTCGGTCTTGTGTACGAGGAAAAGGACAACGACCTTGACGGCAAGGTTGAAGAGCTGATAGCTGCAAGAACCGCTGCGAGAAAGGCTAAGGACTTTGCTAAGGCAGACAGCATCCGTGATGAGATAGCCGCCATGGGCATAGTTTTGGAGGACACTCCGAACGGCGTAAAATGGCATAAAAAATAATATTGATGTGATTTTAAAAGCAGCGACCGACATCGTTTTTACCGTGCCGTCCGCTGCTTTTTTACAAATGTTTACAATCGCTTGTTTTAATTGACATATTTAATGTATAAGTATATAATAAATTAGTTAAATCATAGTGTTTTTTAGGGTGTGTAACGGTGAGAGGCTTTTACAGAGCAGTCAAAAGATTTTTAGATGTCACAGCGTCATTTTTGGGGCTTGTTTTGTTGTTTCCGCTGTTGCTTACGGTGTCGATACTGATTAAAATCGACAGCCGCGGTCCCGTTATTTTCCGTCAGAAGAGAATAGGCAGAAACGGAAAGGTTTTTGAGATATATAAATTCCGCTCAATGTGCGTCGGAGCGGAAAAAACCGGCTCCGGCGTTTATTCCGGAAAGGGCGACGCCAGGGTTACAAGGATAGGTAAAATTTTACGAGCTACGAGCATAGATGAGCTGCCGCAGCTTTTGAATATTTTAAAGGGCGAGATGAGCTTTGTCGGGCCGAGGCCTCCGCTTACATATCATCCGTGGAAATGTGAGGAGTATACCGATTTCCAAAAGCGTATGTTCGAGGTGCGACCCGGTATAACCGGCTGGGCGCAGGTCAACGGCAGAAAGGACGTAGAGTGGCACAAAAGAATCGAGCTTAACGTTTGGTATGTTGACCATATGTCGCTTTTACTTGACATCAAAATTATGTTTATGACCGCGTTTAAGGTACTTACGAATGCCGACAACGAAAACAGCGGTGCAACCGTAAATAAGAGCACCGAATCGTCAAATGATGCAAAGGTTGTGAAAAAATAATGGCTCTTAAGCTGATGTATCTCACAAACGACCCGAAGATTGCAAAAATCGCACAGGACGTTTCGGTAGATCGAATATTCCTTGACCTTGAAACCCGCGGTAAGGCAGAGCGTCAGGCAAATATGGATACCGTAATATCCCATAACAGCATTGACGACGTGAAAAAGCTCAGCGCGGTTTTAGACAGGACGGAGCTTTTGGTCAGAGTAAATTCGTTTTACGACGGCTCACGTGAAGAAATCAACCGCGTAATAGACGACGGTGCGGATATAGTTATGCTCCCGTATTTTAAGACCGCGGAAGAGGTAAAAGGCTTTACAGACTGCGTCGGAAAAAGGGCAAGGACATGCCTTCTTGTGGAAACGCCCGAGGCGGCGGAGCACTTAGACGAAATTCTTGACGTTCCCGGTATAGACGAAGTGCATATAGGGCTTAACGACTTGCATCTCGGCTATAAAATGGACTTTATGTTCCAGCTTGTTGCGGACGGTACGGTGGAAAGACTGTGCCGTAAGCTCCGCGAAAGGGGCATATTTTACGGCTTCGGCGGCGTGGGCAGAGTTCACAGCGAGGTTATGCTGCCTGCGGAATACATAATAGGTGAGCATTACAGGCTCGGCTCCGGTATGGTTATATTATCGAGAGCCTTTTGCGACGCTTCAAAGCTTCGTGAGGATGAAATCTTTGACAGATTCAATGTCGGCGTCAAAGAGTTTCGTGAATATGAGGGAGTTGTCAAAAATATGAGCTCGGACGAGCTTGCGGAAAATCACGAAAAGCTTGTGGCTTGCGTCAATTCAATAGTTGAGGCAAAAAAGGCTTGCAAGGTCTGAAAAACTTCGTTTTATAATCATTTACAGGGGCATCTTTTAATGAAAATCCTTTTGACCGGTGCATATAAATATACGGAAGGTCAGCTTTCACGGCTTAAAGCCTTGGGGGCGGACTTTTTATATGTCGAGGACGAGAGAGAGGAGCTCTCTTTTGACGTTTCGGCTGTTGACGCCGTTGTGTGCAACGGCCTGTTTTTATATAACGACATCAAAAAATTCAAAAATCTTAAATTTATTCAGCTCACAAGCGCGGGGCTTGACAGAGTCCCTGCGGAGTATATAAAAAGTAAAAATATTTCCCTTTTCAACGCAAGGGGTGTTTACAGTGTGCCGATGGCGGAATTTGCCGTTCTCGGTACTCTGTTAATTTATAAGAAGAGCTTTTTCTTCCGCGAAAATCAAAAAAATCACGTTTGGCAAAAAAACAGGGAGCTTTTTGAGCTTTGCGGAAAGACCGTTTTGACAGTCGGCTGCGGCTCCGTAGGCAGCGAATGTGCGAGAAGATATAAGGCTTTAGGCTGCCGTGTTTTAGGAGTCGATTTGTACCCGACGGAGAATGAGCTTTACGAAAAAATTTATCCGCTGTCGGTTCTTCCGAGTATACTTTCGGTTTCGGATGCGGTCATTTTAACGCTTCCGCTTACCGATGAGACGAGAGGGCTGTTTGACGGAGAAATGCTTTCTCATATGAAAAATACAGCCGTGCTTATCAACATTTCGAGGGGCGCGGTGGTTGACGAGGACGCCCTTACGGCGGCACTGTCGGAGAAGAAGCTTTACGGAGCGGTGCTCGACGTTTTTGAAAGTGAACCGCTGTCGCAGGACAGTCCTTTATGGGATATGGAAAATGTCGTTATAACTCCGCACAATTCATTTGTTTCGGAGAAAAATTCGGAGCGGCTGTTTTCCGTGATATACGGTAATTTAAGCGGCTTCCTAAAGGGGGACAAGGCAGAGTGAGGTTCATATTGGTTTCGCCGAAAAACAGAACGGCGTATAATTTCAGAGGCGACTTAATAAAGAGAATTATCTCTTGCGGATACGAGGTTATTGTCACGGGCCCCAACAGGGTGGGTGTTGAAAAAATCGAGGCTCTCGGCGCACGCTTCGTCGAGATACCTATGAATAAAAACGGAGTAAATCCGAAGGAGGACCTGAAATATCAAAAGGCTCTTTACGAGCTGTTTAAAAAGGAAAAGCCCGATGTGGTTCTCGGGTACACATCGAAGCCCGTAATATACGGCTCCATAGCCGCAAAAAAAGCCGGTGTTCCGCACAAGGTCGCCATGATAACGGGGCTCGGCTATGCGTTTACCGCGCAGACTAAGAAGGCAAAAGCCATAAGAGCCGTTATGTCGGTGCTTTATAAAAAGGCTCTGAACTGTGCCGATACGGTGATATTCCAAAATCCCGACGACAGAGAGCAGTTCGTTTCATCGGGACTTGTTAAATCCGAAAAATGCCGAGTTGTAAACGGTTCGGGCGTCAATACAAACCGTTTTTCCGTTGCGGATTATCCCGATAAAATCACGTTCTTTATGCTGTCGCGCGTTATGTATTCAAAGGGCATACGCGAGTATTTGAGGGCGTGCGAGCTTGTCAAGGAAAAGCACCCAGAGGTCAGATTTATGCTGCTCGGAGCGTGCGAAAATATACAGGATTCTCTGTCAAAGGAGGATTTGGCGCCGTATGTCGAAAAGGGAATAATAGAGCATTTCGGCGAGACGGACAGAGTTGAGGATTATTACAAGCAGTGCTCGGTATATGTTTTGCCGTCATACCGCGAGGGCACTCCGAGAACGGTCTTGGAGGCGATGAGCATGGGCAGAGCGATTATAACGACCGACGCACCCGGATGCCGCGAAACCGTGATTGACGGGAAAACGGGATTTTTGGTTCCCGTAAAAAATGCAGAGGCGGTTGCCGAAAAAATGACGGAATTTATTGAGAATCCCGAGCTCATAAAAACGCTCGGTGCGGCATCGGCGGAATATGCCCGCGAAAAATTCAGCGTTGATAAGGTTAACGATGATATGTGCTGTCATCTTAACATAGAAAGGACGAATAAATATGCAGTTGTATGAAAAGCTCGTTTCGGGTGATGAAAAATTGGCTCTTGTCGGCCTCGGATACGTAGGTATGCCGATTGCCGTTGCGTTTTCAAAGAAGGTTAAGGTTGTAGGCTATGACCTCAATGCAAAGAAAATAGAGCTTTACAAGAACGGCATAGACCCGACCAATGAAGTCGGCAACGAGGCTGTTAAGAATTGTTCTGTCGAGTTTACGGCGGACAAAAGCAAGCTCAAGGAGGCAAGGTTTATAATTGTTGCCGTGCCTACTCCCGTAAACGACGACCACACCCCCGACCTTACACCGGTAGAGGGAGCGAGCGAAATTGTCGGCAGAAATCTTACAAAAGGCTCGGTAGTTGTATATGAGAGCACCGTTTATCCCGGCGTTACCGAGGATATTTGCGTGCCGATACTCGAAAAAGAGTCGGGGCTTAAATGCGGTACGGACTTTAAAATCGGTTACAGTCCCGAGAGAATAAATCCCGGCGACAAGGTACACCGCCTTGAGACAATAACAAAAATAGTAAGCGGTATGGACGATGAAACTCTTGATACCGTGGCGAAAACCTATGAGCTTGTCGTAAAGGCAGGCGTACACAGAGCGGAGAGCATCAAGGTTGCCGAGGCTGCAAAGGTTATTGAAAACAGTCAGAGGGATATAAACATTGCGTTTATGAATGAACTGTCAATAATCTTCAACAAAATGGGCATAGATACAAAATCCGTTTTGGAGGCGGCAGGCACAAAGTGGAATTTCCTCAAATTCTATCCCGGGCTTGTCGGCGGACACTGCATAGGCGTTGACCCCTATTACCTTACATACAAGGCCGAGGAAATGGGCTATCACAGCCAAATTATTCTCTCCGGCAGACGCATAAACGACGATATGGGCAAATATGTAGCCGAAAACACCGTTAAAAATCTTATAAAGGCGGATGTCCCGGTAAAAAACGCAAAGGTTGCGATTCTCGGCTTTACGTTTAAAGAAAATTGCCCCGACACGAGAAATACGAAAATCATCGACATATACAATGAGCTTCGCGAGTACGGAATAACCCCGGTAATAGCCGACCCTGAAGCTGATGCTGACGAAGCAAAGCGTCTTTACGGAATTGAATTTATCGATATTAACGATATAAAAAATTGCGATGCCGTAATACTTGCCGTTGCTCATGAGCAGTTTAAAAATCTCGGGCAGGCCGATTTTGACAAAATGTTCAAATCGGGCCGTAACGAAGAAAAGGTGCTTGTTGATATTAAAGGGCTGCTTTCTCGTAAAGAATACGAAAAAGCGGGCTATAAATATTGGAGACTTTGATTATGGGTTATAAAAATTTGAAATTTCCGTCGGATACGCTGTTTCTTGTGACGGGTGCGGCGGGCTTTGTCGGCTCAAATCTTTGCGAAGCTATACTCAATATGGGCTATAAGGTCAGAGCGCTTGACGACCTATCGACCGGCAAGCAGGAAAACGTTGATATGTTCCTCGGCAATCCGAACTATGAGTTTATAAAAGGCGACATTAAAGACCTTGACACCTGTATGAAGGCATGCGAGGGCGTAGACTATGTGCTTAATCAGGCGGCGTGGGGAAGCGTTCCGAGAAGCCTTGAAATGCCGCTGTTTTATTGCAAAAACAATATTGAGGGAACGCTCAATATGCTCGAAGCGGCAAGACAATGCGGTGTTAAAAAGTTTGTATATGCATCTTCTTCGTCCGTATACGGCGACGAGCCGCACCTACCCAAAACCGAGGGCAGAGAGGGCAATCTTCTTTCTCCTTACGCTCTTACAAAGCGCTGCGACGAGGAATGGGCAAAGCTTTATACCATGCACTACGGACTTGATACATACGGAATGAGATATTTTAACGTATTCGGCAGACGTCAGGATCCGGACGGCGCGTATGCCGCGGTAATTCCGAAATTTTTAAAACAACTTATGCACGGCGAGGTGCCGACAATCAACGGCGACGGTAAGCAGAGCCGAGACTTTACTTATATCGACAATGTTATTGAAGCGAACCTCAAAGCTTGTCTTGCTTCTCACGAGGCGGCAGGCAACGCGTTTAATATCGCCTACGGCGGCAGAGAGTACCTTATAGACATTTATTACGGTCTTACAAAGGCACTCGGCGTTGACGTCGAACCGAATTTCGGCCCGGACAGAAAGGGCGACATAAAGCACTCAAACGCCGATATTTCAAAAGCGAGAAAACTCCTCGGCTACGATCCCGATTACAGCTTCCAGGACGGCATCAAGCTTGCTATCGAGTGGTATAAGGAGAACTTGTGATGATGAAAGATATATTAGAAATAGCAGAGAAAAATCCGCAGTATCGCCACCTTCTTTTTTCACGCGGCTTTCTTTTTACCGATGCCGCCGTCGATGCAACAGCGTTTCCGTTTTATGGTACATGGAAGGAAATAGGTGTCTGCAATTATCAGTTGCTTGTCCATCCGGAATTGAACTGTTATATTGCTGCCACATCCGACATAACAGCGGTTTTAATCGGTCATGTGTACAACCCGTTTGACGGACTGTATAACGAAAAGGAAATTTTAGAAAAATACCTTGAGGCACAAGATAGGCTCAGCTATTACAACGAGTGGACAGGTCTTTTTACATTAATCGTCATCAGCGACGACCGGGTTGAAGTCTTCGGCGATTGTGCCGGCATGCAATCTAATTGGTATGCTTGTATCAACGCTCATTTTTACCTTTCCTCGCATGCGCAATTGATCGGTGATATTTGCCGCCTGCCGCAAACCGACTACGCAAAAAAAATGCAACATTACCGTTTCTGGAAAATGTACGGTGTTTTCTTTCCGGGCGATATTTCACAGTTTGAAGATGTGTTCCGTCTCGTGCCGAATCATATATTGTCCCTGTCATGTGCCGAGCACACCTGTAAGCTCACAAGGTTTTATCCCTTCCGAGATCTTGAGAAAGTAACAAGTAAAGAAGAATATGACAGAGTGATTTCAAAAATTGCAGAAATTCTTCATGAGACAATGCGTTTGATCTCTGAAAAGTGGGATCATCCTTCTATTTCCATGACCGGCGGCATGGACAGCAAAACTACCTTAGCCTGTGCAAACGGGCTATATGATCAGTTTAGATACTATAGTTATATTTCCATGTACGGCGACAAGCCCGATGCCGACGCCGCCGCAAAAATTGCAGATGCCATCGGTGTCGAACACAAAACCTATGTCATTTCGGAGAACAATGAAGATTTTGCCGACCTTCCCATTATACGCTCCATTCTGGAGCATAATCTCGGCGACATCGGCTCTGTCAATGATAATGATGTTCGCAAACGCCTGTATTTTCTCAATACCGGCGCAGTTTCACTTGAAGTAAAATCCTGGGTGTCTGAAATCGGCAGAGCAAATTATTATAAAAAGTTCGGCTTCAGAAAAATGCCGCACCGTTTATCTGCACGACAAATGACCACCATGTATAAATTCTTCAGTTATAACCGTTTATCAGCACATAAAACCGATAAGATATTCAGAGAGTATATTCAAAAAACGGCATTTGATGCAATTTACAATTTTGATGCAAGCGATATGTATCTTTGGGAAATGCGCTACGGCGGTTGGGGCGGTCTGAAAATAACGGCGGAACATCGCATTTCGTATGACATCACCATTCCGTACAATAACCGTTTGCTTATGGAGTTGTTTTTGCGCCTGCCGTTGGAAAAACGGATAGCAGACATTCCTCATTATGATGTCATTCGCAAAATGAACCCGATGATAGACCGCCTTGGAATAACCGTTACAAATTATAATGAAACAGAAAGGCGCATGCATTGCGAGCGAATCTATTATCTTGTAAATACGCATCTGCCGTTTTAATAAAAGCAAAAGCAATATCTACGAATGGTGGTAATAGCTATGAAAGTATTATTTGTTACCAGCGGTGCCATCGCCTGCAATGTCAGCAGCGGCAACACCTTTCTCAATCTGTTCGGTGAGCTTGCGGACACCGAGCTTTACAGCCTTTTCACCCGCAGCGAGGTGCCCGACAAAAAGATAAAAGCCGCTTTTCGCATTGCGGAGGCGGAGCTGCCTCGCTACATTTTTCGCCGCGACCGCATCGGCGAGCGCGTCACGGCGAATGATCAAGTGCTCGACGAGCATGCCATGCAGTTGGAGGCGGTCGCCAAGCGCAATGTCTCCCAGATCAAATATATCGCCCGTGATATCCTCTGGAAGATCGCGCCGTGGAAAAACCGCAACCTGCGGACATTCATTGAGGAAGTACAGCCAGACCTTATCGTTTCCATTCTGAATGAAAACCTCTCGCTCGGCGCAATGACCGCCTTTGCCCAAAAGCACAGCGGCGCACCGTTGATGCTGTTTGCGTGGGACGATAACTACAGCTATACCGTCGGTTGGTCTGCTCCGCTGACGCGCTTGTCGCAGACGGTGCATAGGCGATACATGCGTAAAATAGCAAAAAGGGCAGATACGCTGTTTGTCATTTCCGAGAAACAAAAGGCAGACTATGAGCGTATTTTCGGGCGTTCCTGTGAGATCATGACGAAAGGTGCGGACTTTTCCGAAAGGCCGATGCCGACGCCGCACCATGAGCCGCTTAGGCTGCTTTATGCGGGCAATCTGGCGCTCGGCAGGTGGGAAACGCTTGCCGCCGTCAAAGAAGCGCTGCAGCATATCAATAAGAACGGCATGCGTGCCGTACTGCATATCTATTCGGCAACGCTGCTGTCCGATGCACAAAAGGACGCCATTGCGGACGGCAAAAACGCCGTGTTCATGGGCGCTGCGCCAGCTGCGGAGATTGAAAAGATGCAAAAGGATGCGGACATTCTGGTGCATGCGGAGAGCTTTGACCCGCAATATTATCTCTCTATTCATTACTCTTTTTCGACAAAGCTCGTTGACTGTTTTCACAGCGCCAAATGTATTTTTGCCGTCGGACCCGAAAAAGCGGCTTCAATTGACTGCCTTATAAAAAATGACGCCGCGGTCGTTGCAAAAAGCAACGATGAAATATACGAAAAATTAAATTTGCTTATAAACGACAAGGAACTGATTGACGAATACTCGGAAAAAGCTTGGGAATACGGCAAAAGATCTTTTGATCGTGTTAATATTCAGATGTTACTTAAGGAGAGTATAAAAAAGTCTTGTAAGGAGGGAAAAGAATGTCCGTATATTTACTGAATATTGCACTCATATTTATATGGGCATTCTTTTTGCTCAAATACAAGCCGAGTAAAAACAAAAAAAAAGCATTTTGTGCGATTGCCTGTGTTCAGTGGGTAATTTTATCCGGACTCAGAGGAATGACTGTCGGAGCGGATACAATAGGATACCGCAGAAGCTTTTACAGGATAGGCCTCACATCATGGCACAAAATTTTTGCCAATGTATCTGCTTATATCGGCGGAGCGGAAATAAAGGACCCCGGTTATGCGCTTTTTGTAAAGATATTTCAAGTTTTTTCCACGAATTACCAAGTGTACCTTGTATTTATAGCTCTTCTGTTTATGATACCGATGGCGATATGGATTTACAGGAATTCTTCTATGCCGTGCCTCAGCTTTATTATTTTTTCGACGCTGTTTTATTCGTTTTATGCGGTTACCGGTATAAGGCAAACAATAGCAACATCGCTTGTTGTTTTTATCGGATATGAATTTATAAAAAAGAAAAAGCCGATACCGTTTTTGATTTTGGTATTTTTATCGTTCTTTATACATAAGTCGTGCGTTTGCTTTTTACCGTTTGTATTTTTTGCGTACAAAAAAATCACCTGGCGGTATGTCGGTATTTTTTCCGCAATAACCGCCGCTTTCCTAATTTTGGGAAAAACTTTGTATGAGCCGTTTGCCGAATTCGTCGGATATGATGTAGAAGAAGAGTATTTGCTTGATACATACTCATATACGCTGGTTATTTGTCTTTTAACGGTTTCGGCATTCGTTTTGTACCGCTTCATTAAAAAGAATACGGACGAAGAAAAGTTCAAAGCTCTTTACAATGCGGCATTATTTACGACAGCATTTACGCTTTTGACGCTGCGAAATCAATCGTTTATGCGCGTTCAGCAGTATTATGCTCTGTTTTTTATGCTCCTTGTTCCGGAACTTGTAAGAGCATTTAACAAACGGTGGCAGCCCGTGATTTACGCTGCCGGAGTAGGCTTTTTGATACTTAAGCTTATATTAAATCACCCGTATTACGCATTCTTTTGGCAATAACAAGGAGGTACGATATGAAGATAATATGGATAGTAAATATGGTATTTCCGAAAATAGCAAAAAAGCTCGGAGCGGAGACCTCCGCAAGCGGCGGTTGGCTGCTTGACCTTGCTGACGGTATTTCGGCGGACCCGAATGTTGAATTAACGGTTATGACATACTATGACGGGGAATTTAAAGATATTAAGGTTGATAACATCCGTTATATATTATTCCCGGGTGGCGGAAACAGGCTTTTGTTTGACAGCAATAAAACGGCTGAAGACTGCAAAAAAAGCTTTGGAGTTATGTCAGCCGGACTTAGTTCATATCCACGGAACAGAATATGCCCCGGGTTATGAGATGCTCAAGGTCTGCGGCGATGTTCCGGTGCTTTTGACCATTCAGGGGATTTTAAGACGCATATCAAAGGAATATTATGGCGGTCTTACTTTTAACGAGAGACTGAAGTGCCTTAAATTAAAAGAAATTTTGACAATGAAAACCCCGACGGCATATAAAATGTTGTATTCCCGAAATGCCGAAAGGGAAGAAAAAGTCCTGAAACAGGTTAAATATGTTACGGGCAGAACCGATTGGGATAAGGCGGTTATGCTTTCGGTTAACCCGAATTTAAAATATTTTCGCTGTAATTACAATTTGAGAAAAGAGTTTTATGAGAGCGAAAAATGGTCTTTGGAGTCATGCGAAAGGCATACCGTGTTTTCAAGTTCCGCTCTTTACTCGCTTAAAGGACTTCACATAGAAGTTAAGGCAATAGCCATTTTGAAGAAGAAATATCCCGATATCAAATTGTATGTTCCGGGCGGCTGTGCCGAAAACGGGAAAATAAAGGACCCGTCGGGTTACATTAAATATATAAACAGGCTTATTAAAAAATACGGACTCGAAGACAATATTATATTTACGGGTTCGATATCTCCATCCGAAGTTGCAAAAAGACTTCGTAAGGCAAATGTTTTTGTGGTTTCTTCCGCTGTTGAGGGTGCTTTACATAATAGTTGCCTCTTTCAGCGTGATTTCGTTTCCCTTTACAAATCTCAACGGAATCCTGACCGCATACGAGAAATTCGTGCCGCTGAAGGCGTGCGATTTATTCAATAAGGTGTTTATCATAGTCGGTATGGTTATTGCGCTTCACTTCGGCTGCGGAGTGTATGCGCTTGTAACCGTAAATGCCGTTGCAGGGCTTATAATAATACTCTTTAAGCTCATTATCGTTAACCGCGGAACCGATATAAAAATAAATTGGAAATACTTTGATAAGGACTCGTTAAAGGATATTTTCGGTTTTTCGGTTTGGACTACCGTAAGCAGCATAGCACAAAGGCTTATATTCAATATAACGCCGTCCATAATAACCGCGGTGTCTGTTACCGGCTCCGTAGGCGTTGCCGTATTCGGGCTTGCCACAACGGTTGAGGGGTACGTCTATACATTTTCAACTGCGATAAACGGTATGTTTATGCCGCGAATTTCAAGGATTATTTCCGACGGCAAGAGGGAAGAGGAGCTTATGCCCCTTATGATAAGAATCGGCAGAATTCAAATAATGATAGTCGGACTTTTAACTGTGGGCTTTATTTCTTTGGGAAAATCGTTTATAATAGATATTTGGAATAAGCCGGATTTTGCACAAAGCTATATTTGCGCCGTGCTTTTGATAATTCCGAGCCTTTTCTTCCTGCCGCTTCAGATAGGCAATACCACGCTTATAGTTGAAAACAAGGTAAGGCTTGAAGCGATGGTTTTGCTTGCAACAGGTGCAGTAAATATCGTACTGTCGCTGGTGCTTTCAAAATACTATGCGGCTGTCGGTGCTTCGGTTTCGATATTCATAGCATATATGCTCAGAAACGTGCTTATATGCAGAATATTTATAAAGCACCTGAAGCTCGATATGGCGGAATTTTTCAAGAAGTCATATTTAAAGCTTTTGCCGTATCTTGCAATCACTATGGTAATAGGCCTTTTGGCGGAGCACTTTAATCCTTTGGCGCACGGCTATCTCAGGTTCCTTATAAACGGAATAATTGTTGTGACTGTGTTCTTTGTGCTTCGGAATGAACGATTACGAAAAGAGTTTGCTTTTCGGAACCTTAAAAAAGATTTTCGGAAGGCTGAAGCGTGCTTAATTTACTTTGTCGGATCACAGCGGAAAATGCGTCCTGTGGCAGAGAGGTTTACGGCCCTTTTAAGCGAAGCGGCCGAAAAAAAGGACGTTTCGGTGCTTATTATGAATTCCACAGAGGCAGAGGCCGTTAAGCTTTTTGCCATACATATCTTGTCGGCGATACAAGGCGTTATGAAGCGCATAAAGGCAAAGGGCATAGAGGTAGTGGTTTACGAGCCGGCACTTCAAGAGGACACCTTCTTTAACAGCCGAGTGGAAAAGGATATAGATAAATTCAAAAAAGAATGTGACGTTATTCTCGCCAACAGATACAATGAGGATATTGCGGACGTAATGGATAAGGTCTATACGAGAGATCTTTTTTTCAGAGATTAAAGGTATAGCTAAAAAAGAATTTAAGGGGTGAGGCAATGAAGGTTTTACAAATTAATGCCGTATACAATTTGAGCAGTACGGGCAGAACCACTACGGAACTGCACCTTGCCATGCTTAATAAGGGCATAGATTCCTATGTTGCTTATTCTAAAACAAATAAGCCGGGCGACGCTCGGCTGTACCATATCGGCTCACCGCTTGACGTAAAGCTGCACGGGCTTTTTTCCCGAATTTCCGGAGAACAGGCATATTTTTCACACCTTGCAACAAAAAAACTCATAAAGCATATTGACGCTGTTTCGCCTGACGTGGTTCATCTCAGAAATCTGCACGGCAACTATATAAATTTCCCGATGCTGATGGATTATCTTGCAAAAAAAGACATAGCCGTTGTCGTGACATTCCACGATTTTTGGTTTATAACCGGGAAATGCGTTCATTTCACGGAAAGCCGATGCGATAAATGGCAGTACGGCTGCGGAAATTGCCCGAACCTAAAGGATGGAAATCCCACTTGGTTCTTTGACCGAACCGAAAAGCTTCTCAGAGACAAAACCGAGCTTTTCGGGAAAATCAATCGCCTTGCTTTAATAGGTGTATCAAACTATGTTACAAACGAAGTCAAAAAGTCTCCGATAGCCAAGAAAGCGGAGATTGTAAAAACTATATATAACTGGATAGATTTCGATAAGTTTTATCCTCGCGACGCAGGCCGCGCGCGTGAAAAGTACGGGCTCAACGGCTTTACCGTAATCGGAATTTCCGCGGTTTGGTCCGACAGAAAAGGCTTAAGGAGCTTTATAAGGCTCGCCGAAGCGTGTCCCGAAATAACGGTGGTTCTGGTCGGCAGCCTCAAAGGAAATACCGTTTTGCCGAAAAATATAACGGCCGTTTCCGCCACATCATCTACCGATGAGCTTGCGGAGCTTTATTCGGCCGCTGATGTTTTTATCACATTTTCACTTGAGGAAACCTTCGGAAAGGTCTCCGCGGAGGCTCTCTCCTGCGGTACTCCGGTAATATGCTACGATTCTACCGCCAATCCCGAAATAGTAGGCGACGGCTGCGGTTACGTAGTACCGAAAAACGATTTTGAAGGAATTTTAAACGCCGTAAAAAAAGTGCGTGAAAACGGCAAAAACAGTTATTCCTCGGCGTGCGTAAATTTTGCGCATGACAGATTCGATAAAAAAATGCTTATTGACCGATATATTGACGTATATAAACAGCTTTCAAAACCGTCACCGGAGGGAAAAGAATGAAAAATGTTATTCTCATAACCAATTCCTTCCCGTTCGGGATAGTTGAGGCAGGCTTTTTAGCACCCGAATATGAGGTGCTGAAAGAAAAAGCCGACGTATACACTGTAACAAGGAATACAAAGGACAAGATGACGACCTCGGTTCCCGAGGACAGAGTATTCAGATATGCGTCGCACTACGGAAAGAGCGCTTTTGTTTATTTTTTAAAAGCGTTGGTTTCTCCCATGTATTACAGAGAGCTCGCATATTTAAAACGCGAAAAAAAGCTTACTTTTTCAAATGCGAAGCGTGCGTTAACGACGCTTATGAGAGCTTTCCACTTTGAGACTTTTCTTAAAAAAGTCAGAAGCAGGGCGGACGGAGAGTGCGTGCTTTATACATATTGGAATGACTATACGGCATTGGCGGCAGCTCTTGCCGCAAAAAACGGCGACAGGGTGGTTTCGAGAATACACAGAGCCGATTTATATCTCAATGAGGGTAACGGATACTATATCCCCTATAAAAACGAGATTGCAAGACGAATAGATAAGCTTGTTTTTATAAGCCGTGACGGTATGGATTATTACCGTGAAAATTTTGAGATTGATGACAGTAAGTGTCTTCTCTCCTACCTCGGAGTAAAAGAGGGCAAAAGGCCGGAAAGACCTTGCGCTGACGGTCCGATTAAAATTTTAAGCTTTTCGTATATGTCACCGGTAAAGCGCGTAGACAGAATAATCGATGCCCTGTCCTTGACAGACGGCATAAAAGCGGAATGGACTCACATAGGCTCGGGTATGCTTGCCGATGAACTAAAAGAAAAGGCAGAGCGTGAGCTCAAAGGAAAAGAAAACATCAAATACGAGCTCAAAGGATATATGAATCACGACGATGCCATGGAGTATATATCCGATAATTCCTTTGATTTTCTTTTAAATGTGTCATCCTCGGAAGGCTTGCCCGTAACGATGATGGAGTGTATGGCAAGAGGTATGCCGGTTATTGCAACTGATGTCGGCGGTGTTTGCGAAATAGTCGAAAACGGCAAAAACGGATTTATGCTAAAGCCGGATTTTACCGACGGCGAGCTTGTGAGCGCCATAAAAGCGTATGCGGAAATGTCCGCAGACGAACGGCGTAAAATGAGCGACTGCGCGTATGAAAAATGGCGGAATTGCTTTGACTGCCGAAAAAACTATCTCGAATTTTGCGAAGAGATATTATCCCTTTAAAAGTATCTGAAAGTGAAGTAAAATATGCTCTGTATTGTTTTGTTATTCTTCGGATTTGCGGTTATAAATCCGATCTTCAACAAAAAAACATATAAAATATATCTGCTGCTTTTTGCGGTTGCTTTGGCATGCCTTGCGTGGTTCACAAAGCCCGATTATACGATGGACCTATACAGAGCGTATGGGCAGCTTGATTTATTCAGGCAGATTTCCTTCGGCAAGGCTTATTCGTATTACGGTGCGAGCACCCCCTTGACACTTGTGTATTATTACGCTCTTGCGAGAATTTGCCCGGAAAACGGCTTGCTGCCGGCCCTTACCGTATTCATCGTATACGGTTTTTCGTTTGCACTGCTTTATAAAGCAGCTATGAGGTTCGACTCGACAAAAAAAAAAGATGAATATGGCGTTGTTGTTCTTTATGGCGAACTTCAATTACTTCTATGTTATTGGCAACACGCGTATTTACATCTGCTTTGCCGTGCTCGCCTACTTTATGTATGTGGATATAGTCGAAAAAAAGTACCGCATTTTCTGCTTTCTCGTATATGCGGCTCTGTGTTATTTTCACTACGGTATATTGCCGTTTGTGCTTATAAGAATAGTGCTTCTGCTTATCAAAAAGACATCGCCGATTGTGAAAAAGGCTTTTATTGTAATACTTCCGGTGCTTATTTTTGCGGCAAACAAAATCGCGATTGCTCTCGGTTCCGCAAGCGACGGTCTTTTGGGTACGGTAGAGAAAAAGGTTTCGGGCTACAGCGATTATGAGGTGTTCGGCATCTGGCAGTTTTCAATGTCGATTATAAGGCTTGTTTTGGCTCTTTTGATAATGTTGCTTTCTATGACGATAACGGAAAGCCTCTTTAAAAAGAAAAATACCGACGGGCTTCTCGGCAACAGACTGTTGAACGGAATGTATAACTACGACTGGATGATAGTTTACAGCATAGTCGCAATATTCCTGTTTGCTTCAAATTACCAGTTCGTTTTGCGAACACCCAACTTCATACAGATAGCGCTCAGCGTGCCGCTGCTGTTCCTTTTATACAGGTTCAGAAATCCCGTCAACAAGAATTTGAAACCGTATACGTATATTCTGTTGTCGGCGGAGAGCGTGATACACTTTGCTTATTTGCTGTTGTATGTTTATAATAACGCACAATTTGTTTTCTGATTAAGGATATTTAAATATGAACAGAAAAATCGGGTTGGTTTTTTCATACGGAGTTATGATAACGGAAATAGTATCGGCTATGTTTGTAACTCCGTTTATAATAAGAAGTCTCGGTCAGGCGGAGTACGGTATTTACCAGCTCACTTCGTCAATAACCGCATATCTGATAATATTCGACCTCGGCGTCGGCAATTCCGTTATCAGATATATGGCGAAATTTCGAGCCAATAACGACAGGGAGTCACAACGTAAGTTCTTGGGCGTTACCACCGTTTATTATGCGGCGGTTACACTTGTTATACTTATTGTCGGTGTGCTTTTAATAACCGTTTTCCCGAATGTATTTTCAAAGGGTCTTACTTCATCAGAGATAGTCAAGGCAAAAGAGCTTTTGTCCATAACGATTGTCACAAGTGCAATCTCAATAGGAACATCGGCTTTTTCAAACACTCTCGTAGCATATGAGCGGTTTACGGCGCATAAGGGAATTATGATTCTCGCCAATATCGTCAAAATGGCGGTGCTTGTATTCCTGATGAAGGCGGGAGTCAAGAGCGTCGGCGTCGTAACCGTAAACCTTATTGTTACAGCAGCTACGCGGCTTTTCTATATATGCTATGTGCTTTTCAAGCTGAAATTATATCCGAGCTTCAAAAAGATAGATACGTCTTTTGTGAAGGGCGTATTCTCATATTCCACATTTGTGCTGATTCAGCTTATAGCGCAGCAGTTAAATTCAATGTCGGATCAGATAATCCTCGGTATTTTCGCCCCGTCCGCCGCCATACTCATAGGTATATACGGTGTGGGCTCACAGATAGTTCAGTATTATAAGACCATAGGCAGTCAGTTTAATTCGGTGCTTATGGCGGGAACCGTCCGTATGATAGAGGGCGGAGCCGACAGTAAAACGGTACAAAACGAAATGGTGCGTATCGGCAGAGTTATCTTTATGGTGCTCGGTATGATTTACTGTGTGTTTGCCGTATTCGGCAGAGATTTTGTAGCTCTTTGGGCAGGCAAAGACAATATCGACGGTTACTTTGTGGCACTTATTATAATGTTCCCGTGGCTGATATCTACCCCTCAGGGCATAGGCAACCAAATACTTTGGGCAATAAACCGTCATAAGACGCTTGCGATAATACAGATTTGCTCGTCGGTTTTCAACATTATTGTCACTATTTTTCTGATAAAGTGGAAGCCGCTTGTCGGTTCGTCTCTCGGTACGGCTCTTGCGCTGATTATCGGCGATGTTGTGCTTATGGATATTGTTCTCCATAAAGAAGTAGGTATAAGATTCGGCGAGTATTACCGAGACTTGTTTAAGGGGACGCTCCCGGCACTTTTGATTACCTTTGCGTTCGGAGCGGCGTTTTCGCTGCTTCACCTTAACAGGTACGGTTGGGCGGGTCTTATAATAAATTGCGTCATAACTGCGGCGGTATATGCAGCTCTCATGGCGGCGTTCTTTATGAACAGTTATGAAAAAGGCCTTTTAAAGGGGCTGTTCAATAAAATAATAGGTAAGCTTGGCCGTAAAAAGGCTTAATACAAAGGAAGATGAATATGTTTAAAGACAAAACCCTGATGATTACGGGCGGTACAGGCTCATTCGGCAATGCGGTGCTCAACAGATTTTTGCAGACCGACATCGGCGAAATCCGCATTTTTTCAAGAGATGAAAAAAAGCAGGACGATATGCGCCATGAGTTTCAGGCGAAAATGCCCGAGGTCAGCGATAAAATCAAATTCTTTATAGGCGATGTCAGAGACTTGGCGTCCGTTAAAAACGCAATACACGGTGTAGACTATATCTTCCATGCGGCGGCCTTAAAGCAGGTTCCGTCTTGCGAGTTTTTCCCGATAGAGGCGGTTAAGACCAATGTTCTCGGCACAGATAACGTGCTTACGGCAGCTATTGACGAGGGCGTTAAAACCGTAATCTGCCTGTCAACCGACAAGGCGGCATATCCCGTAAACGCAATGGGAACGTCAAAGGCTATGATGGAAAAGGTAATAGTCGCAAAATCAAGAACCGTAAGCCCCGACAAGACTAAGATTTGCTGCACTCGTTACGGAAATGTTATGTGTTCGCGCGGCTCGGTAATTCCGCTTTGGATAGAGCAGATTAAAGAGGGCAAACCGATAACCGTTACAGAGCCGAATATGACAAGATTTATTATGTCTCTCGACGAGGCGGTTGACCTCGTTCTCTTTGCATTTCAAAACGGCGTGTCGGGCGATATTCTTGTTCAGAAAGCACCGGCTTGCACAATCGGTGTGCTTGCCGAGGCGGTAAAGGAACTTTTCTGCCCCGAAGCCGAAATTAAGGTTATCGGTATTCGTCACGGCGAAAAGATGTACGAAACCCTCCTTACTAACGAGGAGTGCGCTCACGCTACCGATATGGGCAATTTCTACCGTGTGCCTTGCGATAAGCGTTCACTTAACTACGATAAATATTTCAATGACGGCGATAAAGACCGCAATCCCTTAACCGAATTTAATTCAAACAATACGGAGCTTTTAAATGTGGAGCAGGTAAAGGAAAAGCTTTTATCGCTCGCTTATATCAGAGACGAATTAGCCGAATTCAAGAAGTGATTTTGTATTCCGAAAGGCAGCTTTTTTATGAAAATACTTGTTACGGGTTCAGCCGGATTTGTAGGTAAAAACCTTGTTGAGGCACTTAAAAATCTTCGCGATAACAAAGACCGTACCCGTCCGTCGCTCTCGATTGACGAAATATTTGAATATGACATTGATACGGATAAGGCTCTGCTCTCCGATTTTTGCAGGGAGTGCGATTTTGTTTTCAATCTCGCGGGAGTAAACAGGCCGAAGGACGACGGCGAGTTTATGAAGGGAAATTTCGGCTTCGCCTCGGAGCTTTTGAAAACTCTTGAAAAGCACGGTAACCGTTGTCCCGTTATGCTCTCAAGCTCCATACAGGCGACGCTTGTCGGCAGATATGCAAATTCCGTTTACGGAGAGTCGAAGCTGCGCGGAGAAGAGCTGTTTTTTGACTATGCCGCAAAAACCGGCGCAAAGGTGTTTGTTTACCGCTTCCCGAATCTTTTCGGAAAATGGTGCAGGCCGAATTACAACAGTGCCGTTGCAACCTTTTGCAACAACATCGCAAACGACTTACCCATAAGAGTTGATAATGAAAAAACGGAGCTTGAGCTTTTATACATAGACGACCTTGTGAGCGAAATGCTCGATTTGCTCGAGGGAAAAGAGCACCGTTGTGATTTTTCGGGAGCGGATACGGTACTTAAAAGCGACGGCAGATATTGTGCCGTCCCGGTGACATATCGCGTTACACTCGGCGAAATCGTGTCGTTGCTTCACAAATTCGATGACCAGCGAAAGACTCTTATTATGCCGGAAATTCCGAACGGCAGCTTTGCCAAAAAGCTATACAGCACGTACCTGTCATATCTTCCGAAAGAAAAGTCGGCGTTTGAGTTTAAAACAAATTCGGACGCGCGCGGCAGCTTTACCGAGCTTTTGAAAACCGAAAACTGCGGACAGTTCAGCGTTAATGTGTCGCTGCCGGGCATAACCAAGGGCGAGCATTGGCACAACAGCAAGTGGGAGCAGTTCATAGTCGTTTCGGGAAAAGGGCTTATACGCGAACGCAAGATAGGCACGAACAGCGTTATGGAGTTTTATGTTTCCGGCGATAAGCCCGAATGTGTGCAGATGCTTCCCGGCTACACTCACAGCATAGTTAATTTAAGCGATACACAGCCGCTTGTCACCTTGATGTGGGCAAACGAAATGTTTGATGCAGAGCACCCGGATACATTCGGAGAAAAGGTTTAATACTGTCACACACGGCGGAGGTAATATATATGAAAACCGATTACAGCGATATCAAATTTAAAAATAACGGGAAGTTAAAGCTCCTTATTATTGTCGGCACACGCCCCGAAATAATAAGGCTTGCCGCCGTTATCGACAAGTGCAGAGAGTATTTTGACTGCATACTCGCACACACGGGTCAAAACTACGATTATAATCTTAACGGTGTGTTCTTTAAGGACTTGGAGCTATCTGACCCCGAGGTGTATATGGACGCAGTCGGAGCCGACCTCGGTGAGACAGTCGGCAATATCATAAGCTGCTCATATAAGCTGATGCGTGATATTCAACCCGACGCACTTTTGATACTCGGCGACACAAACTCCTGTCTCTCCGCAATATCTGCAAAGAGACTTCATATACCGATATTCCATATGGAGGCGGGCAACCGCTGCAAGGACGAGTGTTTGCCGGAAGAGACAAACCGCCGTATAGTGGATATTATTTCGGATGTGAATATGGCTTATTCCGAACACGCAAGAAGGTATCTCGCCGAATGCGGGCTCCCGAAGGAGCGCACATACGTCACCGGCTCACCCATGGCGGAGGTGCTTCATAAAAACCTTGAAAAAATAGAAAACAGCGATATTTTAACAAAGCTCGGACTCGAAAAGAAAAAGTATATCCTTTTGTCGGCTCATAGAGAAGAGAACATCGACACCGAAAAGAATTTCAACAGTCTGTTCTCCGCAATTAACGGACTTGCGGAAAAATATGATATGCCGATACTCTATTCGTGTCATCCGCGTTCAAAAAAACGTCTCGAGGAGAGCGGCTTTAAGCTTGACGAGAGAGTTATTCGCCACGAGCCGCTCGGATTTCACGATTACAATAATCTTCAGATGAACGCTTTTGCCGTGGTTTCCGACAGCGGAACGCTGCCCGAGGAGAGCAGCTTTTTTACTTCAGTCGGAAAGAGCTTCCCTGCGGTTTGCATCAGAACCTCCACAGAACGTCCCGAGGCTCTCGATAAGGGATGCTTCGTGCTTGCCGGAATTGATGAAAAATCATTGCTGCAAGCGGTTGATACTGCGGTTGAGCTTGACAAAAACGGCTTTTGCGGAATCCCCGTGCCCGATTATACCGATGAAAACGTTTCGACTAAGGTTGTCAAAATAATTCAGTCGTATACGGGTGTAGTCGATAAAATGGTTTGGAGAAAGCTTTGACATATCAAATCGTCGGCTAAAATACGCTTTACATTGTAAATTTTGTTTGATATAATAGCCTTAGATTAAAAATAACTATTGGATGTGATTTGCCGTGAAGTGCCCTTACTGCGGATACGAGGAGAGCAAGGTAATAGACTCAAGACCTACCGACGAGGGCGAGAGAATTCGCCGCCGTCGCGAGTGCATCAAGTGCGGTAAGCGTTTTACTACATATGAGGTCATTGAAAGCGTGCCGATACTCGTCGTAAAAAAAGATAAGTCTCGCGAGGTGTTTGACCGCAATAAGCTTTTGGGCGGTATGATGCGCGCCTGCGAAAAGCGTCAGGTCTCGATGGATACCTTGGAGCGCGCCGTTGACGATATTGAGGCAAATCTTCAAAATTCCCTTGACCGTGAGGTTTCGTCAATGCACATAGGCGAGCTTGCCATGCAGAAGCTTAAGGACATAGACGAGGTTGCCTATGTCAGGTTCGCTTCGGTTTACAGGCAGTTTAAAGATATAAATGCCTTTATGGACGAGCTGTCGCAACTCCTCAGAAAAAGATAAAATTAGCATTCGGCAGAGACCTTGTATATAGGGCCTCTGCTTTGTTGTTCTGTTGACAATCTCAGCCGAAATAATATATTATATAATCAGATGATAAAAATTCGCAGAAAAGAAGGAATTGTCTTGAGAAAAGCTTTGAGTATGGTTTTTGCAATAGTCTTGACCATGCCGTTTTTGTCACTCTTATCGGGGGCAATGACAGAAAAAACGCTTTACGCGGATATGCCCGTAGAGTGGGCTGTCAGCTATGACCCGAGAACGGACGCTTCCGATTTGGTTCCGGAAAGCGACAATAAAGCATTGCCGTTCTTTTCGGACGGAGCGGATACTCCGTATACCTTTTATACATTTTTGAATTCAAACCAACGAGCGGTTTATAACACGGTCAAAGAAAAGCTGTTTGAAAGCTCGATTGATGTAGCCTTGCCGTCGCCGCTTACCTGGGACGGCACAAGCACAAGTGTGCCGAGCAACATAAAATCAGCCCTGTCAGAGGCGGTCACGGGCGGATTATCGGCACTTTGCGACGATTACCCGATGATATTTTGGATAAACGGGTACAGCATAAGCTACGGGTATTCCTATTATCAAACAAGCAGCGGTTATCACTTTACGATTTCATCGGTTACGGTGAAGCCGCGAATAAACACAAACGCCTATGCCGATATGAACAAGGTAAAGCAGGATTATAACGATATGGCGGCTGTTGTTGACAGCGTAGAAATCAAAGGCGCAACGCGCTACGAAAAGGTGAAGTTCATACACGATTTTATCTGCAAACGAGTCGAGTATGATGAAAAGTTTGAAATACCTACCGCACATGAGCCTACGAGCGTATTTTTGTCACCGTACAAGACCGTGTGTGAGGGTTACAGCGAGTCGTTTAAAATCCTCTGCGACAAAGCCGGAATACCGTGCGTAATAGCTGTGGGCAATTCGAACGGCGGAGGCCACGCGTGGAATTACGTGAAAATGGAGGACGGAAAGTGGTACGGCGTTGACTGCACCTTTGACGATCAGGGCAGTATTTTGTACGACTATTTCCTTGTGGGAACAGCCAGCGGAAACAGGTATTTCGGCGCGAGTGAAACCTTCGGCAGCAGCCATACCGAAACGGGAAAACGTTACGGCGGAAGCTTTACGCTGACATATCCCACCGTATCGGAAAATGCCTATTCGCCTATTGTACCGGAAATAAACTCCGGCGCAACGGTGAACGAAAAGTCAAAGCTTTTGTATATTACAAACGGTGAGAGCGTAAATTCGGCGGTTTATATGCAGAGCGGTTACAGTTTCGCTTCCGGCGGCAATAAAACAGGCTCGATATTTACTGTCAGCAATACTTCTTCGGGCACAAGCACGGGATATATCGTTATTATGCGCGGCGACGTTGTGCCGAGCGGATACGTGGACGGCAGCGACTTTGACGCCGTGGTTAATCATTCCGTTGAGGATAAAAAGCTCGGAGACGGTTCAAGCGAATATTTGGCTGCCGACGTAAACGGCGACGGAGTTGTAGATTTATTTGACGCCGCTGAGATAGACTTGATAAAAGCAGGCAAAGCTTCATAAAGCTGTAATTTGATAATAAAAGCGACACCGCAAAAATCACATAAAAACGGGGCTCTTAAAGGCTGATAACCTCAAGGAGCCCCGTTTTTCTTTTATAAACACTTGACAAGTCCCGCTTTTGGGACTAATATTATATTTGTAAGCGAACAAATGTTCTATAAATCAACACCCGAAATTTGTTTTTCGGGTGTTGATTTGATTTTACGGACAACGGTTTCGGGCGACGTACCGATAATGCCGTCAGTCCGAAAGGAGAGTTATGGACGAAAAAATACTTGCGGAATTAAGCCTTGACGAGTACATCTATCTCACGGAAAATCTTGAGGTTATAGAGCACGGCGGAGACAAAAACGCGGCGGCGTATATTTTGGCGCGTAAAAACTCCGTTATCAAGAGGATAGTCGGGCTTGTTCTCCGAAACGAGCTGACACAAGAGGAACGGGATTTCCTTCTGGCGAGGCATATTTCGGGACTTAACAAATCTGAGATTGCGCGAAAAAACGGCGCATCACGCAATTATGTTGACAGAGTGCTTTTGAGTGCCGAAAAAAAGCTCTATGCCTATCTTAAATATCCCGTGATGATGCGATTTTCGCTTATCTGTCCGCCGGAAAGCATATTTGATGAAATAAAGGAGTATTTATGACGAAAACCATTTCTATCTATATTTTTTTAGAGGACGAGCCGTCCGTTGAGTGCATAACGGCAGGGAACAGTGCCGAGCACAACGCGACTACACTGAAATTCATTCTTGAGAGCACCTTTACCGACGAGTTTAAATATTATCTTGATTTTGTGCTTCCGAACGGAAAAATTTTGCGCACGGATTATCTTCCTCTCGATAAGAATGACGAAAATTCGGTGTCGTTTGACGTGCCCGCGTCGGTCACAAAATACGGTACGGCAGAATGCTGCCTGAATGCCGTCAAAATTGACGAGAACGGCATTACCACAGAGGTTATGAAGCCGAAAAACGTAATACTTTATTTTAATACGCTTGCCGATGCTGACGGTGCGCTGCTCTCGGATTATGATTTCTCCGTGAATACAATGCTCGAAAACATAAAAAACGGTGTGTTCAAGGGCGAGAAAGGCGACAAGGGCGACAACGGTAAGGACGGCAGCAACTATATTCTGACAGAGAAAGATAAGAAAGAGATTGCCGCTCTGATAAACAAGAGCACATACGGTCTTCCGTATACTCGCCGTGTTTCGGGAGAAAATACGCTGACTCTTACGGATTCTCTTGCGATGCCGTTTAACGGCTTTACGGTATACGGCAAAACCTCGGTTACTGGCTCCTACGGCGGTACGGCGGAGCCTGCTTCTTCCGTAAAAATAAGCGGTGTGTCCTCCGTAAAAATCGGAATAAACGGCGCGGAGCAAACGGTGAATACGGGAAGCGAGCTTTTTTCTGCCGGTAATTACGCGGACAAAGCCGACGTCATAAGCGGAATCTTCACGAGAAAAATCGGCAAATATGCTCTTAAGGGAAACGCCCAGACGGTGTTTGCCAAATCATATACAAGCGGCGGCGTAACTTTAAACAGGATATATACTCCGACCCCCGTCGGTGCAAAAATGGTTCGCGGAACCTGCCTTCCCGGATACTGTACGCATTTTGAGGTGTTTACGGATAATATCACAAGCGACGAAGAGCTCGGAGCGCGCATTTCGGCGGGTGAAAATTATATCGGCATAATGTACGGTTACAGCAACGATGTAATATATTTCCTGACTACTCTTTCCGTAGACGGGCTCAAATCGTATCTTCAGTCGCAATACGCCGCAGGAACGCCCGTTACGGTATATTATCCGTTGGCATCGGAATCGGAGGAGAATATTACAACGGCGGCGCTGAATTCGGAGTTTCCGACCACCGAGATTACGGTTTCTGAGCCGGGCGGTAAATTCGATATATGTTATTGTGCCGATATATCCGAGGCGGTAAAGCGCCTTGAAGAAAAGTAAAGAACGAAAGGAATATTTATATGGAAGCTAAATATAAGGGAATAGACGTGTCAAAGTGGCAGGGCGATATAAATTGGGAAAAGGTTCGCGCTTCGGGTGTCGAATTTGCCATGCTGCGCGCGGGCTTCGGCAGGTGTCAAGGCCAAAATGACACTTCATTTGAAAGAAATTACCGCGAGGCAAAGAAAAACGGCATACTTGTCGGCGCATACCATTACAGTTACGCAAAAACCGTCTCGGACGCAGAAAAGGAGGCGGAGTATTTTCTCTCGCTTATATCCGGAAAAAGCTTTGAATTTCCCGTGGCATTCGATATTGAGGACAACTCACAGAAAAACCTCTCACGCGAGGAAATAAGCAATATTGTCGAGGCGTTTTGCGGCAGAACGGAAAAGGCAGGATATTTTGTTTCGGTATATGCGAATCTGTGGTGGCTCAATAACAAAATTTCCGACAGGGTAAAGGAGCGCTATGATATTTGGCTCGCGCAATGGGCTGACACACCCTCCTACGGCGGAAAATACGGTATGTGGCAGTATACGTCATCGGGCAAAACGGGCGGCATAACAGGCAATACCGATATGGACTTAGCCTTTAAGGACTACCCGAATATTATGAGAGCCAACGGACTCAACGGCTTTTCAAAAGGTGCCGCAGAAAGCACCGATAACGTAAAAAGCGGTGCATTTCCACCGCGCCGGTCCGTGGCGCTTTGCAATACACCCTTGTTTTCGTCTGCGTATTCAAAAGCTCCGTCGGCGAGAAAATCGGGTACTTACTATATCTATGACGGGATTGAGATAAACGGCAGGTACCGCATAACCTCCTCTGCGAGCTTTGCTCTTAAAAAGCCGATAGGTAAAAATGTCACGGGATTTGTAAACGCCGATGATATAAGGTGAGGCACCGCTATGAGTGAAAACGAGCTTTTTGAGCATCGAATCAAAACACTTGAAAACGACGTTAAGATACTGTACGGCAAGGTAAATACCTTTGCGATAAATCAGGCGGAGGAAAATACAAAGCTTGATAACTTGCTCTTGTCCGTCGGAGAGCTGAAAGAGAGCATAAGCGAAATTAAACGCAGACCATCGGCGTTTTGGGATAAGCTCTTATTTGCGCTTATCGGTGCCGTCGGAACTGCGTTAGGCTATGCGCTTATCGGCTTTGTGAATTAAGGAGGAAATATGAATTTGATGTCATATATAGTCGAACGCGCGCTGGTTTTAATCCCGGCATTAAACGTTTTGGGACTGATTTTTAAATCTATTGAAAGAATACCCGATAAATTCATACCGCTTTTGCTGTTGATTTTCGGAATTTCCGGAAGCATAGCTCTGACGGGGCTGTCTGCCGATTCGGTAATTCAGGGAGTGCTTGTTACGGGAGCCGCCGTTTACGGCAATCAGGTGGTAAAGCAGTTAAAAAAGGATAATTGATTTTTAAAAGGGGCTGTAAAAACTTGTGTTTTACAGCCCCGTATTTATGTGAAGAGCGCGCCGTTATCCGAGCATTTCTTTGATAAGGTCGTCTGTCAGCCTGTCAAGAGCACCGAAGTCCATTTCGCTTATATAGCAATCTTCAAGCTCGTCGTGTATGTCCTTTGCCTCTTTAAGTATGTCAACGCATTTCAGCAACAGCGTTTTAATGTTTTCTTTATAGAAGCACAGCTCGCTGTCATATTTGCTCAAAATATTTTTATCGCAATACTTATCTGCGGAAATATGCTTTGCGCCCTTAATATTTATCGGGAATGCGTCGCAGGAGGTCACATAAGCAAGGCGTTTTTCGGGAATCAGAACGTGCGCGGTCTTTTCGGGGAACAGTACATCTCGGCAGACTATGACGTCGTACCCGATAGAAGCCGAATAATCGGCAATGTCTGCAAGTAGCTTTTCGGTTATTCCTGATTCGTCGCGTATAACGGTTATGTCGTCGGCAAGATTTTTAACGGTATTTGTAAATGTTATAAGCCCTTTCGGAGTAACACCCGAAAGGAAACGGTTTTCGATTTTTCCCTTTTTATCGGAAACAGGCTCAAATTGCAAAAGAATATCGCCCGTAAGCTCGTGAAGCTTTTTCTTTTTCAATGCCGTTTTATATATTTCCGACATATTTTGCTTTAATGCGGTTGCGGCACAAAGAAGCGATGCAACCCTCTTGTGACAAAAGCCGTTTTCATTTGACAGGCGTATAATTTCCTTGCTTTTCTTTTTGAGATTTTTTCTGTTCCAAAGCGCGGCAACATTAACTATCTGTTCTGCGGCGCCGGCAAATACGGGCTCAACCACGTGCGGAGCGGTTCCGTCGCAAACAGAGCAATGCTTTTCGGGAATAAACACGCCGTCAAGCGAATCGGGGTCGGATGAGCACCAAAGCTTTTCATTAAAAAGACCGCGTTTTTCGCATTCTTCCGCCACTTTTTTCATAAGTCCGGATTTTCCCGTCCCCGGGCCGCCTTTTATTATAAAAGTGCTGTACGGCGTCGCGTGCTCGGTGAGGTCATAAAAAAGCGAGTGAAAGCCGGTGCCGGAATTTGTGCCGAGAAAAAAGGATATGTCGTTTTTCATTTTTTGTCCTCCTAATAATATATCCGTGTTATTATATGCGGCAAAACGAAAAATGATAAATAAAAAACAAGGATTGTAAAAAATACAATCCTTGTTTTTGCAGTTTTATACGGCATCATCAAAGGCAGATTATAAATATTCGCGCCCCGTGAGCACTCTGTAAAGCGCAAAGTACTTAACCGACGAGCGGCGTGTATGACTTCCGACCTCATAGTAAAAGCCGTTGGACGTTGTGAAATACAGTTTTGTTTCGCCGCCCATTGACATTTTGACTATATCCGAGAGCATAAAGACCTTTTTGCCCTTGCTTTCATCGACAAATTCGAGTCTGTCATCATAAATGCTTATCGTGCAGTTATCCGAGAAAAGCTCCTTTGTCTCGTTTTCTTCAATGCAGTTCAGTATCTGCTTTTCATCCGAGGTTATGGGCTTTTCCGTGAACGAGTGCCACAGAGCGAGATTGTCCTTAACATAGCTTTTTTGCCATTTATCCCAGTCGAGGACATTGTCAAAGACAAGAGAGTCGCCCTCAAAAAATCCATATTCGTTGATGTGCATCTTATAGCCGCATTCACACGAAAACTCATTGTCGTGCGAATGTGTTTTACCCATGGCGTGACACTTGGGGCAAAGATAAAGAATCGTTTCGAGGTCCTCTGCGAGCGCGCGCCCCTTATATTTATGCGGGTCCTTTTTCTGCTGCTCATAGGCGTTTATGTATATGTCGCGGCGAATTGCTTCGTTTATTTCGTCAACGGACATTCTTTGAAGCTCCTCGGGCATGTATTCGCGGACCACGCTGCCGCGCATTCTGCCGCGGCGCGAGTGCTTTGCCCATCTCGGGTCCTTGAAATAGCCGCCGACGGTGCGGAACGTGATAAGGCCGGCACCGCTGTCCTTGACAAGCTGACCGGTGCGCGGCGAAACAAATCCCGTTTCGCCGTTTATCGAGCAGTACCCTTCGGCGTGTATACAAACGCTGACGCCGTTTCTTACGGATTCCGCCATCATTTCCATGGTTTTTTCGGAGTCGGCACCGCGTCTTTTCGGAATGGGATTAACGCAGAACTTTATGAATTTTCCCCAGGCACCCATTCTGAGAAGATGGTCGCTCGTCACAAAGCGCAGATACGGTTTAAACGAGAGTGCTTCAAAAAACGGGTCGAACATTGTCGTATGATTTGAAATGAGGATAAAGCTCTTGTTTTTCGGTCTGTATACCTTGCTTCTGAAATTGAAGTAAAGTTTGATTATCCAGCCGAGAAGAACCTTTGATGTGAAGTAGATACCGTGAGCACGTTTTATGTGAGATAATGCTTCGGGCGTTTCGTTATTTGTTTTCGTTGTCATTTCCTTGCTTCTCTGCTTTTTGCTGCTCATATTTTGCTGCCTCCTCTTCTTCAAGCTTCCTGTACGCTACCTTGCCTACAAGAGTCTTGGGAAGCTCCGTGCGGAATTCTATTTCGCGCGGCATGGCGTATTTGGATATATTTTTGCGGCAGTGCTCAAGTATTTCTTCTTTTATCTTTTCACTCGGTTCAACACCGGGACGAAGAACGACAAAAGCCTTGACCTTGTGCATCTTGTATGGGTCCGGAATACCTATGGCGCATGAGAGCAGTACATCCGGATGAGCGTCTATGGTGTTTTCAACCTGTGAGGGATATACGTTTATGCCGGAAACTATGATAAGACGCTTAAGTCTTTGCTTAAAGTATATGAAACCGTCATTATCCATTGTGCCGACGTCGCCCGTGTGGAGCCACACTCTGCCGTCTGCATGGGTGCGAAGCGTAGCAGCCGTTTCGGCGGCATTATTGAGATAGCCCTTCATAACGGTGGGACCGCTTATGCAGATTTCACCCTCTGTATCGGGCGGAAGCTCGCTGTCGTCCTTCGGATCGACTATCTGATAGTAAACGTCCGGATACGGTATTCCGATACTGCCCTCGCGGAAGAAGTCACGCGGGGTAAGGCAGGACGCCGTAACGCACTCCGTTGTACCGTAGCCCTCTCTAATCTGTACCTTAGCGTTGTGCTCCTTTAAGAATGCGTCAACCTTCTTTTTAAGCTCAACCGAAAGAGAGTCACCGCCGCAGAAAACACCCTGTAAGAACGAGAGGTCAACGCCTTCAAGTCCCTCTGTGCGAAGCAAAGCCTCAAAGAGCGTGGGAACACCGGGGATAACCGTAGGTTTGTTTTTCTTTATCATCTTGGCATATGTCTTAACGGTGAACTGCGGAACGAGTATGCACGTGCCTCCGTTGATAAGAGGCGTGTGAATGCCGACACCGAGACCGAAGCCGTGGAACAGGGGCATAACCGAGAGCATACGAAGACCCTCCATGGTAAAGCCGGCCGCCGCGGCAACCTCCATACCGAGCGCGTTCATATTGAGATTTGAGAGGAGTATACCCTTGCTTGTTCCGGTTGTGCCGCCGCTGAAAAGTATGGCCGCCGTTTTGTCGGCCGAGGGAAATGTTTCGGGCAGCGTTTCGTTTTTACCTGCCGCGATAAAGTCGTTCCAACGAATGACGTCTTCGCTGTCGGGCAGCTCCGGAGGCTTTTTCTTCAGTGTGAGCGGATACAAAATGTTAAGGGGAAACTTTAATTCATCCTGTATTCTCGCTACGATTATTTTAACGGGTCTGCCGAGATCCTTTACCGCCTGCTCAACCTTCTCATAGAACATATCGAGAACGAGTATTGCCTTACTGTCGGTGTCTTTAAGGTAAAACGTGATTTCGCCTGCCGCAGAGAGCGGATGTATCATAGCCGGAACGGCGCCTATGCGGTTGAGCGCATAGAAGCTGTCAACGCCCTGCGGCGCATTGGGCATACAAATTGTTACGGTTTCTCCTTCTTTTATTCCGAGAGCTTTGTAAGCCTTTGCGGTTCTGTCGATTTTTTCTATGAATTTTGCATAAGTCGTTCCCTTACCCTGAAATTCATAGGCATTTACCTGCGAATGGGTCTTGCCTGCGTTTACAACGGCTTCATACATTGAGATTTGGGGGTATTCGAGAGTTTTCGGAATATCCCCGTAGAATTTCAGCCATGGTGCATTAGGTGTATTCATATTAAATCCTTTCCGTATTTTTTATTATTTGGTGTTATATGCTGCGGAACTTTTTAGGTGTGGTTCCGTAGAAGCTTTTAAATGTGCGTATAAAATTATTTATATCCGAAAAGCCGGCCTTGCGGCAAATTTCGTTTATGCTGAGGTTGGTAGTCGTCAAAAGCTTGTTTGCGTTTACAAGACGTACCGCCGTGAGATACTGCTTCGGACTGAAGCCCGAGAAGCTCTTAAACGAGTGACTCAGATACGGCGGGGACAAATAAGCGCTTTCGGCGAGCTTTTCGACTGTGATTTCTTCGCCGTAGTGCGCGTCTATATACTCACGTATTTTCTGCATCGACTTGTTTTGGCGCTCTGTATTTCCGAACGGTGACGGGTTAAGCTTATATATTTCAAGCATAAGCAGCTTTAAAAGCACTTCTGCGGTATTGCCGGCAACAACGTAGGGACTTTGATACTCCTTTTCGAGCTGTGAGCATAACTCCTCGGCAATGCTGCTTTCCGAAAAATCAAAAATATGATATGAGCTTTTAAATTTCTTAGCGAAAAATGAAGAAATGCTCGAATTTCCGAGGATTTTTTTGACCTCCTCGCTCGCGAGAGAAAATGAATAATATTTAAACGGTGCCTTTGTTACAGACATTGTTTTACCGTCGGCAGAGGAAACTATAAGCATTTGACCGCCCGACAAAATAAAATCCGTATCCCCGCTTTTTATTACGGCTTCACCGTCTTTTGCATATATAAAATCAAACATTGATTCCGGCAAAAGCTGAGAAGGAGTTATGTCTTTTTTTTGCGAGGATGATAATACCTGCATGGTTAACCTCCTTTCAACAGATTAAAAAGCAAATTTTACATATTTTTGCCAAGACATAATATATCATATAAAATCGCAAAATGCTACTGTTTTTTTAAAATATTGCAATTTGGCGTAATTTGGTACACAAAGCCGCTTAAACAATGATGCAAAACGGCTTGTTTCGGCAACTCGTTTTGCTTTCGTTTTCACCGGCAGAACGTAACTCGGTTCCTTTTTAAACATAAAAAATATGAAAAACGACGAAAACGCCGTTTTTCGCCGTTACAGCGTCAAATCGGATTGACACTGCTTAGTTTTTGTTGTAAAATAAATAAAATTATAAGGGGCAGAATATACTTGCCCGACTTACGGCGATTTTGAGCGCTGTCGCTTATAAACGTCATTTATATTTTGTGGTATAGAGGTAGTTATGAAAAAAGAAGATAAGGATATAGAAATACACTTTGAAAACGGTCATGTGCCGCGAAGACAAAATCAAAACAGCAATATTTCAAATACCGCCGCACGCGGTATGCGCAGAAAGAAAAAATCCAAGGACGCTAAGGAACCGGGAAAGCTTAAGAGAAGATGGAAAAACCTGAAAAAATGGCAGCGCGTTGTAATAATAGTTGTTGCCGTTATTCTCTTACTCGCTGCTGTCTCCTGCGCCCTTGTTTTCGGTATGTGGGGCGGTTTTAAAAAGAACGTAGATAAAGACAATCTCGGCGTATCGGATGATATAGCAAACAAATACGGAAAGACTGATATTGTAAACATAGCGCTTTTCGGCGTTGATACAAGAGATAAGGACTCTTTCTCCGGCCGTTCCGATTCTATAATGATAGTGAGCATAGATAAGGCAAAAAACGACGTTAAGCTGATTTCCGTCCTCCGTGACAGCTGTGTTGCGATAGACGGGCACGGCAATCAGAAAATAACTCACGCCTATGCTTACGGCGGAGCGGAGCTTGCCATCAAAACGCTAAACCAGAATTTCAATATGAATATTACCGATTATGCCACGATAAACTTTTATAAGCTTGCCGAGGCAATAGATATCCTCGGCGGAGTAGATATTGATATAACCGAGGACGAGCGTCTTGAGCTTAACAATATCGGTGACGACGATAATCCGAATTTCCAATATGTCGAAAAATCGGGTATGGTGCACCTGACGGGCGAGCAGGCGTCCGTGTATTCGCGTATCAGAAAGCGCGATTCGGATAACGCCCGTGTGGATAGGCAGAAGAAGGTTATTGAGTGTCTTATAGATAAGGCCAAAAATATCAGCCCCACAAAGTATGCCGATTTGGTAAAGGCGGGTATGGCTCTTTGTGAAACATCGATGTCGGTTCCGGAGGTTCTCTCTTTTGCTCCGATGCTTTCAAATGATATAACCATTGAGACTATGGTTGTTCCCGGCGACGAGGATAACGCGGTAGGCGGTATTTACGACGGCGCATGGGTATGGAGATACGATCTTGCGGCGGCAGCCGACAGAATGCACCTGTTCATTTACGGCGAAGTTCCGGAAACAACTGCGTCGTCAAAGAAAAAACAAGAGTCGCAGACAACAACCAAGAGCTCAAAATCCTCTTCGTCTGCAACAAAGAGCAGCGGCTCTTCAAACGGCGGTTCAAAAAGCAAAAGTTCCGCCACGACATCGGCTAAGCACAGCGGCGGCAATAATAAATCCGAAACCACGACAAAACCGCAGACAACCGCCGAGGCAACCAAAAACAGCGAAACTACCAAAGAGC
>HF993122.1:105956-155778 GCA_000432435.1 Eubacterium sp. CAG:180
CTACGGCTGAACCCAAGACAACGGCACCGTCCGACGAAACTAAGTCGGCAGCGTGATAAATTCAAACAATACATTTTTTAATTGCGCTTCGGCGCAGGAGGAAAAATTATGAAACAGTATGACTATCTTATCGTAGGCAGCGGACTTTTCGGAAGCGTTTTTGCCCACGAAGCGACAAAACACGGTAAAAAGTGCCTTGTTATCGACAAAAGAAGCCATCTCGGCGGAAATATTTATTGCGAGGATATTGAGGGCATAACCGTGCACAAATACGGTGCGCATATATTCCACACAAACGACAAGAGAGTTTGGACTTATGTAAACGACCTTGTTGAATTCAACCGCTACACAAATTCTCCGGTTGCAAATTATTACGGAGAGCTTTATAACATGCCGTTTAATATGAATACCTTTAACAAGATGTGGGGTGTTGTGACTCCCGAGGAGGCAAGAGCCAAAATCGAGGAGCAGAAGAAGCAGGTTACGGGTGAGCCCAAAAATCTCGAGGAGCAGGCAATAAGCCTTATCGGATATGACATTTACAAAAAGCTTATAAAGGGCTATACCGAAAAGCAGTGGGGCAGAGAATGCAAGGATTTGCCTGCATTTATAATAAAGCGTCTGCCGGTCAGATTCACCTATGATAACAACTATTTTAACGACAGATACCAGGGTATTCCGATAGGCGGCTACAATAAGCTTATCGAAAAGCTGCTTGAAGGAATCGACACCCGTCTTGATACCGATTTCTTAAAGGACAGGGAAGCTCTTTCCGCCCTTGCGGACACCGTTGTCTACACGGGCCCCATAGACCAGTATTACGACTATCGCTTCGGCAAGCTCGAATACCGCAGCCTCCGTTTTGAAAACGAACTGCTTGACTGTGAAAACTATCAGGGTGTAGCCGTTATGAACTATACTGACGAAAAGACCAAATTCACAAGAATTATAGAGCACAAGCACTTTGAATTCGGTACTCAGGAAAAGACGTATATAACAAGAGAATATCCGTCCGAGTGGCAGGAGGGTATGGAGCCGTATTACCCCGTAAACGACGAAAAGAATCAGTCGCTTTACAGCAAATACAGCGACCTTTCAAATGGCGAAAGCAATATTATCTTCGGCGGCAGACTTGCCGAGTATAAATATTATGATATGGATAAGGTCATAGCTTCGGCTTTGGCGGTAACAGATAAATTATTTTGAGCGAGGGACGGTCAAAGGCTATGAATGATGTAAAAGTTAGTGTTATAATGCCTGTTTACAACGTCGAAAATTACGTTGGCAGGGCTATCGAGAGTATACAAAATCAGACCCTTACCGATTGGGAATTTTTTGCCGTAGACGACGGAACTCCCGATAACAGCGGTAAAATCTGCGATGAATACGCCGCAAAGGACCCGCGTATAAAGGTTATCCATAAGGAAAACGGCGGCGCTCCCTCGGCGAGAAACGTCGCCATAGATAAGGCTGTCGGAAAATATATGTATTTTATGGACTCCGACGACTGGGCTGAAAAAACCATGCTTCAGGATATGGTTGATTTGGCCGAGAAAAACGATTTACAACTCGTTGTTTCGGGTTACTATATCGACACATATTACAGTGACACCGAAAAATTCACGCAGGAGCAGGTCTACAAGGATAAGATATACAAAACTCAGGCTGAATTCAGAGCCGACGCACACAACCTTTTTGACCGCAATCTTCTCTACACTCCGTGGAATAAGCTCTTCTCGGGCGATTATATAAGAGACAACAAGCTCTATTTCCCGCAGACCTTCTGGGATGATTTCCCCTTTAACCTCTCCGTTGTGCGCGACGTTGAGAGAGTCGGCGTGACGTCAAAGAAGTATTACCACTTTATCCGTCAGAGAGCCGAGTCCGAAACCGCCAAGTACAGAAGCGATATGTACGAAAAGCGCGAGGAGGAGAACGAGTGGATGAGAGAGCTCTATGAGCACTGGGGAATTATGACTCCGGAGATAGAGGAATTTCTCTCGAGAAGATATATTGAGCGCATAGTCGGATGCGTTGAAAACGTTACAAACAAAAACTGCACATTGCCTGCCGGCGAAAAAAAGGCGCAGATAAGAAAGATGATAAACGACCCCAAGGCGCGCGCGGCGGTTTCTGCGGCTGTGCCGAAGTCAAAGTATATGAAGCTTATGCTTATACCGATTAAGATGAAGAGCACCGCGCTCACATATCTTGAGGGCAAGGTCATTTCTTCCGTTAAGTCGGGCAATACAAAGCTTTTCGCAAAGCTTAAAGCGGGAAGATAAAACAATCCGAAAGGCTGTGAAAAATATGAGCGCACCGTATTTCAGTGTTATAATGCCGGTTTACGGCGTCGAAAAATATCTCAGGGATACGCTTGACAGCGTTCTTCGGCAAACCTTTGCCGACTTTGAGCTTATACTCGTCGACGACTGTTCCAAGGACGGCAGCGGCAAGATATGCGATGAGGTTGCAGCCTCGGACGGCAGGGTTCGGGTTATCCATAAGGAGAAAAACGGCGGAGCGAGCAGCGCGAGAAATCTCGGCACAAAGTCCGCTTCGGGCAAATATCTCTATTATATGGATTCCGACGATAAAATTGACAGCGATATATTTGAAAAAATGTATTCGGCTTCGCGTGACGCTTCTCCCACGGTTGTGATGTTCGGCGCGGTGGAGGAGTATTACGACAAGACCGGTAAGCTGTATATGACAAATCCCGTATCATATGAGAGCAAAGCTCTCTCGGGTAAAGAGAATGTGGCGAAAGAAGTAATCAAAATCGAAAACACCACGCTTTTCGGCTACCTTTGGAATAAGATTTATCTTAAAGACGCGGTGGTTTCCTCCGGAGTTACATTTTGCGATATGCCGCTTAACGAGGATTTTAAATTTAATATAGATTTCTTCAGATATGTTGATTCCATGGTAATTCTTGACGACACGGCATACCACTATGCCAAGAGAGACAATCAAAGCCTTACGTGCCGCTTTGTCAAAAATTACTTTGAGCTTCAGGAAATGCGTATAAACGAGCTGCTCGGTTTTTACCGTGAAAACGGTATGTGTGACGGAGATATACTTAAAAATCTTGCCGGCATATACGTCAGAAGCGTATTTTCGGCTCTCGAAAAAAATAATGACAAACGCTCCGGAATGTCCGGGAAAGACAGAAAAGACTGGCTCAAGGCTCAGCTTAAAAGTGAGCTTTACAAGGAGCTTATGCCTTACGCCGAGCCTGACAGCAGGCTTGTAAAAATTATGGCGGACCAGCTTAAAGGCGGAAATACAGGCGTGCTTCTTTTCACGGGCAAATTTATTTCGGCGGTCAAAAAAAGCTTCCCGTCGCTGTTTTCGGGGCTTAAGCTAAAAAAATAATGTGGAGGGCAAACAGTTGAAAAAGGTGCTTTTCGGCTATATTATGAACGGAAAAGCCGGCGGAATTGACAAGTATATGCTCAACTTTTTTGAGCACTTTTCCCCGGGTGAGGTGCATTTTGATTTTCTCACAACGCAAATAGATAATGAGCTTAAGGAAAAGCTTGAGAGCAAGGGCGCGGGGCTTTTTGAAATACCGACTCTTAAAAATCCGCGTGCTCAGTATAAGGCGATTTGCGATATAATAAAGAAAAACGGATATGATACCGCATATTTCAATATTTCTACCGCGATATGCTATCCGGGACCCAAAGCGGCGCACGACTGCGGAGTAAAAAAGGTTATCATACATTCTCACAGTGCGTGGTATGACTGTTCAAACCCGAAAAAGCGCGCGCTTATGATAAAGCTCAATAACCTTTGCCGCAATTTCCTTTATAAATACGGAACCGACTTTTACGCCTGCTCGGCTCTTGCGGGTAAATGGATATTCCCCGAAAAAATCGTCGGGTCGGACAAGTTTAAGCTTGTAAAAAACGGTATTGACCTTGCAAGCTTTACGTATTCTCCCGAAAAGAGGGAAGCAATGCGCGAAAAACTGCAATTGCAGGATAAATTCGTCATAGGCAGTGTCGGAAATTTCCTTTATCCCAAAAATCACGATTTTATGGTGCGTGTATTTTCCGAGCTGTGCAAAATCGACAGCGACGCACGCCTTTTACTCGTCGGTGACGGCTTGCTTTTTGACAATGTAAAGGAGCAGGTAAAGAGCCTCGGCTTAGCGGACAAGGTTATATTCTCAGGCAGGCAGACCGATGCTTATAATTATATGATGGCTATGGATATATATCTTATGCCGTCGCATTTCGAGGGCTTCGGCATAGCCGCTGTGGAGGCCGAAGCAACCGGGCTTATGTGCTGCCTGAGCGATCATATACCGTCCGACGCCGTGATAACGGAAAACTGTGTTACCCTCTCGATTGACAAAGACGGTGACGCAAAGGTTTGGGTGGAAAAAATAGAAAAAGCCAAGGGCTATAAACGGATTGATCGTACCGATGAAGTACGGAGAGCCGGATATGACCTTTCAGCGCAGAATTTTTATGAATTGGTGTGAGGAGTTAATATGAAAGAAAGTATACTCAGGAAGGGGTCGCAGGCGACTGGCTTTAAGCTGCTTTTCCTTGCGCTTACACTGCTCTCGTTCAACGGCCTTACGGCAAACCGCTCGGTACTTACCTGGATTGCATATGCGGTAACGGCGATAGGGATAGCGGTTCTTGTAATAAGAGTCGTCTGCTTCAAAAAATACTTACATGCAAAAGGCTTATTCTTGCTTATTGCATTTTGCGGAAGCTATGCGCTGTCGGCACTGCTTACAAGGCAGTACGGGCTGTCGGAAAACGCAAAGGCACTCGTTTGGATGGCGTTCCAGTATTTTATACTGTACACTTATGACACCACGTCCGACGGTACCGCGGAGAAAAAGGAATTCTACATAATTTCACACTTCTTTATGGCGTATACATTCCTGGCTGTTGCGGCGGGAACGGTTATGCTCTTTGCCGATTACTATTCGTATACGGAGGTAAACGGAGTAGTCGTAATTCTCGGATTCCTTTGGAACAGGCTTTGGGGTGTGTATTCCGACCCCAATTACGGTGCAGTATTCTCGGCAATAACCATAATAATGAGCCTGTATTTTTACAAGGACGCAAAGAAGCCGTTAAAGGCTTTGTACATCATAAATATCGTTTTACAGATATGCTATATAGCTTTTTCGGATTCGCGAACCGGTATGGTATCGCTGTTCTGCGCGCTTTTGGTCTATGTGTATCTCACCGCGCTCAGGAGCAAAAAGCTCGAAGCAAAAAAAGCGTTCGCAAGGGGCGTAATATGCGTTTTGCTTGCTGTTACGGCGGCAGTCGCATCCTTTGCCGCGATAAAGGTTGTGTCGGTTTCAACCTCCGAATTCAAGAAATGGCAGTATGAGCACATCATAAGCAGCGATAAGGATAAAACCGATGCTCAGAAGGAAAAGGACAAGCAGAAGCTTGAGATCGGTCGTCAGAGTAACGACATAAACGGTGACGTGAGCAACCGCCGCTTTGCTATTTGGGGCAGCGGACTCGAAATATTCAAAACGAAGCCGTTAACCGGCGTAACCTTCAGGAACTATGTTCCTTATGCCGAGGATAAGCTCCCCGACACTTATCTTGTCAACAATGATTTTATTGAATTCCACAGTATGCACAACAGCTTTGTCGACATACTTGTAAGTCAGGGCATTTTGGGCGTTGTGATTATCGCAGCATATATAATATTGGTGCTGGTGCTCATATTTAAGAATTTCTTTAAATTTAAGGGTGAAAAATACAAATATAATACCGCTCTGCTCAGCATTATAGCTCCGATATTTGCCTCTATGATGTTCTATTCGGAGACGTTTTATATGAACACCGGCGGAGCGTTCCTCTTCTGGCTTGCGCTCGGCTATCTCATTCAGTCCGTCACATCAAAGAATCCCGAGACAAAGGAAATAACGCCGGTCAAATAAATTTTTAAATCGTATTGTTTCGGAGAGAATAATACTGCTTCACGGAACTTATTATTGAGGTGAAAATTATGGATAAGCTTCTTACGGTTGTAATACCGTCGTACAATGTCGAAAAATTTTTGAATCAGACGCTTGACTCGTTTATTTGCGACGAGGCTGTAATGAAAAAATTCGAGGTTATCGTGGTTGACGACGGCTCAAAGGATAACACCGCAAAAATAGGCAAGGAGTACGCCGATAAGTACCCCGATACATTCAGAGTTATCTCAAAGGAAAACGGCGGTCACGGCTCCACCATTAACTGCGGCATTCGCAATGCCGTCGGCAAATACTTTAAGGTTGTGGACGGTGACGACTGGGTCAACACCGCTGATTTTGTGAAGCTCGTCGAGGATCTCGAAAAAACCGAATCCGAATATGTGTTTACAAACTATTATGAGTATTATGACGACGTCAACCGCCAAAAGGCTGTTGATTTTCCGCAGTTCAAAGACGGTACGGAATATGACTTCGCCGATGTTGCAAATAAGGTTTATATACCTATGCACGCCCTTGTAATAAAGACGAGCGTGCTTAAAGATAATAACATTGTCATTGACGAAAAGTGCTTTTATGTGGATGTCGAATATGTTATGTTCCCGGTGCCCTTTGTAAACAAGGTGACATTCTTTGACCTGCATGTTTATATGTACAGGCTTGCGCTCTCAACTCAGAGCGTGAGTATCCTCGGTTTCCAAAAGCATATAAACGACCATCTCAGGGTTACGTTCCATATGTTTGACTTTTACAGGGACTATATTTCCTCGGATAAGGCAGACAGCGCAAAAGCGGATTATATGAGGACCTGCATAGCAGACCTTATAATTACGCAGAGCGCAATATATTCGAGCTATCCCGACAGCGATATGGAAAACAGAAAACGCTTTATGGAATTCGACCGCAAGGCAAAGGAATTAAGCCCCGAAATATATGAGCTCAGCTCCGTCAAGAGCGGAAAATTGCGTTTGCTTCGCAAATATAATTTCAAGCATTACAGGCTCATACAGTCGCTCAGCCGTCTGCACTTCAAAATGACAAATAAATAAAACACATATTGCTTAAAAGCCGTTCGCACTCGTAGTTTTTCAAAGGGTGCGGACGGCTTTTGTCTGTCATCCGATTATCAGCTTTTCCCCGACGTATATGAGATTCGGGTTTTTAACGGAGTTCAGCTTTACCAGATTTTCAACGGTGGTGCCGAATTTCCTTGATATTCCCCAAAGCGTGTCGCCGCGCTTTACCGTGTAAATTACGGCTTGTTCCGAGCGGGCAGAGGGTATTTTAAACACTTCGCCCGCATATATGAGGTCCGGATTTTTAATGCCGTTAAGCGCGACTATGCTGTTTATGCTTGTGCCGAATTTTCTCGATATTCCCCAAAGAGTGTCGCCGCGTCTTACCGTGTAAAGCGTGTATCCGGAGCTTTCCGCGGACGTCATATGGGGGATTATAAACACTTCTCCGACGTATATAAGATTGGGATTTCTGATATTGTTTGCGTTTACGACAGCCGACACCGTAACGCCGAATTTCTTTGCAATCCCCCAAAGCGTGTCGCCAGATACAATTTTTATGTAACATTATTAAATGTAAATATAATATCTATCGTTTTATCTTGATAGATATAAATCTTTTCTACTAAATTAATTATTAATTCTCTAGTTGGATTTTCTAATGATAAAAATTCATTTATATTTTTTTCTATTTGTTTATTATCTACTTTGTTTTCATTTATTTGTTCATTTTTAAGATTATCAATACTTAATTTATTATTAAATATTTCTTGTTTTAGATTTTCAGTTATTCTTATGTATTGTTCTTCATCAATAATTCCTTTTAACATATTCATATAGTTTTTATCTAAAGTTTCAATTAATTTATTATTAGTGATTTCTAAACTTTCTATTTGTTTTTTTATTTTTAAAATATTATCTTCAAATTTTATATTGCCAATAGAATCTTTTATTTTATTTTTATTTAAATAATTTTTACATACATCTTTAATATTATCTAAAATAACTTTTTCTAATGTTTCATAATTATTTGTATGTGTAGTACAAACATGATATTTTGAGTATGTTCTATAATAATCACAAGTTGTATAACTTCTGCCAGTTTTAGTTTGATATCTAATAGTTATACGATGTTTACAATCACCGCAATATAAAAGTCCATCTAATAAATAAAATCGTTTCTTTTCTGGTCTTTTAACATTTTTAGGTAATAAAGTTTGAACATAATTAAATGTATCTCTATCTATAATTGCTTCATGAGTGTTTTCTACTATTATAAAATCATTTGGTTTGTTCTTAACTGTTTTCTTTAGTTTATAGTTAATCTTTTTAGTTTTACCTTGCACTACATCACCTACATAAATTCTATTAGTTAAAATTGCTTTAATTGTTGTATCAACCCATACACCATATTCTTGTGATATACACTCTGTACTACATTTTGTATTCCACACATAGTTATAATAAGATGCTGGAGTTTTAATTTTTCTTTTAGTTAATTTTTGAGCAATATAGTGGTAAGTATTACCTTTAAGCGCTAAATCAAATATTAATTTAACTACTTCTGCTTGTTCATTATTTACAACTAAATGATTTTTATTATTTGGATCTTTCATATAACCAAATGGGCATCTACCAGATACATACAATCCTTCTTTCATTCTAGAATGCAAACTTGTTTTAACTTTTTTAGAAATATCTTTAGCATACATATCATTCATTATGGCTTTAAAAGGTGCTATATCATTATTGGTATTATCTATGAATGTATCTATCCCATCATTAATAGCAATATACCTAACATTTTTATTCGGAAAATACTTTTCAATTAATTCTCCAGTACCTATATAATCTCTACCGAGTCTTGACATATCTTTGGTAATAATCATATTAATTTTTCCAGATTCGATATCTTTAATCATTCTTTTAAATGATGGTCTTTCAAAATTTGTTCCAGTAAATCCATCATCCACATATTCATCAATTAAACTATAGTTGTTCTCTTTGATATATTGATTAAGTAGACTTCTTTGACTAATAATACTATCTGATTCAATGTTTCCATCATCTCTTGATAATCTTATATAAATTCCTACTTTAAAACTACTATTCCCAATCATTAATTACTACTCCCTTCACTTTGGGAATAATGAGTATGATTACATGGTAGTTCTCTATTTAAATAATTGCAAGTCATATTCAATTTCTTTTGTAATTCTATTTTTAATACTTCAGTTATTGTTTCATTTAAAGATTTTCCATCTTCTTTAAACTTTAAATTAACTTTGTATTTAACCATAGAGTTTAATACCTCCAATAAATTCTATGGTTTTAAATTTTGTTTTAGTAATATTATTTGGTATGCCTATAACATACCTAACAATATTACTTGCTATCATAAACCTCCATTAAATTAAAAATTATTATCTCCATATTCTTCACCTAACCCTTTCATTTTTATAAACTTATTTATTTCTTTCTTGTATCTATCATATCTATATATCCGATTTCTAGTAGTTCTACCATTAATTTAGTTATGGAAATATTATAGAATTTTGAAAGTAATTTAATTCGTTCAAATAACTACACAGGTAAATATAAATTAAATCTTCTCATATACATCATCTCCTTCGCATGATGCATGTTACCTCTACAAAAAAAGAAGAGTCAAGTCTTTGACTATAGAAAGTTTTGTCTAACATCCTAAAAAACATTGATGATTAATCAAATTATGTAACAGCAGGATAAGATGTTTGCACAACAACACCAATTAATCCCTTATTTCATAAGGAATTGGTATGTGCAAATCTTATTTTGCACTTGCAAAATTCATCCTACTTCGTAGGTTGATATAAAGGATGAAATAAAGGGTTTATATTGTTATTTCAATATTTCAAGAAACAAAAAAATCATCCTAAATTCTAATTTTCATTAAAATTTATAGGATGATAAGTTTTTTTAATTTATTTTTTCATATAATTTGGAATATAAAATAAAAGGTTCATGCCAATCTTTATAATATCTCATAATAACATCTCTAGATGGTAGACCTAATTTAACTAAATCTTTAGCAACTTTTGGTATAGAATTCCCACCTTTTATGTAAGCAAGAATAATATCATCAATTTCTTGTTTTGTAAATTTTGCTTTTTTCTTTTTCTTAATTACTATATTATATTTTTCACAAAACAAATCAAAAGTACCAAAATTTTTATAAATAACACTTTCAGATACTGGAAACACATCTAATAAATCTTTTCTCGTATTAAATATTCTATCTCTTGCCTGAAATAGTTCTTCAACATATTTGTCAATATCAGAAATAGTTATTAATTCATTTTTTTTAGAAATTTGAGAACCAACAAGTTTTTGGAAATTTTCCATAGTTCCAAAATATTTATATATTACTCTTGCAGTTGGTAAATTATTTTTTAAAGTCAAATCTTTTAAAGTTATTTTTCCATTTTTTTGTACAAATCTTTTTGCTTCATCTATTACCTTTTCTTTAGTCCATTGATTTCTAATTTTTAAATTAAACAAATTATTTTTAAGTTCATTTAAACCTTCATATTCTGGATAGTATTTAATAATACATGGATAAGAAGGTAAACCATTACAAGTTTTTAAATCCTTTTGAAAAATATCACCATGAATTTTCACATAATTTTCTAACGCTTCTTTTATTGTCTCTCTATTCCACACGATTTGTTTTAAATTAAATTCTTGTTTCAAAGAAGAAAAATCTCCATAATATTTATAAACATATTTAATAGGTGGCAAATTATTGTATACTCTATTAAAATCAACCTTTGTTATATTTCCTTTATCAGCAATAAAAGAAGAAACCATTATATCAAATTTTTCTTTAGTCATTTCCTCTAACTCAATGTTTATATTATTTAAACTATCATTTTCCTTTTTGATATTAAGTCCGTCTTCGTCAATAATATTACCTTCTAAAAATTTCTTTGCTTTTTCATCTAAAAGGAAATCAGCAAGTTCTTTATCATTTTTCTTCAAATTGCAATCAGAACATAAAATTTGACAATTTGTTTTTATTGATTTACCACCTTTAGCATAAGCCTCTATATGATCAAAATGACATTCATTTATGGATTTTAACTCTTTACCACAAATTTCACAACATATTCTACCATTATTTTTTTCCAGATTATCTCTTACCACTGAAAATTTAATAGAATCAGTAAAATCTCTCATAACTACACCTCACACATATCAAATACATTATACACTATTTTAGGTGTTTTTTCAATCATGTTATTAATCACTACCTTAAACTTGATAAAAGCGTTGTTGATAAATAAAAAGTATAAAACAAACTATCTTATACTTTAATATTACTCATTATTCCCCATAAAAAGCGTGTCGCCGCGCTTTACCGTATATCTTATGGCATCGGGCGACTTTGTGGGCGTAACTTCGTTTGCGCCGTTTAAAAATACCGACGAAGTAAACCTGTCGAGATCAACATTGCCGTAAATCCCCGGAATTTCGCCGCGGTCGCTGTACTGAAATCCCGCATAGCTCTGCCAAATATTGCTTGTAACATACGGTTCTTCCGCGTCATAATCGGCAACCCAGAGCGGAAACTGCGCAAAATTCCAGTCCCAGGTTTCCGAGGCGTTGTATGCGTCGGTGTAAAGAATCGGCACTATTCCCGTAAGCTCTCGGAGCTTTTGCATAAATGCGAGCCCCACAATATTTATGCCGTTTTTCCCGAGACTGCCGAATTCCTCAAAATCCATGGCAGGTCTTGCAGCAAAGGCTTTTCTGCTTATAAGCTCGGCAAAGCGCGTTGCCTGCAAATATGCCTGCTCGGTATTTCGTGCGGTCACAAAATAGTACGCGCCGCATTTAAGACCGGCCTTTGTCGCGTTGGTGTAATTTTCCTCGAATTTCGGGTCGGTTACGGAAAAACCGTATCCCGCTCTTATATATACAACTTCGATTCCGCTGCTTTTAACCTGTTCAAAATCTATATCTCCCTGATAAACGCTGACGTCTATTCCCGAAAAAACCTCGTCGGTGTCGGCGGAAATTGCCGAAACATGCAGCACAGATGCCGAAATCGCAACAAGGAGCATTAAAAGAAAAGATAGTATTCGTTTTGCCCGCTTCATAAAAAAATCACAGCCTTTCCGGTGTTTAAAGCCTCAATGCATTATATTTTAAATAGCACGCGAGTGTGACTTTGCTTGCCTGCCGTAAGGGCGATACCCTTGAAAAGCCACGGTATCGGCGATAAAATAACGCTGAAATAAAGAATTCGGAAGCGAGAAAAATGAAACTTGCGATTTTGTATCAACAAAGCGAACCGCCTGCAAAAGACGGCACAAAGGAGCTTGTTAAAATAAAAGAGGATTGTGTTGCCGCGTCACAGGCTTTAAAAATAAAAGGGCTTGTACGCATCGACTGCCGCGAGGATAAAAACGGTGTGTTTAAAATATTTGATTTTAACGCGAAGCCGAATATCACCGGCGGTGTTCGTCCGCACAGAAAAAATCAGAATTGCCTCACCATGATAGCGGCGCGTGCCGCAGGACTTACGTACCGCGACCTGCTTTTGAAAATGCTCGGAACCGCCTGGACCGTGTAAGCCGAAACGCCACCGTTTTATGCACCGCCGGGGTGCGCCGAATAAAAAAGCACTCAGCCTTACGCTGAATGCTGCCGCCTCATTCGTCAAACCGTTTCTGTCGCATGCAACCGCTGCGATTATGAGCTTGGGATGGTTCGTATCGAAATCCATGCACCGAAAAATTCCCTTTTTCATGTTGCTTATCCTTTACATCAAAAGAATACCGATTTTCAACCCGCTGTATGCACGGTCTCATGATAGCAAGCGGTATGCCCCGTTTTTGTCCCACGCCTGCTTGTAAAATCAAGGAGAGTCTGATAGAATTAAAAAGGATGACCAACAGCAAGACCGGAGAATTGGAGGAGAGCTACATCCTTTCGGATTTTTACCTCAGCCGGGAATTCACCGATGGGGAGCTGCGGCTGCTGATTGACAGCTTGCTGTTTTCTCGGCACATTCCGTACAGCCGGTGCGGGAACTGGTGAAAAAGCACGTTTAATATGTATTACGGCGGCAACTGCCGGGCGGTGTTCCGGGTCTGTTGGGCGTTGATCGGCGATGTGATCGACCTGTTCGGCAAGGATGTGGCGTTTTCTGACGAAACAGAGGAATCGGTGACCGTTTTGGTCTACGCCAACGAGATATCCGCCGCCCACTTCACCCAGAGCTTCGCCCCGGATGTGACGGTACTGGAACCGAAAAAGCTGCGGGAAAATGTAAAAACCCAGCTGCAACAAGCACTGGAAAAATATCAATAATGGGAGGAAATGTAAAAAATGAATGATCTTGAAAGAAAATGCCATAATTTCATTTTACAGTGCTATTTTGGCGATATGGAGAACCCAATTGATGCCGCAATTGATCGTGCTTATGTAGATATGGCATCCCACACGCTGAAAGGATTTGCAGAGCATCAATATCAAGAAAAATGGGAACTTCGGTTTGAGGCATCATCAAAAATAAAAAAAGCGTTGGACCTTCTTGACGCAGAAAGCGATTATACCAGTTGGCATTGCGAGCTATGTGGGAAATTGCAGAAAGTCTATACCGAAAAGAGACTGTCTTATGGTCAAGCGCAGAAATGGATAAATATGACCACAAAGTATCTGCAAGTCTTTGCTGTTATTTTTAAGAGCATAGATGATGACGAAGGTTTGAGCAAAATCCCGGAGTTCTTCTGGAATGCCGCTAATATTAAAAAACTCCATATACCGTTGGATAGATATATCATGGAAGCGTATAATATCGGCAGCTTTGGGCCGTGGAGTAAACTGAACGACAAGCAGTACGCAGAATGCTGCGCCCGAACAGGTGGGAAGACGCTGGAAGATGAACTCGCTGACTGGGGAGAAATTGCAAAGAAGCACCGTGCGGATAACCACAAGAGTTACGCATATTTTGTTGAGAACAAAAAGAAATAAGATGGCCATATTAGGACATCGGGAATTCTTTTCCCGGTGCCCTCTTTTTATCTCATCTGCTTTGATAGACTCTCTGTCAGGAGGCGAGACAAATGAACGATGAACCGAAAAAAGAAATCCTATCCCTGTTGGAGTCCCCGGAGCTGCGGGAGTACCTGATGGCACCGCCGGAGAAGCTCAACTGCACGCAGTATGCCGAGATCATCTGCGGTGCACCGGTGAGCCTGTACCGGAAGCGGGAGCTGCTGCTCCGGCTGAAGGCGGAAGTATCCGAAGAAGAGAGACATGACGTGGAGGAAATGCTGTATGCTTTGGATACGGCACGAAAACCGCTGGAAAGCGCAGAACTTCCCGGCATCCGGTTCATCGTGGAGCTCCTTGGATATAATGAGAAAGAGCGCAGCGTAGACACGCTGGACGGGCCGTTCGCCGTGCGGAGTCTGGCGGAGGCGCAGCAGTCCATCCGTGCCTATCGCGCTGAATACGACGATAACTGGACAACGCAGTTCTGGACCATGGAGCTGTATGACTGGAATGCAAAACCACTCTCAGATGGGTTTCCCATTGCGGTACGCACCTACATTCTTTCGCCGGAGGGAGAGCCGCAGTATTTTATACAGCGGCCGAAAATGCCGGGTATCAATCCCCGCTGTGCACGGGCTTTTGGCGGCAACGATCTCATCCTTCCCACGCCATATAAGCCGGGGGATATTCTGCGCATCGACTGCCGTCCCTACACACCGCTGCCGTTTTACTGCCTGCTGATTCAGGTGCGCAGTGGCTGCTGCGGTCTGTGGTGTTTGTTTCCCAATTTGAATGGCAGCATTGGTCAGGGTGCCTTGCTGCACGGGCACTACTATGCCACGGAATATCGGTTTGATTTCTATCGCCTGATTTCTCCGCTGTACCGGGCGGAGCTGTTCACCGGTGAGCTGCCGGAGAATTGCAGCTTCATGAAGCTGCTTTCGGAAAAAATCCATGCAGACCCCGGCTACGGCGATAAAGTCGACGAGGTGCTTTGTGATTTGAAGCTGTGAAACGAGGGATAGCGAAAGGACCGGCAGCTCGATATCGCGGTTGCCCTTTAGGTAGTTGCTGACCGGCCGCAAAAGGCGCTGGGTGCCGCTGAGGGGCTTGAGGTAATACTCCGGCTCCCAATAATTGCAAAAGGGAAAATCGCCGCAATACAAATAGGTGATTGTGTCTTGTAATGACATCCCCATGGTATAACCTCTTGCCATGGTGTCACCGCAGCACAAGACATCTCCGTTCACATTCAGGCAGCACGCATCCCCAATGTCATATAGTCAATCCAATACTTGCCTACTTTGTATACTTTTTTCAGTCTCCGCTGTGTCTCCTGCCGTCTGCCGTAGCCCATATCCATCACCGTCCCTGCGAAGCATTTCCGCATCCAGCGCCGCTTTCAGCTTGTTGTAAACCAGTTGGTTGGGGTAGTAACGGTAATTCGCAAAAATCTCGATGCCCTCCCCATAAAAATGTTCCCGAATTGCTGCGGCACAGGCGGCGCTGCGGCTTTGCCCATACTCGCACTGACAGACAATGTTCCCTCCGTTCTCCATGGCGTCATAAATGAATGCGGCAAGAGCGGGCGCTTCCGGAAAATAAGTGTCGTAGGAAAGGCCGTATTCCTCCAGAATTTCAAGGTCGATGTCATGTAGAGGCACATAAAATACATCCGGAGGCATTCCACTATAATCCGGCGGCTGGGATACCTGCCCGGTTCGCTTGGATGGGGGATCATAGAAGCTGATGACGAACGTGTTGCGCGGAAATCCGTCCTGCAGCAGCTTTTCGGCAGCAGAGCGGGATAAAATATATGCCGGCTGATGTTTATCTTTCATGATATGTTGTTCACTCCCTTCTGCAAAAAGAATACCCCATGACATGGGACAAAAACGGGAGATGTCATGAGGTAATATCGATACGAAATAAAGAGAAGGGATGTGCATACAGGATGGATCACAGCAATACGGATGCCGGGACACGGGTAGAACTGCACTGCCATACGAAGCTTGGCAGTGTCGGAGCCGTCAACAGTGCGGCAGAAATTATAAAAGCGGCCATAGAAGAAGCTATGTCCGCCGTGGCCATCACCGACATTGGTGTTGCCTATGCTTTTCCGGAGGCAGCGGAGGCCTGCAAATCGCTGTGGAGCGCAACAGCCAAGGAGTGCCGGGCAACCGGAATAGATCCGGGCGCTGAACAGGACTTTTTCAAGGTCATCTATGGGATGGAGACTTGTCTCCTGCGCCCCACGCCGGAATCCCGGGATTAAGGGCGGATATTCTATCGTTCTTCTGGTGCAAAACGAAATCGGAAAACGGAATCTCTATCATTTGATCACCGATTGCAGCGGCGCGCCGCTTCGCCCCAACAAGCACCGCTCATAGTGCTCATAACCCGATAAAAAAAGAACTGTCATAAAAGACAGTTCCTAAATGGTTGCGGGGACAGGACTTGAACCTGCGACCTCCGGGTTACATCTCACAAGGCTGCGCCTTGCTTGCCCCTCAGAAATATAGTCGCATATGCTCGCTTGGAGCGCATCGCAATGCTCCTTATTTCTTCACCTCAGCGGCACGCCTTAATCTGCCACAGGCAGCGGCGCACCGCTTCGCCCCAACGAGCACCGCTCATCGTGCTCATAACCCGACAAAAAAAGAACTGTCATAAAAGACAGTTCCTAAATGGTTGCGGGGACAGGACTTGAACCTGCGACCTCCGGGTTATGAGCCCGACGAGCTACCAACTGCTCTACCCCGCGATATTAAGTTGTGCCCTCTTTCAGAGTGCCTAACCATTATATTATCATTATATGCGTTTGTCAAGTGTTTTATTTGTATTTTATATTTTTCGGTGTGTTTCGGTTTTACAGCGATTAAAAAGGCGGCGACATCTCAAAATAAGAGCCGCCGCACTTTGTAATTTTTCAGTTCTGAAAATTTATCTGCTCGTCTTTTACGGGCGAATAACGTATCAAATCGGAAGAATCGAGATTTTCGCGATGCATATCAACAGCCGAAATTTGATGATTGTCATACGTTGTGTAATAGTAAATTCCCTTATCTGTATTGCAACAAGATGTGTAAAGCGTAATCTCGTATTTGCCGCTTTCCAGCTTGCAGCAACCCCTTGGCTGGCTTACCGAATTGAGAATATGGAAAAACTGACTTACGCTTTTTTCTTCGCCGTCCTCGGACAGAGAATTTGCCTTGACGAACGCCGCTCTGACAAACCTCGACTGCGAAGAGAGATCTCCGGGAAGTCCGAGTGCGCCCATACCGCGAGAATAAGTCGAGAGATTTATATCGGGAGCAAATGTGTTTTTCGGGTCGGCCGCGCTGAGGCTCATATAGTTGTTTAAATTTTGAAGCTGCATATCAAACGGCGGATTGTTTGTAAGAACGCCTACGGGATTTTCGTAGACTTTAAGTCCGTCCTTTACGGACTCGACTACGATACAGCCGCTTTTGTCGGCTATTATCCAGTGAAGCTGTGCGGCGGGGAGCGACTCGTTAAACGGCGTGTTTGTGATATTTACATTTGAGAGCAATTTTTTCGCTTCGTCAACGCTTGCGCACCGACATAAGAGCCACGGTATAAATTCGCATTGCGCGACGTTGCATTTACCGCTTTTTTCGTTACCGTAATATGCGTTGCCGACAAAATTAAGTCCTGCCGCGGCAAGTCCCTTTTCGTTTGCTGCGTCGTAATAGAGCGGATAATTATCCGCAACATATGCCATACCTATTATGGCATAGTGGCTCTTCAGAGGCTCCGCGAATTTGAATTTAAACGGGTAATTACGCGGCGTCACGGTAATTTCGTCTCCGTATGAAAATTCATAGTCGAGCGTGCGGCCGAAATAAAAATCGTTTGTTTTGTATGTTGCTGCGGTACACATATTAAGTCCTCCCGAAATATTTGATTTTTACAGAGAAAATGCTATACTTATGTTTGCCCGAAAAAACGGAACACTTAAAATATAGATTATAATTGTTTTAATATTATGAACTTTATGAAAACAGATTATGAGTTGAAAAGGTCAAAAAGAAAAACTCTGTCGCTCACCGTGACAAAGGATTTAAAAGTAAGCGTAAAGGCACCTGTCGGTTGCCCGCAAAAAACGATAGACGACTTTGTTTTATCGCATGAAAAGTGGATAAACGAGCATATAGAAAAGCAAAAGAGCCGTCTTTCTCTTGAAAAAACGCTTGACGAAAAGAGAGTGTCGGAGCTTCGCGCGCTTGCCGCCGAGGAATTGCCGCGCCGCGTGGAATATTACAGCGACAAAATGGGACTTTATCCGACAAGTGTAAAAATAACCTCCGCAGCGACAAGATTCGGTTCGTGCAGCGGTAAAAATTCAATATGCTTTTCATACAGGCTTATGCTTTATCCGCCGGAGGCTGTTGATTACGTTGTTGTGCACGAGCTTGCGCACATTAAGGAAAAGAACCATTCGGCAAGGTTTTATGCCCTCGTGGAAAGGTATATGCCCGATTACAGGGAGAGGGAAAAATTGCTCAAAAAAACACCGAAGCTTTGATTTACAAGGCTTCGGTATATTTTTTACATTGAAAATGTCTTGCGCATTTCTTCCTGTCTGCCGCAACAGAATCTGCCCTCGGGGCAGGATGAAATAAAGCAGCTCGGACCGTAGTATTTGAAAATCCCCGGAGCGACTTTTCTCAAAAGTTCGAGTGCCTCTACCGCATGCGCTCTGATTTCCCACTGAGCTCGTGAGCAGGTGCGCAGCTTCATAAATGTCAGTAATTCGCGAGCGTTCATGGTTGTGACTATATCGAGCGTGTTGCCGCTGAGAAGGTAGTACACGAGGCTTTCCTCGCTCTTGCCGAGTGTGCGAAGTCTCTCATATTCGGCGGCATTTTCCTTGAATGCGGTTTCGTATTTAAGAAGCAGCTCAGGGTCTTTTTTGACCGATTCGGGGACGATGTGCCGTTTTCTGTCCGCTCTTATCAGTTCGGGAATTTCTATACTCTGCATTCTGTGGCGTGTGAAGTGAGTTATTCCGGAGAGTGAAACGTCATTGAAACGAAGTGTGAAATCCGCCGCCTCGAGTGCTCTCGGCCTTGAAGAGTGAACAAGACTGTATGTTATTTTGTCGGCAACCGTGTCGTCCGATAAAATACGGTCTATATCCTCGGTTGAAGCGTTGGTGTAAGAGATGAGCGCGCTTCTCTGAACATTTTTTTCGGCGTCACCCGTGTATGAGAGAAGCTCGACTTTTTTGCCGTTTGTGCGGCGCGGAACGTCGCCGATAAACGAGAGGTCGGGGTTATCCGGCATATAGTTTTTACTGCGCTCGTCAAAGCCCGTCATTATGCCGGGAGTGAGCTTTTCCGCCTGTTCCTTTAATTCGCGCCCGAGCTTTACTATTTCGGGGTATTTGCTGCCTCTGCCGTAGAGCATGGCTTTTAACAGGTGCAAAAATTCACGCCCGTTTATGCTGCAAAAGAAGTTGGAAAAAAGGCAGTATGGCAAAAGGAATCTCGCGTCCTCTTTGGGTACGCCGGCCTCGCAGAATTCGCTGTACAGACCGAAGAGCTTTGCCATATGGCTTTTGTAGTTTTCGTCCGCATCCTCGGGAATAAAAAATCCCGCATCCGAAAAATCAACGTATCTGCGTGATTTTACGGTGAATGAAGCGAGCCTGAATTCGATGACGAATTGCTCGACAACCGCCGTGACATTTTGAAAGGCGAGATTAAAATATGTATGTTCCACTACCGAATTGTGACCGGAGCGCGTAACCTTGTCGATAAGCTTTGCATTTTTTTCGCAGTCCTGCGATTTTTGCCATATACCGAGCACGGTGCCCTCCTGAGTAGACACTCTGCCGCCGGCCGAGGTTATTTTTTCGCCGCAGTCGGAAAGGCCTATTATGAATGCTCCGCTTTTATTTAAATCCAAATTATCGAGATTCATCTGTGCATTTGCCCCTTTTCGATGTTTTACAATATTTTATCACATTATATCGGTTTAGGCAATTTGGAATATTGTGCATTTTTTGTTGTAAAAAATGTAATTGTTTGCTATAATAATTTAGATTAAAAATTAAAAGGGGTAAAAGGTATGCCCGGCAAACTTATAGTTATAGAGGGACTTGACGGAAGCGGTAAATCGACTCAAACGGAGCTTCTTCAAAAAAAACTTGCGGCTCTGTCTGTCGACACAAAGAGAATTAAGCTGCCGGATTACGACGACCCGTCAAGCACGCTTGTCAGAATGTATCTCGGCGGCGAATTCGGAAACGACCCGTCGTGCGTCAACGTCTATGCGGCGTCCTCGTTTTATGCGGTGGACCGCTATGCGAGTTACAGCCGTCATTGGAAAGAGGATTATCTTTCGGGTAAGGTCATTTTAGCCGACAGATATACTTCGTCGAACGCCGTTCATCAGGCGGTAAAGCTGCCGCAGAGCGAGTGGGACGACTATATTAAATGGCTTTGCGATTACGAATACGAAAAGCTCGCCGTGCCGAAGCCCGACAGGATTATATATCTTGATATGCCGGTTGACGTGTCACAGCGACTTATGACAAAGCGCTACGGCGGCGACGAGGTGAAAAAAGACGTCCACGAGGCAAATGTAGAGTATTTGCGTCGCTGTGCAAAAGCGGCGGCATTTGCCGCGGAAAAAATGGGCTGGGAGACCGTGGTCTGCTCCGAAAACGGTGAGCCGCGCCCCATAGCCGATATAAGCGAAGAAATATTGGGTATAGTAAAAAAAGAACTTGGTTTAGGAGAATAATTTTGCTTGAATTCAGAAATCCCGAATTATCGGACAGAGCTTGGGTAACGGGCGTAATGGAGCGTTCGGGCGATATGGCCTGCGAGTACTGCTTCGGTAACCTTTATATATGGGCGCCCGTGTATGAAAATACAATTTGCGAGTATGACGGTATGTTTTTGGCGCGCGACGGCGTAGGCGATCCGATGTATCTTTACCCGTGCGGCGACGGCGATAAAAAGGCCGCCGTAAACGAACTTATACGTTATGCCGAAAATCACGACGGCGCGCGTTTAACCATGTACTGCCTCACTCCGTCAAATGTCCGTGAGCTTGAAGATATGATGCCCGGAAAGTTTGAGTTTACCGAGATGAGGGAATTCGCCGATTACATTTACAATACCACCGATCTTATTGACCTTGCCGGCAGGAAGTACCACGGCAAGCGTAACCATATAGCTTATTTCAAAAATAACCACGATTGGCATTTTGAGCCGATAAACGACGGCAATATGCAATTATGTCTTGATATGAACCGGAAGTGGGAGGCTTTAAACCGCGAAAAGGACCCCGATGAAATAGATAGCGAACTTGAAGCTATAAAGCGTGCGTTCTCGAATTTTGACGAGCTCGGGTTCAAAGGCGGAGTTTTATACGCGGACGGCGAGGTTGTGGCTTACACTCTCGGCGAGGAGCTGAACAGCTCGGCTTTTTGCACACATATAGAAAAGGCGTATGCTTCGGTTCGCGGAGCTTACCCGACGGTAAACCGTGAATTTGCGGCAAATATGCTTGCTAATTATAAATTCATAAACCGTGAGGACGATACGGGAAGCGAAGGGCTCCGCAAGGCAAAGCTCTCATATTACCCGGAGATACTTCTTCAAAAGTACCGCGCTTTTTATAAGGGATAAGATATGGAAATTCGGCTTTCTTCTCCGAAGTACAAAGAAAAGATGTATTCGCTGTGGCAAAGCTGTTTCGGCGACGACAGAGAAACAATCGATATGTTTTTCAAAAACAGCTTTTCTTATGAAAATGCGGTTATCTGCACGGACAAAGCAGAGGTTGTGTCACAACTGTTTTTGCTTCCGGAAAAGCTCTCACTCGGCGAAAAGGAGTATTTTGCATACTATATTTATGCTGCCGCCACCGCAGAGAGTTACAGAAAACAGGGCATAATGGGTTCGTTACTGGAATTTACTTCAGCTCTTGCCGCCGACAGGAAAGCCGATTATCTGTTTTTGGTTCCGGCGACGGAGAACCTTTTTGATTATTACGAAAAATTCGGCTTTTATAAAGCTCTCTATGCCGAAAAAACCGTCTTTAAATTGACCGGCGGTGAGCCGCTCGACATTAAAAGCACCGAGCCGCCGGATATAAAAAAGGCAGCTCTCAAAAGAGAAAAGCTGTTGAAGGGCGTAAACCGTGTAGTGTGGCGAGAAAACGAAATAAAACTGTTTTCGGATTTTCTCGGCGACGACGGCAAAATAGTTTTCGGAGACGATTTTTATGTCTCGTACAGTCCGGCTGAAAACGGTGTTTTTGTCACGGAGCTTCTCTGCGGAGGAACATATGAAAACGCCTTGGACGTTTTGAAAAAAACGGGTGAAAATACGTTTTTTGTCTCTGTGCCGGAGGAAAAAGCTGCCGAATTAAAAAATTGCAAACGCACCGCCGTAGGTATGATAAAAAATATCAAAGGCGAGAAGATAAATGACAGCGTGTATACAGGGATAACGCTGAACTGAATGCTTAAAGAAAGGATTGCCGCATTCCCGCGCGGCGGTACAAAAAATGATTTATGTTTTTCTTGCGGACGGCTGTGAAGAGATAGAAGCTCTCACGCCGATTGATGTTCTGAGAAGAGCAAAAAAAGACGTTAAGGTTGTAGGCGTCGGTAAAAAAACAATAGTTTCGTCTCACAATATCAGGATTACGTGTGACGCCGAGACAACCGAGGTTTCTCCGAACGAGGACATAGAGGCGGTTATTTTGCCCGGCGGTATGCCCGGTACTTTAAATCTTGAAAAGTCGGAAAAGGTAAATGAATTTATAGACCGCGCTTCAAGCGACGGAAAGCTTATCTGCGCTATATGTGCGGCACCGTCCGTGCTCGGCCATAAAAATCTGTTGAGGGGCAAAACCGCAACATGCTTTCCGGGCTTTGAAAAAGACCTTTACGGCGCTGTTGCCACAGGTGCTCCCGTAGAACGGGACGGGAACATAATAACTGCGCGCGGAATGGGCGTGGCTCTCGAATTCGGACTTAAAACAGTCGAGGCACTTTGCGGAAGCGAGGTTGCCGAAAGCATAAAAACATCTGTTCAAAGCGAGTGATAAAAATGACGGCTCAAAGTGAGGATAAAGCGTTTTTAAGAAGACGCGCCAAGGAGTACAGAAAATCACTTTTGCCGGAGGAGAAGGCGAGACGTGACAAATTTGTTACGGACAACCTGTTTGCCCTCGATGAATTTAAAAACGCTAAAACCGTTTTGTGTTATGTGTCGTCTTCACGCGAGGTTGACACATCGTGTATAATTAAACAGGCGGTGCTTTCGGACAAAATCGTTGCCGTGCCGAGATGCGTTGACGCTTTCGGGCATATGGAGTTTTGCCGTATAGACTCTGTTTTTGATCTTGAACCCGGGGCGTTCGGCATAATGGAGCCGAACCCATCATGTGAAATTATGACCGTCTTTGATAACGGTATATGTATAGTACCGGCTCTTGTATTTTCCGAGGACGGATACCGCGTCGGCTTCGGAAAAGGCTATTATGACAGGTTTTTGCAGTCGTTTTCAGGCACAAAAATCGGGCTCGCATACGAAGAGCAGATAATAAAGAGAATCCCGCACGACAGCTACGATATTAAATCCGACATAATTGTTTCGGATAAGAAAGTACACAGAGTTTAATGAAAGGAGGAGCGCCCATGGATGACAATAAAAGAACTCCCGATGATTCATATAAGGACCTTTTGGATATTTATGCGCGTGAGGAAGACGAGCAGAAAAGACCCGAGCTTAAAAATATGGTTGAGAGAAACCGTAAGAGCGGCAAAAAACCCTTTAAGCTTGAAATAAAAGACCTTGACTCCGAGTTTACCGACGCTCCGCAAAAAAGGCCGCCTGTCAGACGAGATATGCCCGTGCATCACAGTACCGATGCGCCGGAAAGACATAACGCTCACAATGCTCACAAAAGACCGCCGGAAAAACACAAAATTCATAAAAGGCCGCCCGAAAAAAGCGGTACGGCACCGCGTGGAATAAGCTATGATGACGAATTCGGTCCCATAATTACGCGCGGCGGAAGAAACGGCGGAAATGCCGCCTCTTTCGGAACAGCCTCTTACGAGCAAGCGTCGGAGCAGGGTGCCGTACGTAAAAGGCCGCCGATAAAGGGTATAAAGGGAAACGAAAAAGAAATTGCGGTAAGAATAGCCGCGTATTTCGTAAGAAACAAAAAAACGTGGATAACGATAGCGGTTTGCGTTGTATGCGCAATTTGTCTGTCGTCGTATCTGATTAGCTGTATGAACGATGTTTTGGCAATACGCCGCGACAGCGAAAACGTTATATCTGTTACAATTCCCGCAGAGACCAACACAAGCGACGTTATCAACATATTAAAGGATAACGGCCTTATAAAGCATAAGCATTTCTGCAAAATGTTTGCAAAGATAATGAATTACCGTGATGACAACTATATGTCGGGTATTTACTATATAACCAAGTCGATGGGCGTTGAGAAGATGCTCTCAACATTTAAATCTCCTCCGTCAACGGGCGAGACCGTAAGGCTTTCGTTCCCCGAGGGCTACACGGCAGACCAAATAGTCGAAAAGCTCGAAAAATATGAGGTTTGCTCAGCTGATGCCATCTATAAGGCCATGAGAGAGGTGGACTTCAGCAGTGAATACACCTTTATTAAGAATGAGCCGAATAAAGAGCAGCGTTACAGGAGTCTTGAGGGTTATCTCTACCCCGACACATATGATTTCTATAAGGGCGAAAATGCCTCGAGCGTTATAAGGACATTCCTAAACAACTTCCAGAAAAAGTGGACGGACGATTATCAGAAAAAAGCCGACGCGCTCAATATGTCGGTTGACGATATAATAAAGCTCGCCTCCATTATAGAAAAAGAGGCCGCCGATGCGACTCAGATGCCGCTTGTATCGTCGGTGCTTCACAACCGTCTCAATAAGCCGGGGCTTTATCCGTCGCTTCAATGCGATTCCACGGCGGACTATATCAACGATTATATTGCGAAGAATGTTACAAATGCCACGGAGCTTGCCGCCTACACCTCACGTTACAGCACATATAAGTGCGAGGGTCTGCCCGTGGGTGCGATTTGCAACCCGGGTAACGACTCAATAAACGCGGCACTCAATCCCGCAAAGACCGATTACTACTTCTTCGCGCACGATACCAATAAAAAGATTTATCTTGCGAAAAACGATTCGGAGCGGCAGGCCAATAACATTGCCATACTCCAGGCCAATCAAAAAGCGGCCAAGTCGGCTTCGCAGTAATTTACCAGAGGAGCAATATGAAAAGACGACCCGAATTACTAAGTCCGGCAGGCGATTTTGAACGCTTTGAGGCAGCATTGCGCTTCGGAGCAGACGCCGTCTACCTTGCCGGCAGCTCATTCGGTATGCGTGCAGGTCCGCAGAATTTTCCCGAAGATGATCTCATAAAGGCGGTAAAGGAAGCGCACGAAAAGGGCGTTAAGGTTTATTTAACGCTTAATACGCTTCCGCGAAACAGCGAAATACCGCTTTTGCCGGACTTTATAGAAATGACTGCAGGCGCGGGAGTGGATGCGTATATTGCAGCCGATATCGGTACTATGGCATACTGCAAAAAGTATGCGCCGTCGGTGCCGCTGCACGTTTCCACACAGGCGGGCATCGTAAATTATCTCACGGCAAACGAGTTTTACAATATGGGTGCCGAGCGAATAGTTACGGCTCGTGAGCTATCTCTGTCGGAGATTGCCGAGATAAGAGCCAAAACTCCTAAGGAGCTGCAAATCGAGTGCTTTGTACACGGCAGTATGTGTATGTCGTTTTCGGGCAGATGCCTTTTGTCAAATTATCTTACCGGCCGTGACGCAAATCGCGGCGAGTGTGCTCAGCCGTGCCGTTGGCAGTATGCGCTTATGGAAAAAACACGCGAGGGCAGATATTTTCCGGTAAATGAGGAAGAGGACGGCACATATATATTAAACTCCGAGGATATGTGTATGATAGAGCACATTCCGGAGCTTACAGCCGCCGGAATCGACAGCTTTAAAATAGAGGGCAGAGCAAAATCCGCATATTATACGGCGGTCATAACAAATGCTTACAGAGCGGCAATCGACGCTTATATGTGCAGCGAGTCAGATAACTTTGTTTTGCCGAGATGGATACTTGACGAGGTGCGAAAGGTAAGCTATCGCGACTACTGCACGGGCTTCTATTTTGATTCGCCGCACGAAAAAGCGAATATCAGCTTTGAGGGCGGTTACCGCCGCGAGTGGGATGTTATGGCGGTGGTCGAGGATTGCCGCGACGGCTTTATTTACTGCGAACAGCGAAATAAATTCTTTAAGGGAGACACTCTCGAAAGCCTCGAGCCGGGGAAAAAGCCGCAGAGCTTTGTCGTGACGGAGCTTTTTGACGAAAACGGCGAACCCACAGACAGCACGCCGAGAGCCATGATGAAATTCAAAATACGCTCCGATTTAAAATTTGTTCCCGGAACGATCCTCAGAAAACAAAATATAAAATAAAACACACGCTTCCGTTCAATAATAAAACGGGAGCGTTTTTTTTGTTTTTTGAGGTGAATTATGAACAAGCGAGTTTGTGCCCTTTTCTTTTTGTTGTGTCTGTCGTTCGGTGTGCTTTTTGTAAAAATGGCGGAGCTTTGCGGCGGTAACGTGTCGGATGTCGCCGCGTCAAAAAATACCGTCGGCGTGACGGTGGCTTCGTCAAGGGGCAACATTTACGACTGTAAAATGCGTCCGCTTGTCAATTGCGATACCGTTTTAAAGGCGGCGATAAAGCCGTGCGAGGAGTCCCTGTCCTCTATCCGGGTCATTGTCCCCGAAAGCGAAATACCTTCTGTTTATTCGACTTTGTCTCAGGGGAAAATAGCGGTTTGTGCGTCAAATGCCGTTTTTGACGAAAAAAACATAAAGACGGCAAAAACGGTGGTGCGATACGGTGAAAACAGCCTTGCGCCGCACATAACCGGATATATCGACGGCGACGGAAACGGCGTTTCGGGAATTGAAAAGTGCTACAACGATATACTTTTGTCGTATTCGGGAACTCTGAAGGCAAGGTGTGGTGCGGCGGCTTCGGGAAAATTGCTTGAGGGTGCGGAGATTACATTTTTAAAGGATGGGTATATGTCGGCCGGCGGAGTGGAGCTCACAGTTGACAGAGATATACAAAAGCTGTGTGAATCGGCTCTCGGAAAATTTGACATCGACAGCGGTGCGGTCGTTGTTCTCGACAGCGCCACATCCGAAATAAGGGCAATGGCGAGCACACCGTCGTTTGACCGAAATACGCCCGAAAAAAGCCTAAATGACTCATCTTCTCCGTTTCTTAACAGAGCGATAACTCCGTACTCAGTAGGCTCGGTTTTTAAAGCGGTTGTCGCCTGTGCCGCCTTGGAAAACGGAATTCCTACAAGTTACAGCATCGTCTGCAACGGTAAATACGACTTGAACGGAGAAATATCGTTCGGCTGTTTTAAAAAGACGGGGCACGGCAATATGAATATGTATTCGGCTATGGCGGAGTCATGCAATCCGTATTTTATAAGTCTTGCGCTTAAAACCGGCAAGGAAAACATTTGCGCCATGGGTGAAAATCTCGGGCTCGGTCAAAAAATCGAGCTTGCGGACGGTTGGGAGACAAAGTCCGGTATTATGCCGTCCGCCGACAGCTTGATTTCTGAGGCGGATTTGTGCAACCTCGCATTCGGTCAGGGTAAATTGCTTGCTTCGCCGCTGCAAATGTCCGCCGTGTATGCGGCGGTGGCAAATAACGGAGTGTATCGCGCGCCCTCTCTTATGAAAGCCGTAACGGATGAGACCGGAAATGAAATCAAAAGGGCGGAGCTGCCCGTTCCGAGGCGTGTAATGAGCGTTGATACGGCAAAAACAGTTACCGAGCTTTTACGCGAAACCGTTGTGTCCGGCAGCGGAAAAAGGGCGGAAACCGAGTATTTTGACGCCGCAGGCAAAACGGCAACGGCGCAAAGCGGCTGGTTTGACGAGAACGGGAACGAAGTGACGCACTCGTGGTTTTGCGGATTTTTTCCGTATGCTTCGCCGCGCTATGTCATCACAGTCTTTAAAGAAAACGGAGCGGGCGGTGCCTTAGACTGCGCTCCGGTGTTTAAATACATTGCCGACGGAATTAAAAGATAACTTGTGCTGATTCGGCACAAACGCTTTATTTTCTGTTCCGTAATGTTATTATTTTCCCATAATGTATCGGGGGAATGAGTATGAAGAACGAAGGGAAAAACGCAAAACACGGCTTTAAAATTATGACGGCCGTAATTACCGTATGCGCCGTTTTGTGTACGGTGTTTTCCGCGATGTCGCTTGTGCTGCTGTATAAAGACCATATTATGCTGAAGAAATACGGAGATTTTGTGTCCTATGAAAATTCGACGAAAAACGAAGGCGAAAAAGACGGTTTTTATCTTGTGACCAAGGAAGCAAAAGCCGAAGGTGAGTCCGATACGGCTGCAAACGCCGAAACCGAGAGTGCGGCGGCATCCTCTGCCGCAGGGCAGACTTCGGCCTCGACTCCGGTCGGCGTAAATTCACAAAAAAGCTCCGGTGACGCACAGCCCTCCGAAGGCACATATACAGTAAACGTGAACACCAAAAAAATTCACTCTCCGTCATGCTCCTACGCTATGAGGACGTCCTCGGAAAATAAAAAAGAGATCTCCGCCTCTGAGCTTTCCTCGTATCTCAATAACGGGTACAGCGTCTGCTCCAAATGCAATGCCGGCAGATAGTTCAAATATTCTTTTCGCCCAGAAATACTCGACACATCGAAAGAGTTTGTCATCAAACCGCATTGTGCCGACGGCTTCGGAGTTTTACGCATAGTCATTTTCAACAATGCAAAAAATGACAAAACTGTGTGCTTTAAAGCCTTAATCTAACCGATTTTACAAAATGAAAAACTTTTTTTGTGAAAAATGCAAACTAAATTTTTAAAATATCAATTTTTAGCTTGCAAAATCTTAAAAGATTGTGTAAAATACATAATATATGATTTGTGAAATTGTATAAAAGTGCAGACGGGGAAATTTGCATTGCCGTTTCGGCTTAAAGCAGAGTGCGGCAGGGAGGTTTTCTCCGGAGAAAAAAGATAGATGGAGGTTTTATCAATGTCGAACAGATTGTTCCAGGGTATTGTGCATCAGCTCACAGACAGTATCGACCGTACTATAGGTGTTATAGACGAGTCGGGTACCATTATTTCCTGCAGCGAACTCGGTAAGATAGGTGAGGTGCTCTCAACCGAGGTTACCGCGGTTTTCAGCGGAACGGAGGTTATATCGGTAGACGGGTATTCTTATAAGCCGTTCGGTGCGCGTATGCACCCCGAATATGCCGTATTTGTTTCCGGCGAAGACGACCTTGCCTTGAAATATCTCTCAATGCTTGCCGTAACACTCTCAAGCATTAAGCAGTATTATGATGAAAAATACGACCGCGCAAACTTTATCAAGAACGTAATTCTTGACAACATACTGCCCGGTGATATTTATCTCAAGGCGAGAGAGCTTCATTTTAACAATGATGTGTCACGCGTCGTAATTCTCATAAGAATTACCGAGCATATAGATATCTCCGCTTATGATATAATTCAGAACCTGTTCCCGGATAAGACCAAGGATTTCGTAATAAACCTTAACGAGACAGATATTGCCCTTATCAAAGAGGTTAAGCCGAATATCGACACAAAGGATCTCGAAAAGCTTGCACGCTCGATAGCCGACGGTCTCGGAACGGAGTTCTATTCTCACGTTCTTGTCGGCATAGGTACTACGGTTGAGGGAATAAAGGATCTTGCACGCTCATTCAGAGAGGCTCAGGTTTCTCTTGAGGTAGGCAAGGTGTTCGACACCGAAAAGAGCATTGTTAGCTATGACAATCTCGGTATTGCGAGACTTATATATCAGCTTCCCACAACTCTTTGCGATATGTTCTTAAAGGAGGTTTTCAAGCGCGGCTCTATCGACAATCTCGATCAGGAAACGCTCTTTACAATTCAGAAGTTCTTTGAAAACAACCTCAACGTATCCGAAACCTCAAGAAAGCTCTTTGTACACAGAAATACTCTTGTATATCGTCTTGAAAAGATTAAAAAGCTCACAGGCCTTGACCTTCGCGAGTTCGACGACGCAATAGTATTTAAAGTAGCTCTTATGGTTAAGAAATATCTTGATTCAAGCCCCGTCAAGTATTAAAGAAAAGTAATTTTCCGCGCACTGTTGTGAATGGGAAAATTGCACAATGTTACAAGTGCGTTTTTGTCTAAAGTGCGCGAATATAATTTACCATATTACAAAATGGTTACAAACTTGACGTTCTATGCTATAATTAAAGGCGGTATTATGAGTGATTATACTCATTTTGCCGCCTATATTTTTTATAGCGGTTGTGTAGAGTCTCTGCCCGTCGGTATTAAACTTTACGGCAGAGTTCAGCGGTGGGAATATTGTGAAAAGCAGAGGTATGTTCTAAGTGATTGAATTTAAAAATGTATCAAAAACTTACGATAACGGGACCGAAGCGCTTAAAGATGTCAATATCAAGATAAACGACGGAGAATTTGTCTTTGTGGTCGGCTCATCGGGAGCCGGCAAGAGTACGTTTCTCAAGATAATGATGCGCGAGCAGGTGCCTAACAGCGGTTCTGTTATCATAAACGGTTATCATCTTAACAATTTAAAGAAAAAAGAGATTCCTCTTTTCAGAAGGACTCTCGGTATAGTATTCCAGGATTTCAGACTTATCCCGACCATGACGGTGTTTGACAATGTCGCATTTGCGATGCGCTGCATCGGCGCCAAGGAAAAGGAAGTCAGAAAACGCGTGCCTTATATACTCAGCCTTGTAGGACTTGCCTCCAAGGCGAGAAATCTGCCGACGGAGCTGTCGGGCGGCGAGCAGCAGAGAGTTGCGCTCGCGCGTGCGCTTGTAAATAATGCGGGGCTTATAATTGCGGATGAGCCTACGGGCAACATCGACCCCGAAATGTCTTACGAAATAGTTGACCTTTTAAACCATATAAACGCAAACGGAACCACCGTGGTAATGGTAACTCACGAGCATAATCTCGTCCGTCATTTCCACCACAGGGTTATTACAATAGAGCAGGGCGCCGTGGTTTCGGACTCCGAAGACACCGAGGCTCTTCCCGATGATTACGCCACCATCGAAAGAGATTATGCTTCCGACGCGTCAAATGCGGAAAGAGCGGCGGCGGCCGCGGCTGCGGTTCAGAACATTGCCTCCTCGGAGACGGTGGAGGACCGCGTGGCCAAGCAAAAGGAAGACAGCATCAGCCCGTTTTATGTTCAGCCGAATTCGGACGCCGACCTTGAAAAGTTTATGGCGACATACGGTGTGGATTCGGATTCCTCCGACGATGACGTTGATTACTCAAAGTATCTCGACGCCATTGAAAAAAAGACCGGAGGTGACAACAGGTGAAAGGGACAAGCTTAAAATATCTTACGCACGAGGGCTTCCGCAATGTGTGGGTCAATCGCCTTATGTCATTGGCATCGGTAACCGTGCTTATGGCGTGTCTTATAATTATGGGCGCGGGCATAATGATATATTTTAATATTAACAATGTAGTCGACAAGGTGCAGTCGCAAAATGTAGTAATGGTCTATGTTGCCGACGATGCCTCAGAGGACGAAACAACACAGATAGGTACCTCGCTTAAAGGCATAAGCAATGTTGAAAGCTGCGAATTTGTGCCGAAGGAAGTTGCGTTCCAGGAGCAGATACAGAGCATGGGCGGCGACGCGGCTCTGTTTGAGGGCTTTGACGAAATTCCGCTTCCCGACGCATATAAGGTCACGGTAAAGGATTTGTCACAGTTTGAAAACACCGTTTCTCAGATAAAGCAGATAAACAAAGTCGATTCGGTGCGAGAAAACAGCGACCTTGCAAGCAAGCTTTTGTCTCTTCGCCATGCGGTTTCGATAGTCAGCGTGGGGCTTGTTATAATGCTGTTCCTTGTTGCGCTTTTCATAATTTCAAACACAATACGCATAACGATGTTCTCAAGAAAGCTTGAAATTTCAATAATGAAGGCGGTAGGTGCCACAAATTGGTTCATTCGATGGCCGTTTATGATAGAGGGTATGATACTCGGTACGATTTCCGGCATAGTATCCCTGGGAGTTCTGTGGGGACTTTACGCAGTAGCCGAAAAAGTGTTCGCACAGACCCTCTCGTTAATCGGCTTTTCGCTCGTACCGTTCAGCGGGTACTGGTGGCAGATACTTCTCGTATTTGTTGCAATAGGATTGTTTACAGGAGGTTTCGGAAGTCTTGTTTCGATGGCTAAATACCTGAAAGAGCAAGGGAGCGTGGTCTCTGATGACTAAAAACGGTCTCAAAAGAGCTTTGAGCCTTTTACTGTCGGCAATATTCGTTTTTTGCGCGTCATTTTTACCGGCTTCCGCGGCGGATTCCAAGGCAGATTTGGAAAACAAAATCGCGGCTGCCGAGGCAAAGAAAAAACAGAATGAGCAAAAAATAAAGGATTTGCAAAATAAAATCGACGGTGCCAAAGAGTCGAACGGCTATTCCTCGGAACAGATTGACGCTTTGCAGGAGCAGCTTGACACGTACCAAAGTCAAATAACGGAGCTTAACAGTCAGATAGGCGACAAAAACGCCGTTATAAACGATTATCAAAAAGAAATAGACTCTCTTCAAAAGAACATAGACGAGGCAAGCGAGAGCATAGAAGCTCAGACAAAGACCGTAAACGATACATATAACCTTTTAAAGGAGAGACTTCGCGCGGCATATATGGCAGGCGAAAGTTCCACTCTTGAGGTGCTTCTTACGGCAAGTGATTATGAGGGCTTCCTCACAAGGCTTGAGCTTTTAAGTAAAACCACAAAGCATGACAGGCAGCTTATGAAATCTTTGCAGGATGATATTGCAAAGCTTAACGACACAAAGGAGCTTCTGTCGTCAAGTCAGCAGGAAGTAAAGGCTAAGCAGACCGCCGTAGAGTCGGAAAAGGCGGATATTGTTTCGTCTAAAACGCAGGTGCAGTCGCTTTACAATACCGTAGATTCAAAGCAGTCTACCCTTGAAAAGCAGGTTGCACAGCGAAACGCATATATCTCGTCTCTCAGCGCAGGCTCCAAGGAATTAGAAAACGAGAATAAAAAAATACAGGCTGCGAAAGACAGCTACGATAAAAAGCTTGCGGAACTGGCGAAAAATGCGTCGCAGGGCACCGGCGAATTGCCAAAGCCCGGCGGCAATACAGGCGGAAACGCGGGCGGCAATACGGGAGGAAATACCGGTGGAAATACAGGCGGTTATACGGTATCTCCCAAGGGTATGATTTGTCCGCTTCAGTATCCAAACGTAACCATATCGGCAGGCTGGTACGGCTACCCGAATCACAAGGGTATTGATTTTACCACAAGGGGTGCAACCGGCAATACATACGGTAAAGAGATCAGAGCCGCGGCTGACGGTAAGGTTCTTTCCGCCGAATATCATTCGAGCTGGGGCAATAACGTCTTTATTGACCACGGCAACGGCGTTTGCACAAGATACGCTCATTGCAGCGTTATGAAGGTAAGCAAGGGGCAAACGGTAAAGCAGGGGCAGGTTATAGCTCTTGTAGGCAATACGGGTAACGTAAGTCCCGCGCCGACGCCGGCAAATCCGCACGCTGGGGCGCATCTGCACTTTGAGGTCTGGATAAACGGCACAAGGGTAAATCCCGCGCCGTATCTTCCGTAATTTTTAAAGGGGTAAATCCGGTATTAAAGGAGTTCTTTTTATTTTGAAGCATCAGAAGAAAGCATTTATACGCATTATTTCCGTTACATTAATAACAGCTATGCTGTTTTCCGTGACGTCGTTTTCGGGCTCGGCTTCGTCAGTGCAGGATCAGATAGACGAGCTTGAAAGCAAAATAAATGCCAATAATAATAAAATCAGCGATAATAAGGCGTCCGTAAACGATTTGCTCAATCAGATTTCCGATATGCAGGCTCAGCTTGATGTTTACAACGCCAAGATAACCGACCTTAACAAGCAAATAGCGGCAAAGGATGAAATTATCAACAACTATCAGGCGGAAATCGACAGACTTCAAGCCGAAATAGACGCCGCAAATATTCAAATAGAAACACAGACAGCCGCTGTCAACGTAACATACGACGTACTTAAAGCGAGACTTCGCTCGGCATATAAGGCAGGCGAAAGCTCGGCGCTTGAGGTACTTCTCGGCTCCGGCGACTATGCGAGCTTTTTGACAAGACTTGAGCTGCTCAAACGTGTTTCTGAGCATGATAATGAGCTTGTAAAGGGCTTGCAGGATGAAATTAATGAGCTTAATAAAACAAAAGAACAGCTCTCCTCCGATCAGCAGTCACAGCAGGAAAAGCAGTCTGAAATAGTTAACGAAAAGGCCGCCATAGAGTCTGCCCGCGCAGAGGTCAAGAGCGTTTACAATACACTTGACGCAAAGCAGTCTCGTCTTGAAGCTCAGGTGAAGTCGCTCAAATCAATGATTTCAAGCCTTGATTCGCAGAATGACGCTTATCAGGCCAAGATGGATAAACTCGAAGCGCAGTCAATCAGCAATACCACGGGTTCTTCGGGTAACGGTGTGCTCTCAAGCGGCATGAGCTTTCCGCTCACGTGCAATTATTACGTTTCACAGCACTACGGCCACAACGGTCACAAGGGCGTTGACATAGCCGGTGCAAATATAAACGGTCAGCCCGTTTACGCCGCGGCAGGCGGTACGGTAATTTCCGCCTCATATCATTCAAGCTGGGGCAACAACGTGCTTATAGACCACGGCAACGGCGTGTGGACAAGATATGCGCACCTCAGCAGCATAGGCGTCAGCGCGGGTCAAACCGTATCGCAGGGTCAGTATATAGGCAAGGTCGGCTCCACCGGCAACTCCTCGGGCCCGCACCTTCATTTTGAGGTCTATGTAAATAAAAATCGAGTAAATCCCGAGCCGTATATAGGTCTTTGATAAAACCCCCGAAAGAGAGGCGTTCATTTGAATAGGAAAATATCCCTGGGCCTTGCGCTCGCATTGATATTCGTGGCTATGGCAGGCTCTGTGGCAGGTACCATGGCTGTGTCGATGAAAATGTACAATTCAATAATCAAAGATCTCCCGAAGCGTTCACAGACTTATTCGCTTTTAGCGGAGATAGACGACGTTATCCGCACCAATTACTACGGCGAGATTAACGAAACGCTTTTAAACGCGGATATGGCAGAGGGCTTTGCAAACGGCGTAGGCGACAGTTACAGCTATTATATGACCGCGTCCGAGTATGACGTATATAAAAACGAGATGAACGGTCAGAAAATGGGCGTCGGCATAATTCCGGCATTTAATGAGGACGATATGTGCCTTTATGCGGCAGAGGTCTCCGACGGTTCTCCGGCGGCACTTAACAATATGACTAAGGGCGACCGTATAGTTACCATAGATGAAGAGGAAGTCACGGTTTATAACTATAAAGAGCTTGTAAAAAAGCTTGAGGGCGAAAAGCTCTCGTCCGTAAATGTTGCGTTTATTCATGACGGTAATCTCGTTGCCGCAAATATGGTAAAGGGCTACACCGCGCAGACTGTTTATTATGAGACGGTAGGCCAGGTGGGCTATGTTAAAATAACCGATTTTTATTCGACCACCGCATCGCAGCTCAAAAATGCCGTAAATACGCTTATAAAGCAAGGCGTGAGCGGCATTATAATAGATTTGCGGGCGGTCTCGAACGGAACCGTAGAGTATGCGACAGACGCGCTTGATGTGCTTGTTCCTGTGGCAAGCGACGGAACAAAGGCACTCGCTACCGCCGTTGATAAAAACGGTGAAGCCATAGAGACCTTTACATCGGACGCCGACAGCATAAATGTGTCCACAGTGATACTTGTCGATAAAGACACCTCCGGGCCTGCAGAGCTTTTCGCCTGCGATATGCGCGATTTCGGAAAAGCAAAGCTCGTAGGTACGGCGACAAAGGGCAACGGAACCATGCAAAGGGTTTATCAGTTGAGTGACGGAGGTGCGGTAAAGCTCACCGTGGCAGAGATAAAGCCGTATACAAGCGATGTGTATAACGGTGTGGGCTTAACTCCGGATTATCTTGTGGAGCTGTCCTCACAGAAAAAGAACCGTTTGGCGCTTTTATCTCATTCAGAGGATGAACAGTATCAAAAGGCAAATTCTCTCTTAACCTCTTCGGCAGGCGCGGACGAGCAATAAACAACAAACATTAAAATCAAAACCCCCGCATAATATTATGCGGGGGTGCTTTTATGTTCGGAGTAATTAAAATAGAAAGAATCGGCGGCGGATTTTTTAAGAGGCTTCATTACAGGCTTTTTCCGCCCGAACCCGTTATAGAGCGGATAAGCGTTTTAGGCAGTGCTCCGTTTTTTACGCTGACGCTTGTGTGTGATGAAAACGAAGAGGTCGATACGGGTGAAATATACAGCCTGCTCGGGCGGTGCGCGGGCAGAGTTATAGTGTGCGGAGGAACCATAACTGAGGACGAAAAGGTTAAGAATTTCGAGCCTCGTATACTGCCGTCCGTTATGCTTTTTAATTCCGCGGTTGATTATATAAAGAAATGCTCTCTTCCGCCGGAAAAAACGAGCGTGGCTGTTATGGATTTTAACGGCTTTCAAAAGGATAAGCTGTCTTTACTTGTCCCTCTTGCCTCAAATCTTAAGGTAATAACGGGTAATCCCGAAGAATTTTCTCCCGTGCGCCGACGGCTGTATGACGATTGGGGTCTTGCGATGACCGTCACGGAAAACGTGAATGAGGCAGGCGGCTGCACATTTGTAATAGCTCCGCGAACGGATAAAAGCAATCCGGACGGAGGGTGCCTTTTATATAGGAATGAGTATTCGGGAAGTACCGTCTGTTTGTCGGGTAGCGGAGTTACTCTGCCCGATGACATAACAAAGGTTCTGCCACCGTGTAATTCGCTCTTGTTTGCTTCCGCCTTGTATGAATTGTGCGGTGCGACGCGTCTTTCCGAGCTGTGCTTTGACCGCCTTGCGGACATTAGCTCTAAAGGCAGAATTGAATAAGCGGCAGCCTTAGTGCAACAATACGTTTTTTTCTGTAGCCGAACAAAAAATAGCGGCACCGAAACTTTTTGCTTTCGGCGCCGCCGGCTTTTTGTTTATAGGGCATTATTGCTTCAAAATAACATACCCCCAAGATAAGCTGAATCACATCTCGGGGGTGGCTTTTTATTTTTTCATTTTCATGGAAATGTCAAATGCCTGAACGGAGTGAGTCAGCGCTCCGATTGATATTATGTCTACGCCGCACGCCGCAACGCCGGGTATGGTTTCGTCGGTAATTCCGCCCGAAGCCTCCGTGAGAGCCTTGCCGCCGATTATCTCAACGGCTTTTTTCATGGTGTCACAGTCCATATTATCGAGCATTATTATGTCGGCTCCTGCCTTGACTGCCTCTTTTACTTCATCAAGGTTGCGTGTTTCAACCTCAATTTTCACCGTATGACCTATCTTTCCGCGAAGCTTTTTTACAGCTCCCGTTATGCCGCCTCCGGCGTCAATGTGATTATCCTTGAGCATAGCGCAGTCGGAAAGATTAAAACGGTGGTTTTTGCCTCCGCCGCAGGTTACCGCGTATTTTTGAAGGGCGCGCAGAGACGGAAGGGTCTTTCTTGTGTCGGCTATCGAAGCCTTTGTTCCCTCACAGAGTTTTACTGCCTTTGCGGTCGCCGTGGCTATTCCCGACATATGCTGCAACAAGTTTAGGGCAGTTCTCTCGCCCTTTAAAAGAAGCGTGGTTTTTCCGCTGAATTCGGCTATAAGGTCGCCCTTTTTCACCTTGTCGCCGTCGTGCATATATACCTTGGCGGTAAAAGAATCGTCCAAAAGTTCAAAAACTCTCATTGCGACATCTATGCCGCAGAGAACGCCGTCTGCCTTTGAGACGAAATACGCCTCATCGCGCTGTTCCTCGGATATCAGGTAATCCGACGCCACATCGACATAGTTAATATCCTCAAGTATGGCGCGCTTAATAATGTCGTCCGTGTAAAACTGCGGTAAAATCATCCTTCGTCCACCTCTTTTAAGATTATATGGGCTACCGTGGCAAGACTTAAAGCCTCACAATAGTCGGGCGTAATTGCAAATTTGCCGTTTTTAAGTCTCATAAGTATAGCGTCAACGCGCTTCAAGCCTACTCTTACCGCGTCCATATCCGGAATTACAAAGTAAGAACGTTGCATAATCGAGCGAATTTCCGTACGCATCCCCTTTGGCAGCGGAGCACCCGAAATATCCGTTTTGTGCTCCGTAACGGTCACGTGGTCAGGGTCCTTTTTAGAAAGAGACGCTATATCGTCTGCCGCGCGCTTTCCGAATACAAGTGCCTCCAAAAGCGAGTTGCTTGCGAGGCGGTTTTTGCCGTGAACTCCCGTGTGCGAGCATTCACCTACGGCATACATTCTCGAAATAGAAGTACGCGCGTCAAGGTCAACGTCGATTCCGCCCATGAGGTAGTGCTGGCACGGGAATACGGGAATTAAATCCTTGGTCATATCAACGCCGTGTTTTAAGCATCCCTCATATATTCCGGGGAAGCGGTTTACAAGGTAATCGTGCCCCTTGTATCTTATGTCAAGGTAGAAGTTGTCGCTGCCCGTTCTGCGGCTTTCAAGAATTATAGAGCGCGATACAACATCGCGCGGGGCAAGCTCGAGGCGTTTGTCATATCTGTCCATAAAGCGTTCTTTGTTACAGTTGAGCAGGTATGCACCCTCTCCTCGTACCGACTCGCTTATCAGGAATTGCTCCCTGTCGTTTCCGTTAAAAGCGGTGGGATGAAACTGAACGTAGCTTAGCTCCTTTATCGTAGCACCCATATCGTATGCGAGGCGGATTCCGTCACCGGTGGCAACGGCGGGATTGGTGGTGTATTTGTAAACTCTGCCTATACCGCCTGTCGCTATTACGCAGAAGTCCGAAAATACCGTGGCGGCGGTCTTGCCGTTTAAAAGCATATCCGCGCAAAAGCCGTTTTTAACCTTTGTGAGTTTAAAAACGTCGGCGTTTTCGACAAGCGTTATGTTGCTTCGCTTTTTGGCTTCTACAAGGAGCGCACGCACAATTTCCGCACCCGTGGTGTCTTTGTAGTGAACTATTCTGCGACGGCTGTGGCCGCCCTCAAGCGTTTTTTGAAGAGTACCGTCGGAATTGCGGTCAAAATTAACGCCGTATTTTATCAGCTGACGTACCTGGTCGGGGCCTTCGTGAACAAGTGTGTTTACGGCGCCCGGTGTGTTGGCCTGACCGCCGGCAATCATGGTGTCGTTGTAATGAAGCTCATAGCTGTCGTTTTCAAGGCTTAAAACGGCAGCTACGCCGCCCTGAGCCAAAGAACTGTTGGAAACGGTTTCGTCTTGCTTTGAAAGCACAAGAACGGACAGATTTTCGGGTAGCGAGAGTGAAGTGTAAAGGCCGGCAACTCCGCATCCGATTATCAGAACATCATATTTTTTATCCATATATATCCGCCTTCCCGGATTTGATTTGTGTAGATTTCGGCGGCTGTGTTAAGCTTTTCCTGCCGCGTGCATTAAGGCTTGTCTTAAATCCTTGCCGTAATACCTTTTTAAGTATACCACAAAACAGAAAAAAGTGGAGATAATTTTTGCCGATTATGCATTTTGATTGCTTTATACAAATTATACCGTCGATTTTACTCTGTTTTCGGCTTATCTCGCTCTTAAAAATGCATTTTTTATTTGTTTCGGTAAACAGATATATTATAATTATTTAGCCGTAATATTTTATTTATATGGCGATATTTCGGCTGCTTCGGAATATAATAAAAAACGATTTATTCTTGCCGAGCGTAAAAAAATGTTGACTTTTTGTTCTAATAGTGTTAATATACTTGAGCAGTAAAAATTGCATATGCGCCGGTAGCTCAGCCGGATAGAGTGTTTGGCTACGAACCAAAAGGTCGCGGGTTCGAATCCCTCCCGGCGCGCCAGAAAAGGACAGATTTCGTTAGAAATCTGTCCTTTTCAACTAAATCCACCCTTGCGGGTGGGTGAAATATTGCTTCGCAATATGAAATACGCTTTCAGCGTATGAAATCGCTGCGGCGATGGGTGGATTTAATTTCATTTTCTGCGTAGCCGAAAATTTCATCAAAACCGTAGGTTTTGATTTCATCGTGAGCAACGCGAACGATTTCATTAAAAATTCCGAGAGTTCAACTCTATCCACAAAAAACATAAAAACATCTTTTCTGTACCCCACAGCCAAAAATCGACAAGTCTCGTAAGAGATTTGTCGATTTTTATTTTATATCGGCTCTGCGGTCAGTTTCATATGACGGCTCAAAATCACCGATTTCGGTTTATCGGTATTCGAAATTGTTATTTCCGACAAATTTGAAGGTGTTTTATTATACTTTCGGCGAATTGTATTTAACGGAGAAAAGAAGTAAAATTATAATAGATGTGCGGCGAAGACACGACGCTGTGCATAATTCACCGAACACGGAAGGAAGATAATATATGAAAAAGACCTTATGTACGGTTTTAAGTCTTTTGCTTGTTTTTACCTTGCTTTACGGGTGCGGAAATTTTAAACCTGCTTCCACGGGGCGCGCCGTGGTTTCGGGAAGCAGTTGTCTTATAGTTTTAAACGGCTCCCCTACGGTTATGATAAATTCCTCGGACGACGAAGATTTGTTTTCCGATGTCCGCACGGGCGATCTCATAAAAATAAAGCACGCGAATGAGATTATGGAGTCATATCCACCTCAGGTCAATGTGTATTCCTGCAAGATAGTGTCAAAAGGTACCGCCGATGATGTGGATAAAGAGGTCTTGGATGAGCTTGCTTCCCACGGCTGGAACTATGAATAATCCGAAAGGCTGATATTTATGACTGTGTTTGCTGTTGTGTATTTCGGAACGGCCTTGGCGGTCACGGCCGCCGTATATTTTATGTCGCTTAATTCCGAAAAAAAGCCGGCTCTGAAAACCGTTCTTCTTATAGTATATATTTTAGCTCTTGTGGGGCTCGTCTTTGCGACCGGCTGCCTTGAGGCAAAATACGGCTTTACACGGCTTAAATCCACCGCGATAGCCGTGCTGATACTTCTTATGATTTATCTTGCCGACACATTCGGCAGTAAAAAGGCAAAGAAGAACGAATGAAGGTTTTATTTCGAGGCTACGTTTTTTGCAGTTTCATAAAAACCACCGGGAAGGCGGCACCTTGCCTGTACTTTCCGATAAATTCGCGGCACAGCAATCCGTTTGACTGTGAAATGTACGGCACCGTGTAAAATAGCGGAATTAAGAATATGCAGAAAAGTATTCGCCAAGCAAAGCTTATATTATAATTTACAAGCCTGAACCGTTTTCCCTCGGTCAGGCTTTTGCTTTTGTTTACGGCAAGCGCTACGGAGCATTTTTTGTTTTTGAAGTATACCTTTTCGCACAGCCAAAATGTTTTCGAAAGAACCGCGCCGAAGTACAGTCCGAGCAAAAACAGCACAGAGCAGAGGACGACTGCTCCCGCAAATACGGTTTTGTATAATCCTTTTTCGGAGAGCTCGCGGTAAAAAACAAGACTGCAAAGCAAAAACGGTATTTCTGCTGCGACAAGACACAGCGCAGTCATCAGCTTTTTGAAAAAGAAAAAATAAAAGACCTTCAGTCTTACCGAAAATTTTTCACCGGCAAAAAGATATGATACAGGTGCTTTTTCCGAGGCGTTGCGGTAAAACCATCTTTTGCGGTTGTAGGAAACGGCGGACAGCGCAAACAGAGAAACGGTAACCTCCGACGAAAAAAGAACATATAGTAAAGAGAGAATGGGAACGCTGTATTTTTCCTTGTCGAGTCCGCTCACGGTATAGAGCGAATACACGCCGAAAAGAGCGGCGCCGAGGATCAAAAGCGACAGCACAAAGCTCAAAAGGCAAACAAAAAACGCTCTTGTGTTTTCGTGCCGTAAAATATCCTGCGAGTCAATGGTGCACCTTTTTATATCCATAGATTACCTCCGAGCTTTTATTAAAATTATGTGTAAAAACCGGAGTTTTAAACATAATAATATTCGCTGCGTAAGTTTTAAAAAAGGTATAAAAGTATTATTTTCCGTTGACATTTGCCGCGTGGCATATTATACTTTAACAAATGAGCCGTCGGCTGTGCGAGCCGCCCTCAAAAAAGCGAAAGGAGATTTTTTGTTTTTTAAAGGACTTTCCGCAAGAGAGTTTTAGCGCCGGACCTGTATGTCGCACTATCGGCTTTGCCGAATTTGCAGGTGACGAGGAAGAAGTTATCGAAGTTTTCGGCGGATGCTTCTTGTCCCATAAGTGCGGGGATCAAAGGCTTTTCACAAAGGCGGAGCGGCAACGCACCGTGTACAAAGGAAAAGCAAGGCACAAATTTTATTTTTTGAAAAGGAAAAATTTAATATGTGTGGAATTGTTGGTTATGTAGGGGAGAATAGTGCCTCTCCGATATTGATTGACGGTTTAAAAAAGCTTGAGTACAGAGGTTATGACTCGGCAGGCATTGCCGTGTCAGAAAACGGCAAAACAGACGTTGTTAAGACAAAGGGCCGTATAAAAAATCTTGAGGAAAAGCTCGAAGAGGTCGGCGGTCTTTCCGGCACGGTCGGAATAGGTCATACAAGATGGGCCACCCACGGTGCGCCGACAGATGTCAATGCACATCCGCATAAGGGCGGAAACGGCAGAATAACGCTTGTGCACAACGGTATAATCGAGAATTATATTGAGCTTAAAACTATGCTCCAAAAGGGCGGCTATGTATTCGTTTCCGAAACGGATACCGAGGTGCTCGCGCATTTGTTTGATTATTACTACAAGGGCGATTTGCTTGACGCCATGGTAAATGTTATGAAGACCGTGCGCGGCTCTTATGCCGTTGCGATTTTGGCGGACGATAAGCCAGGTACAATTATAGCGGCACGAAAAGACAGTCCGCTTATAGTGGGGCTCGGCGACGGTGAGAATTTCCTCGCGTCGGATATCCCCGCGGTTTTAAAATATACAAGAGACTGCTATTTGCTTGAAGACAATCAGATTGCGGTTCTCACAAAAGACAATGTGACGCTTTACGATACAGACAAAAATGTTGTCAAAAAGGACGTTTACCACGTAACATGGGACGTTGAGGCTGCGGAAAAGTGCGGCTATGAGCACTTTATGCAAAAGGAAATTGCCGAGCAGCCCAAGGCTATACACGATACGCTTTCACCGAGGATTAAGGACGGCAGGGTGTCAATTCCCGAGCTCACCCTTACCGATGAAGAAATCAAGAATATCGGCAAGATTCATATAGTGGCGTGCGGCAGCGCATGGCATGTAGGTATGACGGCAAAATATATATTCGAGGATATGGCGCGTATTCCATGTGAAACAGACCTTGCAAGCGAATTTCGCTATCGCGACCCGATAATCAAAAAGGGCGATATCTGCATAGTTATAAGCCAATCCGGTGAAACTGCCGATACCTTAGCGGCTCTGCGTGAGGCTAAAAGCAAGGGTGCAAAGGTGATTTCGATAGTAAATGTGGTCGCGAGCACAATAGCGAGAGAGAGCGACGACGTTATATATACCATGGCGGGACCCGAAATCGCCGTTGCAACAACAAAGGCTTTTTCGGCACAGCTTGCCGTAGTATATCTGCTTGCACTTCGTTTTTCAAAGGCTGTGGGGCTTCTTCCCGAGGAAAGAGAAAAAGAGCTCACAAAAGAGCTTATGTGTCTTCCGTCGCAGATTGAAGACCTTTTAAATCTTACCGACGAGCTTAAAACGCTCGCCCATAAATACGTCGGCTCCGATGATGTGTTTTTTATCGGCAGGGGGCTTGACTACGCCATTTCTCTTGAAGGCTCGTTAAAGCTCAAGGAAATATCGTATATTCATTCGGAGGCCTATGCCGCCGGTGAGCTCAAGCACGGCACCATATCTCTTATCGAAGAGGGGACTCCCGTGTTTGCCGTTGCGACGCAGGATAAACTTTTTGAAAAAACTCTCGGTAATATTAAAGAGGTTAAGGCGCGCGGCGCGTCGGTAATCGCACTTGTCACAGATAAGCATGCCTCTGTTTCGGAATTTGCCGACGAGGTTATACGCGTACCGTCAACATACGGTAATTTCTTACCGTCGCTCAATGTAATACCTCTTCAGATATTCGCTTATTATATGGCTGTGCTTCGCGGCTGCGATGTTGATAAGCCGCGAAATCTCGCAAAATCCGTCACCGTGGAGTAACCGTGAATATTGCTTTTCTTATGGATTTTCTGTATAATAAAAGCCTAAAGCATAAAGGCAGGTAGATAAATGGTACAGCTGTATTACGGCTTCGGCAAAGGAAAAACCTCCGCTGCGGCAGGCGCGGCCGTAAGAGCCGCGGGCAACGGAATGAGGGTTATATTCGCACAGTTTTTTAAGGACGGTAAATCGGGCGAAATAAAAGTGCTGCGAGACATTCCCGGTATTACGGTGCTCTTGCCGAAAAGCGACTACAAGCTGTTTGAGAATATGACCGATATGCGAAAAAAAGAGATTTTTGAGGATTACACGAAGCTGCTTCGCTCTGCTTTTGAGCGCGAAAATGATTGCGATATGATAATCCTCGACGAAGCTCTCGACGCATACACGGGCGGATTTGTTGACCGTGAGCTTTTTTTGAGCTGTATCAAAAGCTGCCCCGACAAGCTTGAAATTATAGTGACGGGCCACGCAAAGAGCGACGATATAGCGGATGCTGCCGATTACGTTACGGAGTTTACCGCCGTTCGGCATCCTTACGAAAAGGGCGTAAAAGCTCGCCGAGGCATAGAATACTGAACAATATACTGCAAAAAGGAGCCGTAAAAAACTTCCGTTTTTTACAGCTCCTTGGTTTTTATAAAACACTTTATTTATTTTTTGCTGCCGTAAACGCTCTCGTAGTTAAACTCGCGGCGCTCACCCCTAACTATATGGAAGCAGTGCTTTCCGAGCGAAAATATGGGACGGTCATGACGCAGGCTGTCGGAGTATACGTCTGTTACCTCGGCATCGGGGAAAAGCTCCCTGAAGCGTCTTACCTTTTCCTCGTCGCGGCAGTTAAGCCCTATAATGGCACCGGTTTTGGGGTTGTGCTTTGTGCATATAAGCGTTTCAAATTTGAGCCGCCTTTGGATTTCGCACAGTAAAAAATCGGGGCTTGCGCTTATTACAACGGCATATCGCTTTCTCTCCTTAAACCAGGGAAATACCTCTTTTTCGTGTTTATCCCAAAACTTATTAACGGCTTTGTTTAGCGGAACGAGCATCACAAAGCAGAAAAAATATTTTTTGAATGTGGTAAAGCTGATTATTTTGGTGACCAGCAAAAGAGCCATAATTATTTGGAACGGTGCAAAAACGAGTATCCACGGGTAGTGCAGCATACAGTAGCCGAAAAAGCGCGAGCCGCTGTCCATGGGGAAAAGCGTGTGGTCAAAATCATATATATCAACTTGCATAATAAACCCCTCAATTACAATTTGCGGTATGATTTTAACATATTTAATCTTTCTTGTAAATACGGTGTCAAATACCTTGAAAACCGCCCGGAAGCGTGATAAAATAATGAACAATACAGGCAGCGGTGCTCATTGTTATGCGAAAAGGAGTTGAACGTATGAGCGAAAACAAAAAAGACAATAAGAATATAGGCCAATTTCTTAAATTTGTTGCTTTTTCCTGTTCTGCGGGACTGATTCAAATAGGCAGCTTCACTCTTATGAGTGAGGTTTTGATAAAGCTCTCGTTCTTCCAAGGCTTAATGCAAAGCAATGCGACGTTTGCCAAAATAATGGAAAACGAATACGGCCCCATGTATCTTATCGCGCTTATTCTTTCTGTTGTTTGGAATTTCACGTTTAACCGCAAGTTTACCTTTAAATCGGCAAATAATGTTCCGATTGCAATGCTCAAGGTTTTCGGCTATTATCTTGTATTCACACCGGTTTCTACCGTTTTGGGCAATTATTTCACGGCGAAATTTGCCTCACTTACGGCTATAAACTATATCGTTTTGGGTATCACGATGATAGTTAATATGGTAACGGAATATCTTTTTGATAAATTCGTTGTGTTCAGAGGCTCAGAGGGTACCGCGCAGAATAAAAAGAGCGCGAAAAAGGACGATGAGCAGGTAAAAGAGCAGGCTTAAAATTTCAGCGTATTCCGACCCGCTGTGCATTTGCGCGGTGGGTCTGTGTTTTGTAAAGGAAAATTATGAATTACGAAGACTCGGTAAAATATATACATTCGCTTCTGAAATTCGGTATGAATTTAGGGCTCCGGAGAATATCCGCGTTGCTGAATGAGCTCGGGAATCCTCAGGAAAAGCTCGAATTCGTTCATGTTGCCGGCACAAACGGTAAGGGCACCACATCTACGATGCTGAGCAGCATACTTTGCGCCGCAGGCAAAAAAACGGGGCTTTTTACTTCGCCGTATGTATTTGATTTTTGCGAGAGAATACAGATAAACAATAAAAACATTCCGCATGATGACCTCTCACTCGTTGTCGAAAAAGTGAAAAATGCCTGCGACAGGCTGTCGGCAAAGGGAACGGAGCCGACGGAATTTGAGGCGATAACAGCCGCGGCAATGCTTTACTTTTATGAGCAAAAGTGCGACGCGGTCGTGCTTGAAGTGGGTCTCGGCGGAAGATATGACAGCACAAACATAATTCCGTGCCCCAAAGCCGCGGTAATCACTTCAATATCGCTTGACCATACAAAAATACTCGGCGACACCGTTGAGAAAATAGCCGCGGAAAAATGCGGCATAATAAAAAACGGCGGAATCGTAATTACCACAAGCGAGCAAAACGAAAAGGCTCTTTCCGTCATAAAAGATACGGTAAAAGAGAAAAACGGGCGGCTTTTAATCGGCGATGTCTCCGCCGCCGAAATACTGTCCGAGGATATTTTCGGCACGGAAATATCATATAACGGTCTTACCGTTAAAATACCTCTTGTCGGCAGGCATCAGGTGGAAAATACCGTGGGCGTTATAACTGCGGCAAGAGCACTCGGAATAAGCGATGAGTTTATAAAAAAAGGCATAGAGAGCACGGTTATTCACGCGCGTATGGAGATAATATCAAGGTCGCCTGTCATTATGCTCGACGGCGGACACAATCCGGAGTGCGCCGCGGCACTTGAAAACGTCCTTGTGCGGTTTGCGGGCGATAAAAGCATAACCGTTCTTATAGGTATGATGGCTGATAAGGACACAAAGGATTACCTTGCAGCAATTTTGCCGCATTGCAAAACCGCGGTGTTTACAAAGCCGTCAAATCCGCGCGCCGAGGATGAGAATGTGCTCCTTCGTGAGGGTAAGTGCTTTTGTAGGGACGTTGTTTCCGTAAAAGACCCGAAAGACGCTTACAAAAAGGCAAGGAGCCTTGTGAAAAACGGCGATATGCTGCTTGTGTGCGGTTCGTTTTACCTGCTTTCCGACATTTTCGGAGAGCCCTAAAAAACTTGACATATCTTTGCTCTTTTGATACAATATTTATTCGTGTAATACTGAAATTTAACGGCCGCGTATTTTATTTGCGGTACGATTTATAAACTTGAAAGGCTATGGTGAATTAGTATGGCTCAGCAGGAAACCTTATTGACCGCAGAGGGTCTTCGCGATCTTGAAAAAGAACTCGAGGAATTAAAAACCGTCGGCAGAAAAGAAGCTGCGGAAAAAATTAAAGTTGCGAGAAGCTTCGGCGACTTGTCGGAGAACAGCGAGTACGATGAGGCAATGAGCGATCAGGCAAAGCTCGAGGCTCGCATAAACGAAATTGAGCATATGATCAAAAACGCAAAGGTTTTTGACGAGGAGGCTCTCGGAACAGAGGTTGTTCATATAGGCTCAAAGGTCACTATCACAAACGATTCCGGCGCAGAACTTCAATATAAAATAGTCGGCTTTGCACAGGCCGATCCCGACGAGGGTAAAATATCGGACGAATCGCCCGTAGGCAAATCCCTTATCGGCCACAAGGTCGGCGAGACCGTTGAGGTTGAAGCACCTATCGGTCTTCTTAAATTCGTCATTAAGGAAATTTCAAAATAATTAAAAATTTAACGGGGCGAAAAGGGACTCTCTTTGTTCCCTTGCGCTCCTTTTTTGACAGGAAGTGAAGATATGGCAGACGTAAAGAAAGTAAACAATGCAAACGATGAAAACCTCGACGAGCTGCATATGATAAGAGTTCAGAAGCTTCGTGATTTACAAGCCGAGGGCAATGACCCGTTTGTTATCACAAAGTGCGATGTTACTCACCACAGCGCGGATATTAAAGCCGATTTTGATAATCTTGACGGCAAGGAGGTTTCCGTTGCCGGCAGACTTATGTCAAAGCGTATTATGGGTAAGGCGTCATTTTGCAATGTGCAGGATCTAAAGGGTAGTATACAGTCGTATGTTGCCCGTGACTGCATAGGCGAGGATGAATATAAAGCCTTTAAGAAAATGGATATCGGCGATATAGTAAATATCAAGGGTACCGTTTTCAAAACCAAAACAGGCGAGATTTCGATTCACGCAACGCAGGTGGTACTGCTTTCGAAGAGCCTTCAGGTTCTTCCCGAAAAGTTCCATGGACTTACCAATACCGATACCCGTTACCGCCAGAGATATATCGACCTTATTATGAATCAGGACGTAAAGGATACGTTTGTAAAGCGTTCAAGAATAATCAGCAGTATCAGAAATTATCTTGATTCAGAGGGCTTTATGGAGGTTGAAACCCCCATGCTCGTTGCAAACGCGGGCGGCGCGGCGGCAAGACCGTTTGTCACTCACTACAACGCTCTCGACGAGGACGTTAAGCTCAGAATTTCTCTTGAGCTGTATCTGAAACGCCTTATAGTCGGCGGACTCGAGAGAGTGTATGAAATAGGCAGAGTTTTCCGTAATGAGGGTCTTGACACACGCCACAATCCCGAATTTACTCTTATGGAGCTTTATCAGGCATATACGGATTATCACGGTATGATGGATCTTACCGAAAATCTTTACCGCCATGTTGCAAAAGAGGTTCTCGGCACTACCGTTATAACATATAACGGCATTGAAATGGATCTCGGCAAGCCCTTTGAGCGTCTTACTATGCTTGACGCGGTAAAGAAGTATTCGGGTGTCGATTTTAATGAGATAAAGACTCTTGACGAGGCAAGAGCCGCCGCAAAGGAGCACAATGTTGAGTTTGAGCCGCACCACAAAAAGGGCGATATACTCAATCTCTTCTTCGAGGCTTTTGTTGAGGAACACCTTATTCAGCCTACGTTTATTATGGATCATCCCATTGAAATATCTCCGCTCACCAAAAAGAAGCCGGAAAATCCCGACTATGTTGAGCGTTTTGAGTTCTTTATGAACGGCTGGGAGATGGCAAACGCTTATTCGGAACTTAACGACCCGATTGATCAGCGCGAACGCTTTAAGGCGCAGGAGGAGCTTTTCGCTCTCGGAGACGAAGAGGCAAATCATACCGACGAGGATTTCCTCTATGCTCTTGAGCTCGGTATGCCGCCCACAGGCGGTATAGGCTTCGGCATAGACCGTATGGTAATGCTGCTTACCGATTCCCCCGCAATCCGCGACGTTTTATTCTTCCCGACAATGAAGACCCTG
>HF993123.1:0-9207 GCA_000432435.1 Eubacterium sp. CAG:180
TTTTTGTTTTGGCAGGGGCAGAAGGACTTGGTCTCGCCTGCCGGCTCGGTCGGTGCTTCTGCACTTCGTGCAGAGGTCTCCACCGGAGACCCGCACCCCTCAACACGCTCCGCGTGCCTCGGAGTCTAAATCATTTTACTCAATGCCAAAACAAAAACGGTCACCTTTCGGTAACCGTTTTCGATTTGGCAGGGGCAGAAGGACTTGAACCCTCGGCACGCGGTTTTGGAGACCGCTGCTCTACCAACTGAGCTATACCCCTATATTAAATTCTTCCTTACGGAAATCACTTTGATATTATACATATATTGCATCATTTTGTCAACAATAATTATTTCGAAATGTTTTTATGAAGCTTCTTTTTAAATCTAATACACAACAGAAAAAACGATAACAATCGGCGTCGGTGCTATTGCTCGGCAAAAGCTGCAATCGGATGATGCATTATCGATGACAAAGACCGGTTTCCGCATAATTTTTCTCTTGTCCGTTATCTTTCAAATCAAAAAGAGAAAAGCGAAAAGATAAACATACAAAACAAAAAGAAACGACAATCTTCTCACGAAAATTGTCGTTTCTTTGGTGGACCATCAGGGACTCGAACCCCGGACCGCCCGGTTATGAGCCGGATGCTCTAACCAACTGAGCTAATGGTCCGCATCTAAACTGCTTGACTATTATATATATAAACGGCACAATTGTCAAGAGTTAATTTTTCTTTTTTTAAAATAGTTGACCTTTCGAAGTTCGCCGCCGAAACTTGTGTAAAAACGCATAATTTTATATGTTTTTGACGCTTTTACATATTGCAAATCCGTAGATTTATTATATAATTATAAAAACAGACTTTTATCCGGTTTTGTTTTTGTACAAAACATACATCAAGTGAGGTGAGAACTTGTACGGACTTATAGATCATCAGGAAGAAATTAACCGTCTTATGTCACGTTACGGCGTAAAATTCGGACTTTATAAAAACAACAAATTCAATGAACGGCTTTTCCCCTTTGACACCATACCGCGCATAATACCGAAAAACGAATTTGAATTTCTTGAAAAAGGCTTGAAACAGCGCGTTTACGCTCTTAATTTGTTTTTAAACGATATTTATTCCGACAAAAAAATCATACGCGATAAAATAATTCCCGAAGAATTCATATATACTTCGCCGGGCTTTTCCGCACCGTGCGACAAGCTGACTCCGCCTAAAAAGATATATAATCACATTTCGGGTATAGATTTGGTACAAGGCAAGGATATGTGCTGGTATGTACTTGAGGACAATTTACGCATACCCTCCGGCGCGTCATATCCGATGATAGCGCGCGAGCTTTGCCGCAGAGCAAGTCCCGACACGTTCCAAAACAATTCGGTAGACGACAACCGCGACTACGGCGGGCTTTTGCGCCGTGTTCTCGATGATGTAAACACCGGCGGAATCAACGTGATTTTGACCCCCGGCCGATACAACTCAGCTTTCTTTGAGCATTCGTACCTTGCGGAGCGCACAAAGGCTGTATTTGCTATGCCGCAGGACCTTTTTGTTGAAGGCAACGTACTTTATTACAGTGAATATTCCGGTAAGCGACAGCGCGTAGGCACGGTTTACCGCCGAATTTCAGATGAATACATTGACCCTATGACATTTTACGCAGGCTCTCTTCTCGGAGTACCGCATATCATAGATTCTTACAGAGCCGGAAATGTTGCGATTGTAAATGCGCCCGGAAACGGCATAGCGGATGACAAGGGCGTATATTATTTCGTCCCGCAAATGATAAAATATTATCTCGGCGAAGAACCGATACTAAACAATGCCGTTACCTATCTGCCGATAATAAAAAAAGATCTCGATTATATAATCGAAAATCTGCCATCGCTGGTTATAAAAGATGTATCGGAGTCCGGAGGCTACGGAGTCATATTCGGAAATACTCTGTCTAAAAACGAACTCTCTGCCATAAAAGAAGCCGTTAAAACGTCGCCGCGCCGATTTATAGCGCAGGAGGTAATAGACTTTAAAGGGCTCAAGGTTTTTGAAAACGGCAGGCAAGTCGAAAGGAAAGCGGATCTTCGCGCGTTTGTGCTCTACGGCGACGAAATAAAAGTTTGGCACAGCGGTCTTACACGCTATTCTCAAGATCCGGATTCTTTTGTTGTGAACTCATCTCAGGGAGGAGGATTTAAAGACACATGGGTATTATCTCGATAAAATCCACTGACAATCTCTTTTGGCTCGGCAGATATGTAGAGCGCGTCTTTACCACTCTTCGCGTTTTTTCGGAATATTACGATAAAATGATAGACAAAGACGAAAACGCCTATATTGATTTTTGCAACAAGCTCGGTATAGAAAACACATATTCATACAAGCAGGAATTTATAACGAAATATCTTTTTGATGAAAACGACCCGAATTCTGTTATGAGTAATTTACTCTGCGCCTATGATAACGCCGTTGTTATGCGTAACGAGATAAGCTCCGAAACGCTGTCATATATTCAAATGGCGGTAAATTATATGGAGCAAGGCAGAGAGAGCAGCGCACCGATGCTCAAATTGCAGGAGGTATTTGACTGCATATTTGCCTTTTGGGGCAGCGCCGACGACTTTGTTGAATCGGAGACAACGAGAAATATACTGAAGTTCGGCAGAAGCGTTGAAAGACTTGACCTCTATACCCGTTTTTCCTTTTCTCCGACTCTCATCAAAAAGGAATTCAGTATACTTTTAAACCGTCTTTACAAAGTCGGCGTAGACTGTAACATAGACGCTATCAACACCCTTATGAACATCATTCTCGAAAAAGATGAGTACAGCGACTACGACCTATATACCGTGCGCGACGAGTTGTCTAAGGTATTTATTACGGCACCGCAGTATTGATCAAAAAAGGAAGATAAACGTGAAGCACATCAAATTTTTTTACAGTATGAAAATTGATTTTTCGTCTCCTGTGATAAGGCACTGCTTTTCTTTGAGATGCTTGCCGTTTGATACGCCGTCGCAGAGGATAGAGCTCATAAATGTGGACATAGAGCCGCATAACATGCTTACCGAAACGGCCGACGGCTTCGGCAACAGAGTCCTCACCGACAGAATTATCGAGCCTCACTCAAAATTCGTTGCAATAGTTGAGGGAAAAGCGAGTTTAGACTTTTCAAAGCGCGAAAAGGAAGAGCTTAACTGCATTTATAAATATCCGTCGCAGCACACGGTACCCGGAGAAAAAATCATTGAACTCGTGTCGGGGCTCGGTGATATGGCAAACCTTACCGCGCTTGAGACCGCGCAGGCGGTTTCAAAAAGAATCGGCGAAGTATTCAGCTATAAAAGCGGCGTAACAAATATAAATACCACAGCGGAAGAGGCACTACACCTCGGGTGCGGCGTTTGTCAGGACTACGCGCATATATTTTTATCGGCGGCAAGACTTTCGGGCGTTCCGGCAAGATATGTTGCAGGCATACAAAAAGGAACCGGTGAAACGCACGCCTGGGCAGAGTTTTACGACGACGGCATATGGGTCGGAATTGACCCGACAAATCACAGAATGTGCGATGAAACGTACCTTGCGCTAAGCCACGGCAGAGACTTTGCGGACTGCGGCATCAACCGCGGGCTTTTTATCGGCGGAGGCACTCAAACCCAAAGCATTGTGGCTACGGTGGAAGAAATATAAAATGAGTGATTATCCATGGCCCATTAAACAAAGTGTTCTCATCTTTTCAGAGCAAGCGAATGCGAATGCTCGAATTGCGGCAACAAAAGCGACAAGCCCTATACAGAGTGTCCGCACGGCGGCTCGGAAATGACATCGTATCAAAGCTACCACAGTTGTGACCCGAGTTAGATTGACGAGACGGCAGATTACGACGAGATGTTCGGCAACGATGACGACTGAAAGCAGAATTTGTTTCAAAAAAAGAATCGAGCAGCGTATATCTGCTCGATTCTTTTCTCTTTTATCGAATGTTGTTTTTTATCACCGACCAGCTGTCTGTTAACCGTTCGAGATTATATGACGCATTGGCGGGACTTGTTGACGGCAAAGCCACGGTATCTCTGCCGACGGTATCTTTAATATACTTATTAAATAATTTTTCGCTTGTTTTGCCGTTTGAGTAGATTTGTCTTATACCGCAGGATGATAAAATCACCCCTATATCATTCGGTACAACATTTTTAATAGAGCTGTCGGAAGAACCCACTATATCGCAACTTTTTATAACGTCCCAAAGCGCGATATTATGGCTCTGCAAAAGAGCTGTTTTTTCTTCATTAGACGATGGCACCGCACAGCCGAGTACGGCGGCGAGCACACGCCAAAAACGATTTTGGGGATGCCCGTAGTAAAAGGATACTTCCCTTGATTTAACCGACGGAAATGAACCGAGAATCAATATTTTGGAATTGCCGTCATAAATCGGCGGTATAGTATGTAAAAGGTGCTCCGAAGTCATTGGTTTTTATCCTCAACTATTCTGTAATATGTTCTTGCCGTTACAGCATACACCAAAACGTAAATAATTGCAAATACAGATATTGTTGCGACGGTGCACCAGAAGAACAGCGTAACATTGCTGAGGTTCAGCAGCTTTAATAGCTTTGTAATTACTTTAAATCCGAAGCAGATATGAATTACGGCTGTAACGAGCGGCAGGAAAAATACGGTGAGCACCTGGGAATGAATACTCTTTTTGACCTCTTTTTTGCTCATTCCGACATTTTGCATTATTACATAACGCTGCTTATCGTCATAGCCCTCGGAAATCTGTTTATAATAAATTATCAAGACCGTTGCAACAAGGAAGAGAAGTCCCAAGGTTATGCCTATAAAGAACAGACCGCCGTACAGAGACATCATACTGTCGCGAGAGATTTCGGCACAATTTAAATCGACTGCGGAGGTCTCGCTTATATCGCAAAAAAGAAGCGATATATCCTTCATATACCCCTTTTGCACGTCTTTCGACGCATCGGTATCAAAGCCGTAGGCGAAGCTCATGTCGGTGTGAGAGGCGTCTGCACCCTCGCTTTTGTAACCCATGGAATTATATATCGACATGGCGGCTTTTTCATCGGAAACAATATAGTAGCTGTAATTTGAGGTAAACGCCGAATAAGAGTCAATAGTAGGGAAAACGTCCACGGTATGCTTTATTTTATATGCGTCGTCGCCGAATTTAACCGTACCCGAAAAAGCCTTGCCGCGCGGCGTACAAGACAGCACCTCATCGCTTTGGAGCGTTTCGTTTTGCCCTGTTATCCTGTTGTATTCCGATACCGGTATCAGCGTCACAATGTCTACTCCGAGTCCGTCGTTGTAGTCGGGGGTTACGGTAGCCGTATAGCCGCTGTCGTTAGCGTAAGACGAAAATGAGAGATAGCGGTAATAAAGCTCGTTCTTACTTTCCATACCGTATTTTTGGGCCTGCGTCGTCATAACATCGGCATAATCTTTGCAATTTTCCGTTGTTGCGTTTTGCACGTCGATATAAATATTACGAGGATACCGCGTGCGCATAATGTCCTCCGTACCGGCATATAGCGATACCGTGGTAGACACGGTGACAAGCACCGCGGTGGAAAGAATGCAGATGCTCGCAAGTCCTGCCGCATTTTGCTTCATACGGTATATCATACTTGAAACAGAAGTAAAATGCTTTGCTTTATAGTAATATTTTTTATTTTTTCTGAGAGCTTTTAATATCCATATACTGCCCGAGGAGAAAAGCATAAAGGTTCCGACTATTACGAGCAAAACCGCCGCAAAGAACGCGCCCATCGCCGTTATCGGTGATTTTACAACGAGAGCTATGGTATAGCCAGAAGCTAGAAAGGCTGCACCTAAAACAGCCGTAAGCACCTTTGCCTTCGGCTCTTTTTCGCCCTTATTTCCACCTTTTAAAAGTTCAACGGGATTTGATAGGCTGATGCATAAAAGATTATGTGCAAGATTTAAAAGAGCTATTGCGCCGAATACCAAAGCAGTAATGTCAACTGTTGACTGATAAAATCTGAAATCAATGTTTCCGCCGAATTTCAGTATTTTAAGCAGCAACAAAAAGGTCAGCTTTGAAAAAAGCGCACCTATGGCGATGCCTGCCGCAGTTCCGAAAATATAGGTATAGGCAGTTTCAATAAAGAGTATTTTCGCTATATGGCGTTTTTCCATACCGAGAATGTTGTATAATCCGAATTCCTTTTTACGTTGTTTAATAAGGAAGCTGTTTGTGTAAAATAAAAATATGGCAGAGAAAATACCGACTGTTGCAAGGGCAAACGTCAAGAGGGAATGCAGAGCGTCGCTATCTGCCCATTTTATGTTTGCTATTGTACCGACCACAAAAAACATAGCCGTTGTAAATATACACGTCAAAATATACGGCACATATGTTTTACGATTATTTTTAAGATTTTGAACGGCAAGCTTTGAATAGAAAAAATTATTCATCGCTCTCACCTCTCGTTGCCATTGCGGTCAGAGTGTCCGAAATCTTCTGGAACATCTCGTCGTTATCCATACTTCCGCGATAAATCTGATTGAACACCTCGCCGTCCTTTATGAACATAATCCTGTTGGCGCAGGACGCCGCCTTTGTGGAGTGAGTAACCATCAAAATGGTCTGACCCTCCTCGTTAAAATCGCCGAACAGCTTTAAAAGAGCATCGGAAGCTTTTGAGTCAAGCGCACCGGTGGGCTCATCAGCCAATACAATCTGCGGATTTGTTATGAGAGCTCTTGCGACGGCGGCACGCTGTTTTTGTCCGCCCGAAACCTCATATGGAAACTTTGAGAGTATATCGGTAATTCCTAACTTTTCGGCAAGAGGTCTCAACCTCTTTGCCATTTCATCGTACGGCTTGCCTGAAAGCACAAGAGGAAGGAAGATATTATCCTTTAAAGAGAATGTGTCCAAAAGATTAAAATCCTGAAATACAAATCCGAGATTATCGCGTCTAAACGCCGAAATTTCTCTCTCTCCTATTGCTGATAGACTTCTGCCGTTCAACAGAACCTCTCCGCTCGTAGGCTTATCAAGCGACGCCAAAATATTAAGCAAGGTTGTCTTACCGGAACCCGACTCTCCCATTATTGCAACATACTCACCCTTTTCCACGGAGAACCTGACATTGGAAAGAGCTTGAACGTGCGCTCCGCCGAAACGGGTCGTATAAACCTTTTTCAAATTGTTTACTTCTAAAAGCGGCATAATAATTACCGTAGCCTTTCTGCTACAAATATTACATAAACAAACACGGTTAACCCTTGCTGTAGCCGTACAAGGCGTGACGGGAATTTCGTCTGTCTCAAAATCATAACCGAACAGCTTTTCTTTTTCGGTGTGATTTTACGTACCGAATGTATCCCTTTGTTTATTGCACGTTCAGTATATCAAAACGGAGAATCGCAAGCCATCGAAAAGGCTTACAATTCCCCTTTTAAGCTTACATTTATGTAAGGTAGCGTTATTCCACTCCGAGGCTGACGGTGTCAAGACAAAGTTTGACCGCAGTCCCCTTTCCCACCTCGGAGGTCACCGTAATTGTGTGGGAGAGCTTTGTAAGTATCTTTTTGCAGAGAAAAAGTCCTATTCCCGTAGATTTTTTATCCTCTCTGCCGTTGAAGCCCGTAAAGCCCTTTTCAAAAATACGCGGTAAGTCCTCAGGTCTTATTCCGATACCGTTATCGGAAATGACAAGCGTTTTCGCAGTATTTTCATCCAAATAAATATTGATTTCACCCTCGGACGTATATTTCAACGCATTTGAAATAAGCTGTTCGATTACAAACGACAACCATTTTTCATCCGTCAACACCTTGCAATCAACATTGCCCACAACAATCTTTGTTTTTTTGCGCAAAAACTGCTTTCTGTATTTTTTAACCGCCGCTCTAACTATTCCGCCTAAATCGTAGCTTTTGATTTCGAGGTCAGAAGAGATACTGTCGGAACGGATGTACTGAAGCACCATTTCAACATATTGCTCTATTTTAAAAAGCTGCTCTTCAAGCTCGTCGTTTTCCGAAGAATAGTCTGTTTGCAGCAGCAGCCTCATAGCGGCTATGGGAGTTTTTATCTGATGCGCCCAGAGAGTAAAATAGTCCGCCGAATCGCTGTATTTGCGATTCATACGTGTTTCGGCATCTGTTTTGAGTGCGGACATCTTTTCGGCAATATCGGCAAGGTCCTTTTTTATTGGGTCCTCATAATCCGGCAATTTAAGAACGGCATACTCTGCGTCGTTTTTAATTTTTTCAAGTCTCTTATGCTTTTTGTATACCGAGGAAAAACGCAAAACAAATACAATCAAAAGAATTACGGCGGAGATGAGCGTCGCATACAGCACCGGCTCCGTTTCCACTCCGTAAAGCCAGAACACCGTATAAAATACCGCCGCTGCAAATACAAACGATAATACGGACAAGATATTGCCCGCCGTATATCCGAAAAGTGCTTTAAACCAATCTTTCATAAAACCTACCTGACTATATAACCGAGACCCTTTTTGGTAACTATAAAGTCGCAAAGCCCGGCATCTTCAAGCTTTTTGCGAAGCCTCGTCATATTTACCGTGAGTGTGTTGTCGTCAATAAAGCTGTCGCTTTCCCAAAGCTTATCCATAATCATATCGCGCGGGACAACCTTGCCCGAATTCTCCATAAGCAGCTGCAAAATTTTAAACTCATTTTTCGTAAGCTCGGTTTTTTTGCCGTTAAAACCTATCGTCGCGTCATTGAGGTTGAGTATTGCACCGCCGTGTTCGATAACCGACGTTGTCCCCGAAAAAGAATACGTGCGGCGCATTACCGCCTGCACCTTTGCAGTGAGAACGCTCAAATCGAACGGTTTGGATATAAAATCGTCACCGCCCATATTAACAGCCATAACTATATTCATTTTGTCGCTTGCCGAGGAAATAAATATTATAGGCACATTTGAAAACTTGCGTATTTCGCCGCACCAGTAAAATCCGTTAAAATACGGCAGAGATATATCGAGGAGTATAAGCTACGGCGCAAACGACACTACCTGTTCGGTTATATTTTTAAAGTCAACAACAAAATCCGCATCATAATCCCATTTGCAAAGATGCTCTTTAAGGGTTCTCGCTATGACCTTATCGTCTTCAATTATAAGTATCTTTTGCATAGTTTCACCTTCATATGTGTTTTAACACGAATACGGCAACTTGTCGATA
>HF993123.1:9249-35360 GCA_000432435.1 Eubacterium sp. CAG:180
TATAAGACAATACTGCCCTATACTGCGCCGAAATGAGCGGTTAAATTATATCAGTCTGCTCTCTTGTCGCCGAAGAAGAAGAGCGCAACGGTACCGGGGCCAGTATGTGAACCGATAACGGTGCCAACGCTGTTGATTTCGACCTTGCCGTTGAGCTTTTTGAATTTTGACTCAACAAGGTCGGCAACGGCTCTTGCGTCATCATAGCAGGCGGATTCGGAAATGTAGCACTTGCCGCTGTAATCAAGACCGCCGTCTGCGTGCTCGACCATACGGTTAACTATCTCTTCAATAACCTTTTTCTTACCGCGGTACTTTGTTCTCGGTATCAGCTTGCCGTTATTATCCATATTGAGGAGCGGACATATGTTGAGCATTGTGCCGAAAATCTGCGCGGTCTTTGTTATTCTGCCGCCGCGATAATAGCTTGTAAGGTCGGTGGAAAAGAACCAATGATGAACATTGAGCTTGCGCTCCTCGGCAAAATCACGAACCTCTTCTATGCTCTTGCCGCTGTTTTTAAGCTCTGCCAAAGTGTCCATTAAAAGGCCGTAGCCGGAGGAAGCACCGAGAGAGTCTACTATATATATTTTTCTGTCGGGGTACTCTTCGAGAAGCTCGTCACGCGCAATGCAGGCGGAATTATATACGCCCGAAAGTCCGGTTGAAAGAGAGACGTGAAGAATGTCCTTGCCGTCCTTTAAGAACTCTGAAAAATACTCCTTAAACTGACCGACATTGACCTGGGAAGTGGTAGGCTCGGCTCCGTCGGCTATTCTCTTGTAGAACTCGGCGAACGGCATTGATTTACCGAGGTCATCGGGATACTCCTTACCGTCCATATTGAAGTGAAAGCAAACATAATGCACTCCGATTTTATCAAAATGCTCCTGTGAAAGATCTGCCGTGGAGCAGCAGCTTAAAATATAATCTGACATTAGATATACTCCTTAATTTTCTGTATCTGTCACCGGTAAAACTTCCGGTATTTTTGTTTTAGGTTTGCTCTGAACGCTCCAGGCTATGTTAATTGCATGGTCTGCCACACGTTCAAAGTCTGTTATTGTGTTTATAAACAGCATTCCCGCACGGGTTGTACATTCGTGACTGTTGAGCCTGTCAATATGAGCTTGCTCAAAAGTCTCCTGCATTTTATCAACCTGCGCCTCAAGGGAATTGAGTCTTTCCGCCGTTTGTACACTCAGATTTTGCTCCGAAAAAGCATCTACCGAGCCGTCAATCAGCGAAATGACGGTACTATGCATAGTTTTTAACTCTTTTTCACCCTCCTCTGAAAGCTCTATATTTTCATTTACACGCGACAAGGCGGCTTCCTCAAGGTTTGTCGCGTGGTCGCCTATGCGCTCTATGTCGTTTATAACATGGAACAGTCGACCGATATATTTAGCGTCCTTATAGCTTAAATCAAGAGAGTTTATCTTGACCAGCACGGGCGTTATATTGTGATTGAGATAATTGATAATCTTTTCGGTGTGATTTACTTCGTCAAAATGCTTAATTTCCTTGTTTATAAGGTCGCTTGACGCAATATCGAAATTGCGTCTTGCCAAAGCAGCCATACGAAGAACCTCTTTTCCCACCTGCACTACGGCAAGCGGAGGGGTGTTGAGCATTCTCTGGTCAATAAACTGAAGGTGCATTCCGTCATCCTCTTTACCCTTTTTGTCGGGGACAAGAATGCAGGAAAGCTTTACAAGGGCACCGGCAAACGGGAACATTATTATGGTGCTCACTACGTTAAATATGATATGAACGAGCGATATCTGCATCATCACGTTGTCACTCATAGCCTGTATCCACTTTGTAAACGGAAGGAACATAGATATGACAACAAAAACAACCGTGCCGATTACATTAAAGAGAATGTGCATAACCGCGGTACGTTTTGAATTTGTCTTTGTACCGATTGTCGAAAGAAGCGCGGTAACACAGGTACCTATATTCTGGCCGAAAATAATATATACCGCGAACGAAAGCGGCACAAGCCCCTGCGATGCGAGAGCCTGAAGTATGCCTACGCTTGCCGCGGAGCTCTGTATAACGCCCGTAACTCCGGCGCCTATGAGTATGCCTACAAGAGGATTGTCCGCATTTATAATCCAATTACGGAAAACCTCGGAATCCTTAAGCGGATCCATGGCGTTTTGCATAAGCTCCATACCCATAAACAGCATGCCGAAACCGGCGAGGGCCTGCCCGACATATTTCAGCGAATTCTTTTTGGCAAAAAGAATCATAAATGCGCCTATAAATATAGCTATCGGAGCTATCCCGGTAAGATTCAGCGAAACAAGAACGCTTGTGGTTGTGGTACCGATATTTGCACCCATAATAACGCCTATCGCCTGCGTTAAATTCATAAGACCCGTATTAACAAAGCCCACAACCATAACCGTGGTTGCCGAGGAGCTTTGTATAAGCGTTGTTATGAGAAAGCCGACAAGTACCGCAAGAAAGCGGTTTTTTGTCATTTTTTCAAGTAAATGCTTAAGACGCGACCCGGCTGCAAGCTCAAGTCCCTCGCCCATCAGCTTAATACCGTACAAAAGCAAGCCGAGACCGCCTGCAAAGGTCAGATAATTAGTAATACTCAAATTTTTTCCCCTTTAAAATACTCAGTTTTCCGCTTCTCTGCGTTTTTCGCTGAGCTTGAATTCCTTGCCGTCTTCACCCATGTGATATATTGTTTTGCTCACGGAAATGCCGCTTTTACCGGTTACCCTTGAATAGTTTACGCCTTTTTTGCGAAGATAAGTTTTATACCACTCAAGTCTTCTTAAAAAGTCCTTGTATCTTCTGTTTTCAAGATTTGTCCACGCAACCTCGGATAGTGCCAAAATACGCGGATAGACGGAAAACTCCAATGCACGCTCCGAATCTACCCATTCAGTCCACATTTCGGCTTCTATGCCTATTACGCGCTGCCCGGATTTTCCGAACCCGGATTTAACGGTATTATATTTATACACTTTTTTAAGCGATATAACAGAATATTTGCAGTCAAAGTAAAAGTACGCCGTGGGAGAAAGAATAATATCACGCTTATATGACTGCCTTTTGACCTCGCCCGAATTTGACGGCAGCCAATACTGACACGTAATATCAGGAGAAAAGCTGTCATTGATGCAATCGTTCCAGGCAATGGGTGTTTTGCCGTATTTTTTAAGAATCTCGCCTATGCGAGTCATATAGTAGCCCTGAAGCTCCTTTGAGTTTTTAAGACCGTTTTTCTCTTTTGCCGCACGGCACTTAGGACAATCATCCCATATCTTGTGCCCCTTTGAGGCCTCGTCTCCGCCTATATGGAAATGTGTGCTTGTAAAGAGCGGACAAATCTCGGAAAACAGCTTGTCAATGAAATCATACGCATCTTCGTTTCCCGGGCAAATCGCAGCGTCAAATATACCGTTTTCGCAAGTAGGCTTGAATTCACGCGGCTTACAGGCAAATTCCGGATATGCGGCAAGCAGAGCCGAAGCATGACCCGGCAAATCGATTTCGGGAATAACCTCTATATTAAGCTTTGCGGCGTACGCCACAATATTCTTTATTTCATCCTGCTTATAGTAATAAAAATATTCTCCGCCGCGGTGCTTTAAGCCGAGTCCCTCAAGCCCGGCATATTCACGCTTTGAGCCTATTTCGTTGAGCTTCGGGAATAATTTACTCTCTATTCTGAAACCCTGATCATCGGAAAGATGCCAATGGAACTTATTTAATTTCAGCATTGCCATATTGTCAAGCAATTTTTTCACGGCTTCCGTGCCGAAGAAGTGGCGGCACTCGTCAAGCATAAATCCGCGATATTTAAATGCAGGCTTGTCGCTTATGTAAAGTCCGTTTATAACTGCCCTGCCGTCTGTTTTTTCGGCCTGCATTATTATGGTTTTCAGCGTGACAGCCCCGTAAAACGCACCGGAAGAAGATGAAGCCTTTATCATTATACCGTCTGTGGAAACCGAAATAGAGTAAGCCTCGTTTTCCATTCCGGCTACCTTTTGAAATTTAATTGCACCCTCGCCTTTTACGGGCTTTGTTCTGAGATAATCGGTCAAATATCTACCCGCAGAAACAAACTCGGGTGAGCAAAGGACCTCGGTATTTGAAGAAATTACATATGTACCGTCCTTTGAAGTATAGTTATTCGGCTTGGGAATAATATTGTATTTAAGCATTTCCAATAACCCTTTCGCAATAAATAATATCCTTTTATCTCAGGAATTACCATTGTGGTAATTATAACAAAAATAAAAGGATATTAAAAGCCTTATTTCAATTTCTGCGTTAATTTCTCATAAATCTCTATAATTTTAAACCGAGGTTCAAATTTTGGGTTACTTTCTACAACTTTAAGCTCATCCTCTGACAAAATGTCTTGAAGCTCCGCATCATCTGATGACTCGGCTGCGGGCAGACACATAGGCGGAAACATAACGCACCACCAATTTTTGCCTTTCCCCTCTCCTATTATGACGCGCACGGCCTCATATTCACCGGCAGGCAAAGTTATACGATCATCATAAGTTCGCGTCGAAAAAAAGTCCTTGCCTATTTCGAGCCTTACATCATAATCGAAGCCGTTTTTACGTATTACCTCGCGCGCCGTCTCTTCAAGCCGCTCCTTTTGCGGAATAAGCAGCTTTTCGGCATTCGCACTTGTCAAAGAACCGTCAAATATCTCCTCCCCTTCATTGAGCACGGCATCGCGCACCTTAAGCTTCAGTATTTGGTCCTCGTCGCTGTCGGAATTAGCTATTACATGCATACGCAAAACGTCGCGTCTTACGTCGCTGCACGACGCGGCAAATGACACAAAGCTGAAAATCGATGTTATGACAAATGCTGCGGCTAACGATATTTCAAATCTTCGAATAAGCTTTTCTGTTTTTGATTTCATATGTTCTTCATCCTTTCGTAAGGTAATTATTGGAAGAAAAATCATATTTATACAAAAAAAGGAACGCAGGGAATTTTCCCTGCGTTCCCGAAGCTCGATGTTTAAAGCTGACTCAATGCGTCGCCTATGCTCTTCTCAAGAGCTTCTTTACCGTATTTGTCTATCTCGTTTTTATCTTTTGCCTCATGGGTGAGACAGCCTGCGCCGCCGATACATCCTCCGACACACGCCATACCCTCGATAAAGTTATTTTTAAGGATTCCTCTTGAAGCCTTCAAAAGAGCCGTTTTGCATTCTTCTATGCCGTCGCACGGAAGCGGATCAACGGTGAAATCTATATTCTGCTCCTTAATTGCCTGACCGACAGCCTCCGAAACGCCGCCGCTTCGTGCAAATATTCTGCCGTAATAGGAAGCATTGTCAAGAACATCCTCAGGAAGCTCGGTAAGCTCGATATTACGCGAATCTATGAGAGCCTGAAGCTCCTCAAAGGTGAGAACGCAGTCGACATACTGTGCGACTCTTTCCTGCTTCGCCTCGGCTTTTTTTGCCGTACAAGGGCCTATAAATATAACCTTTGCGGTCTCGTCGGTCTCTTTTATATATTTTGCAATCGCCGCCATGGGAGACAGATTGTGCGAAATGTTCTCGGTAAGCTTCGGATAGAACTTCTTTACATAGTCAACAAACGCCGGACAGCAAGAGCTTGTGAGGAAACCTTTTTCGGCAAGCTCTTTTGATTCGCTGTATGCTACAATATCGGCACCGAGAGCAGCTTCAACCACGCTGTAAAAGCCGAGCTTTTTAATCGCGGTCACAACCTGACCGAGCTTCGCATACACAAACTGACTCGCTATCGACGGAGCCACTACTGCATACACATTAAAACCGTCGCCTTTATTACTGTCTTTTAAAATCCTGATCGCATCAAGTATAAACGACTTGTCCATAATTGCGCCGAACGGGCATGCATAAGAGCAGGCGCCGCAGTTTATACATTTATTGTTATCAATCTGAGCGGGATTTTCTTCGCTGTCTGCCATAGAAATAGCCTTTATTTTGCACGCCTTTTCACACGGTCTTGTATAGTTTGAAATTGCGCTGTACGGACAAACCTTGGCACACTGACCACAGTTTACGCACTTTGTTTTGTCAATATGCGCTTTCTGATTTTCGTCAAAGGAAATGGCTCCCTTGCGGCAGGCACTCTCACAGCGGTGTGCGATACAGCCACGGCAGTCGTGTGATACCTGATAACCGCTGGCAGGACATTCGTCGCAGGCTATATCTATAACCTCTATTATGTTCGGATTTGCTCTGTTGCCTCCGCAGGCGAGCTTTATGCGCTCGGCAACTATTGCACGCTCCTTGTATATACAGCAGCGCATAGTTGCCTTGTCACTCGTTACGGTCTTTGCAATATCATTGAAATTGTTGGCAAGGGAAAACTCTCCCTCGTCAAAGGCTATTCTTGCGACCTCACGAAGGACCTTGTATTTTAAAAGCTGTACCTTCGTATCAAATTTTCTCATTCAATTCACCCTTTGTTAAAAATAGCTTACTTTGATTCGTTTACCCATTTTTTTCAGATACTCCGAAAGCTCTGTAACAAGCTGCATCTTGATGTTAAAGTTTATGGGAAGATTTGGATTTTGATGTGCCGGATTTATTGCAGTTCCGACAAAGAAATTTATATCAGTCGCCTCCTGGAAAAGTATGCGCGCTATCTGCGACGCACCGTCCGCACGGACGCTCCAGTCGGCGTAAATATCATCGTCATTTAGATAACTCTTGGCGTATTCAAGCACTCGGCTCATTGTAATTACACCCTCGGTTGTCAAATCGACGCCGTCAATTTCGGCGATGGGCGGTATTTCGGGGTCGAGATATTTTAAATCCGTCTTAACCTCTTTGCCCAAAAAATCCGCCGCAAGAGTTGAAGTTGTTCCGCCGCATACAATATGCTTGCCAGTCTTGCCGAAAAACAACGACATCATTTTATTGACATCTGCGGGGTTCCTCGGCGGTCCCATGAGAAGATTCACGGATTTTCTCTCGCGGATTTTGACAACGCAAACGGTTGTATCGTCACCGGGCCTTCCGCCATATAGTTTATCACACTGGTCAAGCAGTAATGATGAAAGCGTTTTTGCCGTAAAATCGGGGCGATAATATTCCTCCATAAACTCGATTATCTGGTCGCGCTGCCAACCGAAATTCATATTTTCACCAATACCGGCATAAACCGCTCCGTCACTCGTAAAAATGAGCGTATCGTTAAGCTTTAACGATATTTTCGATTTATATATCATCTTACCGTCGATTTCCACTGCGCTCTCGGGATACACAAGATTTTTTCCGTCGCGCAGCAGAATGACATGCGGATTGTCGTATTGGGCTATTTCTGCCTCTTTGTTGTCTATTACACGCACTATTGTAAAAGTGCTGTATGCCACCTGACGTACCGAACATATAGGCAGTGTTTTCGCTATTGTATCAACACACATTTCAAGCGGCATATTATTTGCAATCATGGTGGATATTATTTTCGAAGTCAAAGTAGAGAGAATATTTGCTTTTACACCGGAGCCGAGCCCGTCCGCAAGCACAACAACATAATCGTCATCGCCATGCTCTATAACCTCCACCATATCGCCGCACAGCTCTTCGCCGTACTTGGTAAGACTCATATGGCCTATGTCCGTGCAAAGATTATTCATCCTTCAACGACTCCTTAAGCTTAGTGAGGGCTATCTTTGTCTCGGCGGTAGTCTCGCCAAGCAGAGAAGCTATCTCCTGAACTATGCGCATTTGCTTTTCGACGACCTTATCCGTTATTTCTATCGTTTGACGGCTAAGCTCCGCCTTTTTCTCTTTTTCTGTCTCCTCGGCGGTAACGTCGCGCATAATGCACATAAGTATATGGTAGACATGGTCGTATACTATTGTTTCTTCAATGTATTTTTTATATTCGGCGAGGTATACGCGTTTTTCGTGAATATCCCTGCCGTTTGAAAGAACATCTATAAAATCAAAAGGCTCCAAAATACGCACAACCGGCTCACCCACAACATCCGAAGCATAACGAATGTTCATAATCTCCCTTGCCGCGGCATTTATCTGCTGAACCACCATATCCTCATTTAAAATGAGTATGCCGTTGGGAGTATTGTTGAGTATATTGTCGGAAAATTTTTCTGCTTTATCCTTAAGGAAAGGAAGGCACATCTCGAGATTTGCCTTGCCCTCAAAAACCGCCTGAGCCTTTTCACGACAGGTATTATAGCCGCACGAACCGCAGTTAAGCTCATCCTCCGGCTTTTGCTTACCCATTTTGCGAAGTATCTCCTCTATCGCTCTGCTGCCTGCCATATTGCGCGGTGAAGCAAGATAAATAAGTTTTTTTGAAAGCTCGTTTTCGCTCAAGGCGTCATATTTAAAATCATTGTCGCCCGCGTCTTCGGCAAAACGACGCACGGTTATATAATCACGCACCGGAGCGCGGTGATTTTTCTCCATAGCCGGACCGCCTATACAGCTCCCCGGACACGCAGACATCTCTATAAAGCAATGGTGTATATTACCTTTTTCAATATCCTTTACGGCATGGATGCAAGACGACATACCGTCAATCGACATATACGTGTAATCGTCGTTATCACAAAGCATTGTTTTGAGAATTCCGCCGGAGGTCGGGAAAAACCTCGTTTTCCCCTTTTCAACTCCGTCATCATCAGGCTCCTGCGCCAAAACAGTATCGGTTTCGGCAAGCCAATCGGAAAGCTCTTCAAATGTCAGCACACAGTCAACCGTGCCGGGATACTCCTCGGCCTCTGCCTTTTTTGATATGCACGGACCTATAAATACTGTTTTAGCCCCCGGATGCTCTTTTTTAAGTTTCGTACAATGCGCCTGCATTGGGGATACCACTTTGGCAAGATAGGGTATTACATCGGGGAAATGCTTTTGTACCAAGAGATTTACGGTATGGCAGCAGGTCGAAATAACAACATCCTGCTTTTCACCGTCAACTATTCTGTCGTACTCGTCCTTTACTATTGCGGCTCCGACCGCCGTTTCTTCAACACCGGCAAAGCCTAGCGACATAAGTGCTTTTTTCATCGCGGTAAACGACACATCGTAATTGGCAATAAACGACGGCGCAAGGCTAACATAGACCTCGCTGTCACCGGACAACAATTCCTTTGCCTTATAGACGTCGTCGCGTATGATTTTGGCATTTTGCGGACACGCAACAAAGCACATACCGCAGAGAATACACTCGTCCTCAACGATCTGCGCCTGATTGGCCGAAAAACTGATAGATTTGACAGGACAATTCCTGATACATTTATAGCAGTTTTTACAGTTTGATTTTTTAAGCTTTATGTACCCCGCCATATTATACACCTTTTTCCTTGCGACGCAAGATTTTTATGACAGTTTGTCAAGCACGTTGGTTTTAAAGAATTCCTCAACGGTATCGGGAGAAACGGAGAACAGCTCCCCGTCTACGGTAACGCTGACGCCGTTTTGGCAGTTACCCATACAAAACTTTCCGCTGAGAGTGACTTTGTCTTTCAGGTCATTGTCGTTTATGAGGTTCTGAAGCTTTTCAACGACTTCACGCGAACCCTTAAGGTGGCAGGAGCTGCCGATGCAAACTACTACTTTCATATTATTACAATCCCTTTCCCGTAAAACTTTGCATATGAATTTTACTTTAATTCATTTTACCAAAACTTAAATAAAAAGTATATAGGTTTTTTCGGAAAATTCTTATTTCGCAAACAGGTACGGAAAGAAGTATTCAAACCGTACCTGTTTGTAGTTATTGTTTTGTTTTAAGCACAACTTTAGCGAGATTCGATGAGAAATTTGCTTTGCGTGCCCCGACGCGTACTAAGGTACGCAAGAGAGTGAGCAAAGTGAATTTATCGCGAAAAATCAAACCTTAAAGTATTATTTTCGGCGAGATTCGATGAGAAATTTGCTTTGCGTGCCCCGACGCGTACTAAGGTACGCAAGAGGGCGAGCAAAGTGAATTTATCGCGAAAAATCGCCGAAAATAATCATTCGTAATCTACTACATCTGCCCATCTCAAGAGGAAATCCCTCTCTTCGGGGTTCCCCTTAACACTCTGCGAAGCCGCTACGATAGGAAGCCATTTCTGAACATACTGCTTTGCGGTATCGGTCTTTTTGCAGAACAAATCGAGATACTTATCGGCAAGCTTCTGATCGCCTCTGAGGCAGAAAAGAAGATACGTTCTTGCGGCATCGGCCGCTCCGTTACCCTGTGTTACGTGCGCCCAGTCGATTACGTAATTCACGCCGTCATTGCCGATAATAATGTTACTCGGTCTGAAATCACCGTGGCAAACCTTGTTATGGGTATGCATACCGGCAAGACGTGTGTGAAGGTCATAACGTGTTGTTGCGTCAAGGTCGGTCTGAGATATTTTACCCTGCATTTTATCCTTGAGCTTGTTGAGCATAGGGCAGGTCTTAGCCAAAATGCTCATTTGAATATCAACAAAGAGGTCAAGATATTCCTCTGTCTTAGCAGGATTTTCGTCCATAAGCTGCTGAAGAGTTTTGCCTTCGATATAATCTGAAACAATTGCCCATTTGCCGTCAAGCTTGCAAACCTCTATGAGCTTCGGCATAGGAATGCCGGTTTCTTCAACACGCGCCTGATTCAAGGCCTCGTTTAAAATATCGGATTTTTTGTATTCGTCACCGAAAACCTTAATGGCTTTGTCACCGTCTCTGTAAACTGTTTTTGCCGTTCTGACTGCAATAACTTTTTTGAGTTCCATAAAATAATCCTCCCTTATTTACCGTAATATGCTTTAAGGTACATCTCTTTGATTTCGCTCATAAGCGGATATCTGGGGTTAGCACCTGTGCACTGATCGTTAAATGCCTGTTCAACCATTTGGTCAAGTGTGTCAAGGAAGTATTTTTCATCAACGCCGTATTCCTTGATGCTCTTCTTAATTCCTATGCGGTCCTTGAGTTCGTCTATTTTCTTAATAAGATTGTCAAGTTTCTCTTCGTTATTCTTGCCCTTTACACCGAGAGCGTCGGCAACCTCACAATATCTTTCAAGTGTGTGCGGATGATCATACTGCGGGAAGGTACCCATCTTCGTAGGAACCTCGGCGGCATTGAAGCGAAGAACATAATCTATTAAAAGAGCGTTGGCTATACCGTGAGGAAGATGGTGGAATGCACCGAGCTTATGTGCCATGGAGTGGCATACGCCGAGGAAGGCATTGGCAAAAGCCATACCTGCCATAGTAGCGGCATTGCCCATCTTTTCACGTGCTACAGGGTCATTGGGGCCGTTATCATATGCTCTCGGAAGATATTCAAATATCATCTGAAGAGCGCGAATTGCAATACCGTCGGTGTAATCGGTAGCCATTACCGAAGCATAAGCTTCAAGGCAGTGTGTAACGGCGTCGATACCTGAAGCCGAAGTCAGACCTTTCGGAGCATTCATCATCATATCGGCATCGACTATTGCCATATTGGGCATAAGCTCATAGTCTGCAAGCGGCCATTTAACGCCGGTGTCGGCATCTGTGATTATCGCAAAAGGAGTAACCTCCGAGCCTGTACCTGCCGAGGTGGGTACAGCTATGAAATATGCTTTCTCACCCATCTTCGGGAATGTATAAACTCTCTTGCGGATATCCATAAAGTCCATAGCCATATCAGAGAAGTCAACATCCGGATGCTCATACATTACCCACATAATTTTTGCTGCATCCATTGCGGAACCGCCGCCGATTGCGATAATTGTATCGGGCTCAAAATGACGCATCATATCTGTACCCTTGCGAGCGCACTGGAGAGTCGGGTCGGGAGCAACCTCCGAGAAGCAAGTGTGCTGAATACCAAGCTCGTCAAGCTTATCCTCAACAGGCTTTGTATAACCGTTATTATAAAGGAACGAGTCAGTTACTATAAACGCCTTTTTCTTACCCATAACGTCACGAAGCTCATTGAGAGCAACGGGAAGGCAGCCTTTTTTGAAATATACTTTCTGCGGAGCGCGGAACCAAAGCATATTTTCCCTTCTTTCTGCAACAGTTTTGATATTGATGAGATGCTTTACGCCGACATTCTCGGAAACCGAGTTGCCGCCCCAAGAACCGCAGCCGAGTGTAAGCGACGGAGCAAGCTTGAAGTTGTAAAGGTCACCGATACCGCCCTGTGAAGAAGGTGTATTAACAAGTATACGACAGGTTTTCATCCTCTCGGAGAATTCGGCAAGCTTATCCTTTTCGGTAACAGCATTAAGATATACGGATGAGGTGTGACCGTAGCCGCCGTCGGCTATAAGATGCTCAGCCTTTGAAAGTGCGTCCTCAAAGTCCTTAGCCTTATACATGGCAAGCACGGGAGAGAGCTTTTCGTGAGCAAATTCCTCGGAAATGTCAACACTCTCGACCTCACCTATCAAAACCTTTGTTGTTTCGGGAATTGTAACGCCTGCGAGTGCAGCTATCTTATATGCCGGCTGACCGACTATCTTTGCGTTAAGCGCGCCGTTTATGATAATTGTCTTTCTTACCTTATCAAGCTCATCCTTTTTAAGGAAATAGCAACCGCGATATAAAAATTCGTCCTTAACCTTTTTATATATTTTTTCGTGTACGATGCACGACTGCTCGGAAGCACAAATCATACCGTTGTCAAAGGTTTTCGAATGGATTATGGAGTTTACAGCCAAAACTATGTCGGCGGTATCATCAATAATTGCGGGGGTATTGCCCGGACCGACGCCGAGAGCCGGTTTGCCCGACGAATATGCGGCTTTAACCATTCCGGGGCCGCCCGTAGCAAGTATTATATCGGCCTCCTGCATAAGAAGATTTGTCATATCAAGCGACGGAACATCTATCCAGCCTATTATGCCCTCCGGAGCACCGGCTTTAACTGCCGCTTCAAGAACGATTTTTGCAGCCTCTATTGTGGACTTTTTCGCTCTCGGGTGTGGGCTTATAATAATGCCGTTTCTGGTTTTAAGACAAATCAAGGTCTTGAAAATTGCGGTAGATGTAGGGTTGGTGGTGGGGATAACCGCCGCAACAACGCCTATCGGCTCTGCAACCTTTTTCATACCAAACGCGCTGTCTTCCTCTATTACACCGCATGTCTTTGTATTTTTATATGCATTGTAGATATATTCTGCGGCATAGTGGTTTTTGATTATCTTATCTTCGACTACGCCCATTCCCGTCTCTTCAACAGCCATTTTGGCAAGCGGGATTCTCGCTTTGTTTGCTGCGATAGCCGCCGCTTTAAAAATCTTATCGACCTGCTCCTGAGAATAAGTCGCAAAAATCTTTTCTGCCTCTCTGACTCTTGCGAGAAGGGCTTCGAGTTTTTCTACCGAATCGACAATCTCATGCTTGTTTTGAGTTTCCATAGGTATATAATCTCCTTTTCAGATATTACAAAATTTACAAAAGTTCTTTTCTGATATGAGAGGAAAGAACCGCCAAAGCCGAAGCAATATTCATATTCTGTATAAGTATGCCCGGACCTGCCGTAAGATGAACCGGAGTGAAATTAAGAATTGCAAGTATTCCGCTTTTGACAAGCTCGTCGCAAACATCCTGAGCACTGTCCGCCGGCACAGCTATAACCGCCATATGCACCTTGAGTCTTTCGCAAAGCTCGCCGAGCTTTCGCATGGGAAAGACGGGCTTTTCCTTTTTGAACGGCTCTTCGTCATAGTTTACCGCGTCAAATCCCGCAACTATACGAAACCCGCATTCGGAAAATCCGTCGTAATGTAAAAGCGAGCTGCCGAGACTTCCGACTCCTACTACAACGGCATCGGTTGTGTTGTCGTAGCCGAGGAATTTTTCCAAATCCTTTATAAGCTTCGCGGTCTCATAACCGATTTTAGGCTTCCCCGCACAGGAGCTTACCTTTGCAATGTCCTTTCTTACTTGAACCTCATTAAGGTCAAGGTCTGCCGCCACCTTCGGCGCGGATATATACAATACCCCGTCAGCCTCCGCCTTTTTGAGATATGACAAATAAAAAGGTAATCTATAAAGTGCCTGCCTTGATATTTCACGGACAGGCAAAGCCTGCTCTCGCATATCTTTGACCTCACTATCAGTAATTACTTACTGATAAAATCATAGCTTATTGTTAAATGTTTGTCAATGGTAAATTGTTATTATTTTAACATTTATAGCCATAAACAAATTAAGCGGTTCGGCGCGGCGGTTTTTGTACGATTTTACAATCGTTTTTTCGGCCGATGCTTTGTGCCGGGCTTTCACTTGCTTAAAATATCAGAATCCGAGATAAAATGCCACTACTGTGCTGCAAGATGAATATACTCAACCCAAATTCCATGGTTTTTATTTAGATTGCACATTTACAACAAAAAGCAAAAATGTTAAAATATATTTTTAATGCGTATACAAAAGTAGAGGTTGATGGGTAATGAAGGTAATTTCAATAGCAATAGGTTTGCTCTTTTTGGGACTTGGAATTCCGATGGTGAGCGGCAAAGCGGAGAATTTTGTCGTCGGAAGCGCCTCGCCCGACAATGAGCTGAGGAATAATTTCGATACAAAAAAGCTGTGCAGAATATTCGGCATATATTTGATTTTTGTTGCAATATTTACGGCACTTTTAGGATTCTTCTTTAACAGGGAATTCTTTACCGCCTATTTCATCTGCGTTCTTGCCGGTGCTTTTATATGCATCGCCGCCGTTGTATTAACTTGCCGTAAAAAGTCCGAATAATTCTGCCGCGAATGTCTTATCAGGCTACATAAAGACATCCGCCTTAATTAAAGCTGTAGCCGGAAAGGCCTGAAAAAAATGGATTACGCTAAGGAATCTCTCAAAAAACATTATGAATGGCACGGAAAAATAGAAATCAAAACACGCGCCAAAGCAGACAGTAAGGACGCGCTATCGCTCGCCTACACACCCGGTGTAGCACAGCCGTGCCTTGAAATACAAAAGGACATAAGCAAGTCTTATGAGCTCACAAGACGTTGGAATACCGTGGCCGTTGTAACGGACGGAACGGCGGTTCTCGGACTCGGAGACATAGGACCCGAAGCCGGTATGCCCGTAATGGAGGGCAAATGCGTTCTCTTTAAAGAATTCGGAGATGTTGACGCCATACCGCTCTGTGTGCGTTCAAAGGATGTTGACGAGATTGTAAACTGCATTTCTCTCCTCGCAGGCAGCTTCGGCGGAATAAATCTTGAGGACATTGCTGCTCCGAGATGCTTTGAAATAGAACGCAAACTCAAGGAAAAAACAGATATTCCGATTTTCCATGACGATCAGCACGGCACAGCGGTAGTTGTTGCCGCAGCAATAATAAATGCGCTCAGAGTCGTTAAAAAAGAGCTCAAGGACTGTACGGCTGTCTTTTCCGGTGCAGGCGCGGCAGGCATAGCCATTGCAAAGCTGCTCATAAGTCAGGGAATTAAAAATGTAATTATGTGCAACAGTCGCGGCATTATTTGTGACGGCGATGAAAAGCTGAATCCCGCACAGAGGGAAATCGCGAAAATCACAAACAAGGAGCACAAGAGCGGTTCTCTTGCCGACGCATTCAAGGGCGCAGACATATTCATAGGCGTTTCGGCTCCCGGAATCGTAACAGAAGAAATGGTCGCCTCCATGGCTGAAAATCCCATCGTACTCCCCATGGCAAATCCCGTTCCGGAAATACTGCCCGATAAGGCAAAAGCCGCAGGTGCCGCCGTTGTCGGCACGGGCAGAAGCGATTATCCCAACCAAATCAACAATGTACTTGCGTTCCCCGGAATCTTCCGCGGAGCACTTGACTGCCGAGCTTCCGAAATAAACGAGGAAATGAAGGTAGCCGCAGCAAGAGCGATAGCTTCGCTTGTCTCTGATGATGAGCTTTCCGCCGAGTACATTTTACCGAAAGCATTTGATGACAGAATAGGGAAAACCGTTGCGAAAGCGGTTTATGGCGCAGCCGTAAAATCCGGCGTAGCAAGAATATAATCTATAAGAGAGAAAAAGCGCCTTTAAGGGTTATCCTTAAAAGCGCTTTATTTTTGCTTAGATTTTTTTGAGTCCGACAGACAGGCCTTTACCTATCGCAGAACCGAGAACGGCGCACACAACAAGCTCAATGGGAGCGTTGATTCCCGCCGCTATACCTATAACGGTGGTAAGAATATTTTCAGCTCCGCCGAGAGCGGCTGACTGCTCGGGCGTAAAGGTTGTATTTATAAACAACAAAGCTAAAAATCCAAGGAAAAAGATAGTATTAAAAGCCGAGCCGCAGATACTCGCGACAAGGTAATTGGCACCGTCTTTTTTTGTCTTTTTTGTCACGGCGTTAAAAATGAGACCTGTAAGCCAACCTGCAAGCACGCGAGGAACTACGCAAACAACAAGCGTTTTAAATACGCTTATAGAAATAAGTATCGCGCCGAATGCGCTCAGAGAAAAGCATTGAATAAAGCTCGATGCACCGAAAACGAGCCCCAAAAAGGCTCCTGCGGCAGGCCCTAAAGTAACTGCGCCTATGATAACAGGTACCATAATAAGTGTCAGTTCAAGCGGCCCGAGCTTCAGATAGCCTATCGGCGTGAAGGTCATAACGGCGATGATTGCGGTAAGGAGAGCCAGCTCGACTAAGCGAACGGTTTTTTGCATCCTTGCCTTGTTTGTGGTTTTTGACATATATAATCCTCCTTGCTGCTGCTCCGCAGAGCGGATGCAACGCAAAATAATAAACTATGTAAAAACTGGATAAGATATTTAATTTTTAATTACGGTTAATTACTGTTTTTATCGTAAATGGCTTTAAGCCCGTATAAAAGAAGATTGTCATCATGAATTATATTGTGACGGCAATATCCTATTACATAGGAGGAAAGCCCACCTGTTGCAACAATGGTTTTCGGCTCACCGAGCTGTTTTGCAAAACGGTCAAGCATACCGTCAATCATATCTGCGGTGCCGAAAATGATGCCCGACTGCAAACACTCTATCGTATTAGTGGCACAGGCATGCGGCGGAGAAGCAAGTGAAAATGACGGTAAGAGAGAAGCCTGCCCCGAAAGTGCTTTCATAGAGATTTCAACACCCGGTGCTATTGTGCCGCCGTGATAGCCGCCATGCTCATCAACTGCATATATTTTTGTGGCTGTGCCGAGGTCAATGACAAATGCGGGCATTTCATATCTCGCCATAGCTCCTACCGCACCTGCTACAAGGTCGGCACCGAGCTCTGCCGGATTATCTATTAAAATATTAAGCCCTGTTTTTACACCGGGGGCTATTATAACAGACTCAATGCCGCACACCTTATTAACCGCTGTTTTAATTTTCCCGGTAAGCTCAGGAACAACAGAGCTTAAAACAGCTCCGGTAATTTCAGCCGGCTCCAAATCATGCATTTTAAACACGGCAAGAAATTCAACGGCAAACTGATCGTCAGTTCTGTTACGCTCGGTAGCAAGTCGCGAAACAAAGCTCAGCTTATCGCCGTCAAACACTCCGAAGGTAATATTAGTATTACCGATATCGATCGTCAGTATCATAAATTAAGCAAAAGCACAAAATGTGCCGTTCCTTTCATATTGCTTTTAAATCTTGAGACATTTATATTTTAATACATCCGACAAAAAAAATCAAGCGGCTTTGCCTTTACAAAGCCGCTTGTAATAATTACAGAGTTAATTATTTATCCTCTTTTTTCTTCTTTGTGAGAACAAGAGCAATACCTGCTGCCACAGCTACGCCTGCTACTGAGAAGAGAGCAACGTCGCCGGTCTGCGGAATCTTACCTTTTGTGGTTGAAGAGCCGCCCTTAGAAGTTGTTGACTTCTTGGTTGTTGTGTTTGGATCTCCGCCGTTGCTTCCGCCGCCGAAGAGACCCTTAATTGTCTCAAAAGCCTTACCGATGAAGCCCTTAACGCCGTCGATAGCACTTGTGGTAGCCTCTGTCGGGCCTGCAGTTGCAGCATTGTTCTTGGAAACCTCTTCCTGACGAACAACCTCGGCTGTAAGAACCTCATAAGCCTCATCTGTCAAAGCGGGATTGATTTCTTCGCCCTTGGCATTCTTGGAAGAATGAAGTTCATCAAGAACCTTCTGGATATCGGCATAATCCATTCTGCTCATAGCATTGATAAGAGCAGTAACCTTTGCCGGGTTGTAAGCAGGATTGCCGTCTTTATCGTTATAGTCATTGTTATCAAAGTCGGTAGTGAGATACATTTCAATTACACCGGCAATATAATCTCTTTGCTCAGTTGTCAAAGCATCAAGAGCACTTCTTACGGAGCCGCCTGCCGGAGCGTCGGGGTTCGGAGTGCTTCCGCCGGAATTGCCGCCCTTTGTAAGAGCGTTAAGTATTTTAAGTAATGTTTCCATATCAATCTTACCGCTACTGCCAATCTTACCGAGAAGAGTAATGATCTCTGCGATAACAGCCTCATCCATCTTGCCGTTGCTGTTGATGATGATGCCGACAAGCTGCTTAATGGTATCGGCAGCTCCGCTTATATCAACATCGGGAAGAGTGATACCGCCGAGTATGTCGCCGATTCCGCCGCCGCTTGCAGTAGTGTCTTCAGCAAAAGCCGGGAGGCAGAATGAAAATGCCATCACTAAGGAAAGCAACACTGCTAAGAACTTTTTCATAATTAAATCCCTCTTATTTCAATTATTTGAGTTGTCACTCATTATTTAATGACATTTTACTATATGTTTTTGCGGTTGTCAACTATAAAAAGAGAATATTTTTCCGTAATTTTGGTGTTTTTTTAATAATTCCACACTTTGCGGCGTCAATGTTTTAAAAAACCGATTTGATGCGGTGTTTCCGCCGATTTTGTGTTGACGGCAAAGGCTGACAACTATATAATGTATATAAAAATCAAAGGAGGCACTTATGCGAACGGAGGAAAAAGTATTTTTCGGAATCGGAACGGCGTCGTTTTTGCTTATGCTCTCGGACCTGCTTCTTGAGGTCTTTTCCGCATCGCTTTTTATAGGCTCTAAGCGGCTTATTTCTTATATCGGTATACTTATTATAGTATGTGCCGTCAGCTTCACGGTCTTATGTTTTCTTGTTGTTAAAAATCACCGAGGCCGTTTTAAAAGCAAAGGAACACGGATTTTTTTAAGAGTGCTTTCGATAATAATTTGCATAATGCTTTGCCTTGTCGGTATTACAATTGACGGAATATTATACACCGATACCGTAAAAAAAGCCACATCGGATGACAAGCGCCATACTATTATAATAGACAGCGAACCGGGCTCGGGCGAATGGAATATGACCGTTTACAGACGGTACTCCCCTTTTCTTATGTCCGCTCGCGGAAACGGGAAAAAAGTCGTTGATATGGCAGACGAGAACGGAGATATAGACGTTGTATGGACTGACGGCGGCTGTCTTGTAAGTTACAAGGCTTATAAAACCGATGCAACAAGCGTTAATGACACCGAAACCGTAACGCTGCGATTTTTTTACAATGAAAAATCAGGCAAATAATTATACAGCTGCTTATAAGAGGTGTTTTTATGTGGCTCGTTTTAGCATTTTTATCTGCCGGATTTGCCGGAATAACGGCAATTCTTGCTAAAATCGGCTTACGGAACGTCAACTCAAATCTTGCCACGGCTCTGCGCACAATAGTTGTGCTGTTGTTTTCGTGGCTGATGGTTTTTATTGTCGGATCAGCATCCGAAATAAAGGATATAAGCGTCAAAACGTTTATATTTTTGTTTTTATCGGGACTGTCCACCGGGGCTTCTTGGCTTTGCTATTTTAAGGCTTTGCGTCTCGGCGACGTAAACAAGGTAACTCCAATCGATAAGTCAAGTACGGTACTTACAATGATACTTGCCCTGATTTTTCTCGGAGAAAAGCTGACCGCAGTTAAAATAATAGGTATGGTTCTTATCGGCACAGGAACATTTCTTATGATAGAAAAGAAAAAAACAGATAATTCCTCCGCCGACAAAAGGAGTGGAGCTTCGCTTGTATATGCCATGTTCTCAGCTGTTTTTGCGGCCTTAACATCGATTTTTGGAAAAATCGGCATAGAGGACGTTGAATCAAATCTCGGCACGGCGATAAGAACCGTGGTTGTTCTTCTGATGGCATGGATTTTGGTCTTTGCGGAAAAGAAGCAGAGCGAAATCAAGAACATTGATAAAAAGAGCTGGCTGTTTTTGGTCCTTTCGGGGTTCACCACAGGCGGCTCATGGCTTTGCTATTACGGAGCCCTGAAAAACGGCCCCGCAAGCATCATTGCACCGATAGACAAATTGAGCATCGTTGTAACCGTAGCGTTTTCATACATAATATTAAAAGAAAAGCTTTCAAAAAAAGCTTTTCTGGGACTTGTGCTGATAGTGGCGGGTACTCTGTCGCTTCTTATTAAATACTGATTGAAACGGAGACTTATATGTACGGACTTTTGGGTGAAAAATTAGGTCACAGCTTTTCGCCGCAGATACATGCTCTGCTCGGCGATTATGAATACAGATTGTTTGAGAAGCAAAAGAATGAGCTTGACGACTTTTTTAAAAACAGAAATTGGGATGGCATAAATGTTACAATTCCGTATAAAAAAGCCGTCATCCCCTATCTCGACCGTCTTTCGCCCTCCGCCGAGAAAATAGGGAGCGTTAACACGATAGTTGCCGAAAAGGACGGCACGCTCACGGGATATAACACGGATTATGACGGGTTTTCATATTTAATTGATGTTTCCGGAATATCGGCAGAAAACAAAAAATGTCTCGTTTTGGGTTCCGGCGGCGCATCTTTAACGGTGATAGCGGTGCTGAAGGATAAAAAAGCGCGCGAAATTGTCAATATTTCACGCTCGGGAGAAAACAATTACAAAAATATCGACAGACATTTTGACGCGGACATAATCGTAAACACAACGCCCGTGGGAATGTATCCGAACAATCTGAAATCGCCTTTATCACTTGACGGATTTAAAAATCTTTCCGGTGTTCTGGATATAGTGTATAATCCGCAAAAGACCAAGCTGATACTTGACGCCGAAAAGCAAAATATCAAAGCGCTGAGCGGTCTTTCAATGCTTGTTGCTCAGGCCAAAAGAGCTGCCGAATTGTTTTTGAATACAAAAATACCCGACAGTAAAAATGACGATATATATCATAAGCTCTCACTTGAGATGAAGAATATTATTTTAATAGGTATGCCCGGTTCCGGCAAAACGACTGTCGGAAAAAGAATCGCCGAGGCCTTGAACCGCGACTTTATAGACACGGATGAAATGATAGTAAAGAACGTCGGCAAACCCATTCCCGACATATTTGCAAACGGCGGTGAAAAGCTCTTCAGAAAATATGAGCACGAGGCGGTGCTTGCGGCGGGCAAGCTCAGCGGCAAGGTAATTTCAACAGGCGGCGGAGTCGTTGTAAACGATGATAACTTCGACGCTCTGAAACAAAACGGGACGATAATTTTTTTAAACCGCAGCACCTCTTATCTGCCGACAGACGGCAGGCCGCTGTCGCAGAGCAACGACCTTAACGAGATGCTCAAAAAAAGACTTCCGCTTTACAGAAAATTCTGTGATATTGAGGCGGACGGAAATGACACGATAGAAAATGTTGCGAACAATATTTTAAAGGAGCTGCAAAATGAAAATACTTGTAATTAACGGTCCGAACATCAATATGCTCGGCATAAGAGAGCCTGCGATTTACGGCGACAGAAATTACGAGACCCTAATAAATCAGATAAACGTCTGGGGCGCAGAGCTTCACGCCGAGGTTGAATGCTATCAATCGAACCACGAGGGCGATATAGTAGACAAAATACAGGACGCATTAGGTAAATTCGACGGTATAGTCATAAATCCGGCGGCATACACACACACAAGCGTTGCAATACTCGACGCGCTGAAGGCCGTTTCCATACCGGCTTGCGAGGTACATATTTCGGACGTTAACGAACGCGAGAAATTCAGACATATTTCATACGCCGGTATGGCGTGCGAGGCGCACTTTATAGGGATCGGATTTGACGGATACAAAAAAGCTATGGAATATCTGTGCGAAAAGTACAAGTAAAAAAGCATAAAATAAACGGGGCTGTAAAACGCAAAGTCTTACAGCTCCGTTTTAATTTTTACACATAAAAATTCTTTGCGTTTATTCCACGCCGCGGTACAAAAGTCCGCGTGTAAATTCAATTTCGGGCGAAGAACCGTTTTGATACGCTTTGAGCACCGAGCTTATCTGTTCTTTATCCTCGGTTGTAAACTCCAAAAGCACAAAATCCGCGTTTTTGACTTCGCTCATTCTGTCAGCCATATATATGGGTCTTGAATTGAACAGTTCGGAAAATCCGTTTGTACAGCGAACCGGAAATTCAATGCCCTTTCTGTCGCGTAAAAAGGATTTTCCGCCGCACTCGCGACAGTCTTTCCCGTTTTTTACCGGACAATTTCTTGTGAGCATAAGCGGTACTCTGCCGTAGACGCAAACACCGCGCCGACATTCTCCCTCAAGCGCAGTCAGCTGTTTCAAAGTCATTTCATATGAGAGCACACATTCCGCCGCTCCGAGCTTTTGAATTTCGGACAGAGAAACCGAGTTAAAAATATTTAAAAACGGTCCGCCTATTATCTGAACACCCGCCTTTTTTGCCGCTGCAACCGAATCGAGCGTATTACAAAGGGCATACCTTGCGCCGCTTTTTATAAGCCTCTCGACAATCTCGTCAAAATTACCGAATATACCCCTCGGCAAAACTGCACCTGCGGAATACTTTTCAAAAAGCTCCGGCTTTGAAGACAGCGGAATAAAGAGCTTATCACATTCCACATTTTGGGGAATGGCGGATGTATCGCGGAACGAAATATACGTCTGCGGCTTTTTATTCGTCGGCTTGCGATTTTGAAAAATAATATTAGCTTTGTTTATGCGGTACGGTGCTCGTTCTTTAAGCCTGTCGGCAAGGCGAAACAGAGCCTCCCTGCGGAGCGCATTCATTTCGGCTGCCGACACACTCAAGCCGTCGTCTATACAGATGTCGGCATCGCCGAATGAAAATACGGTTCCGCCGCATTTTTTAAGTCTCAAAAGAGCCTCTTCTTTGGTAAAAGGTCTGTTTACGGCTTTTTGCGGCAAGCTTTCGGATAAAACAGTAACGCTTAAATCATTTGCGGAAGCCGTAAGGCTGATTTTCTTATCGGATTTCACAGAGAGAACAAAATGCGCCCTGTAAACCGCACGCTCTTTTTCGTAAATACGCTCATATTTTTTGAGAAGCGAGGCAGTAGCAGATGTTACATTTTCCTTTTCGCGGAAACCGAACATATTTCTGCCCAGAGCATTTTCGTAATATCCCTTTGTAAATCCGGAGCGTGAAAACAGGGAGCAAAGATCTTCGGCATTCTCGCTTGAATACTCCCCCGACAGCGAATTTTTCAGAGCTGTAACTGCGGCTGCGACATACTCGGGACGTTTCATTCTGCCCTCTATTTTGAAAGATGATATTCCCATTTTAGACAATATCGGTGCGTACTCGATAAGCGACAAATCCTTTAAGCTCAAATCATGCCCCGTTCCGTTTTCCGCCGCAAAAGGAAGCCGGCAGGGCTGAGCGCACAGACCGCGGTTGCCGCTTCGCGGCCCTAAAAACGCACTCAAGAGACATTGCCCGGAAACGCACATACAAAGCGCCCCGTGGACGAACATTTCAAGCTCAATCGGCGAGTTTTCGCACAGATATTTAATCTCGTCTTTTGATAATTCGCGAGGCAAAACAGCTCTTGAGAATCCTAAATCGGCAAGAGTACGTATGCCGTCCAACGTTCCCACCGACATTTGGGTGGAGGCGTGCAGCTCTATATCGGGACAAATATCCTTTACGACGCGCAAAACGCCGAGGTCCTGCAAAATAAGCGCATCTGCACCGCTTTTGCAGATACGCCTGACGCTTTCCTTAAGCTCCGACATTTCGCTGTCTTTAACAAGAGTATTTAAGGTTATATGAACTTTAACATTTCTTTCGTGGCAAAAATCCACCGCGCGCTGCAAATCGTCCCCCGAAAAATTCGAGGCATTTCTGCGCGCGTTAAAGTTGCCGGTGCCGAAATACACGGCGTCCGCTCCGCTTCTTACCGCGGCAGTTAATGCTTCAAAGCTGCCTGCGGGAGCCAATATCTCGGGCTTTATCATTTAGCGGAATCCGGCTCTTTTTCGGAAGAGAACAGATTTATCTGCGCCGCTCCGGCTTTTTGCTCTGTTTTAAGGCGGTCTATCTCGCGCTTATAGAAGTCTCTTTCGGACTTCGACTGAGACGCATCCTCAAGATAATCCTTTATCTGGGCACGGAGATTATCGGCGCTCTGCTCTGCCTTTTTAGCACTGTTGGCATAATCAAGTGCTATCAAAACAGCCGCCTGATTCGTTGAAATAAACGGATTTACAGCGCGAAGCTCTTTCATCTTTTCGTCGATTTCGGCAGCGAGCATAGTAGTATATTCGGGAGTCTCCTCAGTCGTGAGAGCATAGTCAACTCCGGCAATAGTTACTTTAACCTTGTTTTTTTCCAAGACATTCACACCCCTGTTTTTATTACAAGCATTATTATACTTTATATTTCAAAAAACTGCAACATCATATTTTGCGGTAGACAAGTATACCGAATTCGGCACTAACCGAAAGCTTTTCCAGCTCCTCTACCCTCTTTTGTTCTTTAACTCCGGTTTTGTAATAGTAAGGAGTCATTTTAAAAAGAGAAGATATATCCTCGCCTGAATTTAAATCGAATTTGTATTTTACGTCTATTCTGTCTGTAAAATCAAAGCCGTCAAGGTATGTGTCCGAAACCTCATTTTTATAAGGTGTGTCATATGCGGCGCACTTTAACTCCCACAGATGATTTTCAAGTGGTATCACCATTATAAAAGCAGCATCTTTTTTCAATACTCTTTTAAATTCGGCACCGCAGTACGGCGAAAAAATTTCGAGTAAAATATCAATGCTCGAATCCGCAAAGGGAAGAGAAAAAGAACTCGCCACCGCAAAATCGACATTTTTGGCGCGTTTTGCGGCAACGGTCAGCTCGTCCTTGGAAATATCCGTACCGAAAACCGAAGAAAGCGGCAACACATCGGCAACAGCCTTTGTGTAATACCCCTCGCCGCAGCCGCAGTCAAGCACATTTCCCTTTTGGGCGGCGTACTTCTGTACTGTATCGCACAGAGCACGTCTCAGCGGCTCATAATATCCTTTGGACAAAAATTCTCTGCGCGAATCCGTCATAAGGCGATTATCACCGTGATTTTTTCGACTGCTGCCCGTCAGCAAATTGACATAACCACTCTTTGCAATATCAAAATTATGTCCGTTTTCGCAAATATAACTTTTTTCGTTTTTTACAAGTGGTTTTTTGCACACAGGGCAAATAAATCCGATACTATTCTTCACAATGCTTCTCCAAATACATTTCGTCCAACAGCTTTTTGCCTGTTTCCGTTCTGAAAATATTTTTTCTTGCCGCACTTACGGCTTTTTTGTCGAGCGAATCCTCAAATGCGTTTACGATAAAATCCGCTTCAATCAAAATTCTGTAATCCGGTGACATATCATCGGTATATGTGTGGTGATGCGCCACAAGATAACACACACGTTCAATATCGTCCTTAGAAAAGCCGAGAGAGGTCATAAGCTTACGAGCTTCACTCGGTCCCTCCTTTTCCTGATAAGTGCCTGCCGTACTGCCGTATTTTTTCTCACAAATATGTATTCCGATATCGTGCACCGCGGCAGCAGAAAGTAAAATATCCTTTATTTTTCCGTCTGTTTTTTCTCCGTCGGCAATCAGTTCGGAAAAAGCACGCACCTTAAGCATATGGTTAATGCGTTTTACGTCTCCGTTTAAATATTTGATCATTTCGCGCGTAAGTTCTTTGTTCATTTCATTCACCGAATTTATAATACAACCGTTAAAACAAAATAGCAATAGTCGTCATTGACAAACAGGGGTTAAAAATGTATAATATCTAAGCATTCAGCCGGAATTCAATACATTTTCGTGCAAACAGCGGACTGTTATGCTGTGTTTCGCAAGAATAACAAAGTAAAAAATCAAATATATCGGGGTGTAGCGCAGTTGGGCGAAGAGGTTCGCCGC
>HF993124.1 GCA_000432435.1 Eubacterium sp. CAG:180
AGCCACATTTCCCTGCTGATTGACATGGGCTTCACGGCCCTGGCAATCGCTGACCGGGTGGGGCATGAGAGCATCGACATCACTTACCGCTACGCTCACCTGTTCCCCACCCGGCAGGCGGAGATGGCGGACAAGCTGAACATGGAGCGAAAGGGGGCTTAAATCATGTCTGCGAAAAATCTCGACAACCACAACCGATGGAGAAGCAAGACCATAGCGTTCCGGGTGTCTCCGGAGGAAAACGAACAGATTGAGATTGCCGTCCGCCTGTCCGGGCTGACCAAACAGGACTACATCACCCGGCGACTTTTGAACCGGGACATTGTGGTGCAGGGCAATCCCAGGGTTTACAAGGCCCTGCGTGACCAGCTCGCCGCCGTCCTGGGGGAGCTACGGCGCATGGAGGCCGGGGGCGGGGTGGATGATGAACTGCTCGCCACCATCCGCCTTATCACCGTGACGCTGGGCGGCATGAAGGAGGATTGATAGATTGATGGATTCCAGAGAAACGAAAAGGACTGTCCCATATCCGTCTGTTGGCGCAGGCGGGGAACAGCCCAATTCACAAATATGTACCACGGACAGTATATCAGAAGCGGCTACCGAAAACAACCCCCAGGATGAAAGTATGGAGGATATTCTTCGGGAGCTTCAACGGACAAGCGACCCGGCCTACCTCCACACCGTTTCCATGAATGAGCTTTACCGGAATGTCTACCAGAGCAGACCGCCAATCATTGACGGTCTGCTCTACCCTGGGACGTACCTCTTTGCGGGAGCGCCCAAGGTGGGCAAGTCGTTCCTGATGGCCCAGCTTGCCTACCATGTCAGCATGGGCCTCCCCCTGTGGGGCTACCCCGTCCACAAGGGCACCGTCCTCTATCTGGCGTTGGAGGACGACCACCGCCGCTTGCAGGGGCGGCTGTATCGGATGTTCGGCATGGACGGCACTAACGACCTGCTCTTTGCGATCTACGCCAAACAGCTCGGCCTGGGCCTGGAGGAACAGCTAAAGAAGTTTGTCCGCCAACACCCCGACACCAAGCTGATTATCATTGACACCCTCCAGAAAGTCCGGGAGGTCGGCGGGGACAAGTACAGCTATGCCAACGATTACGAGGTGGTGGGCAAGCTGAAACGCCTTGCCGATGATTGCGGTATCTGTCTCCTGCTGGTACACCACACCCGAAAGCAACAGGCCGATGATAAGTTTGATATGATTTCCGGCACCAACGGCCTGTTAGGAGCGGCGGACGGGGCCTTTCTTCTTCAAAAGGAAAAGCGGACGGACGGCAGCGCCATTCTGGATGTGGCCGGACGTGACCAGCAAGACCAGCGGATGTATCTCACCAAGGACAAGGAGCGCCTTGTGTGGGAGCTGGAGCGGCTGGAAACGGAGCCGTGGGTGGAACCGCCCGACCCGGTATTGGAGGCCGTTGCCGCCCTTGTGACGGTAGACAGGCCCGCCTGGGGCGGTACGGCCACGGAGCTGGCGGCGGCTCTCCAAACCGACATGAAGCCCAACGCCCTGGCTATGCGGCTGAACGTCCGGGCCGGGAGATTGGCGGCAGAGTACCATATCCGCTATGAGAACAGCAGGAGCCACGCCGGGAGAAGTATCACCCTCACCCTGGAACCACCCCAGGCGTGACGACCGTGACGGCTGTGACGGCTTTTTTGAGAGCGGGGGCGGTGTGTAAAACATCGTCACGGTCGTCACGGCCGTCACGGGGAGCGGGGCCAAAAGTCAAGGGGGCATACCTGGGGGTGGAGATTGCCGCAAGGCAATACAACCCGAACCCCTTGACTTTTGGCCCACGGAGGACACTGGCCGGGTGGGGGGAAAGGCTGTGCCTTTCCCCCCTGCCCAACGGCGAGTGTCAAAGTTTAGGCGGGGTGCAGGGTGCCCTTTTCAAAGGGCAGCCCTGCTGGGGGAGCTGTCCGCAGACGGCGGGGGCAACGCCCCCACTCCACCCCGTAGGGCGCAAATGCGCTTTTGATGGCCGCAAGGCTGTCAAAAGTGCTTTTGCGTTACTTTCGCAGAAAGTAACAAAGGCCGCCGCTGGCGCGGCGAAAGGAGTGTTGATTTGAAAAGGACGATTAGCGCAATGGTGGGGCAGGGTTCGGTGAACCACAACAGCAGGGCGTTCAACGCCAAGAACACCGACCGGTCACGCTCCCACTTGAATATAACCTACTGCCACGAAAATATCAAGACGGTTTTCCATGAGCTTTTTGACGAGGCCCTCAAGCGGTACAATGACAAGCAGACCAGGGCAGACCGCAAAATCGAGGACTACTATGAAAAGATACGTTCCAGCAAGCAGGAAAAGCCGTTCCATGAAATCATCCTGCAAGTGGGCAATAAGGACGACATGAGCGCCGAGGGCGAGGACGGCCAGCTTGCGGCGGCGGTGCTGGACGAGTACATGAGAGGTTTCCAGGAGCGCAACCCCCAGCTCCGGGTGTTCTCCGCCCACCTCCACATGGACGAGGCCACACCCCATCTGCACATCGACTTCGTACCGTTCACCACCGGGAGCAAGCGAGGCCTGGACACAAGGGTATCGCTGAAACAGGCGTTAGCGGCCCAGGGATTCAAGGGCGGCACCAGGGGCGACACGGAGTGGAGCCAGTGGGTACGCTCTGAAAAGGAACAGCTTGCCGCCGTGATGGAGCGCCACGGGATAGAGTGGGAGGACAAGGGCACCCACGACAAGCACCTGTCTGTGATGGACTACAAGAAAGAACAGCGGGCCAAGGAGATTGCCGAGCTGGAGGCGGTCAAGGCCAAGAAGCAGGGCCAGGTGGAGCGGCAGGAACAGCGCCTAAAGGAGCTGGCCCCGGCTGTGAGGAACATGGAGCAGTTGGCGGCGCAGTTCTCCGATGACCCGGAGCGGATATTACCGGAGCCGGGGCCGCTGGAAAGCGCCAAGTCCTACCGGGAGAAGAAAGCCAAGCCCCTGTTGGCGCAGATCGTCAAGGTGCTGCGTTCCCTGTACCGGGCCTATGTCGAGTTGAAGAGGAAGTATGAGCGGTTGCAGGGAGACTATGGACGGGCCAGGGAAGGAAACGAGCGGTTGTCCGACCGCTTGCAGGAAACGAAGTTGGAGAACAAGGCCCTGCGGGGTGCTATTGCCGACTTTGAGCGGGTCAAGCGGGCTTTCGGCCCGGAGGAAGTAGAGCGAGCCGTGGAGGACGCAAAGCGCCGGGAGGCGCAAGAGCGGGAGCAGAAGAAAGCAAAGCGGAGGTTTAGACGGGGGGCGAGGTAACGGACAGCAGGAGGGCACTCTATGGGGTGCCCTCCCGTTTTGTACTTGTCAGCAGGGAATTTTACTGTTATAATGTAAACGATAAATTCCCATTGGAGGCCGCACATGAAAAACAGAAAACTAATTTTTATTGGACTATTTATCTTTTTAAGTGTGGTAATTGGTTCTTTTATATACTTTCCTAAAAGTATTGATACTGCACTTAACAGAATAAAATATCCGTTTGAAGTAGGCGAAATCTTAACCTCCCAACAAATTGATGAAAATCTTATTGTAGTAATATATACTAACAAAAATAATAATAATGAACTCCAGAACGCTATCATACAAAAAAACAGTATTTTTTATAGCGTTGTTGAAATGAATGGCTCTCTAAATATTGAAATACCTCAAAAGCTCGACAGTGGTGACCTTAGAACGCAAGTATTGGTTTCTTGGTATGATAAAAGTGATAAATATGTTGTGATGGCTGTCGCTTATGACGAAGATGTAGCCGCTATTACCTATCAAAATCAAGAGTTGACACCTTTAGATATAAACGGTTATCACTTGTTTTATGGGACTGGAACTGGCAAGTATGAAGTATATGAATTGTTTGACCAAGAGGGGAATCGCTTAGAACATATCAAAGAATAGTATTAAAGAAAAATGAGAAGTGATTTGGAAAAGGCGGGGAATGTGGTTGCATTTCTCCGCCTTTTGTGATACTATTTTGATACTAAGAAATTGAGCGGCCAAAAATAACAGGTGAAACATTAACAAATTTGCGAATAATTTATCCGTGAAAACATAGAAAATACAGTCCCATATAATAGGATTTGTCGAGTGGGAGTAAATCGAAGAAGTCTGAAACTCTAGTAATATCAAGGGTTTCAGGGTTTTTAAAGAGCCCGTTGATAAGATTTTGATAAGATTCTGCTCGGTCCCCTTTATTGTGTGTACCGAGTGGTTTGTGAGTAAAAAGTAATATCTTGTGGCTCACAAAAATACCATATTAACATTACACCCCGTACTGACGGATTGAAGTCAGTACGGGGTTTTGTCGTTGGCAGGGTTATTGCAGCTTACACTTGAACTAAAAAGCTTGAAACATCGATACGATATTTTGGGTGCAGAAAATGAATAATATTTGTAATAGTGCGACAGAAATTGTAAATGCGGATTTAATCTATGCATAAAATCACGCCGAGTACGACTTCGAAAGCGAGCCGCACTCGGCGTTTATTATTAAAATGGTAACTCATCGTCATCTGTAGTATCAATATCTTCCGTTATCCCTAATACATTTTTTGCACGGAATAAAAGATGATCATATGTAAGAATTGATATTTGATTGTATGCAGCATTGAGTATTCTGTAAGCTTCTCGCTGTTCGTCATTCCAATCATTAGAACGTCCAAAAATCAAAATACAGCGTGGTTTTATTACTTTGCTCTTTGTCTTTTCGATGAATTTAACACTATTTGCTTCACGCTCAATAGCATAAATATAGTTGAGGCATTGAGTTATAGCTTTAACTAAATCAGTAGAAGGAACATAATTATTATGGTCTTTTGTTGCAGACCAAAACTGCAAACCATTTGGTTTTTTTATTTCGACCAAATCTACGAATCCGTCAAAAGCACGCATTATATAGTCTGCGATATTCTCGGTATCTATATTTCGCTCATCGATAATTTGCGCAAAATCCGAACCAAGAACCCATTTGTTTTCAGAAAACCAATTCTGCCAAAAAGATTCAGGCAATGTTTCTCCAAGATTTTTTTCAAAATCAATAAGGGCATCTTTCTTTTTTATGGATGTTGCAGCAACAAATACATTGTCAGACAGAATTCCTTTTTCAATCAGAAGTTCGGCAGTATCGCTATTCTTTTCAACTAACTCTTTAAATTTATTTATAAGCTCTTCATCATCATCAGATACATTTATATATTTTCCAGAGCCAAGATTTACAGGAACATAATTTTCAGAAATATAACTGATAAGAGCATTTAATTCTTCGTTGTCTAATGTAAGTTCACTTTTGGGTTTTTCGTTTTGAACTTTACCAAAAGGAAACAGATATCTTCCTATTTTTAATGATATGTCTGGTTCATTGTGATGCTCATGGGGGATTTTCATTAGCACTGCTTGAGAATAAACCCTTGATTTAGTTTTTAATACACATGGTTTTGCGTAGTCTATTCCTTTAGCAGAAGTTTTTATTTCACTCATAGTTTAACCTCATATTTTGTTGCTGAACGGCAAAGATTTCATGAAACTTTCCATATATTCAAAATCTGGAATACAATTTCCGTCATCATCTGTTATTGGCACATTATCTTTTAAAATAACAGGAAGCTTAATTTGCAATTTTTTAGTTGCTTCCAATTGTATCTGTCTACCATAGTGAAATCGATATGCTTCATTTTTTATAACTGCACACATAAATAAACCAATATACTTATTACATTTGAATTTTGGGAAAAGGACAACGGCATCATGAGATGCAGCAAAAGGTTTAGGTTGATAAAAAACAGTAAGTTGAGCTTTGCCCACAGTAATGGTATTAGCTGGGAACACTGCGGGTAAATTAGTCATCCTCATTATTCCATTATTTTTCTCTCCGGCAGCAATTAAAGGAGTGTTCCCCGTTGTATATGTTCCTTCAGGATGAAATGTGCCCTTATCGAAATCAAACAGTTGCTCCAAGCCAAATTTTTTCCATTTAATAGGATTAAATGGAACGTCATCTTTGCTTGCACGATTAAGATATGTTTTCATACTGGGAATCGAATAAGATTTTACCCAGGCTGGAATATCTTTAGGTGATGGTATCTCTAAAAATTTCAAAGAAGCATTAGCTTGACGCCCATAGTTGTATTTATATTGATTTAATCTTATACAGGCTGCATAATACAATAATTCTTGATCTGATAATTCTATTAACGGTTTTAAACACGCCACATGATATGCCGTGTAATAGGGTTCGGTCTGCAAAAATGTTTCGAGTACAGAACCGTTTAATGCCACTGATAGGGTATGAGCAGGAAGAGGTAACAAATCATCTATAGGATCAATTCTGCATGCCACGCCATTGTTTTTAGACGATCTATTTACAAAAGGTATACCTTGCTGAGATATGCTCATATTACACAATTCAAGACCGTGACCAGGAAGAATTTCGAATATCTTACTTACTGAAATCATTATTATTCTCCTTGTTGTTTGAAATTTCTGACAAATCCATTTGATTTAACTGGAATATTAAATATTTCTTGATTTCCAATTCAAAAGCACTTTGATCAAGTTTTGAGTAATCTGTTTTTGCATAACGTTCCCAACAGCATTCATCAGTTCCATCTAAGCATTGCCAAATTCCTATGTTGGGATCATCAATGGTCCGTTTGAATGATTTGATCCATCGTTCTTTCGCTTCAAGCGCCTTTGAACCATCGGGAATCCTTCCAACGCCTTTTTTCCACTTGTAACCATCGTCTTTCCAGTTTCCTAAATATGTGGGTATTTCTTTATCGTGGGGCTCTTGAGCTTTAAACAACATTATACACGGAACAGTTCCAATAGGTCTAAAAAGTTCAATAGGCATACTCATAACAGCCACCAAAGTATGTTTCTGCATGATTTGCTGCCTCATAAGCTTATTTTCCTCGGCATATGCACACGCAATAGGAATGATGGAACACACTAAACTTCCTTTTTCAACGGTGTCGCATAAGAAATCAACAAATTGTAACGGCGAATAAATAGAACCACTGTAAGGCGGATTTATCATCCCAACAGTTGGCTTTTTGCTCCTTAAAGATTCTTGGTGATCAAAGCATGAACCATAATACATATTAGCTTTTCCGTCGCCACGCAAAATCATATTAGAGCAACCTAGCGAAAACATTAATTTATCGTCGTCACAACCGATTAGACGGCTTGTTTTTATTTTTTCTTTTTCATCCTCCGAATTGGGAAATTTTTCGGCAAGTTTAAACATGCGGTTCATTGCAGAAACCAAAAATCCGCCTGTGCCAGAACACGGATCAAGAACAACATCGTCTATTTGCAAGTTAACCAAATCGCAGAACAACTCTGTGATGTGAGGAGGAGTTAGTACAATTCCACTTGATTGGTCACCCTTAGCATATCTCAAAAATTCACTATAAAATTTGCCAATAATATCAAGAGAAAAGTCACCCTGCATACACGGGTATACTTTGGCTTTCAATGTATCCAAAACAGAACGAAGAACACGTGCATTGTCTTTGAGCATGCCCGGCTGATTAAAGACATCCTTAAACCGCGTAAGAACCATAGAAAACTTAAAAGAGTCTTGAACTTTTAATTCTTCCAACTCTGTTTCCATAGAATCACCCAATAATTTTAGCAGTTTCTTCTCAGAAATTTTCTTATCGCGATAACTATTTATGAAAACAGGATCACGCAAAACCAAAAGCAATCCACTTATAAGCAAACTTCTGTCAATAGGAGGAACACTTGCATCATAAAGAGTTTGATTCAAATCTTGGGCAACACTTAGGGCGTCTTTTTCCAAAATAGTTCTCTTGATAGTGTTTATTGAATCAAATGCTTGTGTATATTCTTTGTACGACAAAATGGAATGAATGTTCAAATTTACAAATGGTCCTTTTTCGTCCTCAATATGTAAGCGTCCTTTTTCCCAAGCAAAAGTATCTATTCTATAATTATCTGGTGTACCGCTGACAGCGATGGCAATCACATCGTAATTAGCAGACAAATACTTGGCGTAATGTAAAGCACCTTCCACGGAATACCTGCTAATAACTTTAGAATCTCGAACAAGGATTCCTTCTTCTCGCAATTTTTTGCTACTATGATTTGCAATTTTAGGCTTACATTCAACAACAATAGCCAAATTATTATGGGTGTTGATGATAATAAATTCAGGCTTGCCAAAATCAGCATTGTCTGTCCATAAAATATCAGGATTCGCATTACACTTTGAAGCATGTTGAAACAGTTCAAGCAATTCACTATTTTGCTTATAACTATCCTGCTCATAAACAATAAGATGATTTTCATCTTCACTTACAGAAGGAAGTGGGAATCCAGAAAAGTTAAGCTGTTGTCTTAAAAAATCTACAATTGGTTGTTCCATGATTTTTGCCATTGTTAGGTTCCTCCGTTCACACTTATAGCGTGCATATCAATAGTTTTATTTCCACTCGTTTTCTGATGCAGTCCAATGTGCGGTGAATGCCGTGCTTTCTGCTGCTTTGATTGGTTCTGCAAGGAAAAGGTTTATTGTTTCGATTACTTTGCTGAATGTATCGGTTTTAGTATCTATCTTTCGACAAAATGCTTTCCATTTCTTTTGCATTGCATCATTTTCGGCAAAAGCCATAACCTGCTCAAATTGTTCTATCGTAAAGGCGTGTCCACGGTTTTCAAAAGTCTTTTTAAGTGATTTTGTCAGCGTTGCACCGTCAAAATCGAACTTATTGGCAAGATAATAAATATCATAATAATCTTTCATTCTGCTTGAAAATTCCAATAAATCGAGAATTGCATCAAGCTTTTCGGCAATTGTTGTTTCCAGCGAATATGTATTTACAGTCGGAGAAATGAAATCGTCAAGCTGTGTTGGAATTTTTCACTTTTCCTGTTTAGGCACGATGACATCGCCAACGCCGAAATCAATGCTGAAAGGTGTTCTTGTATTCTTGATGTGTGCAACAAGTGATGCACCGATACCGGCATATTTTTTTGCAACAGCAATGGGAGCAACATCTGTTATCTCAAATGTAACAAATTCATTTTCAGTAGGTGTTGCGATAATTTCTTCAAGCACAACTCGCAGTTGTTCAGGAGTGTTCGGCATTTGTCGAAGAAAAAAATCAACATCGACTGTAACTCTGCTGTCAAATTCGGTAAGCGAATAGATAAATAATCCGCCTTTAAGAACAAAATTTTCTGCATATTTTGATTTTTTAAGTCTGCGCAAAAATTCTTCCTGACAAAAGAGTTGTAAGGAAAGTTGATAACTTCTTCCACTTGCCTGCGCCTTATTCTTTAATCGAGTAAGCACAGACGCTGCAATATCAGCCATTTAGCAATACCTCCATCAGTTCGGTAACCTTTTTATACACACGAAGTTTTTTAGCATAAACAGAAAGATTATTCAGATTCTTTTTGTCGTCTTTTACATAAGCGTTAATGGCCTTGTTGAAAATTTCGTTATCTAATCTTGAACGATATTTGAAACAATCACATATTGTTCGCTCACGGTCATATACAGGCAGCTCAACTCCATTGAAGTTGTCGGTGATTTTCCCAAGTTCATACAACTCAGGCTGCATATAATAAGGTTGAATAGCAAGCGAATCGACTTTTAGCTTTGTTCTTGACATTGAACGAGGTACAGCTATTGACCATTTTCGTGGTGCAAAGTCGCTGTAACCACAGTGAAACAACGCAGATTCAACACAAACTATTCCTTTTGGGATGAGTGTTGCAAGCAATTGTTCTTCTGAAGAAACACATTGTTCGGCAAGCTGATAGTATCCGTGTCGTACACGATTAAGAAAGCCTGCGTTACACAGGTTTACGACATCAACAGCTCTGATTCCGGCAGCGACAAAGTCGGCAGATTTTGCAATGCCATTATTGTCTACAACTACTTCTTTTGCTCGCTCTTGAAGATTCACTCATTCACCCTCTTCCTTAAATAAAATTCACGCACAGCGAACACGTAATTGTGTGCTGATTTTATTATACCTGAGACAACTAAAAAAAACAATTAAAATTTACGCACATTTTTTGAAATGTGTGCGTAAAATTAAAATACATCTTGCAAGGCAAAAAGATATCAAGTATAATATAAATGTAAAACCAATCCGGTTGCGATTATTCTTTTCTTGCAACCATCGGTTTTATCGCACCTGATAAGAAAATGATAAATTCTCGTCATACAGGTATGATAATATGGATTATCAAAATACTGCGAAGACTACACGATGCATTTTATAAACAAAATGTGTTAGTCTTTGTAGAGTGGAAATAAATCGAAAAAGTCTGAACCCCTAGTAATATCAAGGGTTTCAAGGTTTTCAAAGAGCACTTTGTGGTACGCATACCCGTGGAGAGATTCCGGAATTTATCTTTTCTATGTGATTTTGGCGGTAGCGGTTCCGATTGTAATCAAGGATATTTCAAATAAAGTGATTTTGCATGCAAACAGTCGCAAAAATATGTCCGCCGAGGAAAAATAAACGTAAAATCACACGGCTTCGATTTTCCGCTTGATATGAACACACTTGCTCAAGGGCTTCGTAAAACGGAGCCCTTATTGTTTATTTTGCGATACCGCATTTTGCGGACTCCGATAAATTTTTAAATAATGCGGACAGTTTACTCTTCAATTTCGTCTTAATAGGTGAAACGCGCTTCAATAACTTTTAAGAGGAAATTTGAATTATGGATAAAATTGTTTTAATTCAGTTCGCCGACGGAGTTGTGCGGATAATAGCGTTACTTTGCATGTCGTTTGGGTGTGTAATCGCAAGTAAAAATAAATTGAAATAATACGGACAGTTTTTATTTTGAATTCGTCTTAATGAACGAAGAGTGTTTCAAAGCTTTTAAAGGGGAATGTTTATGCTTAGAAAAACCATAAAAAACATAGCGCTTCTTGATTTGCAAAATTTTACTGCCGAGGCGTTAAGGGAAATCAAGAAAATCGAGAGTTGTGCGATGCTTCTTATTCCGAAAAATGCGAGTGATGAATGGAAAAATGCCTATGCCAAGATAACAATCCGAAATGTTGCAAGCATTATAGAGGTCAGCTACAGCAAATACAGCGTTTTAAACGGAATGGTTACATTAAACGATAAAAATGTTTCCGATGATTGCCTCTATATTGTCAACGGCATTGTTATTCTTGAGACCGTTGAAAAGATTCCGGATTTGTGCGTGAACGGGCTTCTGCTTAAAAGAAAAAAGTCATGCTATGAGATGACGCGAATGAACGGCAGAAGTGTTGAGGTTGAGGATAACGTCGTAATAAAGCCTTACCCTAACACCATCGAAATCGACGGCGATACGGTGAGGAGCTTCGATTACAATACATTGGTGGCCGCAGGCAACAATGTCGATATTGACAATAACATGACCGAGCAAATGCTCTCCGATAAAAAGATAACATTTGCGGCAGGCAACGAGGTAAAATGCGGCAAAAATATTTTGGGCTATGTTAAAGTCAATTCAACCGTAGGCAACAAAATCACGGAAAAAAATGAATAACATTGAACTGTTTAACCAAATTTATGAAAAGTATTATAAAAGCATAGTTTCGTATTTTTCAAGGCGATTTGACAGCGACGAGGCAGAGGATTTGGCTCAAATCACCTTTATGAAGTTGTGGGGTTATCTGCCGACGCTCGGTTACATCAAAAAAGAAAAGTCTTTGATTTTTAAAATCGCAAAGAATGTGCTTGCCGACAGACTTCGTAAAAACAATTTTGCCGACTCGCTTGATGAGCTTGAAAGCATTAAATGTCTTGAGGTGTTTGATGATATCACATCTGTTGAAATTCAGCAGATACTTTTGAAAATGAGCGAGCTCGACCGAGAAATAGTGACTCTTAAAAGCTACGGCTGGTCGAGCAGAGAGATCGGCAAGATAAAAAATATGCCGTCGTCAACGGTCAGAAACAGGCTGGCTGCGCTTAAAAAGCAAATTGAAAAGGAGCTCGGCGAGCCTTGCGGACGTCGAAAGCACCATAATACATATAAGACCTAAGAGCTGTCGGGCTATATGTCCGACGGCTTTTTTGTACAGAGATGTTTATTGATATTTGCTGTTCTTTTTGATATTATATTTTTAAAACATAAATGTGTAAATCGGTACGTCGAAAACATACGGGTATTAACAAAGTTGAAAAACAGTGTGAAAAAGGGGAGGTACCTATGCAGCAAAAAACAGTCAGCAAATACACAAAAGAACAGACATGCGAATTTGCAAAGGAAGTGCTTTTCAGACATTACGGGAGCCGAGCAACGCAGATTAAATACATAGGCGGCGGCTCCTTCGGATATGTTTACAAGGCCGAATTGCCCGTGATGCCGTACATTCTTACGGTAAAGGCCTGCCGCGTCGCCGGTATGCAGCATAATGAGAGCGCCGCGCTGAAAAAGCTTGCCGAAAGCTCGCTGGTTCATATTCCCAAGGTCTATTTTACCTTTGACGCAACCGACGAAATCCCCATGGATTTTATAATTGAGGAATTTGTGAACGGAACAGACTGCTTCACCGACTTTTCGAAATTGTTTTTAAGCAAAAAAAGAAAAGCGAAATTTGCAGATGAAATAGCGGATTGTCTTGCAAATTGGCACAGCGTTACCTGCAACAAATTCGGCAGCCTCGATTTCCCCGAGTACGATAATTGGCTTGATTTTTACCGACCGTTTGCGCAGGATATTTTACAGACCGCCGCAGAGCTTAACAGAAAAAAACGGCTGAAGGACAGCACGCTTAATGTTATGCAAACGGCGTGGAAAAATTTTGATTACATTTTCAGCGAGCCCGTAAAAGAGGCGTCTCTTATCCACGGCGATTTGAATGTTATGAATGTAATGTCCGATAAAAGACTTAATATCACCGCGATAATCGACCCCCTTGAGTGCAAGTGGGCTGACAAAGAATTTGATTTGTTCCAGCTGAGAAACCTGACCGGGGAGTGCTTCGGGCTTTACGAAGCATATAAAAGGAAATATCCCGTTTCGGAAAAGTGTGATTTGAAGTGCGCGTTTTATGCGGTTTATCACGAGGTGTATTGCCTTATTTCAACCGGAACAAACACCGAAATCATACTTGCAGCGGCAGTCAAGAGACTGAAGAGGGAGCTTAAAAAAGCCGGCATTACATCTTGAAAATCCGACTCAAACGGTGATGTGAGCACACCTGAATGTGCCGAAAACGAGCACGTAGTTAAAAACAATCTAAACAGCTTATGCTATAATTTACAATCGGAGGATGACATTGAATATCAAAGCCACGGATTTCTGCGACGTCTCAAATTCTGCCGAGGGCGTTATCAAAGCGATAAATGAATTGCAGAGCGGAGACACTCTTATTTTCCCGAAGAATGAGTATCATTTTTACAAGGAGCGCTGTATTCACAAGGTTTGCCATATGACAAATACGGACTCTTTTAAGGCACCCGACAAGTATTTTGCGGTGCTTATCGAGAATAAGGAGAATATTACCGTGGACGGCTGCGGTTCAACCCTTGTAATTCACGGCGATATGTGTGCGTTTTCTCTGCGCGGCTGTAAAAATGTAAGGCTTGTAAATTTCACCGTAAGATATGCCTCCCCGACGAATTTCGAAATGGAGGTCGTAGAGCGTTCGCTCAATAAAATTACATATAAAATCCCGACGGGAAGCGACTTTGAGGTCAAAAATAATAATCTTACGTTCTTTGAAAAAAGTCCGTTCAGCGGAGAGAATTACTACACCTATACAGCCAACGGCGAGTGCTACTGCAACGTAATTCACAGAGGCGACGAGGTTTTCAGAACGTTGCGCTCACCTACGAAAAACGCTTTTAAAATCAAAAAAACGGGGGATCATACCGTCGAATGCAGATATTTTGTGTCGCCTAAATTCAAGGTCGGAGACGTCGTTGCGATGTCTCGTAATAAGCTGCGCGACAACTGCGGATTGTTTTTCGAGAACTGCTCCGATATCTTCTGCGAGAGGTTAACCGTCAACTATATGCACGGCTTCGGGTGGCTGTCCCAGATGTGCGAAAACCTGAGCTTTGATAAGCTGACATTTAAGCCGGCGAGCGGTTACAGAGTTTCTTCGTTTGCCGATTTGATTCACGTATGCGGCTGCAAGGGCTATGTGAAAATAACCGACTCGCACTTTGAACACCCGCACGATGACGCAATCAATGTGCACGGCGCATTTTTAAGGTTCAGAAAGGCTTGCGACGAGCGAACCGCCGAGCTTGAATTTGTACATCATCAGCAGGGAGGTTACAAGGCGTTTTACTCCGGCGATAAAGTGAAAATATACAGCAGAACCGATTTGTCGGAGCTTGACGGCGTTTATACCGTAGACAGCACGGACGACAACATTGATAAAAAGACGGTCATTGTGAAATTCAAAGAAAAGCTGCCGCCGATGAAGCCGGAAATGTATGTCTTTGAGAACATCACGTATAACCCGAATCTCACCGTGAGCGGATGTACCTTTAATGCGATCCCGACGCGAGGCATTCTCTGTACTACCGATAAGGAGTCGGAGATTTTCGGTAACACGTTCAAAAGCGTCGGTATGCCCGATATTTACATCTCGTGCGATTGCAGGGATTGGTACGAGAGCGGCCCGTGCAGAAATATGAAAATTCACGACAACACGTTTTCTAAAAAAGACCCGATTAAGTTTGAGCCTATTTGTCTTTTGAAGCCAGTCAAGGATGTTCACAGAAATGTTATGATATATGACAACCGTATAGCCGAATGAGCATCGGCTCCGTTTGCAGACACGGCAAAGGCACGTTAGTTATTTTTTAACTAACGTGCCTTTTTTATATTAAGTCATAATTTTACGCGGCCGGATTATTCGGCGGATACGGCGCCTTTAAACCTGCGCGACGGGTGATAGGCGAGCAGAGCTATAAATATCAGTACCGCCGTAAGCGACAGGCTTATCGGGTACGCATACATAATGGTTTTGAAGGTAGGCGACGACGGGAAAACGACGTATATCCAAAATACTCTTGTGCCGCAAACGCCTATTGTTGTGAGGAGAGCCGGTACCAAGGATATGCCGAAGCCGCGAAGATACCCCGACATAATTTCGTAAAGCATTGAAAACGTGTATGCCGAGAAAATCAGTAAAAGTCTGGTGTAGCCGAGCTCTATTACCTGTGGGTCGCTTGTGAATATCGAGAGCAGGAATCGTCCCGAGAAAAGAACAAGCCCTATTGTGACGGCTGTTGCGATTGTGTCCTCCGCAATCGACAGAAGCAGGGTTTTCTTACAGCGGTCGAGCTTGCCGGCGCCGTAGTTTTGACCGACAAAGGTCGTGCACGCCTGACTGAACGAGTTAAAGACATCGTAAGCTATTACCTCTATATTAAATGCCGCGCTCGACGCCGCTATAACTATTGTTCCGAGACTGTTGATAGCCGCCTGAATTATTATGTTTGAAATGGCAAAAACAGCACTCTGTATGCCTGCCGGCAGACCGATTTCCAAAATCTGACCGAGTACTCTTTTGTCTATGCGCAGCTCCCTGAGCGACAGCTTTATGTACTTGTCGGACTTCATCAAAACAATAAACAGCACAATCGAGCTGATTGCGTTGGATATAACGGTGGCAATGGCAACTCCGTTTACGGTCATTTTAAGAACTATTACAAAGAATAAATTCAAAAGCACGTTGAGGCATCCGGAGAGCGCAAGCACTATAAGCGGAGTTTTTGTATCGCCCACGCTTCTGAAAACGGCCGACAGGAAGTTGTACAACAGTATTACGGGCAAGCCGAGCAGATATATGCGAAGATACAGAACGGCATACGGCAGTACATCCTCCGGAATGCTCATAACCGATAAAATTTGCACGGCAAAAATTTCACCGGGTATCATTACAAGAAAACCGCCGATTATTGCGGTGAGCACCGAGGTGTGAACCGCACGCTGTACGGTTTCTCTGTCGTCTCTGCCTATTGCGTTCGCTATTATTACATTTGTACCGAGGGCTATACCTATAAACAGGTTGAGTATCAGCCCGATTACCGGGCTGTTCGCTCCGACGGCGGCAACCGAGGCCGTTTTGGCTGCGCCCGTGAAGTTTCCGACTACGGCTATATCCGAGGCGTTGAAAAGCTGCTCAAGTATTGCTGTTGCAGCCACGGGCAGCGCAAATCGCGGAAGCTTGTTCCATATAGGGCCGTTTATCATATCCATTTTGTTACTGTTTTTTAACTTCGTCTTTTTCGGCATAATTATCCTTTTTGCATTTACGTATTTTTTTATTTCGGTATTGTTTTTTTAGCTGTGTCGCCTTGTAGGACGCAACACAATTATATCACCAAAAAAATTAACATCAATATACAGATATGATAAATTTGAGCACCGCATCGTGCAAAGTAGTGTTAAAACCGCAAAGCACCGCTGCATTATGTGTTTAGGTAACCGAACTTACTCTTGATCGGTTAAACCTATAAAATAATCGGCGGAAACATTATAAAATTGACAGAGCTTGATTAAATCCTCGATTTTCAATTCCGCTCTTCCGGTTTCGATATGGTTGTAGCCCTGTTGGGATTTGTTGATGATTTCACCTACTTGCTTTTGTGTTAAATCTCTGTCTTCCCTGATGTTTCTCATCCTTGTTCTGTAATCCATTTCCACAAAACCTCCATTGTAATTTGTGAAAATGTTAGCATACTCAAAAGCTGAGTATTGACATATACTCAATAATTGAGTATTATCATAAATGAAGTATTTTATTATTGAGAAGGAGTTGTAAATAAATGGAAAAACAGAAAACGTCATCAAAACGTAAAGCGGCAATCAAAGTGATTGTGGCGGTATTGCTGATAGCTATAATGACCGGCATATCGTTCGCAGTCGCAAATTTTGTGCACAACAGAAAAAGCGTGCAGGCATCAAGCGTTAAAAACGGCTTGTCCGCATACGAGCTTGCGGTGCAGCAGGGATATGCGGGAAGCCTTGATGATTGGCTTGTTTCTCTCCAGGGTAAATCGGCATATCAGATTGCCGTCGATAACGGATATTCGGGCAGTGAAAAGGATTGGAGCAAAACCCTTACCGCAATGTCGAAAAAAGACAAATCCGATATCAGCTCCGCAGCATTTTCGGAAAAAGGCGACCTTGTAATTACGCTTTCCGACGGAACAAAAATCAATGTCGGTAAGGCGGTCGGCGCAAGCGGCAAAGACGGAAAAGACGGTAAGGACGGCATAGGAATAAAATCGGCAAAAATCAATGATAAGGGCGAGCTTGTCATTTCCTATTCCGACGGCAACAGCGTAAATCTTGACAAGGTTGTCGGTGAAACAGTAAACAACGGAGTCGGTATTGCTTCTTCGATTATAAATGAAAAAGGCGAACTGGTGTTGACTTATACAAACGGCGAAACTGCAAACCTCGGCGGAGTAGTCGGCAAAGACGGTCGTGACGGCAAAAACGGTGCTGACGGAAAAGATGGCAGAGACGGTACCGACGGTACGAGCGGAACGGACGGTATAAGCATTTCCGCAGCGGTTATAAATGAGTCGGGTGAGCTTGTTATTTCATATTCGGACGGGACGACGGCAAACCTCGGTAAAATAGTAGGCTCTGACGGTATAAACGGTGTGAACGGCACAAACGGTACCGACGGTAAAGACGGCATAAGCGTTTCTTCCGCCGAAATCAATTCGGAGGGTGAGCTTGTGCTTTCGTTCTCTAACGGTCAGCGCGCCAATGTAGGAGCGGTTGTAGGCGCAAAAGGCGAAAAAGGCGATAAAGGCGAGCGAGGCTTGCAGGGAGCAAAAGGCGAAAAGGGCGAAAAAGGCGAAAACGGTCTTAACGGTTCGGACGGTATAGGAGTTAAAAAGTCCGAAATCAACAGCGCAGGTGAACTTGTAATCACATACACAAACGACCTTACCGAAAACCTCGGCCCCGTTGTCGGTGCAAAAGGTGACAAGGGAGACAAGGGCGACCAAGGCGTACAGGGTGAAAAAGGCGAAAAAGGTGAAAGAGGCGTTCAAGGTGAAAAGGGTGACGCGGGTCTCAACGGAACCGACGGAAAAGACGGCACCGGTATAAATAATATTGAAATTTCAAATGACGGAAATCTTTTGATTACTCTTACGAACGGAACGTCACTTAATCTCGGAAACATAAAGGGCGCAAAGGGCGACCAAGGCATTCAGGGCGAAAAAGGCGACTCAGGCCTCAACGGTGCAGACGGTAAAGACGGCACGAATGGCACCGACGGCATAGGCGTTGCAAGCAGCGAAATAAATGCTCTCGGTGAGCTTGTCATAACATACAGCGACGGTAACACGGTAAATCTCGGCAAGGTAGTCGGCAACGACGGCGCACAGGGAGTTCAAGGCGAAAAAGGCGAAAAAGGCGACAAGGGTGACCAAGGCGTCAAAGGTGAAAAAGGCGACGCAGGTATCAACGGCACGAACGGCACCGACGGCGTAGGCGTTGCAAGCAGTGAAATAAATGCTCTCGGCGAGCTTGTTATAACATACAGCGACGGAACAACTGTGAATCTCGGCAGAGTGGTAGGCAATGACGGCGCACAGGGAGTTCAAGGCGAAAAAGGCGACAAGGGCGACCAAGGCATTCAAGGCGAAAAGGGTGACCAAGGCGTTCAAGGTGAAAAAGGCGACGCAGGTATCAACGGTACTGACGGTATCAACGGTACAAACGGAGCTGACGGTGTAGGCATTACAGATGTTACAATAAATGCCGATAACGAGCTTGTGCTTTCGTTCTCAAACGGCAACGTTATAAACCTCGGCAATATCAAAGGCTCAAAGGGCGACAAGGGAGATAAAGGCGACAGCGGACTTAACGGAAAAGACGGCGTGGGCATACAAAATGTCGATGTGTCGGCTGACGGCGCATTGACCGTAACACTTACAAACGGCACGGTTCTTAACCTCGGTAACATCAAGGGTGCCGACGGCTTAGGCATAACCAAGGCGGAAATCAATACCTCCGGCGAGCTTGTTTTGACCTATTCAAACGGCGACGTCAAAAATCTCGGCAAGGTTACCGGTGAGAACGGTAAGGACGGCGCGAACGGCGCCGACGGACTCGGTATTAAGTCGCTCACACTTTCCCCGGACGGCGAGCTTGTGGTTACAATGTCCGATAATTCCATATCCAACCTCGGCAATATCAAGGGAGATAAAGGCGACAAGGGCGAGCAGGGTCAGCAGGGACTTCAGGGCTCCAAAGGCGCCGACGGACGAGGAATAGCAAAAATGAGCTTTAATTCTAATGGGGAATTGATAGTTGAGTACACAGATAATACTCGGGATAATTTAGG
>HF993125.1 GCA_000432435.1 Eubacterium sp. CAG:180
GTGGATAGGATATTTTCGATTGTACCTGACAAGTGTCAGATACTTTTGTATGAGAAGCATGGTCTCTGTTTCGTCACCGCCGTGTTTGAGATATGCCCTGCATATGTTTACTGCGGTGGCGAAATTAATTTTATAGACGTGTTTGGTATTTTTAGATGTTTTTACCACAGTGTGAGAAGTCACTAATTCACAGAAATTATACAGAATCATACGGGCATTGATTTCCTGAAGGATTCCATCATACTTGCTGCGCCTCAGATCAATCAGGATGCCGTCCGTTTCATGAAGGAGCTTTACGGCATCGACATGGAGAAAAAGCAGTATTCTAAGCTGATATCAAGCATCCCGGAGCCAGACATCTCCATCTCCATGGGTTGTGATGTAGGTTGTCCATTTATCGGCAGAGCGTTTGATGACAACTGGAAACTTGAAGATCCGACAGGAAAAACGGATGATGATTTCAGGGGGGTTATACAGCAGATCGAGAAGAATATTCTAGAATTAAAGAAAAAATGATTGCAATATAAATTCCAGTTTATCGAACTAAAACATAAGACCGCTTACAAAAGTGTAGGCGGTCTTTATTCGTGTTCAGATATATTTGATTTTGAACTTTCTTTTCTTGGCTGAAAGCACTTTGCAAAGAATATCATCTACTGCGTCCGTGTATCTGCCTTGTGCTATCAGGCTGTTCTTTAAACGGATAAGTGATTGCAACACTTCGCTGTATTCGTCCTTGGAAAGGTA
>HF993126.1 GCA_000432435.1 Eubacterium sp. CAG:180
GACGGTTCCCGACGCATACCTATTTATTCAGTATACGTCGCATGGCTATTAACCATGCGGGTTTCCCCATTCGGATATCCACGGATCAAAGCCTGCTTTCGGCTCCCCGTGGCTTTTCGCAGATCGCTGCGTCCTTCGTCGGCTCCTGGTGCCAAGGCATTCCCCTTACGCTCTTTGTAGCTTGACCAAATTTGCTCGAATCTTTTTTTGGTTCTTCTTTGGGTTGTTTCTCGACGATAATTAATATTGTAGTTATTACCCTAAAATATTTTTCTTATCACTTTACCTTTTTCTTTGTTCAGTTTTCAAGGTGCAATTTCGATTACGGCTTTCCGTAATCTGGTGGGCTCAAGTGGACTCGAACCACCGACCTCACGCTTATCAGGCGTGCGCTCTAACCACCTGAGCTATGAGCCCGTAAACGGTTTCATCGCTCTTTCTTGCCAGAGCGTGGTGGAGATGAACGGGATCGAACCGATGACCCCCTGCTTGCAAAGCAGGTGCTCTCCCAGCTGAGCTACACCCCCATTTTTCACACGGGGTCCGTTCTCCACTTGCTTTTTGAAGTTCTTTTTGAACCTCAAAAATTAAACAACGACTTCTTCCAAGAAATCCTCTGACCTTGGATTTTGCCTTTCGGCTTTTCTCCATAGAAAGGAGGTGATCCAGCCGCAGGTTCTCCTACGGCTACCTTGTTACGACTTCACCCCAGTCGCTTATCCCACCTTCGGCAGCTCCCT
>HF993127.1 GCA_000432435.1 Eubacterium sp. CAG:180
CGAAGTTAATACAGAACTTGCTAGTGCAATGGTCAATAACCCCGGAGTCGCAAACCCTGCTGTAGCTAAGTATAAGACTCAGGTTAAGTTCACAGGCGATAAGACAACTGCTCCGGATGATCTCTTCCAGTTCAGACTTACTTCGGTTATCACAGCTGCTGACTTCGCTGCTATGAACTCAAACGGCAATACAATTAAGAGCGTTGGCTTCATTGCTGCCAACACAGGCGCTGCCGATGCAGATGCTGCTAAGACAGCAGTTGAAAAAGGCACCGCACTTCCGTCAGCTTGGAAAGCTGCTTCTACCGACTATGTAAGTCAGGCAAGCGCTTCTTCCGATGCATACTTCGGCGCAATCATCAAGAATATCTCTCATGCTTCTCAGGCAACTGATATTGACTGCATCGCTTATGTATGCTACAATGACGGTACTGCCGATCATTATGTTTGGTATTCCGCAGCTGTAACTGCTAAAGTTGCTTCAGGATATGATGCTGCTGTTGCTAATTGGAAAGCTCAGTAATTGAATTTTACCAAGAAACCACAGCGAAACTTTACTATCGGTTCGGCTGTTCAAAACTGAATATTCCGTTCCGACATTAAATTTTATTATTATATCTTGAAAGGAGATTAAATCTCAATGAAACAGGTTTATCAAACACCGGATTTCGATGTTTCTGCATACGAGCTTGATGATATCATCACAATCTCCATAGGCACCGGCCCCGTAGAGGGCGGCGACTCGGGTTGGGTTGAGATCTGACGCTCACGTAGCAATCGATCCGATTTATTAACAATCATAAGCAGAGCAAGGTTCGCCTTGCTCTGTTTTTTTGTGCCCTGTTTTGCATTTTGTGCACCATTCCGTTTCTGTACCCCATTCTGATATCGTGTGCCTATTCTGTTTTTGTACTTAATTTAGGTGCTGTCGCCTATTTTTTTTGTGTATCATATGAGAGATGAAGAGGAAGAGTATGACAGAAGCGTTGTATGCCTATTCTTTTCTGTGGTCATGTGAGAGATAAAGAGGAAGAGTATGACAGAAGCGTTGTATGTCAATTCTTTTTTGTGTGCCGTATAAGGAGCTTTCCACACACCCCTGCCCGCCCTTTTCACTATTCGTTTTCCACTTCCGTTTTCGTCTTTTTACTTTTCAGCCTCCCTTGCAGAGAGCAAGCCTCGCCAAAGCAGTTTGGAAGCTTTTTGCCTCCCTTGAAAAGGGAGGTGGGTTGCCGCAGGCAAGCCAGAGGGATTTCATAGGAATTTACGGAATTTAAAAAGAATGTGCGTGACCTTTAATCCGCTTTTTGCCTCCCTTGAAAAGGGAGGTGGGCCTCGCTAAGGCAAGCCGGAGGGATTTCATAGGAATTTACGGAATTTAAAAAGAATGTGCGTGACCTTTAATCCGCTTTTGCCTCCCTTGAAAAGGGAGGTGGGTTGCCGTTAAGGCAAGCCGGAGGGATTTCATAGGAATTTACGGAATTTAAAAAGAATGTGCGTGACCTTTAATCCGCTTTTGCCTCCCTTGAAAAGGGAGGTGGGTTGCCGCAGGCAAGCCAGAGGGATTTCATAGGAATTTACGGAATTTAAAAAGAATGTGCGTGACCTTTAATCCGCTTTTGCCTCCCTTGAAAAGGGAGGTGGGTTGCCGAAGGCAACTCGGAGGGATTTTGTGGGGGTGTATGAGTTTTAAATAGGTAGTATTTTGTTTTTTAATCCCTCAGTCTGTTCACGTTGCTCACAGCCAGCTCCTGACGGGAGCCCGTCCCCTTTGTCGCTCCGCGACATTTCCCCACACCGTGGGGAATCACCCCTTACAAGGGAGCCTATTAAATCCCTCAGTCTACTCACTACGTTCGTAGCCAGCTCCCTTTACAAGGGAGCCTGAATAATCCCTCAGTCTGTTCGCGTTGCTCACAGCCAGCTCCTGACGGGAGAGAGTCCCTTTGTCACTACGAGACATTTCCCCACACCGTGGGGAATCACCCTATTTGATGGAGCCTGAAAGCGGCTGCAATGCAAATTCGGCAGTCGAAAGAGACATTTATGCAAAAAATCCGCGATTTTTGCCGCAATTTCGAAATTTCGGCAGATTGACGAATAATTAACACATCGATTATTTATTTTGACGGAGTAATCATCAATATATTGTGTAGTTGCTCATTTACACCCCACAGATGTATTCGTCATTTTTTCAAATTCGCGGCTGTTTAGTTTAACAAATTCAAATAATAGTTAAAAAACATCTAAACGTCCGCAATTTTGAGTTCGATTTGTTTGCCGCGTCGTATTTTTGCGTTGACAAGAGTCTTTTTTGTGCTATAATTACAAGTGAACGGTAATTCACTACACGTGGTTATCTATGGTGCGCCGCTTTTGCGCAGCACCGTTTCGTTAATTTTATTAAACGGAGGTCACGATATGGACACAAGATTTGCAATTTCGGAGTACAATGACGCTGTTGCAGTCAACAAAGAGCTTGATGAGCTTATTAAAAAGCCGATTTACACCATCAAGCCGGAGGCTCTTAAAAAATACGAGGATGAGTATTACAACAAAAAGTGCCTCAAATCAAAAGCACAGATTGAGGAAGCTCGCCAGATAATCCCCGGCGGCGTTCAGCATAACCTTGCTTTCAACTATCCCTTCCCGCTTGTTTTCACAAAGGCAGAGGGTGCATATCTCTATGACGTTGACGGCAACAAGTATTTTGACTTCCTTCAGGCAGGCGGCCCGACTGTTCTCGGCTCCAACCCGAAAGCTGTTCGTGAGCAGGTCATCGACCTCCTTAATACTTGCGGTCCCTCAACCGGACTTTTCCACGAGTTTGAGTACAAGCTCGCCAAAAAGATTTCCGACAGCGTTGAAACCGTTGATATGTTCCGTATGATGGGCTCGGGCACCGAGGCTTGCATGGGTGCGGCTCGTATCGCGAGACTTGCTACAAAGCATAAGAACATCATAAAGATGGGCGGCGCTTACCACGGCTGGTCAGATCAGATGGCTTACGGTATCCGCGTAAACGGCACCAAGTTCACACAGGCTCACGGTGTTCCGCTCAACTGCTTCATGTTCATTCAGGAGACTACTCCGAACGATCTTGACGATCTTGAGAAAAAGCTCAGACTCAACCAGTTCCGCGGCGGCACAGCAGCCGTTTATATGGAGCCGGTAGGCCCCGAGAGCGGTACTACCCCCATCACCGTTGAATATGTTAAAGGCGTTGAGCGTCTTTGCCGCAAATACGGCGCACTCCTCGTATTCGATGAGGTTGTTACAGGCTTCCGTATCGGTATGGCAGGTGCTCAAGGTTACTTCGGCGTATCGCCCGACCTTACCATATTCGGTAAAGTTATTGCAGGCGGTTATCCGGGTGCAGGCGGCATCGGCGGTAAGAGAGAGTACATGAAGTATCTCGGTGCAGGCCTTGATTCGAGCGGTAAGAAGATCCACAAGGCTCTTGTCGGCGGCACAATGACCGCTAACCCGCTTTCATGCTGCGCAGGTTACTTCACTCTTGAAGAAATCGAAAGAACAAACGCTTGCCAGAAGGCAGGTCAGATGGGCGACAGAATTTGTGCGGGTCTTAAAGAGCTCGTTAAGAAGCACGGTCTTCCCTTCGTAGTTTGGAACACCGGCTCTATCTGCCACCTTGAGACAGTCGGCACAATGCACTATCAGATTAACTGGAAGAAACCGTGGGAAATCCCGGCAATTCTCGGCGAGACCGGCATAAGACAGAAGGAAATGGAGCATATGGGCGCAGCTTATATGGCAGAGGGTCTTGTAACTCTCGCAGGCAGCCGTCTTTATACTTCAGCCGCTTATACTCCTAAGATGATCGATCAGGCTCTTGCTTGCTTCGACAGAGTATTTGAAAACGTCGCTGTTAAAGCTGACTGAATTTAATCCCAAGAAAACGGGGCGGACGGGTTTTCCGTCTGTCCCGCTTTGTTATAAATAACGAAGAGGTGAATACAATGGATATAATGGAAGCAAAACAGCTCGTCATTAAAGCCGGTATAGAGGTTGTTGAATACGGCCTTATCGCGAGAACATGGGGTAATATTTCATGCAGAGTAGACGATAAGAGATTCGTTATTACTCCGAGCGGACGTCCCTATGAAACTCTTACTCCCGACGAAATAGTAGTTGTTAATATCGACGATTGCAGCTATGAGGGTGACATTAAGCCGTCCTCCGAAAAGGGCATTCATGCCGAGGCATATCGTCTTCGCCCCGAGGTTAATTTCGTAATTCACACGCATCAGATGCAGGCGTCCGTCATAAGTGCGCTCGGTATGGATATAAACGAGGTTGAACCCGCGTCGGCCGAAATAGTCGGCGATAATGTCCCGATTGCGGCATACGGACTTCCCGGAACCGGCAAGCTTCGCAAGGGCGTTGTCGAGGCTATAAAGCGTTCGGACTCCAAGGCCGTAATTATGGCTCACCACGGTGCTCTTTGCATGGGTAAGGATTACGACGAGGCGTTTAAGGTAGCGGCAGAGCTCGAAAAGATCTGCGAAACTACCGTTAAAAACAGATACCGTCTCATCACCGGTAAGGTAGCCGAGACCCTCGGCGACGTAGCCGAGTATATCGGCTCTCTCTTTGACTCGAGTGCCAAGGAGGCTCCGGTATTTGAGCCGTGCAACAGCGAACGTGACGGCAGCGTGTTTAATATAAGTGCCGTAGACGGCGACGGCTCGATAGTCAGAATAGATATTAAAACGGGTGAGCTTGTAGCAGGCAATGATTATCCGGCTTCGGCTGAAATGCACAGAGCCATCTATAAAAAGCGCAAGGACGTAAACTTCATTATGCACACCAAAACACCGGCGGAAGTCGCAATGTCTAAGTCGGGCAAAACAATGAAGCCGCTTCTTGACGATTTTGCACAGCTTGTCGGCGCAACCGTTCGCTCGGTAACATTTAATCCCAACAGCACCAAAAAGACCGCTAAGAAGGTCGTAAAGGCTCTTAAGGGAAGAAACGGAGTTCTTCTTAACAACAACGGTGCGCTTTGCGTATCGGGCAGCGAATATGATGCCACAGCGGTTGAAATGGTAATGGATAAGGGCTGCAAGACCGCAGTCGGCGCAAGACTGTTTGAGGCAGGCAAGCCCATAAGCCCCATTGAGACAAGACTTATGAGATTTATATATCTCAAGAAGTACTCGAAACAGGCTAAAAAGTGATATTTGAATATGGTGTAAAAAAGTGTCGCAGACCTCGTGTTTGCGGCACTTTTGCATTTCCCGGACTTTGTTTATTACGGTTTTGAGCGGCTCGCTTCGTTCTGCGTCGCGGCAAAACCGGAGGCTTGCCGGGCTAAAATAAAATCGCGCGTTAATTCTCAACCGAAGAGCTGCCGCATATACATATAGTGTTGTACCTGCCATAAGGGACACGGTGTTTATAAAGCGGCAGGCATAGTGTAAACAAAGCAGGTGAGAATTATGAAAAAATATTACCCCGAGGGTGCACGCCCGGACATCGAAGCCGTCGAAAAAAGACTTTCAAGCCCGGCGGAGCTCAAAAACGCCTTTTTGTCGGGAGAATCGCTTGAGGCGCGCGCGGTTCTCTGCGACCGCGGACACAATCTCGACGTGGATTTAAGGTGTATGAAGGGATTTATGCCGCGCAAGGAATGCGCTATGGGGATTGAAGATAACACGGTTCGCGACATAGCCATAATATCGCGCGTTAATAAGCCCGTTGACTTTGTGATAACGGGATTTTCCGAGAATGAAAGGGGCGAGACATTCGCTCTGCTCAGCCGCCGCAAGCTCCAAGAAGAGTGCGCGGTAAATTATACTTCAAGACTCATTCCGGGCGATATAATCGACGCGCGCGTGACGCACCTTGAGCCGTTCGGCGCGTTTTGCGACATAGGCGCAGGCATTTCGGCACTTATGCCGATAGACGGTATCTCGGTGTCGCGCATACCTCATCCGTGTGTTCGTTTTTCGGTTAATCAGGATATAAAGGCAGTTGTGAAATCGATAGACGAAAACGGCAGAATCACCTTGTCGCAAAAGGAACTGCTCGGCACTTGGGAGGAAAACGCTTCAAAATTCGCGCCCGGAGAAACCGTGCCCGGAGTAATACGCTCTGTGGAGGATTACGGTATATTCGTGGAGCTTGCGCCCAATCTTGCAGGGCTTGCCGAATGCGCCTCAGGGCCGCGCGCAGGCGACAGTGCCGCGGTTTACATAAAAAGCATAAATCCCGAAAGGATGAAAATAAAGCTTATTATCGTGGACTATTTTACCGGTGACGGCAAAAGTCCGGCGGCGGATTATTTTATAAGTGACGGTCACATAGATAAATGGACATATTCGCCCGAAACGTCAATTAAAAGGGTTGAGACGGATTTTATGAGCTGATTGTATAAAAAATATTGCAAAAATGATATAATTATGGTAATATCTACTTAATTGTTTAAAGCAGGGGGAGAATAATTATGTCAAAAAACAGGATGAAAAAGCTTGTCAGTGTACTTTTGGCACTGACCATGACAGTTCTTTGCTTTGTTCCCGCGGCAGCCGCAGAGCCCAAGGATAAGGTTACGCCTATCCTGATAATAGCCGGCTTCGGCGAATATGTGCTGGTGGACGGTGACGGAAATCAGGTTTGGGGGCCGTCGCAGGACGCAATAGTTGAAACGGCGAAAAACGCCATAGCTCCGCTCGGCGCGTTTCTAAAGGGAGATTATGAAACGTTTTGCACGGGAATAGTGGAAATAGCAAACAATCTTTTCGAGCCGGTTTCGTGCAATCCCGACGGCACGGCAAAGCACCCCGACGTCACCGTTATAGACCAATATACCGAGCCGGTATCGCAATACGGACTTGACGAGGTCACAAGGGGAGACGTCTTTGATAAGGATATAGTCGACGCGTGCTGCGACGAAGTCGGTGCCGACAACGTTTACGTTTACGGTCTTACTTGGCATAAATCTATGCAGGAGCTTGCAGCGGACATAAACGCGTATGTTCAAAAAATCAAGGCGGATAAGCACGTCGACAAGGTGTCAATTGCCGGCCACAGTATGGGCGGAGCGGTTTTGGCTTCGTATTTGGGGCTTTACGGCTGTGACGACGTCTCAAACATAACCATGCTCAATTCCGCATTTACGGGTCTTGATATGGTGGGCTGTCTCTTTAAGGGCGAGATAGACGTCGGCATAGATGAGCTTATCCCGTTTATAAATCAGAGTATGAATTCCGACACTCTCGGCAAGGTGCTTGACACACTCAAGCTTTTGCAGCTTGCGGTGCCGAAGCTTGAAGGCTTCCTCGAGACCGAGCTTCCCGACGGCAGCGGCAGAACCTATAAGGATCGAATTTATACCGAGTGCCTTGTTTCCGGCTTCGGCTACACGCCGAGTCTTTGGGCGTTTGTACCCGATGAATACTATGATGACGCAAAAGCCGTAATGCGGGCGTATATGGAGAAAAATCAGCAGCAAAGCGGTGTCTCGGCTTCCGTGATAGCAGCCAACTGGGCGACCTTTGAGAGAAAAATCGACGAGATACACGATATACAGGCGAATATTTCTTCGATTTTACAGAGAGCCAAGGCAAGCGGCACTTCTGTTTGCATATTCTCAAACTACAATCTTTATATAGCGCCGTTTACGCCTACCGCCGATTACACGAGCGACGGAGTTATAGAGACAAACCGTACAAGCGGCGGTGCCACCTGCGCCCGTCTTAAAACGACTCTCGGCGACGATTACGTTCAGGCGAGGGACGTCGGGCACAACTGTCTTTCCGAGGACGGCATTATCGACGCCTCAACCTGTATGCTCCCCGAAAACACATGGTTTATAAAGAATTACGGCCATTCGATGTTTGATTACCGCAAAAACGGCTGTGACCTTTATGTGCGGGCGATGACGGCGAAAACGCAGCCGACCGTTGACACTTGGACGGAGTATCCGCAGTTTCTCGTTTATAATGCGGGAACTCACTATGTGGCTCCGCTTACGGCAAAGCTCGGCGACGTGGACCTTGACGGTAGCATAACGCCCGTTGACTCAAGGCTTGCTTTAAGATACGTAAACGGTATGGAGGAGCTGTCTCCCACGGCTAAATATGTTGCGGATGCAAACCGCAGCGGCGATATTTCGACCTTTGACGCGGAGTACATCTTAAAGATGTACACGGGTCTTGTATAATTTCATTTCCGAAAGGAGCTGTAATTTTTACGGCTCCTTTTTGATTTGCACAGTTGTTACTCGCAAAAAGCGGCGTAAAACTTGCATATTTTCCCCTAAAATGCTCAAAATTGTATTTTGTGCTTAATTTATTTCGCCGAAATACAAAAAATTCGCAAAAACTATGGAAATGCCGTATTTTTTCTGTTATAATATCAAGCGGTTTATAATGCCCATAGCTTTAAAGCGAGGGCAGCCATTAACACTGTAATTTATAATTGGAGGTATTCTCAATGGCAAAAAAGTATTGCTACCTTTTTTCAGAGGGTAATGCTAACATGCGTGAGCTCCTCGGCGGTAAAGGCGCAAACCTTGCCGAAATGACCAACATCGGTCTTCCGGTACCGCAGGGCTTCACTATCACCACAGAAGCTTGTACTCAGTATTATGAGGACGGCCGCGAGATCAATCCCGAGATCATGGCTGAAATAAACGAGTACATCGTAAAGATGGAAGGCATCACCGGTAAAAAGTTCGGCGATAAGAAAAATCCGCTTCTCGTATCGGTTCGTTCCGGTGCGCGCGCTTCAATGCCCGGTATGATGGACACAATCCTCAACCTCGGCCTTAACGAGGAGGTTGTTAACACAATTTCCGAAATGTCAGGCAATCCGAGATGGGCTTGGGACTGCTACAGAAGATTTATTCAGATGTATTCCGACGTTGTTATGGAAGTCGGCAAGAAATATTTTGAACAGCTTATAGACGCTATGAAAAAGGAAAAGGGCGTAACTCAGGACGTAGAGCTTGACGCCGACGACCTTAAAAAGCTCGCTATGCAGTTCAAGGATGAGTATAAGGCTAAAATAGGCGAGGATTTCCCGAGCGATCCCAAGGATCAGCTCATGGGCGCTATCAAGGCTGTTTTCCGTTCATGGGACAACCCCCGTGCAAACGTTTATCGCCGTGATAACGACATCCCGTATTCATGGGGTACCGCAGTTAACGTACAGTCAATGGCATTCGGCAACATGGGCGATGATTGCGGCACAGGCGTTGCATTCACACGTGACCCGGCTACCGGCGCTAAGGGCCTCTTCGGTGAGTTCCTTACAAACGCTCAGGGCGAGGACGTTGTTGCAGGCGTTCGTACTCCCATGCACATCACAGAGATGGAGCAGAAGTTCCCCGAGGCATTTGCAGAGTTTAAAAATGTTTGCAAGACCCTTGAGGATCATTACAGAGATATGCAGGATATGGAGTTCACCGTTGAGCACGGCAAGCTTTATATGCTTCAGACCAGAAACGGTAAGAGAACAGCTCAGGCAGCTCTTCAGATTGCTTGCGACCTCGTTGACGAGGGTATGAGAACCGAGGAAGAAGCGGTAGCTATGATCGATCCGCGTAACCTTGATACTCTTCTTCACCCGCAGTTTGACGCAGCAGCTCTTAAAGCAGCTACTCCGCTCGGCAAGGGCCTCGGTGCTTCTCCCGGTGCTGCTTGCGGTAAGATAGTATTCACCGCAGAGGATGCAGAGGAGTGGAACGAGAGAGGCGAAAAGGTTGTTCTTGTTCGTCTTGAGACCTCTCCCGAGGACATCACCGGTATGAAGGCTTCTCAGGGTATTCTCACCGTTCGCGGCGGTATGACTTCACACGCTGCCGTTGTTGCACGCGGTATGGGTACTTGCTGCGTATCGGGCTGCACAGCTATCGATATGGACGAAGAAAATAAGAAGTTCACTCTCGCAGGCAAGGAATTCCACGAGGGCGACTACATTTCAATAGACGGTTCTACCGGCAACATCTATGAGGGCATTATCCCGACTGTTGACGCTACCATAGCAGGTACCTTCGGCAGAATAATGGGCTGGGCTGATAAGTACAGAACCCTCAAGGTTCGTACCAATGCAGATACTCCGGCTGACGCTAAGAAGGCAAGAGAACTCGGCGCTGAGGGCATCGGCCTTTGCCGTACAGAGCATATGTTCTTTGAAGAGGACAGAATTGCCGCATTCAGAGAGATGATTTGCTCCGACACCGTTGAAGAGAGAGAAGCTGCTCTTGATAAGATTCTTCCTTATCAGCAGAGCGACTTTGAAAAGCTCTATGAAGCACTTGAGGGCTGCCCGGTAACAATCCGTTTCCTCGATCCGCCTCTTCACGAGTTCGTTCCCACCGAAGAAGCTGACATCAAGAAGCTTGCAGACGCTCAGGGCAAGACCGTTGAGCAGATTAAGGCTATCATCGCTTCTCTTCACGAGTTTAACCCGATGATGGGTCACCGCGGACTTCGTCTTGCAGTAACCTATCCGGAAATCGCAAAGATGCAGACTAAGGCTGTTATCCGCGCCGCTATCAACGTTCAGAAGGCTCATCCGGACTGGACTGTTGCTCCCGAAATTATGATTCCGCTTTCATGCGACGCTAAAGAGCTTAAATATGTTAAGGACATCGTTGTTGAGACTGCAGATGCAGAAATTGCAGCTGCCGGCTCCGATATGAAGTATGAAGTAGGTACCATGATAGAGATTCCGCGTGCGGCTCTTACTGCAGGCGACATCGCTAAGGAAGCTGAGTTCTTCTGCTTCGGTACCAACGACCTTACTCAGATGACTTACGGCTTCAGCCGTGACGATGCAGGTAAGTTCCTCGGTGCTTACTATGACAAGAAGATATTCGAGAGCGATCCGTTTGCTAAGCTTGACCAGGTCGGCGTAGGCCAGCTCATGGAAATGGCTGTTAAGAACGGTAAAGCTACCCGTCCGTCACTTCACTGCGGTATCTGCGGTGAGCACGGCGGCGACCCGTCTTCCGTTGAGTTCTGCCACAAGATCGGCCTCGACTATGTATCTTGCTCACCGTTCCGTGTTCCGATCGCTCGTCTTGCTGCTGCTCAGGCTGCAATCGCAGAGAAGAACAAATAATCAGAGCTTGATTTTGGGCAACCCCAATTTTTAAACCATAACAGGAAAAAGACCTTGCAGAGTAAAATCCGCAGGGTCTTTTTTGCGCATTGTCGGAGCGCCTTAAAGATAAAAAATCAATGTGTGGATTGACGGCTTCGCTTACTTTGATGAGAAAAAAGTCTCCGTCGGCTGAATTTTGTCGCCGAAATGCGCCTTTTGATTGACAATCCGACGTAAACATTTTAAAATATCAAGAAGAGATTTTAAAAGGACGCGAAATATGAAGAAAAAAGTCAGATTGAAAAAGACGGTAAAAAGAAAATTTTTGCTGTTTGTAATTTTGGCCGTTATAATGACGGGGCTTATAGTCGGTGAGCTTACGATAGGGCAAAGAGAGGTAAAGGACCCTGCCGTCGAGAGGCTCGAAGCAAAAATCAGCGAAACAACCACACAGGAAGAACCGCAGGAGGAGACGACCGAAGAAGAGACTACCGCGGAAACGACAGCCCCTGAACCCGTTCCGGAGACGACCGCATCGGCACCGCCCGTTACGGCTTCGGCAGCCGATTTTAACAATCCTCAAACCGTAGACCCGAGCTCGGGCAATTGGGAGCTCACGCTTGTTAACGCAGGGCATAAGCTGCCCGACGGATATGTGCCGTCGCTTGCAAACGCGATAAGCGGAAGCAGCGTGCAGCTTGATTCGAGAGTTGTTAAAGCGTATCAAGAGATGTACGACGCCGCAAAGAAGGACGGCTGTGTTTTAACTCCGTATGCAGGGTATTGCTCGGTTTCACGTCAAAACGATAATTACAACCGAAAGGTGAGTTATTATAAAAATCAGGGCTTGTCCGATGACGACGCCGCCGCAAAGGCGCGCACGTTTATTTTGCCGGGCGGATATTCCGAGCAAAATCTCGGTCTGTCAATGGATATTGTGAGTGCAAGCTCCGATTTTGCCTCTACAAAGGAGTTTTCGTGGCTTGTAAAAAATGCGCAGGATTACGGCTTTATTTTGCGCTATCCCGAAAATAAAACTGACAAAACGGGTATGAATTATCAGCCGTGGCATTGGCGTTATGTCGGCAAAGAGGCTGCAAAGGCGATGAATAAGAGCGGCCTGTGCCTTGAGGAGTATCTCAAAGCGGCATAAATCAAGACGAAGCTCAAAAAAGGGGAATTATATAATGCTTAACACAAGAGCCGGCGGAGTTTTAATGCATATCACGTCGCTCCCGTCAAAATACGGAATCGGCGTAATGGGCGAAGAGACAAAACGGTTTATACGCCGTATCAAGGATATGGGGTTTTCATATTGGCAGGTGCTGCCGCTTTGTCCTACGGATTTTTACGGCTCACCTTATGCGTCTCCGGCGGCATTTGCGTTGTCACCGCTTCTGATTGACCCGGACACGCTCAAAAATGACGGTTTTGTGTCGGAAGACGACCTTGCAAGAAGCGTATATTACGGCTCGCCTTACACGGCGGACTACGAATTTGCCGCAAAAAGCCGCAGGGAGCTTTTAAAAATCGCGTATCAAAACAAGAAAAACGAAGTATCTGCGGAGACTGAAAAATTCTGCGAGGAGAACCCGTGGTGCGAAGCATATTCGCTGTTTTGCGCCGCAAAGGAAAAATTCGGCGGCAAGCCGTGGTATGAGTGGGATGAAAAATTCGCGCGGTACGAAAATGCGCTTAAAAACAGAGACGAGTTGAAAGACGAAGCCGATTTTTATAAATTCGAGCAGTATATTGCCTTTTCTCAATGGCACCGCATAAAGCAGTTTGCCAACGAAAACGGCGTAAAAATACTCGGCGATATGCCGATATACGTCTCAACCGACAGTGCCGATGTTTGGAGCAATACGGAGCTTTTTGAGATAGACGAGCGTAGCTTTGTGCGCCGCAGAGTTTCGGGAGTTCCGCCCGATTACTTCTCAAAGGACGGTCAGCTTTGGGGCAACCCGCTTTATAATTGGGAAGTGCTTGAAAAAACGGGATATGCCTGGTGGCTCAGCCGCATAAAGGACGCTTTTCGGCTTTATGATACGGTCAGAATTGACCATTTTCGCGCATTTGCGTCATATTGGGCGGTTCCTGCGGACGAAAAAACGGCGAAAAACGGCGAATGGGTCAAGGGGCCCGGAATGAAATTTTTTGACGCCGTAAAGGAAGAAATGGGAGACGTTCCTATTATTGCAGAGGATCTCGGCGTGTTCGGCGAGGACGTCACACAGCTGCTTGATAAAACTCGGTTCCCCGGTATGCGTGTAATACAGTTCGGCTTTGACCCGTGCGGAAACAGCACACATCTGCCGCATAACTATCCGCTGAATACCGTAGCATATGTCGGCACGCACGACAATACAACGCTGCTTGCGTGGCTTTGGGAGGCAACGCCCGAAGAGCGAGCCTTTGCGCTTGATTACTGCGGATTTACGGGCGATAATTGGGGCGACGGCGGATATTACAGCCCGTCCTGCCGCAAGATTATCGAAACCGTGTGGCGCTCTTCGGCAAAGCTTGCCGTCATTTCTTATCAGGATATGTGCGGCTTCGGCTCGGACGCGCGTATGAATGTTCCCGGCAGAGCGTTCGGCAACTGGCAGTTCAGAACCACCGAGGAAACAATAGACGGTATAGACAAAAATTATTTCAGACACATTAACGACCTTTTCAGACGTACCGGCGGCGAATAAAAACGAAAAGCTCCCCCAAGGGGAGCTTTTTTTAATGGGTTTTATTTACAAGGCGCGGCAC
>HF993128.1:0-2587 GCA_000432435.1 Eubacterium sp. CAG:180
GAGTATTATGCAAAATCCATGATGACAAAGCCCATGAAATGGTTCTGCCGCAAAAGCGGAAAGAGCAAATTCACCGAAAAGGACATTGCCGATATGAAAGCCACCGCCGCGCTGAGAGCCGCTGACCGCAACCCGTATTCATGGAATATGGAGCTTTACGAATACCCCGACGACAGCGGTTACGAGGGACGCTTCACCAAATGCGGCATCTGTGTGCTGATGAAAAAGCTGGGGCTATATGATCTCACACCCGCGCTGTGCCGTCTGGACTACACCATGAGCGAGGCGGGCGGCGCGACTGACTTTGTGCGGCAGTACACTCTCGCCTCCGGCGGCCCATACTGCGACTGCGGATATAAAAAGAAGGGGTTCGTGAAAGCCGGGACGGAGGCAGGACGATGAAGGAAACCTATCTCTCCCGTGATTTTCGGGAGACTGCGGCAAAATTTGCCGTCTCTGTCTCGCAATAAAAAAAGCAGGATTGTTTTAAAACAATCCTGCTTTTCTTGTCATAACCGAACAAAACAAAATAATACAATCCGAAAGTCCGTATTTAAATATTGATGTCGGGAAGTTCAATGGGTCCCGAGACGTCGGTTGTAGTCGGTTCAGAACTGATGGTAATAATATCAGCCGTGCAAAATTCCGTTATTTCAAATGACGGAGCAGAATACTCTTCTTTCATTCTTTTTTCTCCTTTTTTTAAGTCCTGTAAGCTGCGGCGGATTTTCCGTATCGCATCATAGCCTGCGTTAAATCATCAAGAGCAGTACCCTTATATGCACTTGACTGCTGAATAACACTTGCGTATGATTCGACGCTGAAAAGCATTGTGTTGCTGCAAGGAACACCGTTTTCATAAACCGTAAGCAAAAGCTTATCGCTCAGCTCGTGTGCAAAAAGTTCATTACAATAAACATAATATGTGCCGTCGCCGTTATTCACAAAATCATTTTTGTCATAGGTAAATTTTGTGTTCCTAAATGCGATTTCAACGGTCTTGTTTTCAACGTCCTTAGCGGAAAACTTAGCCCTGAGCATAATTGAATTGTTGAGCACCAAGCCGCAAGTATTCCATTGCGCCGTAGGACTGCTTATCGTTTTGTAATTTAAGTCGCTGATATTCTTAAACTTCTCTGCCCCATTGCTGCCCCAGCTTTTTTGAACAGCGGTCAGCTCGGAATTAACAAGATTATCCGTCTTATACCCTACATATTTCTGTGCCATCGCACCGTAATTCAGCAAATCCACAAGCAGCGTGCGAAGCTTTGAGTATTCATCGCTGCTGTATCTGTCGAGCAATGTATAAGCGTACTCCTTGACGCTCAACGCCTTTTCGGGACTTGTGTATTCCTCGTTTCCCTTTTTGGCGTGCAACACCGCAGTAACCTCATCATTCATAAGCTGCGGATTTATGCCCTTGTACGAGAATACGTAGTAATCCCCGTTCTGCTTATATTGTGTAGCCTTTTCTTCTTTTCCGTTACATTTAAATGTCATATAGAAATCATCGTAAGACGAAAGACTGCTTTTAGGTACTTTGAAATTCATTGTTATGCTGCTTTCGAGCGATATTGAAGCCTTGTCAATTGCAAGTGCGGGCTTTTCTTCCGGAGCAGCTTTGTTTTTGTAATAATATGTAACAACCGTACCGTCTGAAACAATCGGCTCATTCAAGCCGTCGGCCTTCACAAATTCATAACCGTAAAGCGATTTTGCCGGCGTCAAACCAAGCTTTGTGCCATACGGAACAGTAAATGTTCCTCCGGCAGTATTCGGTATTTCTGTGCCGTCCTCAAATTTATATTGAATTGAAACGGTTGTGTAACGCTGTGTTTCCGTATTATCGTCCGCTAAGATGTTACCGTTTTCGTCAAGCACCTGAAATGCCACGGTATCACCGTTCAAAAGCTGAGCGTCGGACGGAATTTGATAAATAAGCGAGCAGCTCTTCAGACCTGAATTGAAATCGCTTTTGATGTGGTCCAAAGCACCTATCGGCCAGAAATTCGCCTTATCATTCCAAACGGGAATGTCAAAGGTTTGAGTAGTCTGAAGCGGATTACCCGATGAATCGGTTGCCACGCTGCCGTCGGAATGCCTTATCCACATTTTGAACCTTATCTGCCTTGCTTGCTTATCCGAAACATTTTGAACGACAGTACGCAGTTCGATTTTTTTACCGTTCATATCGGTATTAAATCTGCTTTTACCGTTACCGCTCAAAAGCCTGCCGCTGCGATTTGAAGTATAAGTATAGTACGAGCTTGTTTCAAGGTCCGTAAAATCAGAGGGGCTTGAGTAGGCTCCGGTGTACTCCTTAACCTCAGGCGTGGCAACGTAGAGCTCTGCATCCTTGACAAGCTGAGACATTCTCTTGTAGCCCTGCAAGCGGCAAACCTCGCAAAACTGATAATTTGTATCTCTCATTATGCACTCATAGCTTGAGACAAGCATTTTTGAGCCGTAAGCATTGCGGCAGGTATAGGTGTTTCTGAAGCCTAAAAGCTGAGTCCATTTTATCTTTGCCGGGTCTTCAACCGAGGAGAGATTCAGGGACTTCAGCTCCTTATCCTCAAGCAAATAT
>HF993128.1:2616-12107 GCA_000432435.1 Eubacterium sp. CAG:180
ATATCCGGTGCCGTATTCATCGCCGAGGCCGAGCAAGCTATGCCCAAGCTCGTGTGCAAAGGTCTTAGGCGCACGATAGCTGTCTGACGGTGAAATAAAATAGTGGAAGCCGTATTCGCGATTGTTATAAGCGCCGCCGAAATCGGATTTTGTATTTACAACCACGGCGAACTGCGCAATATAATCGTGAACATAGTAATACGGTTCATACTCGTTCCACTCGCCGTTAGGCTTCGTCGGAATCGTGTTCGGGTCGGTTGTTTTTTTGATATGAGCATCGTGAATTTTCTCTATAAACTCAGGCCCGATGCATCTTTCCAAAATATGGTTCTTCCATTGGCTTCCGTGGAGATTGTTAGAAATAACCGGGGAATTGTAGCTGTCAACTATAACATCGAAGAAGGTGCTCCCCCCGTTATCAAATGTAGACTCTGAGGCTGTGCAGAGAGCGTAAACGTTAAATCTGTCGGCATAGCTGCGATACGGCTCGTATTTCATAGCCTCTTGCCAAAGTCGTTTTACATCATTGATAAATTTACCCTGCTGACTTTTTGTATATCCCTCACCGCAAATGACGACAACCATATTTTCCGTGTCGCTGCGAGTCTTCTGAATAGTGTATACGGGTATGGTAGGATTAGAGTATTTCCCGTCAGCCGAATACCATGGTCCGAGCGTGGGCTGAATGCTTTGCTCGGTGCTGACATTCCAATCGGGATTTGCCTCTTCCGCAGGCTCTGAAATTGTATAATCCGCCTCCTGCTTATTCGGAGCAGAGCCAACATAAGGATTGCCCTGAGTGCCGCTGCCGGAGGTTGCGACAAAATACTCGGTATCGAGATAAAACGCAGGTCTTACGCCCAAATCGGAATACCACGGAGCATACCTGCCCACCTCGCCCGACGAGCTGACATAACGCATATCATGATTACAGTCGGTAACGGGAGTGCGAAGCCAATAAGGCCAAGCCATACCGTCATTGTTGTATGCGACATAATAGCCTTTAAGGTTTTTCCACACGGCGTTAGCCTGTTTCACATCGAGAAGGAACACCTTTTCGGTCGTGGTTTCAAAATATGAATCATCATAATTAGCCACAGCCTCCGAAATATCGGTGTAGTATAACAAATCGGAATTTGCGTCGCCCTCAACAATACCCTTATTGTATTCGGGATGAGAGACAAGAGAACGCTGGGTAACGGTTTTCATAGCGGCAATTTCCGACTTTGAAAATTCATTTAAAAAGCCCGCTTTATTATTATAGGCCCCTGTTCCGCTGACATAACCATCCTTCGGCGGGTTACCGCAAAGCCAATCGACCTTACCTGCAGCCGCAGTCGAATTGAGCCAGGAACGCATATTGCTGTCTCTCCAATAATTTGAGCCGTAATCGGCGCGCTTATAGCTTCTGCTGTGCGATTTCGAATTGCTGTTGTCGTTTGTCTTGGCATCATACGCAAGAGTGTCAACAATTCTGTCTGCAAGCATAAGCGGGCCGTTATCGTCAATACTCACACAACGCCAAAGAATCGAGGCATTATTATATGTTCCCATTTTGACATAATCGCCCACCTTAATATCAGGCTTTGACGCCGCCTGAGCGAACATAGGCAGCAGCGAAACAGCCATGCACATCGTAAGCAATACTGCCGTCAGTTTTTTTACCATTAAATCAATCCTTTACCAAAGATATTTGCTTTTATTATATATGACTTGGTTATAAATGTCAACACAATTATCGTTAAACTTTTGTCAAGCATGGCAGCTGCCTCTCATAATAAAATGCTTTCCGCAGCGTTAACATTCACGCTTTCCTTTTGCCGCTTATATATGACGAAAAAAACGTATGATTTGCCCTTAAATACAAAAAACACCCTCCACTTTCATTAAAAAAGCAGAGAGTGCTTTACATGGTTAAAAACAATTCACTTGGCCGCAAAGGCCGCAAGTATCAGCTGCAAATTGAGCTGATAATTTTTTCCGCGTCAAACGGCTCGCCGAAATGATTTTTATAATCCGAATTTAATATATATACCGTTACCTTATCGCTGCTTTCCGCTACGATACTGAAATATGACGAAGACCGCATTTCAAATTTGTCTGTGTAATTACAGTATTTATATCGGTAATCGCCCTCGGTTCCGTCTGTATATTTAATGCTTTTTCCGCCGACCGAGGTCTCCCTTAACAGTTCTTTTTCAAGCCTTTTCTTAATAAGCTTTCGCGATGCCGCCGTTCCGCCGGTATACTCATATACGGTAGCTGTATAATAGTTATAGCTGCCGTCGCTTTTAGAATAATTATCAACAGTATAATAACCGCTTAAAAAGCCGTTTGAATACAGCTCATTATCCGAACGCTCAGCCTCGTAATCAGACAAATCGACAAAATTACCCAAGCTGTATTTACTCTCGGCGGCTTCTTTATAGCTGCTCGTCTTTTCGCTGCCAGAATTTACAAATACCGCGGCAAAAAACGACACGGAGAAAACCACGCAGAAGGCCGCTATACATAAGGAGCTTATCTTAAGCGCGGATTTTATTTTTGCGTCATTGACAAAAAAGTAAGCGATATAGCAAATTATTCCGGGTATCAAAATTATGCTCGGTATAATCAGTTCAAAGGTATCAACAACAATATATATCGGTGTTGTTGTTACTTGGCTTTTGACAAAAGCCCAAAGAAGCCCCAATGCCACCACTGCAATTAAAATGACGACGAGATTTTTAATTGATTTCTTTTTATCCATATTAACCCCCGCTTTTATAAGTAACAGAATATGTGTTACTTCCGCAACATATTGTATGTATACAATATGTTACATTGCTTTTTTTGTTTTGTCAACAGCGGCTGCTTTTAAGAACGATAAAGGAAACCAAATGCACTTTACCGACAACCGAACACGGTATACTCTGCCGCTTTTATTACGGCTTGTTCACACACAACGAAAATGCAAAAAACAGGACATAGCTTTTGCTATATCCTGCTTTTTTGGCGGAGAGTGAGGGATTCGGCTCGCTTCGTTCGCCCGCGAGTTTGCTCCGCAAACTATCCTATTATAGACTTCTTTTGACAAGACTTCGTCTTGCAAAAGATTGTAAGGGTTCGAATCCCTTGCTGTCTTATCAACAAAAAAATAAAGGGTATAGCAAACGCTATACCCTTTATTCTTGGCGGAGAGTGAGGGATTCGAACCCTCGGTCCCGTTAGGGATTACCTGATTTCGAGTCAGGCCCGTTATGACCACTTCGATAACTCTCCGTATTCGATTTATTGAGCTCAACAAAGAGCTTATATATTTTACCAAACGTACATACCTTTGTCAAATGATTTATTCAAATATTTTAATTTATTGCAATCAATAAGGGTTTTGTGCCTACGCAAAACGGATTTGCATGGTAAAATCCGTCAATGTTTGCGCAAAAACGGCGATTAAAGCATCATTTCAGATAAAAAAGTCTTCTATCGGCACGGTAAAAGTAAAGGTGAATGATTTTATACGAATGCATTATTGCATTCCGTATTTTGTCTTAATTCGTTCAAGAACCGAGCCTATAGGCTTTGCAAGCACTATTATAAATGCAACATTGGAAACTACATAGGTAAGTGTAACGGGCACAGCCGACGTAACAGCGGCAATATACCGCGTCAGATTAAACGTGCCGTCATACCAAAGGGTTGTATAAATATCCATAAGCAAAGAATACAGCACTCCCGAAACGGCACTGTAAATTATTCTGAACACAAGACTCTTTTTAAGCTGCGGAGCGAAAACTCCGGCTATAAGCCCGACTATACCCCACGAAAACATCTGGAACGGTGTCCATGGACCCTGCCCAAAATAAAAATTCGATATTACGGCGGTCAGCGCACCCGTCATAAAGCCTGCCTGTGGGCCGAAATACATCGCTGTTATTATAACGAGTGCCGTCACCGGTTTTACGCTGGGTGCCCACGCAAAAATAAGTCTGCCGACTGCCGACAACGCGACCATAACAGCTATTAAAATCATTTCCTTTGTACCGCTTTTTCCCTTTTCAAAGGCGAGAAAAAACGGAACGCACGACAACACGGCAACGCAAAGCGATATCCATGCATACTGTTTATCTTTAAACACTGTGGCTCCGAGCAAAACCGCCGCAGGCACCAAAATGCACGGAAAAATATACGAAAGCCATTTTTTAACCATTATCTTCTCCGTTTCCGCGGCAACACTCAGCCGCCTCTTCACTCGTTATCGCTGTGGGACAAAGCGGACGGGCTATGCGGTTCGCCGCCGTCGTATAAAAATTATTTTCTGCGAAAAACGAATTCGGCGCATCGGAAGAAACGATTTCGCCGTCAAAGAACAGCGCGCACCTATCGGCACCGACAGCGGCAAACTCAACATCGTGAGTTACCATAACAACCGTTATTCCGTCCGATTTAAGTTTCTTCAATACATTCAAAAGCGAGGACTTTGAAAAGGCGTCAAGTCCCTTTGTAGGTTCGTCCAAAAGCAGTATTGTAGGCTCTGAAAGCAACATTTTCGCAAGGGCGCATTTTTGCTGTTCACCGCCGCTGAGGTCATAAGGATGCTTCGTAAGCAAATCCGTTATACCGAGTTTTTCGGAAATATCGCGTATTTTTTCTTCGCGCTCTTCTTTTTTATACTCCATCGCCTTGAGCATTTCTTCGAGATCACCCGAAACGGTGTCCTTTAAAAATACCGTCTGCGGATTTTGCGGCAGATATGCAAGCTTCTTTCGGTACAGCGAATTGCCCTTATAATCCTTGATTTTTTTGCCGTCTATCTTTATTTTGCCGCGATACGGCTTATTAAGACCCGAAATGACATTCAGCATTGTCGTTTTTCCCGTGCCGTTGCCGCCGAGAATACAAACTATTTCGCCGCGATCCGCTTTAAGATTTACGCCGCGCAGAATGTCGGGCAAATCTCTTTCATATCTGAACCAAACATTTTTAAGCTCGATTGCCGTATCGGTTTTATCGGAATATTCTGATTTATCACCGTCGGAAAAATCTATATTCCTTTTGAAATTACGTCTGAAAAACTCCTGCCCCTCTTTAACCGTAAGCGGGCAAACTTCGTCCGACGAGAGCAGATTGTAAAGCCTTACGGCACTCGGAAGGCCCTTGAGCATAGGGTGTTCGGGATTTATTTTTTTAAGATTTTTGCCGACGGCACGCGGTAAATCATATAAAAGCACACAGCCGTTTTCCATAAGCAAAACCTTGTCGGCTATCGGGAAAACGTCCTCAAGACGGTGCTCTACCAAAAGCACGGTAATACCGAATTCGGTATTCAGCTTCTTAAGCGTCGCTATAAAATCAGCCGCAGCTATGGGGTCAAGCTGACTTGTGGGCTCATCTAAGATAAGCACCTTGGGCTGCATTACCATAACCGACGCAAGGTTTAAAAGCTGCTTCTGACCGCCCGAAAGCTCGTCGGTTTTTTTGCGGAACCAATCCTGTATACCGAAATAGCTCGCCATCTCGCCCACTCTGCGGCGAATTACGTTTTGCGGCACACCGAGATTTTCAAGGCCGAACGACAGCTCGTGCCAAACCTTGTCAGTAACTATCTGATTATCGGGATTTTGCCCGACAAACCCTATGGCACATGCACTCTCGCGAAGGCCGAGGGAATCGATGCTTTTCCCGTTATAGAGTATCTCGCCGTTCTTTTCACCTGCGGGAGCAAGCTCGTTTTTAATCAACTTTAAAAGGGTGGTCTTTCCGCAGCCCGTTGCGCCGCATATTACAGTAAAATCACCCTGCCCGATATTAAGAGAAATATTGTGAAGAGTGTCTTTTTCCGCCTTGGGGTAACGGAAATTCAAATTTTCGATATGTAATATTTCCACTTTAAATTCTCCTTTACCTCAATAAAAAACGGAAGAAACGATAATATAAAAAACGAAATGTAAGTAATTAACGATTTTAACGAAAGACTGATTTTGCCGAGCTCCGGATAAAATGTAAAATCGATGCTTCCGCTGCCGACACCTGTTATTACGACGACAAAAAGCAATAATCCCGACAATAAAACCGCCGCGTCTCTCGCCCCGAATTTAAACAGCGAAAAGTTTGTTCTGCCGTGCAGACCGTATCCGCGCGCTCTCATAGACGATGACAGCTCCATGGAATTTTCAAGCGACCACGAAATCATCGCCGTAAAAACACGTATTCCGCCGCGTAATCTGTCAACATAGCTTTTTTGCGAATATAGCCCCATTGCCTTTTGCGCTCTGCTCACATTTTTCATCTGTCTTTTAAACATCGGAACAAATCTGAGAGCCATGGAAAGCACAAGCGACATTTTCGGGATAATTCTGCCGAACAGATACAAGAATTTATCCTCGGTCATAATTTCATTATAGCACTTACACCAAAGCAGCACTCCGACAACCATCACCGAGATAAAAACGCCATAAACAACCGCTTCAAGCGTTACAGGGTTACCGTTCATAAAGAAAAGCGGAGTAACGCCGTTATGCGAAAACAGAGGATTTGTAACAGCCACAAGCAGAAAAAGCGGAAGATAAAAGCCCATATCGCTTAAAATAGCCTTTTTCCTCACGAGCATAAGCGAAAACATAATGCCGCCGAGGAGTGCTGTGAGCTGTATTACGGGATTCCATACAAACATAGCCGTTAACAGCACAGATATAAAATATGTAAAAGTAACAGCCGGATGATATCCGCCGAAAGCTTTCATCCCGTTTCATCTCCCATCCATATACAGCCGACGTCCTTGCCGAGATCGCAGGTATAGACCCATGCTATTCGGTCGCCGTCCTTCAGTTTGTATTTTGAGCATCCGTAATTCGGAAATTCGCCGTTCACCTGATACATCCAACCCGAAAGCGGTCCGCAGGAAAATTCGTACAGATAATTTATACCCTGAACGTATACGCTGCCATAGCTGTTTTTATCGGCACCCTGATACTCCATCTGTATTTTATTATACCTTACCGCCCTGTCAAGTATATCAAAAACGGTGTCGCCGGGTCTCAACACATATTCGGTTTCCGGCAATATAACGCCGTTTTGCGGCACATATTTATCGGATTGCAGGGCTTTGTCAAGCTCGTCGTAATTTTGAAGCACGGTATCACAGCGAATACTGATAAAAACCGTCTCGCTCTGCGGGGTTATATCGTCGATATGAGTAAGGTAGTACTCGTCAACGGACTGAATGTTTGTGCCGTGAATCAATACGGCTATTATCAGCGCCAACGACAGGAGCGCCAAAATATCTTTTTTCAATTATGACTCCCCTTCCACGAGAAAAAATTACCGCATTTCGTCGTCTTCATCCTTATACATTGCCGCAAGCTCCTCCATTTCGAGAGTTTTTTTCATCTTACGGCGTCTGATTCTTATAATTATAAACACGGTAAGTCCTACCGCTAAAACAAACAGTACAACAGATATTACTATGGCGCGAACGATATTGTCAAGCTTTGTCTTTGTCTTGACGACATCCTCCCAACGCTCGATTTTTGCTCTGTCATATTCGCTGAGCGCGTTATAGCGTTTAACGATTTTATTCACCTTGCCCCTATCCTTGAGCGTGATTTTATCAAACGGATAAAGCTCGGCTTTAATGTCGTCGTTCAGCGAATCTATTTCCGCCTGAACCGCGGCAATTTGCTCCTTTGCCGAAACAAGCTTTCGGAGATATGCGTCTTTACCGTCAAAATCTTCACTCCTTTCGAGCTTATCAAGCAATGTTACAACCAAAACATACTGCTCCGTAGTGAGTTTTTCGGGCAGAGAGTCAACCATTGCACGGTCGGAATCGGTAAAATACAAAATGGCGTCGTCGTTTGCGTCATCATCCGAAAACGCAATCACCGCGGTTTCACCCGCTATTTCCGAAACGTCTATTCCGCGTTTTTTGGCTTCATCGGACAAAGTCCAATAATTGCTCACGTAGCACCGCTCTGTTTCGGGCAACGAATAAAAAACCGCAAGAAGCTCGCGAAGCGTTTGTTTATCGGTCTTATTGCCGATTTTTGAAATGTCGGAAGTAAGGTCGTTTATTCGCGATTTAAGCGCGGAGCTCTGCTCTTTTCTGAAATCGAAAAGAGTTCTCATACCGTTTTTTTGCCGCCAAAGAGATGCCATGGTATAAAGGGTCTGCTCCGACGCCATGGTATTTGATTTATCGGGCAAAGATGTGGGATTGTCGGGGTCGTAAGTAAACGAATGGACAAATCCGCCGTCCGTCATTCTGTAACGCATTATACCGTCAAAAAGGGTGTTGCCGTTTTTTATGAAACGGCTGTCCGAGAGAGGGTCGATATTAAGACTGCACAGCGCCACCGCCACCCAATCGGTACTCTCTACATTCTGAGTTCCCCAGCTTTTGTAGTCGCCCGTGTCGAGTTGCAGACGTGAAAGGCACAAAACCGCTTCATCAACAACCTCGTGCACCGTTTTGCTCTCATCGGCGGACAACGCTTTTCTGTGATAAGAATATATTTTTTCGGAATTATAATATGGTGCGAGTGCCGTTATCGCCATAGCGGTAATATCGGGGTCTGCATCATCCGAGCTCAGGGCAAATCCGCCGTCGGAAAGCTGCTTTGAAATTATTTCAACGATTATATCGTCGCGGGTGTTGTACGCTCCGTCAGGCACGGTATAACGCATACTGTCAAGAGTTATAAGCCCCCATATCCAGCCGTTTATGCCCTGTCTTCCGAGCGGCGTTGTCTTGCCGCGGTCATAGGTTCCGTCCGCTATCAGATTTATCGGCGCGCCGTTTTCGTCGGTTCCGAAATTTGTCGGGTCGCCGCCCATAGCGAGAACGGCGAGTGCTATTCTGTGCCACTCGGTTGCCTTTGCGGCACTGAGCCTTCCGCTTTCGCGATAACGCTCCTCTACCCTGTCTTTTATGACCGCAAGGTAGCCCTCGTTGTTATCCTGTATTCCGAGTCTGCCGAGAGCTATGGGATACCAATCCCCCGGAGTAGTACCCGCATTTTCCAAATATTTATCGTTAATCAAATATCCGTCGGGTTCCGAGCCGTTATCGGCTTTTTTCCATGCGATAATACCGTCCGCGACGCTGAGGAAATTGTCGGACGTATACTCCTTATTCTCTTTTGCCGATACGATGAAAGAAATTGAGGATATAACACACAGGACGCATAAAAACACCGAAATAACACGTTTTGTCATTTTTGGGAAGAGCTCTCCTTAACAGATTTTTCTTTTTCGCCGTTTTTGCGGCGTTTCTTTACATAAAACACAATAAAGCATACTCCGCCTGCCAAAACGATAAATGCCGATACCAAGCATATTACCGCGACAAGCGTTTTTGATTTTTTGTTTTCCGACAATGATACGGCGTTTTCCGCGCTCTCTTCGCTCTCGTAAAGAGCCTCTGAAGCTTCGGTTATCTCCTCCGTTTCCGCATCGGTCGCGGAAAAAGCGGATTCCTCCGCAGCCGAAGCCGCGACAGCGTCGGCAGACCC
>HF993128.1:12165-18471 GCA_000432435.1 Eubacterium sp. CAG:180
CCCGACGCATTCTTGCCGCCTAATGCCGCACCGGAGGACACATGAGCGCCGCTGCCGCCGACGGACAAAGGAGCATCTGCAGGAGCGGAGTTTGTTTCCGACCCCGGATTTTGAAGTGCCGAATTGATAGCGGAAACCGCGTTATCGACCGCGCTTTGCGAAGCGTCAAGCGTCTCGGCAACGGATAATGCCGCGGCGTATGCATTTTTTACATTTGAGCGCGTTATAAGACCCGAATAAATGGTTCTTTCTATTGCCTTTGTAAGCGAGTCCTTATTCGCCACCGAAAAATAGCCGGATTTCGGCTGTTTTTCGACATTCGGAATTGAGGTTCCCATAGCACCGAAGCCGCCTATATCCGCTCCGTAGCCGAGAGTGAACTGTACTCTGACGATATCTCCGTCGGAAAGGTATGTATCGGCAAAACCGACATTCGGGAAAACGTTATTGACGGAATACATCCAGCCCGAGCCGTTTGTTATTACAAATTCACCGAGATGGCCTTTCCAGTTTTTCTCATAATCGCCGGGGTCATAAAACGTCATTGTGCTTTTAAGATGCGGCACCAAAACAGACGGTATTGTCGGTGAAATTCCGAGTGCTTTCGGAGACGAAGCGGACGAGCTTCTCTGATAATTGTTATATCTCGCCGCAGACGCCGTACCGTCGGCTACATATGCGAGGTAAAACGAAGAGCTTACGCTGCCGCCGTAATAACCCACATATCCGTTTTCGTTAAGCAGGCGCAAAAGCTGCTGAGCGGACGTCTCGCCCTCGTATATATTTACTTTTTGGGGATACACGAGATATCCGCAGCCTATGGTGAACATTTCGACGCTCCAAACAGCCGTGCCGATTTTTTCGCCCTGCCGCGCTTTCTCGTAGTTAATGTGATATGTAAGCTGCTTTTTTCGCCCGCCGTCGGACGATGCCGAAACGACAACCGTGTTATCGCCCTCAAAGGTAAAGTTAAGGGTATAGCTTGATTTTTCGTTATCGTCCCATGTTGGCGAAAGCTTTTCGCCGTTAAACGTAACCGTCGCTTTTATTTTTTCGCCTGACGCATTTCTCGCCCATACGTCAAATGTCTTTTTGCTTCCGCGCTGAGTTGTATTGTCGGAAAGCGTAGTTCTGAGCGTAGGGCCTGCCGCGGCAAAAACCCGAGACGACGGCAGAATAAGCAAAAAACACATAAAAAAGCAAATAAGAGCTCTTTTGGTTTTGTTTTTATCCGTGGTATATACCTCCCTTGCAAAATGAATCCGCCGATAATCGGCATTTTTCGGTTTAGTGTAAACGATGTACCCGCCGGAGACAAAATGCCCCGTCGGGTACGTAATCAATCCGTCTTATTCTTCGTCCTTTTTGCGTTTGGCGGTAACAGCCATTGCCGCAGCAAAAGAAGAGAACATTAAAAATGCAACCGCCGCATTTCCGATTCTGCCTGTTTTGGGAATTGAAACGCCCCTAATATCCGTATCGGCGGTATTTCCGGAATTTGACGTATTCCCGTCTGTACCCGGTACCGACGGTACATTGACATTTCCGTTGTCATTGCTACCGAGTGACGAATCTGTCGGAATTTCGTCAAGTGCCGCCTTGGCTTTTATCAAAGCGGTATTCACTTCGTCCTTATTCTTCGCCGCACTTATATCAGCCATACCTTTTTCGAGAGCCTTGTTAAATGCCTCACGATTGAGTGTGTAATCCGAAGCGTCCTTGTAGCTCTCGAGCTGCTCGAGTGCTGTCTTTTTGGCTTCTTTGAGGCTTATTATTTCGGAAAGCTCTTTTTCGGCGTTCAAAAGCACATCAAGATTTGAAACGTACGGCTTTAAATCGTCGTCGAGATTGTCATATGCGTTTCTTGCCTCGTTTATTTTAACGCCGCTGTCTGCCGTTACATCGCCGATGTCGTTGATTTTTTCGACAACCTCGTTTACATCGTCGGCATCAAAAGTCTTTTGCCAATAAAGGATCGGATAGCCGCCGTTTACAAGAGAATATTCGTCTTTTTTGAATTTTTCGCCGAGAAGCGCGAGGAATTCGGGAGATTTCATAAACTCGGTTGTCTCGCCTGTGGTACTTCCGTCACCGTTTCCGATTCCGTTCTCTGTAACGGAAGAGTCATAATAGCATTCTTGAACCCTGTTATCATTTGTGAGCGAGCCTGCTATTGCGCCTGCCTGACCGTCGGATGAGGAAGTTATTTTACCTGCGTTATAGCAATTGACTATGGTGTGGCCGTCCTGAGCCTGTCCTACAATGCCGCCGAGTGAATAAATACCATTTATGCTTCCGAGGTTGTAGCAGTTGTCTATGGTAACCTCAACCGAAGTATCACGTCTTGTAGTATCGAGATGTCCTACAATACCGCCTGTATGGCCGCTGCTTGCATAAAGCGAGCCTACGTTGTAGCAGCCCGTGATATTACTCTTGCCGCCGTCGCGCACTGTACCGACTATACCGCCCATGTAACCGCTGCCGTAAATATCGGCACCGTTCCAGCAGTTTATAAAGTCTGCGCCGTTACTCCATTTGGCGATACCGCCGAGGAACGAAGTGTATATATTTTCTTTGCCGATTTCGCCGCTTGCGACACCGACATTCTTAATTACGGCATTTTGGCAGACAGTTCCGAAAAGTCCGCCGCGGAGAGAAGTAAGATTGTCTATGACATATCCGTCGCCGTCAAATACACCGTCAAACTGATTTCTGTCAGAGCCTATCGGGGTCCAGTTGTCATAGTCGCTGAGGTCGATATTATCGGTCATTTCAAAGTAAACACCGGTAGTTGCCATAAGCTTGGTATTTACGTAATATGACAGATTGTAAAGGTCCTCTGCCGTGCTTATAATGTACGGTGAAGTCTCGGAGCCCAAGCCCTCCCACGGGATTTTATCCTTTACCGTAACTGTTACAAAGGTCTTGAGTTTACCGCTCTTTATACATACCTTTTGAGTTCCGACTTCAAGTGAATCACCGGAAATTATCTCATAATCCGTTACGGGCTTTTGCGCTCCGTCGCTGTAATATGCGGTAACCTCCATGCCGGCAGCGTCAAAAGAGTCGCCGTCATAATATTCGGTCTTATCGGGTGCTTTTGTAACCGCGATAGAAGTGATGTACGGCGTATTTGAGTCAAGCTCTCCCTCGCCGCCGACAAGCTCTATTGCCGAAACAAGAGCCGAATAATTATTTACGTATCTGCGTTCGTTTTCGGGAACCGCACGGAATTTTGCGAGTGCGCTCTTTGCCGCAGACTTATAATTTGCGTCCGTCGGCAGAGGAAGAGCGTCTATGGCGCTTACTGCGTCCGTGATTGCCGCTTTGGTTTCCGCGCTCCAGTCGCCGCGCATATCATAAAGTGCTCTCATCTTATTTTCAAATCTCCAATAAGCTACGAGAGCGTAAGTTGCCTGATCGTTTGCCATACTGTTCCAGCCGTTGCCGACAACATGGCAGAAGCCGCCGTTTGTATCGCGGAATCTCAGAAGTCCGTCAAGGAGCGTTAAGCCGTCGGAGGTTATAAATCTGCTGTCCTTTTGGGGGTCGATTCCGACAGAAGTCAGCGCAACTATAACCTGAGCTATACTTTCGGAGTTATCGGTATTCCAGGAAGTAAAGCCCGCTTTATCGTTCATCATTGAGCCTAAGCGGTCAAATGCTTCGTCCACGCATTGACGAACCGTTTTTGAAACTTCGTCGCCCGAAATTTCATTTTTATATGTATACACGGTATCGTCATTGTAATAAGGAGCGAGCGCCTGTATTGCCATAGCGGTAATATCGACATCCGACGATGAACCGTAACCGCCGAGAACCCAGCCGCCGTATTTATTGCCGTCTACGCCGTCGGTAAGCTGCATTTTAAGTATTTCTTTTATAAAAAGCTCACGCTGATATGCGGCGTCGCTCGGAACCTCATACATACCGGTATCAAGAGCAATAAGACCCCATATCCAGCCGTTTATACCCTGTTTGCCGGGACCGCCCTTTACCTTGCAGTTATAGCTGCCGTCCGCGATAAGATTTATCGGCTGACCGTTATATGTTCCGAAGCTTGTGGGGTCGCCGCCGAGAGCCGCTATTGCAACAACGCCTCTGTGCCACTCGGTAGCCTTTACGCTGTGAAGTGTACCGCCGTTTTCGGTGTATGTCTTTTCGACGTATGACTTCATGGCATTGAGATAGTCGGTGTAGCCTGTGCCGTCGTCGATAAGATAAGTATATTTTCCGTCTACGGAATCGAAATATCCGTAACGACCCATAGCAAGTGCCATCCAGTCGGTAGCCGTAGAGCTGGCGCCTGACATATAGCTTTCATTGCCCAAAAGAGTGTCGGCGGAAGTGAGCCCCGCTTTGGTTTTTGAGCTCTTGACTGCCTCTTTAATGTAACCCGAAAGCTTTGCCGAAAGCTCGGTTCCCTCGCTGAACGAAGGACGAACGGGCTTATCTGCGGAAACAAGGCTTTCCCAAGCAAGCTTCGGATTTGTGTCGCCCGAAACAAATGCCGAACCGAGCATAGTCTCGGTTACGGAGTCAACCTTTGCCGCGCCGTCAACATCGCCTTTATTGCCTGTTGCCGCGAAAGACGAGGTTGAGAGATAATAGCAGTTCTCCGCCGTTCCTCTTGTGGCGCCTATCAATGCGCCGATATTGTTTTGGTAGCCTGCCGAGTCTTCAACCGTGCCTGCATTGTAGCAATTTACAAGCTCGGGAGACGCCGCTTTGTGTCCGCCGGCTACGCCGCCGACAGAGGCAGGACCTGATACCTTACCTGTGTTATAGCAGTTTTCGAGTTTGCCTGCGCGCCAATGCTGACCGCTTACGCCGCCTATGTAGCCTGTTGTACCGCTGACATTACCCGAATTGTAGCAGCCCGAAACGGTAGACGCGCCGCCGACATAGCCCACTACGCCGCCGACTCCCGAAGAGCCGCTGACATCGGCATTATTTCCGCAGCCAATTATATTGCCTGCATTGAGGTAACCGACAACGCCTGCAACCGATGAAGAACCGCTGACGCTGCCCTTAACCGTAACATTCTTAATCGTACCGCCGTTTACCTTTCCGAAAAGACCCGCATTGGAGCCCGAAGAAATGTAAAGTCCGCTGATTACGTGGTTGTTTCCGTCGAATGTTCCGGCAAAAGCCGATGACGAGGAGCCTATCGGCGTCCATTCGGAGCCTTCTCCGCCGAGGTCGATATCGGCTGTAAGCTCTACTGTCTTTCCCGAAAAGTCTTCACCGCCGTTCACCTTTTCGGAGAACGCGAGCAGCTCCTTTGCCGACGATATTGAAAGATCAGCCGGTGCGGCAAGTACCGCAACGGGTATCACAGACAATATCATCACAAAAGCAAGAAGCCATGACAGACATTTCTTTACTGTCTTTTTAGGTTTTAACATACCTTACTCCTTTCAAAACTCTTTACTTTTTGCGCTTCCCGCCGGGAGTTTTAAGACCGGCTTTTTCGAGAGCGCGCGGCCAAGGGCCTAAAAATGCCTTAATTCGCGAGCGTGTGGCGTCATCGAAATCGTCTTTTCGCGGAAGCCTTTTCAGCTCCTCGGATTTACGCACAAGCTCATTTACTGCCCATTTTTCTTTGTCGTCGCCAAACATAAAATCCTCCGAACACAAAAAATCTCTCCCTGCCGAAAAGCAGGGAGAGTGCAACAAATTAACCAACGAAAAAATCTTGTGCAATCGGGCAAAGAGTGCACCGACAGCACAAAGCAAAAGCTGATAAATCGGCTGCACTCTTCTCACCAAAGTTGTGTTTAACCATAAAAATACGGCAGGTCTCCTGACTTATGATCCCATACATCACGGGAAGAGTCGCCTTCTCGGAAAGCTCCAATGGATCGGACTCTCTTACGTCAAACACAGTAATGGCGGTTGTTCCGGATTTTGACCGGATTCCCTTTTAATTCGCGGCAAGAACCGCGAAACCGTATTTTTTATCAAATATTAAACTGTATAAGCCCAAGTTGCAAAGACGAACCGGCAAAAAGCGTCGATTCTGCGGTTTATCTTGCAACTTATTGATATTTTACTACATAAATATTGCGCCGTCAATAAAACACGGCGCAAAATATGTGCGTAATACCTGTTTGAATTTGAAAAAATTTTAGTAAATTATTGACAATGAGGCTTTAATTTAATATAATATCAAAGCATGAAATGCGCCGATGTGGCGAAATCGGCAGACGCAAGGGACTTAAAATCCCTCGGTAGCAATACCGTACCGGTTCAAGTCCGGTCATCGGCACCACCGGCAGTAAGCCGCAAAAAAACGCACCTCAC
>HF993129.1 GCA_000432435.1 Eubacterium sp. CAG:180
GTTAAAAAATATGAAAAATGTGAAACAGAGCTTGATAAATATTGCTGATTAAGAAAAATTACTGTTGCATTCTGCCTTTGACTTGCTTCAAAGGCAGAATGTTTTTATTTATAGGTATTTTCCTTGATATTTCAGCTGAAGTATGGTAAAATTTTTAAAATATTTTTATTAGGTGAAATAGGGCTGTTATGATTATATTGGGTATTGATCCGGGTTATGCGATTGTCGGTTACGGCGTAATTGAATTCAAATCAAATCGCTTTTCGGTTGTTGATTACGGTGCGATAACAACAAACGCCGGCACGCCTTTCGAAAGACGACTTGAGCTGATTTACGATGACTTAAATCTTCTTATGGGAAAGTTCCATCCGGAGGCTATGTCAATAGAAAAGCTCTTTTATAACACAAATGCCAAGACGGTTATCGACGTTGCTCAGGCAAGAGGGGTAACTGTTCTTGCGGCAAAAAAAAATAATATACCCATATTTGAATATACGCCGCTTCAGGTTAAACAGAGTGTTGTCGGCTACGGCAGAGCGGAGAAAAAACAGGTTCAGGAAATGACGCGTATTATTTTGAAGCTTGATAAAATACCGAAGCCGGATGATACAGCCGACGCTCTCGCGATGGCTATTTGCCACGCTCACGCAAGCGGCTCGCTTATGGGTAAACTTAACAGTATGGGGATAAGATAATGTTCTATTCTATCACAGGCACTATATGCTATGTCGATTCGGTAAGTGTTGCATTGGATTGCAACGGAGTAGCTTTTAGGTGCTTTACAAGTCTTAATACTTTAAAACAAATCGGTGAAAAGGGTGCCAAGGCTACTCTTTATACATATTTGAGCGTAAAGGAAGATGCGCTTGATTTATATGGATTTTCGACAGAGCAGGAGCTCGAGTGCTTTAAAGCGTTGATTTCGGTTTCCGGTGTGGGACCTAAAGCCGGAATTGCCATACTCTCAGAGCTTACACCGGAAAAGCTTGTAATTTGTATAGCTTCAGGTGACAATAAGGCCATTACAAGAGCGCAGGGGGTAGGACCAAAAATTGCACAGAGAATTGTACTTGAGCTTAAAGATAAGCTTGCTAAAGGTCTTGATTTATCGGTGAATACAATTGATGTGTCCGCGGTGAATTCCGCAAGCTCCTCTGGCAATCAAGCCGAAGCGGTGAGTGCTCTTACTATGTTAGGCTATACACAAAGCGAAGCGTCGGTTGCCGTTGCGAAAATCGATGAAAATTTATCGGTAGAGGAAATAATAAAACAGGCGTTAAAAATTCTCTCAAGGCAGGTATAATAAATGGATTTTGATAACGAAAACAGAATAATATCTCCGGACCTTGAGGAAACCGATAAGGATATTGAATTATCGCTTCGTCCGCACACTCTTAACGAGTATATCGGTCAGGAAAAAGCAAAAGAAAATCTGAAAATATATATTGAAGCAGCAAAAACTCGAGGCGACGTGCTCGATCATGTATTGCTTTACGGACCTCCCGGGCTCGGTAAAACAACGCTTGCAGGTATAATTGCCAACGAGATGGGTGTACAAATAAGAGTGACATCTGGTCCGGCAATAGAAAAACCGGGCGACCTTGCGGCTCTTCTTACAAACCTCGGCGACGGAGACGTTTTATTTATTGACGAAATACACCGTCTCTCAAAAAGCGTTGAGGAAGTGCTCTATCCCGCAATGGAAGATCATGCGCTTGATATTATTATCGGCAAAGGACCTTCGGCGCGCTCAATAAGACTTGATTTGCCGAGATTCACATTAGTCGGTGCCACAACGCGTGCAGGGCAGCTTACCGCTCCGTTGCGCGACAGATTCGGAGTAATATTGAGACTTGAAATGTACACGCCCGAACAGTTGTCTCTTATAGTAAAGAGAAGTGCGGGAATACTTGAAATACCCATAGACGAGGACGGAGCAAGAGAAATAGCGTCAAGATCAAGAGGCACTCCGCGTATTGCCAACCGTCTTTTAAAACGCGCCAGAGACTTTGCGGAAGTTATGGGTAACGGAGTTATAACAGGCGATACTGCTAAAATAGCACTCGGCAGAATGGAAATAGACGAATTGGGTCTTGACCTTATCGACCGACTTCTTTTGACTTCAATGATAAAAAATTATAACGGCGGACCTGTAGGTCTTGAAACAATCGCAGCAACCATAGGCGAAGAAGCGGTAACCATCGAAGATGTATACGAGCCTTACCTTATGCAGATAGGATTTCTTTCAAAGACACCGCGCGGCAGAGTTGTTACGGTAAAAGCTTATGAGCATTTAAAGCTGCCGATGAACGGTCAGCAAAAACTCGATATTTAATTATACGGATAGGAGAATGTAAAATGGGCAGATTATTTGGAACTGACGGCGCAAGAGGCGTTGCGAACAGTGAACTTACATGTGAATTATCAATGCAGATAGGAAGAGCCGCAGCAATGGTGCTTACGGAAAATCTTTCTCACAGGCCTAAAGTTATGATAGGTATGGATACAAGGGCTTCTTCGGAGATGCTCGAGGCTTCAATAGCGGCAGGTCTTTGCTCTGTCGGTGCGGACGTACTTCTTTTAGGTGTTGTGCCGACTCCGGCTGTTGCTTTTTTGGTTAAGGAATACGGGTACGATGCGGGTGTTATGATTTCCGCATCGCATAACCCATGTGAATATAACGGTATAAAAATTTTCCAGTCCACGGGTTATAAATTGCCGGATGAACTTGAAAACGAAATAGAGAGTATTATCCTTGATGACGCAAAGGTTCCGCCTGTTATGATTGGCGGAGATGTCGGAAGAATAACACGCTCCGATACGGCGGCAGATGACTATATTAAACATGTACTGTCTACTATTGACGTAAGATGTGAAAACCTTAAAATAGCCATAGACTGCGCAAATGGTTCTTCAAGCGTTTCCGCAAAACGTATATTTGAATCCCTCGGAGCGGATTGCATAATTATAAACGCCGAGCCCAACGGTGTAAACATAAATGCCGATTGCGGTTCGACGCATATGGACGGATTGAGAAAATGTGTAATCGATAATCACTGTGATCTCGGTTTTGCATTTGACGGCGACGCTGACAGAATGTTGGCTGTTGACAACGAAGGTAATGTTGTTGACGGCGATCAGGTTATTGCGCTCTGCGCCAAATATATGAAGTCCGTCGGTACTCTCAAAAAAGATACTGCGGTTGTGACCGTGATGAGTAATATGGGCTTTTTCAGATTTTGCGATGATAACGGTATGTATTGTGAAAAGACTAAAGTCGGCGACAGATATGTGCTTGAAAATATGCTCGAAAACGGATATTCAATAGGCGGCGAGCAGTCGGGCCATGTTATTTTCCTTGATTACGCTACAACCGGAGACGGTCAGGTTTCGGCGCTCCAGGTTTTAAAAGTAATTAAAAACACCGGCAAAACTCTCAAGGAGCTTGCAGGAGAAATGGAAATATTCCCGCAGGTTCTTATAAATGTTAAGGTGTCAAAATACGGCAGAGTCCGTTTCACAAGCGATATTGAAATAAAGAATGCTATTAAGCGTGCGGAAAATGAGCTTGGTAATGACGGGCGCGTGCTTGTCAGAGTTTCCGGTACGGAACCTCTTGTGCGCGTAATGCTTGAGGGCAAAGATAAGGCTAAAATACAGTCGCTCGGCGAAGCAATAGCCGATGTTGTAAGAGAAAGGTTAGTTTAGTTTAATGCGTTATTCATCCGCTTGGAAAGATTATGAGCTTATAGATTGCTCCTCCGGCGAGAGACTCGAAAGATGGGGCGATAAAATTCTGATAAGACCCGATCCGCAGGTTATTTGGAATACGCCTAAGGATATGCACCTTTGGAGCAGGGCAGACGCTGTGTATCACAGGTCAAACACTGGCGGCGGTCATTGGCAGGTTAACGGAGCACTTCCGCAAAGTTGGAAAATCGCTTATAAGGACCTTACGTTTAATGTGAAAACCATGGGCTTTAAGCATACGGGTATTTTTCCTGAGCAAGCCGTCAATTGGGATATGGTAAGTAAGCTTATTAAAGCCCAAAACAGAGAAGTAAAAGTACTTAATCTTTTTGCATATACAGGCGCTGCCACAGTGGCTGCATTAAAGGCAGGTGCTTCGGTGGTGCACGTTGATGCTTCCAAGGGAATGGTGCAGTGGGCAAAAGAAAACGCTGCCTCAAGTGCTGTTGCGGATAAATCCGTGCGCTGGATAGTTGACGATTGTATTAAATTCGTAAAGAGAGAAATACGTCGAGGTAATCGATATGACATTATCATAATGGATCCCCCGTCATACGGCAGAGGCCCCGGCGGAGAAGTCTGGAAACTTGAGAATGAAGTATACGGATTTGTGGATTTGTGTAAAGACGTATTGTCGGACGATCCTCTTTTGATGTTGATAAATTCATACACTACGGGGCTTTCACCGTCTGTTATGCAGTATATTTTAGGCTCCGCTGTAGCGAAAAAATTCGGCGGAACCGTATCAAGTGATGAAATAGGGTTGCCTGTAAAAAGTACAGGAATGGTGCTTCCGTGCGGAGCATCAGCTATTTGGACAAATAAAAAAACAGTTTAAGGATGGCAAGATGCAAAACGATAACATAATAGAATTTCAAAATGTGTCTTATCGATATGAGGCGGATGATGGCGAAGAAAAACTGCCGCTTGTTGTAAATAATATTAGTTTAAATTTTAAAAAAGGCGATTTTATCGCAATTCTCGGCCACAATGGGTCCGGTAAATCAACACTTGCCAAGCTTTCCAATTCGATTTTGATTCCGGAGAGTGGCAAGGTGCTCGTTAAAGGAATGGATACCGCAGACGAGGATTTGTCGTATGATATTAGGCGTACGGTAGGTGTAGTCTTTCAAAACCCGGATAACCAAATTGTGGCCACAATAGTCGAGGAGGATGTTGCGTTCGGGCCCGAAAACCTCGGAGTGCCTCCGGAGGAAATAAGAAAACGTGTAGACAATGCTTTAAAAGCTGTAGGTATGTATGAATACCGTGGCCATGAACCGCATAAGCTTTCAGGCGGGCAAAAACAACGAGTTGCCATAGCCGGAATAATAGCAATGCTGCCGGAGTGTATTGTTTTGGACGAGCCTACCGCAATGCTTGATCCGCGCGGCAGAAAAGAAGTAATGGATACTTGCATAAAGCTTAACAGAGAGATGGGTATGACCGTTGTGTTTATAACTCATTTTATGGAAGAAGCAGTTTTAGCCAACCGTGTTATTGTAATGGATGATGCAAAAATAATTTTGGACGGAACACCGAAACAGGTTTTTCATAATTCGGAGCTTCTCAAAAAAGTCGGTCTTGACGTTCCGGAGACGGCGAAGCTTGCAAATGACTTGCGGGAGAGCGGAGCTCCTCTTCCTGAAGATATACTTTCGGCTGATGAATTTTCTGATGAAATATTAAAACTACTTAGGAGAAAATAATGCCCATTTTAGAAACAAAAAACCTTTCATATGTTTATTCGGACGGAACGCCTTTTCGCGTAACTGCAATAAATAATGTAAATATATCTATTGAAAAAGGCGAATTTGTCGGCATAATAGGGCACACAGGTTCGGGAAAAAGTACATTGGTTCAGCATTTGAACGGGCTTTTAACGCCATCCTCGGGTGAGGTTTTGCTTGACGGGAAAAATATAAACGAATCAAAAATAACACGTAGACAGGCAAGATTTAAAGTAGGTCTGTGTTTCCAATATCCTGAATATCAATTATTCGAGAGTACCGTATATAAAGATATCTCTTTTGGACCAAAAAATATGGGATTGTCTGAAGATGAAATTGATAATCGTGTGAAAAAAGCCGCTGATTTTGTCGGATTAAAGTCGGATATGTTAAATAAGTCTCCTTTTGATTTGTCCGGCGGAGAAAAAAGACGTGTAGCCATAGCCGGTGTCATGGCTATGGAACCCGAAATTTTGATTCTTGATGAGCCGTCGGCGGGACTCGATCCGCGCGGCCGCGATATGATAGCTGAAATGATTTCAAGCTATCGCAAGACTACCGGAAGCACGGTTATAATTGTTTCTCACAGTATGGAAGATGTTGCGAAAAGTGCTGATAAGGTGCTCGTTATGAATAAATCCGAGGTTGAGATGTTCGGCACTGTAAACGAGGTATTCTCCAAGGTTGAGCGCCTTGCGGATATAGGACTTAATGTTCCGCAGTTAACACAAATATTTTTAAACTTAAAACATAACGGTATGGCTGTCCGTACAGATATATATACTATTAAAAACGCCGAGGCAGAGCTATTGCGCCTTTTGCGAGAGGAGGGCGTTTTATCGTGATTAAGGATATAACAATAGGACAGTTTTTTCCGGGTAATTCAGTTATCCACAAGCTTGATCCGAGAATAAAACTTGTTTTAACTTTCGTATATATTGTTATTGTTTTTCTGTGCAAAAACTTTGTTTCACTTGCTTCCATTGTAGTAGCGTTAACAGTGGTAATACTTTTATCTAAGATTTCACCGAAGCTGATTTGGAAAAGTGTAAAACCGATATTTATTATTATTGCTATTACGTCGCTTTTACAGATTTTCTACAATAAAGACGGAACTGTGCTTTTTACAATCGGTAAATTTTCGTTATATACCGGCGGGCTTTATATGGCTATTTTTACTACGGTACGAATTATATGTCTTGTTATAGCAAGCTCTATGCTTACTTACACTACGTCTCCCACTATGCTTACCGACGCTATGGAACGTCTGTTTTCGCCGCTAAAGGTTATTAAAATAAACGTTCACTCAATAGCTATGATGATGACGATAGCCTTAAGATTTATACCAACTCTCATTGACGAAGTTGATAAGATAATGTCAGCTCAAAAGGCGAGAGGTGCCGATATAGAGAGCGGCGGAATTATCAAGCGCGGAAAAGCACTTGTTCCCATATTCATACCCTTGTTTATAAATTCGTTCAGAAGGGCATATGAACTTGCGTTTGCAATGGAGTGCCGTTGCTACAGAGGCGGAGAGGGCAGAACAAGACTTAAGGTTATGCGTCTTGAGGGCAGAGATTATGTGGCGGTTGCCGTTATTATTTTGCTTACCGCCGGAATTATAGTTGCAAATAAATTTCTCCCTGCCGTTATCTGATTTAGTTTAGCTTCCGAAAGGAATGTTTTTCTCAATGAGAAATATTTTAATTACATTGATGTTTGACGGAGCCGACTTTCACGGTTGGCAGGTACAAGATAATGCCGTTACTATTCAGCAGACATTACAGAACACAATTGAAAAAATACTCGGCAAAAGAGAGAACATCATAGGCTGCAGCAGAACTGACAGCGGTGTTCACGCAAATATGTTTTGTTGTAATATGAGAACCGATTCGGATATCTCTCCGGAAAAACTGAAAAAGGCGCTGAATGCATTACTTCCATCGAGTATATCCGTTAAGAACTGCGGTGAAGTACCGTACTCTTTCCATGCCAGGTATGACTGTACATCAAAAGAATATAAATATTTGATTTTAAACAGTGATTACAGAAATCCGTTTTTGTTTAAGCGTGCGCTGTATTATCCGTATTATATTGATACGGATATGCTGAATAGTGAAGCTCAGGATTTTATCGGTACGCATGACTTTTCAGCTTTTTGTGCCGCAGGAAGCAGCGTTGAAGATAAAATACGCACTGTTAAAAATGCTTCTGTAATCAGAAATAATGAAATCATTGAGGTTACTTTTGAGGCTGATGGCTTTCTCTATAATATGGTGAGAATAATGGTAGGAACTCTTCTTGATATAAATCGCGGGAAAATAGTACCCGGCAGTATTCCGCAAATAATAGAAAGTAAAGACAGAAACCAAGCCGGAGCCACGGCGGCACCGGAAGGGCTTTATCTTAATCGTGTAAATTACGACTGAACACGAGGTGCATTATGAAAGACGGCGAAAGAAAAGCGTCTGCAAGAAAAAAAAGCAAGGGACAGGAGCATATAGTCAAACTGATAAAATCTGTTTCGACTGTGTTGGTAATACTGATTTTGCTGTTTATTATGGCTGATAAATTCGGTAATATCACTTTTTCTTCGGTTGGCGACTATATATCGTCCGCAGTTTCGGGGACAAAACGCGGAGACGGTTACCCGTATTTATTTGACAGCTTGCAGGTGAAAGACGTTAAAGCGATAGGCTCAGATCTTATACTCATCAATGATTCTTCGACTGTGGTGCTTGATTCTACAGCTCGTAAGGTAAGTGAAATACAGCATACATATTCGTCCCCTTTGTGTTATGAGAACTCGGGTAGAGTTTTGCTTGCCGATATCGGAGGCAATGCATTTAAAATTATGTCCAAGACCAAAACTCTTTACGAGGGGACAACAGATAAGAAAATAATATCGGCTGCAATAGGTAAAAACGGTACTGCGGCAATTGCTACGCGCGGAACAAATTCACAGTCGGATTTAACCGTTTATAATAAAAATCAAAGAGTGATATTCAGTTGGAAGTGTGCAAAAGAAAATATTGTAGCAATTGACATATCGGATAACGGTAAGCTTGCTGCAGTATCCGTTGTCGGTGCTGAGAACGGAGAGCTTTATTCGAGAGTACTTATTTTTGATTTTTCATACGAAGAGGCAGTAAGCGAATTTGATTTTGGTTCTGATATAATCTCAGGAGTGAACTTCTTAAAAGGAGATACACTTCTTATAACCGGCGAGAATGTTTTTTCTATAGTGAAAAATAAGACAGACAAGCAAGACGAGGATCTTTCTTTAAATTCTCTTTCGCGTATTTCCGTTTCGGATAACAATGTGGTTGCGGCTGTGCTCTCAAAATACGGCAGTTCTTCAGCCAAAATTTTAAATGTGTATAACAGAAATGGGGAAAAGCTGTTTACTGTTGATATAACGAGTGCCGTTAAATCGGTTTCGTGTGATAATCAACGAGTGAGTGTGTTGACTGATTCGGAATTGATTTGTTTTGATATGAAGGGAAACGAAGTCAGCAGACATTCGGTTGAAAGTGATGGTATACGCTGTTTTTCTGACGGTACTTATACGTATGTATATTCTACGTCTAAGATTTCCGCATATAGTACAAACAGCAATTCCGAGGATGACACGGCAACAGTCACTAACGATAGTTAACATTTTGTTAATTTGTCTTTTGGGCTGTTGTATGGTAGTATAATATTTGTTACGGCGGTGATAATTTGGGCATTTATATAGATATGGCACTTTTAGCAATTATGTTGATTTTTCTTATTGTTTCGGCAAAAAGAGGCTTCTTGATTACTCTTTTGGAGGTGCTTGTTTTTGCGATTGCCGTTATTTCAGCCGCAAATTTGTGCAAGCCCGCGGCGAATAGTATTTATGACACTTTTATAGGCCCTAATATCACCGAAAAAGTATCTGCATCTCTTTCGGAAAACTCTGATATTATGTCATCTGCCGGCAAAGCATCTGCTGTGGTAGATAATTTACCGAAGATTATAAAGAATTATATCTTACGAACAGATCCTGATGAAAACAACATTACGAGCGAAATATTGAACGGGGATTTTTCCGGCACCGACGCTGCTGAAAAATTGAGCAGTGATATTGCAAAACCGATAGCGGTAACGGTACTGTCGCCTGTTATTTTTCTGCTTTTGAGCATTGTTTTGTCTTTGCTTTTAAGTGTAGTGGCAAAATGGCTCAATAAAATATGCAAGTTGCCCCTTATAGGGACTGCAAATACTGTTTTAGGAGGTGCTTTCGGAATACTTAAAGGGCTTATCGCGGTATATTTTATCGGTATTATTCTGTTGCTTTTATCCGCGAACAGCAAGCAAAATACTTCTTTTTATGAAGCTGTAAATAATTCTGCTATTATTACAATTATACAGAACCACAGTGTTGTACCCATCGGGTGAGATACTACATAATTAAGTATTAAAATAACAATTTAAGGGGTAAACTTATGAAAGAAAATTTAAAAAGACTGTTTACAGGCTGTCTTACCGTTCCAAATCTTTTGTCACTTATCAGAATAATATTAATTCCCGTATTCGGGGTGTTATTTTATCATGACCATGTATTGGCAGCGGTAATAGTTTTGGCAGTGTCAGGACTTACAGATTTGTTCGACGGTAAGATTGCCCGTCGCTTTAATCAGGTCAGTGAGCTTGGAAAAATACTTGATCCCATAGCAGATAAGCTGACACAGATGACTATAGCTGTTGTGCTTTTCCTTGAGTTTAATAAATCAACCAATCCTACTATGAAATGGTTCAAATGGGTATTTCTTTTCTTTATTGCAAAAGAATTGCTTATGGTGCTTGTCGGTGCAATTATGATAGGCATCGGTCTTCGCCCGAGTGCAGCGGTAATGTGGGGCAAGGTTGCGACAACGGCATTTTACGGTGTTATGATTCTTGTTATTGCATTCGGACCGGAAGTCGGAGCTCTCAGAGCGTATTTTACGCTTCCTGATCCTGTTATGATAGCTCTTGTAATAATTGCCGCTCTTTTGACATTTGCCGCTCTTCTCAGTTATGTACCCAATACCATGCAGCAATTTAAAGAGAAAAAATTAAAAAAGCAAACTAAGAAAGAGGATTAACAATCAGATGAACAAAAATATGCTGTGCAGCAGATGCCATAAAAATCCTGCTGTATTTTTCATCTCAAAAATAGACGGCGACAAAACCACCAATGAGGGCCTTTGTATAAAATGTGCTATGGAGCTGAATATCGGTCCCGTAAAGCAAATAATGGACCAAATGGGTATCTCGGAAGATGAGATGAACGACGTTGCTGAGCAGATGAATCAGATGATGGAAAATCCGGACGGTATTGAAGGGTTTCAACCCGGCGGTGCTTTGCCGTTATCATTTTTACAAGGAATGTTTCCGGAGAAAAGCGATGATACCGAAGACGGTTCCGACGGCTCAGAGCCGGAAGATACATCAAACGATAGTGATAATACAAAAGGCAAAAAGAGGAAAGGTACAAAAAACAAGAAAAGAAAGTATTTGAATCTTTATTGTACCGATCTTACGGAACGCGCAAGAGAGGGTAAGCTTGATAGAATTATCGGCAGAGATAAGGAAATTTACAGAACGATTCAAATACTGTGCCGCAGAACAAAGAACAACCCTTGTCTTATAGGTGAACCCGGTGTCGGTAAGACTGCCATTGCCGAAGGGCTCGCTCTTAAAATTGCAGCAGGCGATGTTCCTGCAAAAATAGCCGACAAGGAAATTCATTTGTTAGACCTTACCGCGTTAGTTGCCGGAACACAATTCCGCGGTCAGTTTGAGAGCCGTATTAAAGGACTTATAGAGGAGGTTAAAAACGAGGGTAATATTATCCTCTTTATCGATGAGGTTCACAATCTTGTCGGAACAGGCGACAGCGAAGGAACAATGAATGCCGCTAATATTTTAAAGCCTGCTCTTTCACGTGGCGAAATACAGGTCATTGGTGCAACAACCTTTAATGAGTACCGTAACAATATCGAAAAAGATGCAGCGTTGGAACGCCGTTTTCAGCCTGTTAAGGTAGAAGAACCGTCAATCAACGATACGTATGATATGCTCCTTGGAATTAAGAAGTATTACGAGGATTATCATAAGGTGAAAATCTCTGATGATTTGGTTTATCGAGCCGTTACTTTGTCCGAAAGATATATCACCGACAGATTTTTGCCGGATAAAGCCATAGATTTGCTTGACGAAGCTTGCACTTGTGCGAACCTTAGAAACAAGGCTATAAGTGACTATGAGTTATTCCTTAAAAAGCGTGATGAATTAAAGAGCGAAGAGGAAGAGCTTACGTCTAAGGCAGAAACAACCACAGAGGATGCCGAACGTGATAAGGTGTATAAGGACTTGGCAACGGTTAAAACCGAATTACTGTCGTATGACGGAAAAGAAGACGAATTAAAAGAAAAAGCCTCTCACAACGATGTAAAAGAGGAAGACTTGGCAAAGGTTATAAATCTTTGGACAGGTATTCCCGTTACCAAAGTTATGGAGGGCGACATAAAGCGCCTTGCCGGGCTTGAGGATAGACTTAAAGCACATCTCATCGGTCAGGATGAGGCAGTGGACCTTGTTGTTGCGGCTATTAAGCGCAACAGGGTGCAATTATCCGTCCAGAGAAGACCCGCTTCGTTTATTTTTGTCGGTCCTACCGGTGTCGGAAAGACAGAACTTGTTAAGCTGCTCTCGAAAGAACTTTTTGACACGCCTGAAACTCTTATCAGGCTTGATATGTCAGAGTTTATGGAAAAGCATTCCGTATCAAGACTTATCGGATCTCCTCCGGGATATGTGGGATACGACGAGGCAGGTCAGTTAACCGAAAAGGTCAGAAGAAAGCCGTATTCCATTATTCTGTTTGATGAGATTGAAAAAGCTCATCCTGATGTTATGAATATACTTTTGCAAATCCTTGACGAAGGAAAGACAAATGACGCTCACGGAAGAACCGTCAGCTTTGCAAATACCGTTATTATTATGACCTCCAATGCCGGAAGCGAAAGAAGAGAAAGTGCACTCGGCTTTGCTAAAGCTCCGTCAGATATAAAAAAAGAAAATGCCATTAAGGGGCTTAGAGAATTTTTAAGGCCGGAATTTATTGGCAGAGTTGACGAAATAGTTGTATTTAATGAGTTGACTGAGGATAACTATAAAGATATTGCGAAGCTGATGCTTTCGGAGCTTTCCGACTCTCTAAAGGAAAAAAGTATATCGTTCGGGTACAGCGACGATGTTCCGGCTCTTTTGGTTTCAAAAATGGATGGTACCGTAAGAGGTGCAAGAGATCTCAGAAATGTTATTCGACGTAATGTTGAGGATAAAATATCTAATTATTTAGTTGACAATTATGATAAACCGTTGAAGGCTATTAACTTGTCTGCAGACGGTGATGAGGTTATCCTCGAAACAAAATAATAAAAAATAAGTGGCAGGTGGCAGCCTGCCGCTTATTTAAACGGATGTGGTAAAATGAAACTTATGATAGCCTCCGACATACACGGCTCGGCGATGTATTGCAAAAATTTAATGGAAGCGTTTGACCGCGAAAAGGCTGACCGTCTTCTTTTGCTCGGCGATATTTTATATCACGGACCGAGAAACGATTTGCCGGAAGAGTATGCACCGAAAAAGGTGATTTCTATGCTTAACGATGTGAGAGACAGGCTTTTTTGTGTGCGCGGCAACTGCGATACCGAAGTAGACCAAATGGTTCTTAACTTTCCGATACTTGCCGATTACTGTATAATACCGGTAGGCGATAGGCTTATTTATGCAACTCACGGTCATAATTTTAATTTGAATAACCTTCCGCCGCTTTGCGGAGGAGATATTTTGCTCCACGGACACACTCATATTCCAGCATGGGAAGAATTCGGAGAAAATAATCTTTATTTAAATCCCGGTTCGGTTTCAATTCCGAAAGAAAACAGTGCTCACGGATATATGCTTCTTGAAAATGAAGAGTTTATTTGGAAAACACTTGACGGAGAAGAATACCACAGTTTAAAAATATAAATAATTTAGATGATTACTTAAAATCCGCAGAGCCTTGGCTCTGCGGATTCCTTTTTATACTATTGTGCCTTTATCAATATTAAACTTAAAGGTGTGTTCAATACCATCCTGTGTGTATACGAATTTCATTATTCGTTTGTTCTCATTTAAAAACTCGGCGCTTTTAACATCGATTTTGCTCTTTTTAAATGTGTCGAGAAGTACTGACATTTGCTCATCGCTATATTTCCCGACATTATCAGATGTAAATAAAACGCTGCCGAAAACCTTGTTTACAGTTGCTATTATCTTGCGCTGCTCAAACGTGCAATGGATGTTTTCATCTCTCAAGAGGAAAACGTCCGGGTCGTTGAGAAATGCTCTGCCGTCAAGCTGTCGGCGGAATATGGAATTGCCGAGGGTGTGGTACGTTGAGATGAATTCTCTGTTAGAAAAGAACGGAACTTTCCATCTAAGCCCCATATCCGCACCGATACGGCAATAATCTACTTTGCCGAATGCCGGCATCAAAGGAACGCCGCAACCGAGTATCATTTTTTCGCCGACACATTTGCGTAGAAAATCCATAGCCTCACACATAAGCTGGCCGCGGCTTTTGCCGTGATTCGGTATTATTGCGGCAGCATATAAAAAGTCAAGCTTAACTAAATCAAACCCCCAATCATTCAGAATGACATCAAAAAAGTGTTTGATGTAGTTTTTAACCTCCGGAACTTCAATGTCCAGGGCGTAAAAGCCTCCCCAGTTAATTCCGCAAGTTACCGGATGACCGTTTTTCTTGCGAATGAGCCAATCGTGGTGCTGCGTAGCGGTTTTGGAAGTGAACTCTGCGCCGAAAGGAGCCAGCCAAAGGCCTGCAAGCATTCCTTTTGAATGAATCTTGTCGGCAACAGATTTCATACCGTTAGGGAATTTCTTATTGTCTATAGTGAGCCAATCACCGGTTGCCGATTGATATCCGTCGTCTATCTGAAATATATCAATATCGGATTTCACCTTGGATAACGCCTCGAGGTCGTCAGATACTATTTTTTCATTAATTTTGCTGTAATAGTTATACCACGTGGTATATCCGTTTTTGGGGGCCACAGAAGGCTTGGGTATATTAAGCTCGTCAAACCAACTATCGAAAACGGAATCCTCGTCGCCCACATATTCTGCGAAATTTAAAACTTCATATTCACCGTCAACAATTACTCCTTCAAGGTCTTTTTGTACGGTTATCATATTGCTGTTGAAATCGGCGGTAAATATTGTATATCCGGTTCTCTCAGTCAATGAGGCGAAAAGATCGTATTCTTCACCGTTCCTTACATACATATAAGAAAAACCCTGAAAGACGCCGCGTCGACTTACATTGTCATCGAATGTATAAGCTCCCGCCGCTCCGAGGAGGGTGCGCCTGTAAGCAAAACTTATAGGTCCGAATGTGTGTGACTGTCTCTCATCTTTAAACATTTCACGACATTCAGTCCAAGACTGATACCCATTGGCAAAAACTCTGCTGTCAGCTTTGAAGTTGTATGGAATGCTTGCTGTCAGATTTAAAATTTCCAATGGGACAAAAGCTGCCATTTTAAGTGAAATATGGCTTTTGGTTGCTTTATAAGTAATTTTGAAATGTTCGGTTTCAAAAAGATTGGTGGAAAAAACAGCTTTTCCTACCTTATATTCCAAATTGAGCTTGAATTTTTCCATGGGTTCCTCCTTTGTGTTCCGTGAGAATTTTAGTTGTCTCGCTCGGCTTATGCTAAACCTTTTTTATTATAGCATAACAAAAAATAATATTCATCATTTTTTTAATTTGTTTGACGAGGAAAAGTCCTTGTGTTAAAATCAATAAAAAGCTATCGGAGATGAGCAACATTGGATATTCACGAAAAATACGAGTATTGGCTGACGTTTGATGACAATACCAAAAATGAACTGGAATCAATAACAGATAAAAAAGAGATTGAGGATAGATTCTATAAGGATTTGGAATTTGGTACCGGTGGCTTGAGAGGCATTATGGGAGCAGGTGCCAACAGAATGAACAAGTATACTGTCGGCAAAGCTACAAAAGGTCTTTGTGAGTATTTAAAAAACGAGTTTGCAGGAGAAAAAAGCGTTGTTATTGCTTATGATTCACGCAATAATTCGAAGGCTTTTGCGGAATGCGCCGCAGAGGTTCTGTGCTATAACGGGATTAAGACCTTTCTTTTTGAGGAGATTATGCCCACTCCCGTACTTTCTTTTTCAGTAAGATACTTAAATTGTAATGCCGGAATAGTTATTACCGCAAGTCATAATCCGAAAGAATACAACGGTTATAAAGTGTATGATGAATACGGTTGTCAGCTTGTTCCGCAATATGCCGATAAGGTTATATCGTATATCAACAATGTTAAAGATATAAAGTCCGTAAAGCATATGAATTTAAATATGGCATTGTCAAACGGTTATTTGACCTATATAGGAGATGAAGTGCTTAACAGCTATATTTCGGAAGTTGAAAAAATGGCTGTTTACAAAGAAGCGTCCGACTTAAAGATAGTTTATACCCCTTTGCACGGAACAGGCAATATTCCCGTCAGGAAAGTATTGTCCGATATGTCGTTTGACGTCTCCGTTGTCAAGGAGCAGGCTGTTGCCGACGGTAATTTCACAACAGTCAGATCACCGAATCCGGAAGAGAAGGATGCGCTTAATATGGCACTTGAACAGGCCAAAAGAGCAAATGCCGATTTGGTTATAGGAACCGATCCGGATTGTGATCGAGTTGGTGTAGGTGTTTTACATAACGGGGAATATACTTTGCTTACCGGCAATCAAACCGGAGCATTGCTTGTGGATTTTTATCTCAAATTTAAGAAACAAAGCTTAAATCCGAAGTCAACACTTGTTAAAACGATTGTTACAAATGATTTGGGTGCGGAAATTGCACGGAAAAACGGCTTGAATGTTGTTGAGACTTTGACCGGATTTAAATATATCGGTGATCAGATTACCAAGTATGAAAAAACAGGCGAGAACGAGTTCTTGATAGGGTATGAAGAGAGCTATGGCTATCTCGTCGGAACATATGCGCGAGACAAAGATGCGGTTATCGCTTCAATGCTAATATGCGAGATGGCGGCATATTATAAGAAAAATAAAATGACGTTGGTAGACGCTTTAAATGTTCTTTATTCGGAATACGGGTTTTATCTTGATGCACTTGATTCTTTTGTTCTAAAAGGGAAAGACGGTGCTTCGCGTATAAAGAATATTATGTCTTATTTCAGGGCTAATAAAGCAACCGTTTTTCCAAACATTACAGATGTTAAGGACTATAGTACGGGCATCGGCGATTTACCGAAATCAAATGTTTTAAAGTTTTTCCTTAAAGGCGGTTCTTGGATTGCCGTCAGACCATCGGGAACCGAGCCGAAATTAAAAATGTATTATTCCGTAAGGGGTATTGACTCTTCATCGTGCGAGCGTTCGCTTCAGAATATCCGAACAATTATAAACGGAATAATGGGTATGGATATTGAAACATATATAAAAAAAATAATAAGGCCTAAAATTCAGGGCGACGGCGGTGAGGTTGAATTTGAGTCATTGTCTGAGGACGGGACGTTAACTTTGATTTTCAGAGGAGAATGTTCCAAATGCCTTATCTTGAACAGATGCGTTGACTGGATAGCGGAGGAAGTGCTGAAAAATACAAGTAAACTTGTAAAAATAAAGGCAATTCGTAAAAAACCGTATTTTTGGGATAACTGAGAGGAGTAATTATGGCACATATTAAAGTCGTCAGGCGCAGTATGCGTCCCGAAGAATGGAATGATCTCAGATTCGGTTGGCTCAAAAGATATATTATAAATGACAAATTACCGATAGATAATATAGTTATTAAAGATGCCCGTCAGGTTACGGAAAACAACTATGAGTTTTATTCCGACGAATTCAGACCGCTGAAAAAAGGAGACTTGTATTTTACTCCGGACGGCACAGCATTTATAAAAGCAGAAACGGAAGTGCCCGACAGTTTAAAAAACAAAGAACTTTGGCTTTACCTCAAAACGGCTGCCGAAATTATCGTCAAGGCTAACGGTAAGTTCGTTGGAGGTATAGACCCAAACCGAGACAGAGTGCTTCTTACCCCGTATATTGGTACTCCGGATAAAATTAAATTTGAAATGCAGGGATACAACCGTTCCAAACCCGACGATGAAAGAAATCCGGAGTCGTTAGCGGTTCGCGGTTGCAGGCAGATTTTTAACGGCGCGTACCTCGTAACGATTGACCGTGATGTACAAAGCCTTGTATACGATATTGAAACACTTTTGGACATAGCAAAATCGGAATTGTTCAACGAGGACTATCGAAAATTTGTAAATACCGAGCTGAACAATGCGCTTAATCTGATTGATTTTGACACGGACAGCAGACCTACAGGGATAAAAGAAGCAAAAAAATATGTCAATGATGTCATTTTTGCAAATAGAGACTATAAGGGTAGCGGTGATGTTGCACTTGTAGCACATTCACATCTTGATATAGCGTATTATTGGCGCAGAATTCATGCTGTTCAAAAGAATTTGCGCACTGTTTTGATACAGCTTCGCCTTATGGACAGATACCCCGAATTTAAATATACGCATACTCAGGCATATACTTATGAATCCTTAAAGCAGTATTATCCCGAAGTCTTTGAAGAACTCAAAAAAAGAGTTAAAGAAGGAAGATTTGAACCCGTAGGAGCTATGTATATCGAGCCTGATTGTAATATTCCGTCAGCCGAGAGCTTAATAAGGCAGTGCTTTTACGGGCAACTGTTTTTCAGGGAGAATTTCGGAAAAACCATAAACAATTGTTGGCTGCCTGATGTTTTCGGTAACAGTTGGATACTTCCTCAAATACTGAAAAAATGCGGAGTGGACTATTTTGTCTCTAATAAAATGTCCACTTGGAACGATACTAACCGTTTTCCTCACAATAATTTTATATGGAAAGGAATAGACGGCAGCGAAGTATATGCATGCGTTCCGCCCACACATTTTATTACTTGGAATATGCCGAGCCAAATACAGGAAAATTGGGAGGCGTATCAGGATAAAAATTCAGGCGGACAAACAATGTCTATGTTTGGCTACGGCGACGGCGGAAGCGGTGTTACCGAAGAAATGCTTGAGGTTATGAGGCGTTTTGATAAAATTTCCGTTATGCCTAAAACAAAGCATATGGGTGGAGCCGAATTTTTGGAAAAAAATCTTAAAGGCAATACTTCACTCGCTAAGTGGGACGGTGAACTGTACCTTGAAATGCACAGGGGGACATTCACAACAAAGGCGAACTTAAAAAAATTAAACAGAAGGCTTGAGTATAAAATACGCGAGGCGGAAATCATTTCTACGTTGCGTGCAATGTCGGGCTTTGATTATCCCGGAGAAAAACTCAAGGAATGCTATAAAAAGCTTCTTATCAATCAATTTCACGATATTTTACCCGGCAGCCATATAAACCCTGTTTATAATGACGCCTTGGCAGATTATGTATACGTTGATAAAACTCTGAGCGGAATTATCGGCTACGGCGAAGCTTATTTTAATTCGCTTAACTTTAAGCGTAAAGAATTGACTTTCTTTGAAGATGAGGACGGAAGCGAGACGAGATTCGGAAAAAAGGGCTTTTGGACCGTGCCCAATATAGCTCCTCTTGACTGTACAGTTATTGAAAAGCCTGACGAAGAATTCAGCGACGAATGGTGTATTGTTAACGGTAATTCGGCAGAAACACCGTTTTATAAAATCAAATTTGCTTCTGACGGTTCTATCTCCGGGCTGTATGATAAGAAACTTGACAGGGAATGGGTAAACGGAGTATTTAATCGCCTTGAAATATATGAGGATAATCCGGGTGTATATGATGCATGGGATATTTTACCGAATTATACCGATAAAATAATTCCTCTAAAGGTAGTTTCACCGCTGAAGCTTACGGAAAAAAGCGGAGAGGCTTGTTCCTTTAGAGTAACACTCGGCACCGAAAACAGCAAATGGGAGAGAATAATCAGGATATTCAGACGTTCTCCAAAAATCGAAGTCGAAAACAATGTTGATTGGCACGAAAAACATAAGCTCGCTAAGGTACTGTTTTCTCCGAATGTTTTAAGCCGTGAGGTCCTTTGTGATACCGGTGCGGGATTTATTGCGCGTGAAACTCACAAAAACACATCTTGGCAAAGTGCCCGCTTTGAATGTTGCCATCACAAATGGTTTGATGTTTCGGAAACTGACGGCGGTATAGCTGTGATAAACGACTCAAAATACGGAATAGGTATTTCGGAAAACACTTTATCGCTTAGCTTGCTTCGCGCTACCGAGCGACCTGACCCTGAAAGCGACATAGGCAAGCACAGCTTCGCTTACCTTATTTATCCGCATTCCGGTTCGGCGGTTGACGCTCATATAAATGACATCGCATTTGAATTTAATATCCCGCTGACAAGGGCTGATGTTTCATGCCAAAATACATTTGACGGAATGTTCTTGCAGGCGATGAAACTTTCAGAAGACGGCGAAATGGTTGTTGTGCGTTTATCCGAACAGAACGGCAGACGCGGCAAAATGAAATTCCCACAGCAGGTTTATGTCCTTAATATGCTCGAAGATAAACTGTATTTGACAGATGAAATTGATTATAAGCCGTTTGAAATTATCACCATAGGCATATTAAGATGATAATTATTTAGAAGCAACATTGTATATGAGTAAACAGCCGCCTTATGGCGGCTGTTTTGATGTAAAAGCTTTAATTTGATATTGATATTTTATATGCAATTTCTTCAAGCTGCTCAATGCTCTCAAGGAGTCCTACGCTTTGGCGGTATTCGGCGGCATTTCTTATGCCTTTTATGTACCATGCGGCGTGTTTACGGGCTTCCTTTATGCCGATTTTTTCGCCCTTATATTCGCATATTTTTTTTACATGATTTACCATAACGCGCATGCGTTCTGAAACGGGCGGCTCCGGTAAAATTCTGCCATCTGTCATATAAGCGTTTATTTGTGCGAAAACCCACGGTCTGCCGAGAGCACCTCTGCCGACCATCAGCAAGTCGCAGTTCGTTTTTTCAAACATAAGCGCAGCACTTTGACCGTCTGTAATGTCACCATTGCCTATTACAGGTATTGAAACGGCATTCTTTACTTCGCGAATTGCTTCCGTATCAACGGGGGGAGCATACATTTGTGCGCGCGTTCTTCCGTGTACTGTTATTGCGACCGCACCGTTTTTCTCAATCGTTGTTGCCGTTTTAACAGCATTTTTCGTTTCGTTATCCCAACCGATTCTGATTTTAGCGGTTATTGGTTTATCTGTAACAGAGTAGGCACTTTTCAGTATTTCTCCGATTACATCAGGCGTTTTCAAAAGAGCCGAGCCGGAGCCGTTACCGGCTATTTTAGGTGCGGGACATCCGAAGTTAAAATCAATAAAATCCGGATTTTCGGTTTCAGCCGATTTCACCGCTTTTTCTATAACTTCCGGTGAATTTCCGAATAATTGTATACCTGTCGGGCGTTCACCGTTTGTTATATGCATAAGCTCGTATGATTTTTTGTCGCCCATGGAAAGTGCTTTGGCACTTATCATTTCGCTCTCTGTAAAAGCGGCACCGTAACCTCTGCAAATTTCTCTGAATGCTCTGTCGGCAACGCCTGCCATAGGTGCCAACGCCGCAAATCCATCTATGTGTAAATTTCCGATATTCATAATAACAGCTTTCAATAGTTTTTTATAAAGTATATCACATACTAAAAATATTAACAACTTAAAAATATAGTGCATTCGTATGTGTTTTATGATACAATATATTGAAAATTTATTAGGAGAATGACAAATGAAACTGCTGGTTTTGGACGGGAACAGTATTATTAACCGTGCTTTTTACGGTATAAAGCTTCTGACAACCAAGGATGGTAGATATACCAATGCCATTTATGGATTTATGAATATATTTTATAAGCTGTGCGACGAGCTTCATCCTGACAGCGTTGCGTTCGCTTTCGATTTAAAGGCACCCACATTCAGGCACAAAATGTATGATGAGTATAAGGCGGGACGTAAGCCCATGCCTCCAGAACTTGCGGAACAGATGCCGGTCCTTAAAGACCTGCTCAGGGCGCTCGGATATAAGATAGTAACAAAAGAGGGGTATGAGGCAGACGATATTCTCGGTACTCTTGCTTTTTCCTGTAAGGAAGGCGATGAATGTTATATTGCCACCGGAGACCGTGACAGCTTACAGCTTGTCGGAGATAATGTAAAGGTATTGCTTGCGTCAACGAAAATGGGCAGACCTGAGACCAATATTTATGATGTTAAAAGAATTAAAGATGATTACGGTGTTACTCCTCATCAATTGATAGACATTAAGGCTCTTATGGGTGACAGCTCCGATAATATTCCGGGAGTATCGGGCGTTGGGCAAAAAACAGCTCAGAGTCTCATTTCCGAGCTTGGCTCAATACAAAATATTTATGATAACATTGATACTATTGACATAAGGGAAACTTTACGCAATAAGTTAAAAAACGATAAAGACTCGGCTTTTATGAGCTACAAGCTCGGCGAGATTTGCAAAAGTGTTCCGATTGAGACCGATTACTCTTTTTATGTTCCGGACGAAGGTGACAAGGGTGAGGCTTTGTCTATTTTGCGTTCTCTTGAAATGTATAAGCTGATAGACAAAATCGGCTTAAATACCGTCACGTATGACGCTAAGCCGGAAAATACGACTGTAAAGGAATATAAAAGGGTAAACAGCTTAAATGCCTTTTTGTTAAAAGCGAATAAGCTTTACTTTGTATACTCTGTTAAAGACGGTAGATTTGAAAGTCTTGCCGCTTGCAACGGCGATGACATATGTGAAGTAAATACCGAGAATGACAGCGAAGTCGAAGCTTTTATAAACATTCTCGAGGATGAAAATACAGAGAAATATACTTTTAATATAAAGCCGCTGTATGCGTATGCATTTTCTCACGGATTTGAGATTAAAAATGTAAAAATGGATTTAATGCTCGCGGCGTATTTGCTTAATCCGTCGGCTAAGGATTATGACATTGAAAAATTGGCGGCAGAGTACAATGTGTACTATGAAGCTGATGGTGGCTTTTCGGCACTTTCCGAAACCGTATATCCTCTTACGGTGAAGCTTTCGGCTTTGTTGGAGGAACGGGACCAAACGGAACTTTTAAGCAATATTGAATTGCCGTTGGCAGAGGTTCTTGCCTCCATGGAAAAAATCGGTGTAAAAGTAGATAAAAGCGGCATTGAAGCTTTCGGAGATATGCTCGGTGAGAGAATAAAAGGGCTGCAAAGCCGCATATATGAACTTGCAGGTGAAGAATTTAATATAAATTCTCCGAAACAGCTCGGAGAAATCCTTTTCGTTAAGCTTGCCATACCGACTAAAAAGAAAACAAAAAGCGGATTTTCCACAAATGCCGAAGTTTTGGAAAAGCTTGCCGATGAATATGAAATAGTTAAGTTTATTTTAGAGTATAGAACCTACACAAAGCTGAAGTCTACTTATTGTGACGGTTTGCTCAAAGAAATAGCCGCCGACGGACGAATTCACTCGACATTTAATCAGACCGAGACAAGAACCGGTCGTATTTCGTCTACCGAACCGAACCTTCAGAATATTCCCGTCAGGACAGAACTGGGCAGAGAAATGCGAAAGTTCTTCATTGCTGATGACGGCAAAGTGCTTGTCGATGCGGATTATTCGCAGATAGAGTTAAGGGTTCTCTCTGATATAGCCGATGACAAAGCTATGATTGACGCTTTTAATAACGGTGATGATATTCACGCTATTACAGCGTCGCAGGTATTTAAAATGCCTTTGCAAATGGTGACGCCGCTTATGAGAAGTCGTGCCAAAGCGGTCAATTTCGGGATAGTATATGGCATAGGTGCGTTCTCTTTGGCAAAGGATATCGGCGTCAGTAGAGCCGAAGCAGACAGATATATTAAGGATTATCTACACCATTACTCCGGCGTTGACAGATATATGAACGAAGTGGTTGAAGAAGCAAAGAAAAACGGTTATGTCAAAACTTTGTTTGGAAGACGCAGATATCTTCCTGAGTTGTCTTCCTCAAACGGTATGTTGAGAGCGTTTGGAGAGAGGGTGGCAAGGAATATGCCGATACAGGGAACGGCTGCCGATATTATTAAAATTGCCATGATAAGGGTATATACAAGGCTTAAAGAAGAAAATCTCAATGCTCGTCTGATATTGCAGATTCACGATGAACTTATAGTAGAGGCACCGGAGAATGAAAAAACAAAAGCCGAGCTGATTGTTAAGGAAGAAATGGAAAACGCATGTAAAATGAAAGTTTTGCTTAAAAGCGACGCACATTCGGGAGAGAGTTGGTATGATGCTAAAGCATGATGATGTTTTGTCATTTCATTCTATGACGGATAAAGATGTGATGTCGGTGTATGAGCTTGAAAGAGAGTGCTTTAGCGTGCCGTGGAGTATAAAATCAATTTCCGAAGAACTCCAAAATGCAAATGCGCGATTTCTTTTAGCTGAAATAAACGGAGAAACGGCGGGATATGTCGGTTCATATTTTGTTTCCGGCGAAGTGTATATAACCAATGTTGCCGTAAAAAACAAATACAGGAGAAAGGGTGTAGCTGTGGGTTTGCTCGCGGAGCTTATCGATTTGGCAAAAGAGGCCGAATCCGAATTTGTTTCTCTTGAAGTCAGGTGTTCAAATACACCGGCAATATCGCTCTACGGTAAGCTGGGTTTTGAGAAAATAGGTATTAGGAAAAACTTTTACGAAAATCCGCGTGAAGATGCGTTGATAATGACAAAATATTTATAAGAAACAACTGAACGACAGTCTTTTTAATGGAATGTGGTGGTTTAATGTTAATTCTCGGAATAGAAAGCTCCTGCGACGAAACTGCGGCTGCCGTTGTAGAAAACGGCAGAAAAATAGTTTCATCTGTAGTGGCGACACAGATTGAAAAACATAAAATATTCGGCGGCGTAGTACCTGAAATAGCTTCAAGAATGCACACGGAAGCAATATGTGCGGTTACAAAACAAGCGTTATCCGACGCAAATTGCAAAATGTCCGATATTGATGCCATAGCTGTAACCTATGCACCGGGGCTGATAGGCGCATTACTTGTCGGTGTAAATTACGCAAAGGGCTTGTCTCTTTCATCCGGAGTACCGTTGGTTCCCGTGCATCATCTTCGTTCTCATATTGCCGCTAACTATTTATCTTATGAAAATTTGAAGCCTCCGTTTTTGTGCCTTGTAGTCTCCGGCGGGAATACACTGATAACAGAAGTTAAGGATTATACGGACTTTAAAATTCTCGGCAGAACACGAGACGATGCGGCAGGAGAGGCACTCGATAAGGCTGCGCGTACATTGGGACTTGATTATCCGGGCGGTGTAAATCTTGATAAAATTGCAAAGAACGGGAATTCCGACTCATATAAATTTCCAAGACCGCACGTTGACGGTTCTCCGCTTGATTTCAGCTTTTCGGGGCTTAAGACTTCGGTAATTAATCTGATTCATAATGCAGAACAAAAAGGAGAGACTGTCAGTGTGCCCGATGTCGGAGCATCGTTTTTAAAGGCCGTTGTGGATTCTTTGGAAGACAACGTCAGAAAAGCACTTGACTCTACCGGATACGACAAGCTTGTTTTAGCAGGCGGCGTTTCCGCTAATTCTGTTTTGAGAGAACGTATGCTCTCTCTTGCAAAAGAGAAAAACGTCGAAATTTATTTTCCCGAGCTTTCACTATGTGGAGACAATGCGGCAATGGTCGGGGCACAAGGGTATTTTGAGTATGTATCCGGCACTCGCGGCGATATGACACTAAACGCCAGAGCAACGCTTGATATCGACAGTGTTCAATAACTTTTGCCATATCATTAAGCAATATTTGTCATATCATTTCTATTTGTTTATTGTTCATCAAAAATACGATAAATATTGACAACTATTTAACACTTTTTTGCTTGCCAAAATGAAAGTTTTAGACTATAATAATTCATAATGGCGGAGGTTGGGAAAACCCTGAAAATTCGTCTGAATCAGTTAAATATTTCGGCTGTGCCGAATTAGTTAAAAGGAGATAATACTATGGCAGCACTTACAACTAACAAAAGCATTTTGTCATGGATTGACGAAAAAGCAGCTCTTGTTAAGCCCGACGAAATCGTTTGGATTGACGGTAGCGAAGAGCAACTTGAAAAGCTTCGCGAGGAAGCTTGCAAGTCAGGTGAGATGCGTAAATTAAATGAGGATTTACTTCCGGGATGTCTGTATCACAGAACGGCTCCCAACGATGTTGCTCGTGTTGAAGACAGAACTCTTATTTGCTCAAAGAAAGAAGAAGATGCCGGTCCCACAAACCATTGGATGGAGCCCGGCAAAGCTTATGAAATGCTCTATGCTATCGCAAAAGACAGCTATAAGGGCAGAACAATGTATGTAATCCCTTATTCGATGGGTCCCGTAGGTTCACCGCTCGCTAAGGCAGGCATTGAGCTTACCGATTCAATTTATGTTGTTCTTAATATGTCAATTATGACCAGAGTCGGCAAGAAGGTTCTTGACGTTCTCGGTGACAGCAATGACTGGGTTCGCGGACTTCATTGCAAATGCAATGTGGATCCCGAAAAGAGATGGATTTGCCAGTTCCCCGAGGACAATACAATTATTTCCGTTAACTCGGCTTACGGCGGAAACGTTCTTCTCGGCAAAAAGTGCTTTGCACTTCGTATAGCTTCTTACCAGGGCAAGAACGAAGGCTGGCAGGCAGAGCACATGCTTATCCTTGGTATTGAAAATCCGAAGGGCGAAGTTAAATATATCTGTGCGGCTTTCCCGTCGGCTTGCGGCAAGACCAATCTTGCAATGCTTATTCCTCCGGAGGGATATCGTAAAAAAGGCTACAAGGTTTGGACTGTCGGCGACGACATTTCTTGGATTAAGAAGGGCGCGGACGGACGTCTTTATGCAATTAACCCTGAGAACGGTTTCTTTGGTGTTGCACCCGGAACTAATGATAAATCAAACCCGAACGCACTTGCTTCAACAAAGAAAGGCGCAATTTTTACGAACGTAGCATTAAATCTTGACGATAACACCGTTTGGTGGGAAGGTCTTGACAAGAATCCGCCCGTTAATGCAGAAGAATGGACAGGTAAAAAGGTTAACGGCGTAGAGTGGAAGGCCGAGGGCAAAAACCTTGCTCATCCGAACAGCCGTTTTACCGCTCCCGCAAGAAACTGCCCGTGCCTCAGCAAAGAGTTTGACAACCCGAACGGTGTTCCGATTTCCGCATTTGTATTCGGCGGCAGACGTGCTAAGCTCGCTCCGTTGGTATATCAGTCAAGAGACTGGAACCACGGCGTATTTGTAGGTGCCACCATGGCTTCGGAGACAACGGCTGCAGCTGCAGGTGCTGTCGGTGTAATTCGTCGTGATCCTATGGCTATGCTTCCGTTCTGCGGTTACAATATGGCTGATTATTGGCAGCATTGGATTGATATCGGTGCTACTCTTGACCCTGATAAAGCTCCGAAGATATTTAATGTTAACTGGTTCAGAAAAGATGACGAAGGTAACTTTATGTGGCCCGGATTCGGTGATAACCTTCGTGTCCTTGAATGGATCATTAAACGCTGTGAAGGTAAAGTTGATGCTCAGGAAACAGCTATCGGCTATATTCCTTATGCAAAAGACATTAACATTGAAGGCCTTGAAGGTGAAGTTTCACTCGAATCGCTTGAAAAGATTCTTGATGTTGATAAGAATCTTTGGGAAGAGGAAGCAAACGGTATTGAAGAGTTCTTCAAGAAGTTTGGCGACAAGCTTCCCAAGGAGCTTAAAGAGAGTCTCGAAACTCTTAAGGCAAACCTTAAATAAGTTAAAATTTTTCAATCACCGCACAGTTATTGCTGTGCGGTGATTTTTTATGTTCATGTAGATAAAGTGTGTTCTGCTGTGAGTTTTGACTTTTATTTTGCGCGATTATGTGTTATACTTTTGACATAAAAAAGAAAGTTGGTGCGTTATGGCTTCTCCGATAGGCAAAGCGAAAAGCTTAAAATTTAAGAAAGACGGTACTTTCCGCATTATGCAGATAGCCGACACTCAAGATACAAACATCACGTCAAAAAACACTGTGGAATTTATCGGTAAAGCGCTTGACAGCGAAAACCCCGACCTTGTAGTGTTTACGGGTGACCAGATAAAAGGCTACGGCCTCAGTTTTGCCACGGGTAATCGCGACAAAAAGGTTGCCGAAGCAATACGTAATATCGTAACACCGGTTGCCGAAAGAAACATTCCGTTTACATTTGTATTCGGTAATCATGATGATCAGGCTTTCGGTATTTCCAAGGAAAAGCAGATGATAGTATACAAGAGCTTTCCTACCTGTCTTGCAGAACCCGGCGATCCTTCTATCAGCGGATACGGCAACCATTATATAAACATTTTAAGTTCGGACGGCAAAAAAATATTATTTAATATATATCTTATAGATTCACTTTCCGCAAGTCTTGACGGCCATTGCAGTGCGGTTTCCGAGGAGCAGATTGCTTGGTACAAGAGTGCCAGAGATTATTTAAAAGACAAAACAGGGGATTACGTGCCGTCTTTATTGTTCCAGCATATACCGGTACCCGAAATGTGGAACGTGCTGAAAGAAGTTCCGAAATCACATAAGCCGCACGCTGTCGGATATAGGTCTCATTACGGAAAATACTATTGGATGGATGAGAAATATCTTATCCCGGGTAACTGCGATTTCTTGCTTGAAACTCCGGCTACACCCGAGAAAAACAGCGGCGAATTTAATGCGGCGGCGGAAAAGGGCGATGTACTTGCCATGTTTTTCGGTCATGACCATAATAACAGCTTTATTGCACGTTATAAAAATGTTATTCTCGGTTATACACAGGGTTGCGGATTTAATGTTTACGGTCCCGATTTAAACAGAGGCGTGCGTGTAATTGACTTAGACGAAAACAATGTGCGGGAGTTCAAAACACATACGGTAATGTATAAGGACTTTTACACATCAAAGGACTTACATGATAAGCTGAAATATGCTTATTACAAATTTGCTCCGCCGAGCTTTGAATCCGTATTACCGCTTATAAAAAAAGGCGCAATTGCAGGAGGCGTTGCGGCAGTAGCGTTGGGTGCGGCACTCTATATTAAAAATAAAAAATAATATGATGCGTTAAAGAGATTACAATAAAAATAACCCTCGGAGTTGACCGAGGGTTATTTGCTGCCGTTTTATATTACAAATTTACTTTTTGCGGCATACCGTTTTCTTCGCGTGATTTATCTGCGAGATAAACGCACAGATGACCTGCCACCGAATCAAATATTGAGGTGCAGGCGAGAGAGGGTTTACCTCCTCTTAAAAACTCGACGAAATCGGCCGCAAGCTTTTCGTCGCCGCCGCCGTGACCTCCGTAAGCGCCTACCATATCACCGTTTACATTTAGATCAACAACTTCGACCGTTTTTTCATCCGTTTTAGTAGGATGAATTTTAGCCACGGTGAATTTAGATTCTTCAAAATCACCGTAGATTTCGCCTTTTGTGCCTATAATATGTATTCTTCTCATCGGTCCTGCCGAACCGCCGACCATATTATGCGTACCGGTTGCTCCGTTTTTGAAGTTCACGAGCACCGACTGATGGTCCACAACATTGTTGTCGCATTTGTATATACATCTGCCGTAGTTGCTGTCGCCTTTAAGCAGATTTATCCTGTCTTCATCTGTGGGGTTTTCAATTCCCTCAAGCTTATCCCAAATATAAAATGCCCAACGTTTAGGCTGATCAAGGTAGAGCCTTTTTGCTGAATATCGGCATGTGTCAACAAGCGGGCAGTCTACAAGACATTTTGTGCCGGCTTCCTTTGGCGCATTTTCCGGCTTAAATTGGAATTTGCTGCCGAAACTTGATATCATACTCGGCTGTGTATCGGACATCATCCACATCATCAGGTCTATATCGTGGCAGCATTTTGCAAGTAGCATAGATGTGTGGCAAACATCGGAATTAGCCCATTTTCCTCTTACATACGATGTTGACAAGTGATGATAGCTCACGTGCTCGCAGGTTTGTATGTTTATAATGTCGCCGATTTCTCCTGAAGCTACTCTTTCTTTAATTGACAGATAAAACGGCGTATATCTCAATACGTGGCATATCATAACTTTGTTGCCGTTTTCTTTTACACATGACACAAGCTCGCGCATCTCTTTTTCATTTGTTGCAAAGGGCTTTTCGAGAAGCATATCATATCCCTTTTTCAGCAGGGGAATAGATGTTTCAACATGCTGTTCATCCATTGTACCGTTGATTACGGCGTCTGCAAATTTAGGAACTCTGGAGAGCTCAAGTGCCGAGTCAAAGCAGTTCTCTTTCGGGAAACCGAACATTTCCATTGCCTTTTTTTGTCGAATTTTGTCCGGGTCGGCAACGCCGACAATTTTTAATTTGTCCGGATCGGTAAGGGCAAGCTTTGAATATACAAAAGCCCTGTGACCGGCTCCCACAATAACGGCTGTGATAGGCTGATTACGCACGAAACAGACCTCCTTAAATATTTTAAATGGATTATACATCAATCTTTTTGTAAAATAAAGTCATAATGTGAAAAATAAAATTGTTTCTGTGAGAAAAGTATGTTATTATATAAAAAACACAAAGGAGTTGACGACGTGAAGCATTTGCGAAAAACAGTTTCAATATTGGCTTTGTCAGCCGCACTTTTATGTGTACTTTGTTCGGTAGCTTTCGCGGCTTCAAACAATGATTCCGCATTTGCGGTAAGCGAGAGTGGAGCCGCCGGCGATATAATAAATGTTGATGTGTATTTAAGCGGTAAAGATATCGGTTCTGTTTATATTGACCTTGAATATGACAATACTGCTCTGGAATTTGTTTCGGCGAGAACATTTGTTGCGGGTCTAAGGTTTAATTATAATTCATCAACTGTGCTTTCAGGCGGTAACATCGTTAGGTTTACCGGCTCTGTTGACAGTTATGACGCCCTTAATGTAAACGGTGCGGTTATGAGAGTTGAGCTTAAAATATTAAAATCCGATGTGCGCCCGCAAATTAAAATATCCGGTAAGTCATACGGTACCGACGGTGCATCAAGAGGCAGTCTGTCATACAGCGGGTTCATTAATGTTTATAACTATGATAGCGAAACGCTGTTTTGCAAAGATACAGAAACCGCCGGAAACCTATATTCCGCATACAAAAATATTTCCAACTCGGTAAAGATTGTGGATTATAACGGAGTTACGGTAAGGAATGACGGTCCTACAGTCAGGACGGGCGATAAGGTAATAATAAACGATAAAATCACAAAAAATATTAACACGTCAGATTCTTAACACAAAAAAGCACCGCAGATTTTTGAAATCATGTGGTGCTTTTTGTTGAATTTGTATTTATTATTTTACTGCAAGGTCTATAAGCTGAAGTACGGCATTTACATCACCGTCAACCGAAACTCTGCCGGTTGTATAAGCGATAGCGGGTTTAAGCTTACCGTCGAGTATCTTTAAGAGATTGGTAGGTGCTACGGTTACGATAGCTTTGTTGTCATGATAATCGTAAGGCTCAACATTAACCTTGCCGTCTTTTGCTTCTATGTAGAAAATACCTTCCACATTTTTGCCTGTAAGATTTATCTGAATAGCAACGGTTCCGCTAAGTGAAGAAGCATCTGCATCTGCATATTTCGCTTTAACTTTTGATACGATTTGTTCGTAAGTCATAAATATTAACTCCTTTTTAATTTGTTATTATAATTTTATCACTTTGATAAATGGTATGCAAGTTTAATTAATCGTCAAACAGACGTTTTTTATATATATTATTACTAAGATTTTATTCAAAAAATATACAAAATGCTTAATGTGTCGATTATTGACGACAGAAAAGCCGAGTAAACAGACACTTCTATTAATTTATCTTTTGCAATTAAAAAATGATGACAAACGGCTGAAAATAATGTATAATACTTTAATATGAAAATGTATATAAAGTGGAGGAAAATGCCATGGCGATTGTTCGTACCGAAGCATATTTTAATTCTTCGAACGGAATTAACAAAATAAGAACGCTTATTTGGAAAGATGATGAACTCACTCCGCGCGGCGTATTCCAGATAGCGCACGGAATGGCTGAGCACATAGGACGCTACGATGAGTTTGCTAAGTATATTGCTTCTAACGGATTTGTTGTATGCGGAAATGACCATTTAGGCCACGGTAAATCGGTAAACGATGTTTCCGAACTCGGATTTATTGCCGAAAAGAACGGTGATAAGCGGCTTGTAGACGATATGCATATACTTACTAAGATCATGAAAAAGAGATATCCGGATTTACCGTATTTCCTTTTTGGTCACAGCATGGGTTCTTTTTGTGCAAGAGTTTATACAGCCCATTTCGGCGATGAGCTGAACGGAGCTGTTTTTTGCGGAACGGGGGAGCTTCCGGCAGTTGCCGCCGCTTTACAGGAACCGATAAACAAACTTTGTGAAAAGCTCGGTCCACACACTAAATATGAAATCATGGGCAGTGCTATGAATGCATTTTTTAATGTGATGGTTCCCGATAAAACTTCGCCGTTATCATGGATCAGCGCAAATGCAGATAATATTGAAGCATATAAGGATGACCCGCTTTGCGGATTTACATTCACACTCGGCGGTTACAGAGACCTTTTTGCGATTGCCAATGACGCATCACGCAAGGAGTGGGCGTCTGAGGTTCCTCTTGATCTTCCGATTTTAATTATTTCCGGCGCGCTTGATCCTGTGGGCCTTAACGGCAAGGGCGTTATGGCTGTTTCGGATAATTTGGTTTTAGCCGGAAAAGAGCCTACGGTGGTTCTGTACCCTGGCGACAGGCATGAAATACTTATGGAAAGCGATAAGGACGTTGTGTACCATGACGTTTTAGCTTGGCTCGATTCACAATATGTTGCCGAATGAGGTTGTTTAATTGTCAGAAAAGTATAATGTTTCAAAAGAAGAAAAAATAAGACAGGCAGAGTTTGCGGATAAAGTTAAGACAGTCTTGGCGGCTGAGTTTTACGAGTGCTCTCCTAAAGCATTTATTCATACATACGGTTGCCAAGGAAATGTTTCCGACAGCGAACGCATAATGGGTATGCTTAAAGAGATGGGCTATGTGTTTACAAATGATGCGTCAAAGGCCGATTTAATCCTTTATAATACCTGTGCCGTGCGCGAACACGCCGAGGACAGAGTTTTCGGAAACGTCGGAGCCGTGAAAAAATATAAAAAGGACAATCCGCATCTTATTATAGCCCTTTGCGGTTGTATGATGCAGCAAGAGCATATCAGAAATAAAATATACAGCAGCTATCCGTTTGTCGATCTTGTATTCGGCACACACGCGGTTACATCGCTCCCTGAATTGCTTTACAGGACACTTTCGGGAAACAAACGCGTTTTCTATGCTCCGGATAGTCACGGTGAAATTGCGGAGGACATACCGATTTACCGTGACAGAGGGATTAAAGCTTGGTTACCTATAATGTATGGCTGCGATAATTTTTGCACATACTGCATAGTGCCGTATGTTCGCGGCCGAGAGAGAAGCAGAGAACCTCAGGCAGTTCTGAACGAAGCAGAGGATATCATCGCAAATGGATATAAAGATATAACGCTTTTAGGGCAGAATGTTAACTCGTACGGAAAAAACAATGTTTCCGATATGAATTTTGCGGGACTTCTCCGTGAAGTAGCTAACCTTGACGGCGATTTTTGGGTAAGGTTTATGACTTCACACCCAAAGGATTGTACTAAAGAGCTAATAGATGTAATGGCGGAGAACGATAAGATTGCCAAGCATTTGCACTTGCCTTTCCAATCGGGAAACGATCGCGTTTTAAAAGCGATGAACAGGCATTATGACCGTAAAAAATATCTTGAACTGATAAATTATGCAAAAGAAAAGATTCCTGATTTATCGCTTACAAGCGATGTTATTGTCGGATTTCCGGGCGAAACTTACGAGGAATTCAAAGACACGTTGTCGCTTATAAAAGAAGTGGAATTTACATCACTTTTTACGTTCATTTATTCTCCGCGTGAGGGTACAAAAGCGGCGTCGATGGAAGACCCTGTAACAAAAGATGAAAAATCAAGATGGTTTAAGGAACTTTGTGACCTACAGGAGTCAATTGCGTCAAAAAGAACCGCTAAGATGAAAGACAATGTATATAAGGTCCTTGTCGAATCCGAAGCTAAAAATCATCCCGGTATGCTTTCGGGCAGGACCGAAGGAAATATTATTATCGAATTTTCCGGTGACAGCAGTTTGATAGGGTCATTCAGAAATGTTAAAGTTACCGAACCGCTTAATTGGATATTAAAGGGCGAATTGCAACAGTAAATTATCCCGTGAGGGTTATTTAAAAACATCTTTTAAAGGAGTTAAAAATGGAACTTGAGAAAATGGCAAGGCAGCTCGGCGCTGCTATTCAGCAGGACGAGGCTTATCTTAATTTTGAAAAAGCAAGACTTGCAAATGAGGCTGACGAGGAGCTCAACGACCTTATGGGCAAAATAAGACTTATACAGATGTCTTATCAGGTTGAGGCTGCCAAGGATGAGCCCGATGAGGATAAAATGAATGGTTTTAACCAGGAATTTCAGGGTGTTTATTCTCAGATAATGGCTAACAAGAATATGCAGGAATACGAAAAAGCGAGACAGGCTGTTGACGATATGATGAATTATATTACCGGTATTCTCGGCCTTTGCGTAAACGGTGAGGATCCCGAGACCTGCGATCCGAGAGCTCATCAGCATGATTGCGGCGGCGAATGCTCTTCGTGCAGCGGCTGCAATCATTGATAAATTTGATTTTACCGAGGTAAAAAAATGGCTGAATTATCACCTATGATGAAACAATATTTTGAAATAAAAAAGGATTACGGCGATACTATCCTTATGTTTCGTCTCGGCGATTTTTATGAAATGTTTTTTGATGATGCCAAAACGGCGTCCAAAGAACTTGACCTTGTTTTAACGGGTCGTGACTGTGGCCAGGAGGAACGCGCGCCCATGTGCGGCGTTCCTTTTCACAGTGCTGACGGGTATATTGCTAAGCTTGTCAGTAAGGGGTACAAGGTTGCTGTATGTGAACAGCTTGAGGACCCTAAAACGGCTAAAGGTATAGTAAAACGAGATGTAATACGTGTTATTACTGCAGGTACCGTTATCGAAAGCAGTATGCTCGATGAAACAAAAAACAACTATCTTTGCTCTTGCTGTCTTTTGTTTGACGGCTTAGGGCTTTGTTTTGTTGATGTTTCAACAGGCGAACTGTATTTAACTGAGTTTTCCGAAAATTATGATGAAAAAGCGGTAGATGAACTCGCGAGGTTTATGCCGAGCGAGATACTTATGAATAAAGAAACCTCAACTCTTAAAAGATTTTGTACCTTTGTCAGCAAAAAGACGGAGGCCACCGCCGAAACATTATCATCATCCGAATTCGACTTTGAAAAATGTAAAAATATCGTTCTTTCCCATTTTGAGAAGAGCAGTCTGGATTCACTTGATCTTGAGAATAAGAAAAGTGCCGTTTGCGCTTTGGGCGCTGCACTTTCATACTTATATAACGCTCAGAGAAATGACCTCAATAACATAAAAAGTATAAATTTCTACTCCGATTCGAGGTTTATGAAAATCGGTCTTTCCACAAGACGCAACCTTGAAATCACCGAAACTATGCGTGACCGCGAGAAAAAGGGGTCTCTTCTGTGGGTATTGGATAAAACTAAAACAGCTATGGGTAAAAGGCTTATTCGCAATTGGACGGAATGTCCGTTGTATGACTGTGCCGCAATAATAAGGCGGCAAAATGCGGTCGATGAGCTTTACGGAAACACGCCGTTACGTGAAGAACTTATGTCACTTATGGGCGGAATATATGATATGGAAAGGCTTATGACCCGTGTTCTTTATAATACGGCAAATGCGAAGGAACTTTTGTCGCTGAAGTCTACGCTGTCTCCGTTGCCGAGAATAAAAGAGATGCTCTCCGGCTGTACATCTTCTATGCTGAAATCTGTCTATGATAATATTGACCTTCTCGAAGACGTTTATAATCTTGTCAATGACGCGATAAGTGAGGACGCACCGTTTTCCGTAAGAGAGGGCGGTATGATTAAGGATAATTTCAATGCCGAGCTTGACGAGCTTCGCGATATAGTAAACGGCGGAAAGACTTATCTTGCCGAGCTTGAAAAAAATGAGCAGGAAAAAACCGGCATTAAGAAGCTTAAAATCGGATACAACCGGGTGTTCGGTTATTTTTATGAAGTACCTAATGCTTTCAAAGAGCTTGTTCCCGATGAATACATAAGAAAGCAAACTCTGACAAATTGTGAAAGATACATATCGGAGGAACTAAAAGCACTTGAAACCAAAGTCCTCGGAGCTCAGGAACGAATAGTCAGCCTTGAATATGAAGTATTCAGCTCTGTGCGTAAAAAAATCGGTGAGCAGTATGAGCGCACTCAGCGCACTTCAAAGGCAATAGCGACCCTTGATGCGCTTTGCAGTCTCGCTTTTGTTGCTGTTTCAAATAATTATTCTCGCCCCACAGTCAATGCAGGAGATCGTATAAGCATAGTTAACGGAAGACATCCTGTCATAGAAAAAATGCTCGGTGGTGCGCCATTTGTACCGAATGATACGTCTCTTGATTGTACAGATAATCGAACGCTCATAATAACCGGACCGAATATGGCAGGTAAGTCTACCTATATGCGTCAGGTTGCCATAATTGTTCTTATGTCTCAAATGGGAAGCTTTGTTCCTGCCGAGAGTGCCGAAATAGGGCTTGTTGACAGTATTTTCACACGTGTAGGCGCATCCGATGATTTGGCGTCGGGGCAATCGACTTTTATGGTTGAAATGAATGAGGTTGCCGAAATCCTTGAGAATGCCACAAAAAAGAGCTTGATTATCCTCGACGAAATCGGCAGAGGTACATCGACATATGACGGAATGAGTATAGCAAAGGCTGTTCTCGAATATGTTACGGACAAGCATAAAATAGGCGCAAAAACACTGTTTGCGACGCATTATCACGAGCTGACAGAGCTCGAAAATACTCTTGATGGCGTTAAAAATTACAATATTGCCGTTAAAAAGCGCGGCGATGACATAACATTTTTACGCAGAATTGTACGCGGCGGTGCCGACGGCAGCTACGGTATAGACGTAGCAAAGCTTGCCGGCGTACCGGAAAGCGTTGTAAGAAGAGCAAGAGCTATTCTTAAATCACTTGAGGCAGAGGGAATTCCGAAAAAAGAATTCCGTGATGATAATAAGTCCGAATCCGGCAGTGATTTTCAGCTTTCGTTCGAGCAAAACAATAACGATGAAATCCTGGACGAACTTAAAGCGTTGGATGTCAATACTCTTACTCCGATTGAAGCTATGTCAAAATTATACGAACTTTCAAATAAAGCAAAGCAATAGGTGTTATTATGCCGAAAATTAACCGATTACCCAAAAGTATATATGAACTGATTGCCGCCGGAGAGGTTGTTGAACGACCGGCTTCGGTTGTCAAAGAGCTTGTTGAAAATTCAATCGACGCAGGCGCAAAAGACATTACGGTCGAAATACAAAACGGCGGAATCAAGTACATACGTATAACCGACAACGGCTGCGGAATTTCTCGCGAGGATGTACCGCTTGCATTTACAAGTCATGCGACAAGTAAAATATCAAGGGAAGAGGACCTTTTTTCAATAGGTACACTTGGCTTTAGAGGTGAGGCGCTTGCCTCAATTTCGGCTGTTTCGCATACCGAAATGCTCACAAGGACAAATGACAGTAATATAGGCACAAGAATGACCGTATCAGGCGGTGAATTTTCAAAATGTGAGGATGCAGGCTGTCCTGTCGGTACAACAATAGTTATAAGAGACCTTTTTTACAACACTCCTGCAAGAATGAAATTTTTAAAAACAGATCGTTCGGAGGGAATGGCTGTTGCGGGAATCGTGGATAAAATCGCACTTTCACATCCCGAAATATCTTTTAGATTTATTAAAGACGGTAAGCAACTTTTATGCACTTCCGGAAACGGTGAGCTCTATTCAGCGATATATTCGGTATTCGGTAAAGAGTTTGCCGAAACATTGATTCCTGCATCATATGACATAAACGGAATAACCGTTCGCGGTTATATATCCAAACCTTTTAATTCTCGCGGCTCAAATTCAATGCAGACTTTTTTTGTAAACGACAGATTTATAAAAAGTAGAACTGCGTGCGCCGCGCTTAACGAGGCGTACAAAAACTCCGTTATGGTAGGGCGATATCCTGCTTGTGTTTTGTTTATTACAACGCCTCCTCAGGCTGTTGATGTTAATGTCCATCCCGCCAAAACCGAGGTTCGCTTTTCAAATGAAAAAGCGATTTTTGACGTAATTTATTATGCGGCGAAAAATGCGTTGAACGGTGATGATTCAAGGCCGCAGGCAAGCTTTAAACGCAATGAATTGCTTGAGCCTGCAAAATCAGAGCCCGTACAGGAAAGACTTATAATTGATGAGACTTCGCCTGTCGCATCGAGTTCCGATATCGGTTATAATTCTTTCGCGGAGAAACACCGGAATGCTTGTATTCCGAATAAACCGCAACAGATTTTTTACGACAGCGGAAAAACGGATTACAATAAAAGCAATGATGACGACACAATAGATTTGTCGGTAAGAACAGCTGTACCGACTCAGTCTGTTACGCCTCCGATAAGCGAAAACAAAACGGAAATATCCGAAGAGTTCGGAGTTAAAATTGTTGACGACAATGAAAAGGCTGTGAATATACGTTATATCGGCGAAGCATTTAAGACATATATATTTGCCGAATTTGACGGAAAGCTTATAATAATAGATAAGCACGCAGCTCATGAAAGAATGTTGTTTAACAAACTGAAAAAAGAAAACGGAAAAAACGGCAGCCAAATGCTTTTGTCTCCGATAAGCGTTACTTTGAGTAAAGAAGAGTATACTGCAATATTGGAGAATATAGACACCGTGAGAGAGAGCGGGTTTGAAATTGACGATTTCGGTGAAGGAACCGTGATTGTCAGGGCTTGTCCATTAAATCTCGAAAAGGAAAATATTGTTTCTTTGATTACTGAAATAGCAGGATATTTGCTCAAAAATCAAAGAGATATTTTGCCCGAAAAACTCGATTGGATTTATCACTCAATTGCGTGCCGAGCTGCTATTAAAGCAGGCAACGATAACAGCGACTATGAGCTAATGCGTTTTGTAAAAAAATTGCTTACCGACAAAGATGTCCGGTATTGCCCTCACGGCAGACCTGTTATTGTTGAAATGACAAAGTATGAATTAGATAAGCAATTCGGGAGAATCCAGTAATGGATAAAATTAAAATATTGGTAATTGTCGGTCCGACCGCTTCGGGAAAAACGGCACTTTCGATATCTTGCGCCGAAAAGTTTGGCGGCGAAATTGTATCTGCGGACTCAATGCAAATATATGAGGGCTTAGATATAGCTACTGCTAAGCCGACCGCAGATGAAATGCACGGCATAAAGCATTATATGATAGGTTTTTTGCCTGCCGATAAAACATACAGCGTAGCAGATTATGTCTGTGATGCAGAAAAGTATATTAAAGATATTCATGTGCGTGGGAAATTACCTATAATCGTCGGAGGTACCGGACTTTATATTGACAGTCTTGTAAATAATATAAAATTTACACAGTCGCCTACCGACAATGAATTACGTGTAAAATTACAAAAGGAATGTGAAGAAAAGGGGAGCGAAGCTATGCTGTCAAAGCTTCGTGCGATTGACCCTGATTATGCCGCTTCGCTACACCCCAACAATGTCAAAAGAATAATCAGGGCTTTGGAAATTTATTATTCTACGGGAGAAAATATGAGCTCTGCATTGAAAAAATCAATATCGGAGCCGTCTCAATATGAACCGGTTTTTATCGGGATAAATTACAGAGACAGGGCAAAGTTGTATGAACGCATTGATAAACGTGTTGATTTAATGCTTGACAACGGTCTTTTAAAAGAAGCAGAGACGTATTTGGGTAATATGGGTAGTACAGCTGTTCAGGCAATAGGATATAAGGAGCTAAAGCCTTATCTTTCGGGTGAAGCCGAGCTTTCTCAGTGCGTTGAAAACCTAAAACGTGCAACGCGCAATTATGCTAAACGGCAATTAACATGGTTTCGCAGAAATCAAAATATCAATTGGATTTATCCCGATGAGTATGATACAAGAGATAAAATGCTGAACAAGGTTTATGAAATTATAGAAAGGGCGGGTATTCTTGAGCGATGAAAAAGTCGTAAAGTTCGGCGGACGAAAAAAGAAGAAAAAATATCTGCCGTTTTTATATGCGGCATTTGCTTTGATTATTGTCGGCATATTTATGTATCAGGTGTATAAAATCAATTACAGCCCTGTAAAAACCGAAATAGCCCTTGAAAAAACTGTGTCTAATTCGGTATCTACTTCAGCATTTGTGGTGCGCGACGAAACACCTATAAAGGCGAATGTTACGGGAACTTTGGTTCCGCTTGTCGAAGACGGTAAGCGTGTGGCAAACGGTGACGACGTTGCAGTTGTGTTCGATTCCGAAAATGCGGCAAGAAATTATAATGAACTGAAAAAAGTAAAAGAGGATATTGCGTATTACTCATCGCTTCAAAACAAAGTCGGCGTTCAGACAAATGATGTTGAAACGCTTGACAACAGGATTTATTCCGCTTGCGATGATTTGGTTTCGGCGATAAATACCGGAGAAGTTGATAATTACTCGGAAAAGGAAAGCACGCTGAGAGACGCCATTACTTCACGTCAATTATCAACAGGAACAGTTATAGACCCAACGCAAAAACTGAGTGAATTAAACACAAGACTAAGCGAGCTCCAAAAGAATGAGGGCGGCTATACAAAAATACAGGCAAACAACCCCGGGTATTATATAAGCACTGTTGACGGGTACGAAAATGCAGTATCTTATACAGGTGTTTTAAATCTGACCACCGACAAAATCGATGCATTGATTGACGGCAGTACATTGCCGAACGCCGACAATTCAAGTTATATGGGTAAGCTTGTTGACGCTTTTAACTGGTATATCCTCTGTGTTATTGATTATAAGGATGCCGCATCATTAAAGGTCGGAGGAAAGATAACCGTTGAATTTACGGGAACGACTGCCGAACCGCTGTCGGCTGATGTTGTAAAAATCAACGACGCTGCGGACGGAAGAACGTCAATTATTCTTAAATGCAATCTCATGAACAAAAAATATGCGGTTTTACGTAAAAATCCCGTTAAACTTATTTTTAATACATATACGGGATATCAGGTAAACAATAAGGCTGTTCGCGAAATCAACGGGCAAAAAGGTGTTTATGTTTTAAACGGTAATATAGTAAAATTCAAAAAGATAAACATTGTTTATTCCGACTCCGAGTATTCAATTTGTTCCGTTCCCGACGGTGAGAGCGGATATATAAAACAATATGATGAAATTATAGTAGAAGGGACTGATCTTTATGACGGAAAAATCCTTGATTGACGAGAAATTTTCCGATATCGAATACAATCTTAAAGCAATCCGTGAGGATATAGCCGAGGCAGCGATAAAGAGCGGCAGGCGTCCTGAGGATATCGATTTTATGGCGGTAACAAAAACCGTAGATGAGATGTACATAAATCATGCCATCGACTGCGGTATTACGCTTATCGGTGAAAACAAGGTGCAAGAAATGCTTCGTAAAAAGCCAAACCTTAATTTGAACGGTGTCAGAAAAAATCTTATCGGACATTTACAAACAAACAAGGCGTCTCAAATAGTAGGTGAGGTTGACATGATTGAGTCTGTTGACTCGATTAAGATAGCCAAGGAAATAGGAAAGCAGTCTGTTAAAAAGGGTCTGGTTACCGATGTTTTACTCGAGGTCAATATCGGCCGCGAGGAGAGCAAAACAGGAATAATGCCGGAGGAGCTTGACAGTGTACTTTATGAAGCTGCAGAAATTAACGGTATTCATATATGCGGACTTATGACAATACCGCCTATTTGCGAAGAAAATACTGAACTTTGTAAATTTTTTGAGAATATATACAATATGTATGTTGACATTAAGAGCAAAAAAATAGATAATGTATGTATGAATGTGCTTTCAATGGGTATGTCGGGCGATTATAAAACCGCAATCCTTGAAGGTTCAAATCACGTAAGAATCGGTTCAAAGATATTCGGACCGAGAATATATTAAGCGGAGGACTGAAAAAATGAGTTTTTTGGACAAAGTCAAAAATATGGTCAATGTATCTGAAGAGGAATATTATGATGATCTGGACTCCGGCGATTACTCATCAAAAGACAGGGACGATGACGACGATGTTCCCGCACCGCGTTCATCACGTTCTTTTTCAAGAGACAGAGATAGAGACAGAAATGATCCCAATAAAGTTGTAAACATTAATACTACGGCTCAGCTTCAGGTTGTTCTTGCAAAGCCCGAGAGCTTTGAAGAGGCCAAGGCTGTTGCGGATAATCTTAACGAGAAGAGAACCGTGGTTTTAAACCTTGAATCTGCAAACAGAGATGTAGCAAGACGTCTTGTAGACTTTTTGAGCGGCGTTGCATATGCCAACGGCGGTCAGTTTAAACGTGTTGCAAACAGTACGTTTATAATCACACCGTACAACGTTGATGTTATGGGTGATCTTTTGGATGAACTCGAGAACAACGGTATGTTTTTTTAATTTGAATTTAAATAAATTTAATAAGGGGTAAAACTATGCTCAATCCTGATAAAATCAAAGAAAAAGAATTTCAAACGACAGGGCGCGGTTCTTACAGAGCCGACGATGTTGATAGCTTTTTGGCTGAAGTGAGCTCTTCATACGAACAGATGTTTAAAGAGAACGGAGAGCTTATTAAGAAGATAAGCCTTCTCGCCAATAAAGTGGAAGAATATAAAAAGGACGAGAATTCTTTAAAGGAAGCACTTTTAGCGGCTCAAAAGCTTGCCGATAAGATTGTTGCCGATGCTAAAGAGAAAATTAAAAGCGATCTTGCCAATGCACAGGATAAAGTTGACGGTATGCTTTCGTCCGCGAAGGGCGAGGCTGCCGATATAGTGGCAAAGGCTAAAAACGAAGCCGACGGAACAATTCTTCAGGCTAAAAAACAAGCCGACGAAATTCTCGGAACGGTTAACAGAAAAGTAACTCAGGAAAGCCTCGCGTTTGATATGCTGCAGAAGGAGTCCTCGGATTTTCGCTCAAAGCTTATCTCGATGTACAAGGAACACTTAAATCTTATAAACGATCTTCCTGCCTTAGCTGAAGAAAAGCTTGCGGAAATCGAAAAGAAGGAAGCTGCTCTCGCTCCTAAAGAGGATGAAAAGCCGGAGGTCGAGCCTGAACAGGAAAAAATTGATGAACCCGATGAGCCCGCTGAGGATACGGAACCCGAGGTAATTCAGGAGGAAGCTGACGAAAAAGAAGACGACGATTCAGGATTGGAGCGGTTTTCACTTTCGGATATAGGCCCCGCTGATGAATATGATGACATTTCGTCCGATTCACGCTTCGATGATGATTCAGATTCAGGTTTTTCTCTGAATGTTTCGGATGCTGAGTTCGATGATGAAGACGATTCGACAGAGAACAACTCTGTAGCGGAAAACGATTTGTCCGACGATGACAGCGGTGAGGCTGATGATGACGAGGACGATGAGCCCGTATCGTTCAAAAGCTTCTTTAAAAAGAAATAAGAAATAAATAGTTGAGGTGAACTGATGATTCAATTTCTCACCGTATTCATAATTGCTGTTTTGGTGGTAATTGATCAGTTGATAAAGCTCGCTGTATTAAAATACTTAGAACCGATTGGCAGCTTAACGGTCATTCCGAAAGTGTTTCAGCTTTCATATCTTGAAAATACCGGAGCAGCTTTCGGTTCTTTTGGTAAATATACTGCTGTTTTATCAGTATTTACAGCTGTTATTTTGGTGGCACTTATAATTTTCTTGCTCTCCAAAAGGCTTAAATTCGGAGTTGCGTATTCGGCGATTACTTTAATAGTTTCCGGAGGTCTCGGCAATCTTATCGACAGAATATTCAGAGGGTATGTTATAGACTATATTGAGCCTTTGTTTGTGAATTTCGCGGTTTTCAATTTTGCCGATATTCTTGTTACTGTCGGTGCCGCAATTCTCATAGTTTATTTGATATATGATACTGCCAAAGAATCAAAAACCGGGTCTTCAAAAGGAAAAAAAGATGAATAGCATCAGTATTTTTGCCGACAGTGAATTTGACGGTGTACGTATTGATAAATACTTATCCGTGGTGTTTCCCGATTTGTCTCGCTCTTTTATTCAAAAAGCCATTGACTGTGGGAATGTAAGTGTAAACGGAAAGACTGTAGCCAAGAATTATAAGCTTAAAACCGACGAAAGAATTGAATATATTCCGTTAGAGCCTGTAAAGCTTGAAGTTAAAGCCCAAAACATACCTCTTGATATTGTATATGAAGATGATGATTTGCTTGTGGTAAACAAGCCAAAAGGTATGGTTGTACATCCGGCACCGGGGAATTATGAGAATACACTTGTCAATGCTTTGCTTTTTCATTGCAAAGACAGTCTTTCGGGAATTAACGGCGTTTTAAGACCGGGTATTGTTCATAGAATCGATAAAGATACAAGCGGATTGCTTATAGTTGCAAAAAATGACTTTTCTCACAGGGCTTTGGCGGAGCAAATTAAGGCTCACAGTTTTACGCGTGAGTATAGAGCTGTTACAATAGGCCATTTAAAAGAGTCGTCCGGCAGAGTTGTGGCACCAATCGGAAGAAATCCGAGGGATCGCAAAAAAATGGCAGTAACTGATAAGAATTCAAAGAATGCCGTCACTAATTATGAGGTTTTGCGAGAATACAGGGGATATTCTCTGTTAAAGCTTAGGCTTGAAACAGGTAGGACGCACCAGATACGCGTACATATGGCTTATTTAGGCCATCCGATAGCAGGCGATTTTGTTTATGGAACTCCGAGAACAAAAGAAGAGCTTGCTCTTAACGGACAATGCCTGCACGCCGGGCTTATCGGTTTTATTCATCCGAGAACAAATGAATATGTGGAGTTTACATCTGATTTGCCATTGTACTTTAAAAAGTTTATAGGGGGCTTGACCGTTGACGAATGAAACTAAAACCGATTTTTCAGAGTGGCTTGTAGCTTCTGATATTGACGGGACCCTTAATAATAAATTCAGAAAACTTCCGCAGCGAAATTACGATGCAATAAAAGAGTTTGTTGTCAATAAAAAGGGGCATTTCACTTTGGCGTCCGGCAGAAATATTGCAACAATGCGAGGTCCTTTTATGGGACTGCCGATTACATCAACACCGGCTGTTATATTAAACGGCGCGGGAGTTTATGACTACGAGCATGAAAAAATGCTTTGGTTTCAAGAGATAAATCCCGCAGGCTATGAAATCGTCAGTGCTGTTATGAAAAAATTTCCTTCTGTGGAGGTTGAAATATTAACTAAGGACAAAGCATATGCTGTAAATGCACATGTGTTTGCAAATGTAATGCTGCATGCCGACAGATTGTTGCCGCATAAAAGATTTTCAAAAATCAGTCAAGTCCCGCCGGAAGAGTGGGGCAAGGTTATATTCTTAGGCCTACCGACAGTAATCGCTTCCGTAAAAAAATACCTGCTTTCAATTGAAAACCCTCAAGTTAATTTTATGTCATCGAGCATATCTTCTTTTGAAATGCTTGATAAAGGGATACACAAAGGCGTAGGTGTTAAGAAAATTGCAGAGCTTTACGGAATTCAGCACAAACACACCGCAGCCATCGGGGACTATTTCAATGATTATGAAATGCTTAAAAGTGTATATTTATCCGCTTGCTGCGGGCAAGCACCCAAGGCAATACATGACATAGTGAAATTTGAAGCTTGTCATTGTAATAACGGCGCTGTTGCAGACTTGTTAAACTATATTATGTATAATTATAAGGAGGACTAATGTTATGGACGAAAACTTAAAAAAACAGTTGAAAATTTTTGCCTGTAAAGCTCGTATAGGTGCCATAGACGGCATTTATTGTGCTAAAGCAGGGCATCCGGGCGGCTCTTTGTCGATATGCGATCTGCTTTCATATCTTTATAATGTCGAAATGAATGTAGATCCTAAAAATCCGCAAGACCCAAAAAGAGACAGACTTGTCTTGTCTAAGGGTCATGCAGCTCCGGCTCTTTATGCTACTCTTGCACTTAAAGGTTATTTTCCGGTAGAGGACCTCAAAACCCTCCGCAAGTCCGATTCGTATTTACAGGGGCACCCCAATATGAATAAGGTGCCGGGAGTTGATATGAGCACCGGTTCTCTCGGTCAGGGTATATCGTGCGCTGTTGGTATGGCTCTCGGCGGAAAAATAGACAAAGAGAATTACAGAGTATACACAATTCTCGGCGACGGAGAAATTGAAGAAGGTCAGGTTTGGGAAGCTGCTATGTTTGCCGGCAACCACCATCTTGATAATCTCACCGCATTTGTTGACTACAACGGACTTCAGATTGACGGTACCATTGATGAAGTTAACTCGGCTTATCCGATAGCCGAAAAGTTTGCTGCTTTCAAGTGGAATACCATTGAAATTGACGGCCACGACTTCGATGCTATAAAAAAGGCTGTTGATGATGCTAAAGCCTGCAAGGGAATGCCTACTGCCGTTATTATGAAAACTGTTAAAGGTAAAGGAGTTTCCTATATGGAAAATGCCGTGAATTGGCACGGAGCAGCTCCTAACGAAGAATTGTATAACAAAGCCATGGATGAACTTAAATCCGCTTTGGCAGAATTGGAGGCGTAAACAATGGCTGATATAATTAAAACTGCTACAAGAGACGCTTACGGCAAAGCTCTTATTGAGCTCGGGCATAAGGATAAAAATGTTATTGTTATGGATTCCGATCTTGCAGAAGCTACAAGAACCGGAAAGTTTAAGAAGGAATTCCCCGATAGATTTTTTGACTCCGGCATAGCTGAATGTGATATGATGTGTATTGCTGCCGGTTTAGCTGCGACAGGTCATACCGTATTTGCAAGTTCGTTTGCAATGTTCGCTGCCGGGAGAGCCTTTGAGCAAATCAGAAACTCTATTGCTTATCCTAATCTCAATGTTAAAATCGGTGCTACTCACGCCGGTATTTCGGTTGGCGAGGATGGTGCAAGCCATCAGTGCTGTGAGGATATTGCACTTATGCGTTCCATACCCAATATGGTTATTTTAAATCCTGCCGATGACGTTGAAGCTCGCCTTTGTGTGCTTGCTGCGGCAGAGCATGACGGACCTGTTTATATGAGATTCGGAAGACTTGCGGTTCCGAGAGTTTTTGATGATAATTATAACTTCGAAATCGGTAAGGGCAATGTGCTTGTTGACGGAACCGATGTTACCATTATCGCAACCGGCCTTATGGTAAACGAGGCTCTCATTGCCGCTGAGAATTTAAAGGCTGACGGCATATCCGCCAGAGTTGTAAATATGGCAACCATTAAGCCGATTGACAGCGATATTATAGTTGACAGTGTCAAAAAGACCGGCGCTGTTGTTACTGCCGAAGAACACAATATTATCGGTGGCCTCGGAAGTGCCGTAACTGAAGTTGTATGCGAAAAGTGTCCTGCCCCTGTCCTCAGAGTAGGTGTTGAAGATGTTTTCGGCAGATCCGGTCCCGCTGTTGAGCTTTTGCATATTTACGGCCTTGATGCCGCTCACATTGAAGAAAAAGCAAAAGAGGCAATCAAACTTAAATGAGTGAGATTTTCGGGAAAGACGCTTTATTTAGTTTTGCAAATGAGCACTACGGAATTGAGCCGGATTACCCGTTTAGTGACGATGCAAGTGCGGTGTTGAGGCATCCGGAAAACAGAAAGTGGTTTGCACTTGTTATGAGAGTGTCAAAAAGCAAATTCGGCATTAAGAGCGATAATGCGGTTGATATATTAAATCTTAAAAGTGATCCCATTTTAATCGGTTCATTAAGACTTAAAGATGGCTTTTTTCCGGCGTACCATATGAATAAGGAAAAATGGATTACGATTTTTCTTGACGGTACGGTTCCAAAGAACGAAATATGTGATTTACTTGATTTAAGCTACGATTTAACAATTTAACAGAAAAACAGCTCTGTTTTTTTGTAACAGAGCTGTTTTTATTGAAATATCAAAGAATGATTAAATATGTTTATCGATAAAGCCAGTTACAGCTTTCCAATAGAGTTCCGGATGAGCACAAACGCTTCTTGCGTGAGGAGCATCGGGAACAGACAGCATTTCCTTTTCGCAAGCGGCAGCAGAATAAACCTTGTCGAGCATTTCATACGGAACAAATGTATCGGCTTCACCGTGAATGAACAAAGTAGGCGTAACGCTTTTCTTAACCTGCTTTACAGACGAAGCGTTTCTCAGATTAAAGTTTTCTCTGAGAAGATTTACAATGTTAGCACTATATAAAAACGGGAATCTCGGTAGTTTAATGCTCTTGGTAAGCCTTATGCCTAATATATCCCAAGCGGAGGTGTACCCACAATCTTCTATTGCCGCTTTTACATTTTCAGGCAGCTTTTCTCCGGTTGCCATCATGGTGGTTGCAGCACCCATTGACACTCCGTGCAGAATTATTTTTGATTCTGGATGACGCTCAGCAATGTAGTTTATCCATTCAATTACATCGAGGCGGTCGTTCCAGCCCATTGTTATGAAATCCTGCTCCGAATCTCCGTGTCCGCGAAGGCTCGGCAGTAAGACATTATAACCCAATTCATGGTATTTTTTTGCATAAATACCCATATTTGCTGGTGAAGAAGTGTAGCCGTGAATGCATATAATGTATACGTTACTGGGCTTATCAGGGCGAATAAGATCGGCATAAAGTGACTGTCTATGCTTTTTTTCGATTATAATTTTTTCTGTATCTTGATGCATAAACCAGTCGGCACCGTCATCAATCATACTGTCAAGCTTTTCCTTGTATTCGTTCTTTGGCTTTTTTGCGGCACTTTTAGCCACCATATCGGTAATAAGTTTGCTGTTTAGGCCTCCTCTTGAAAGTGAAAGTCTGTAAGAAATATCGCCGATTGTGAGATATATCAGTGATGCGCATCCACCGATTATCGCAACGTCTTTAATTTTTTTGCCGGTTGTGTTTGCCATAGTCTCACCTCTAAATCATTAACTATTTTTTATTATACAACAAAAGTCTATTAAAATCAAATGTTGAAATTAAAATATGTGTTGTTTTTGTTGTAGAAATCTGATAAAATATTTTGTGTAATATTAAATTGGAGGAATTTTGATGGCATCCGAAAAAATATTTCGTTCTGCCGTATTTGGCGGATTTAATCGCTCAGATGTTATTTCTTATATTGAGGACCTGAGAAATGAGATAAGTGATCTTCAAAGGAAGTATGCCGATAAGGAAACAAAGATTAATGAGCTTGAAGATAAAGTCGGCGATTTAACCGAGAAATGCGCGTCTTTAAATGATCTGCAAGAGAAATACAATGTTCAGTGCGATACTGTTGAAGCTTTGAAAAATGAAAACGTTGAGCTGAATAACAAGGTCTCCGAATTGCAGAATATTTCTGATAAGTATGATGAGTCCGTCTGCGAATTTGAGCTTAAAGAGCAAAAAATTAAAACCGCAGAGGCTCAGCTCGGTGCGGCATTTTTGGATGCGCGTAAGTATTCCGATGAAATTGTATCGGCTGCCAATGTTAAAGCCTCTGATATTTCGGCAAAGGCTTCGGCTGAAATATCGGAACAAGCTGTTGAGATAAGTAAGCTTACGGCAGAGGTCAATGCGATATCCGAAAGATTTAATCGCTCTATTGATGAATTACATTCAAGCATCGCTGCGCTTGCCAATAAAATGTCCGTTTCTGCAAATGAGCTTTCCAAGAGAAAAAATGCACCTTCCTTTGTGCCGGATGTATCAATTAAAATCGATGATGAAAACAATATAATGCTGCAAAATACAGAAGATGATAATTCAAAGAAAATAGAGGACGGGTTTAATCTTGATTCCTCAACGGTTTTTAATTTTAACAAACATAAAGAGGGATAAGGTTGGCTCTTTACCACATTAATACAAAGGATATCAAGGCGGCTGCACAAACCCTTAACGCCGGCGATACGGTATATTTGAGCGGAATCGTGTATACGTCGCGTGACGCTGCCCACAAAAGGATATTTGAACTTATAAATAAAGGAGCAGCTCTTCCTTATGATATAAATGGGGCTGTACAGTATTTTGCAGGTCCTACTCCGACTCCGAAGGGATTGGCAATAGGCAGCTGCGGGCCTACTACTTCAAGCAGAATGGATGTTTTTTCTCCAAAACTTTTAGATATGGGCCTTGGAGCGATGATAGGCAAAGGACCGCGTTCCGACGAGGTTTGCAAAGCTATCGTACGCAACGGCTCTGTATACTTTTGCGCCGTAGGCGGTGCCGGTGCACTTGCGTCAAAATGCATAAAGAGTTGTGAAGTTATTGCATTTTCGGAGCTTGGCTGCGAATCTGTCAAAAAGCTTGAATTCTGCGAGTTTCCGCTTACCGTTGCCATTGACTGCCATGGAGGAAATCTTTTTAAATAATAATATCGGAGATATAAAACAGATGGATTATAACAACTTTTTGAATATAAGAAAAAGCATAATCGAGAAAGAGTTTTCTCGAATGAATGATATGCAAAAAAAAGCGGTCTTTAGAATAAAAGGACCGCTTTTAATTCTCGCAGGCGCAGGTTCGGGAAAAACAACCGTGCTTGTTAATCGAATTTCAAATCTGCTCAAATACGGCGATGCTTACAATACGGAAAAATCTTCAAGGACTCCGGATGAGTACGATGTTGAACTAATGCAGCGCTATCTTGCAGGTGACAGCTCTGTGTACCATGAAATACGTGATGTATTATCCTATGACGCTCCCATGCCGTGGCAAATTCTCGCTATAACATTTACCAATAAAGCCGCAAATGAGCTTAAAGAACGCCTCGTTAAAATGTTAGGGGATAATGCTGCGGATATTTGGGCATGCACGTTTCATTCTGCTTGTTTGCGTATTCTGAGAAGAAACGGCGACAAACTCGGTTTCTCATCTCATTTTACAATCTATGACACCGACGACAGCAAGCGCGTAATGAAAGAATGTCAGAAATTGCTCGGTGTTGACGATAAATTTCTGTCACACAAGACTATACTTAATGAAATCAGCAAGGCTAAAGATTCGTTAATATCTCCCGACGATTATTTGAAATCGGCAGGCAATGATGTCAGACTTCGCAAAATGGGCGAGTGTTATAAAAAGTATCAGCAACTTTTAAAAAATGCCGATGCTATGGACTTTGATGATATTATAGCCAATACAGTTGCGCTTTTACAAAACGAACCCGATGTTCTTGACTATTACCAAAACAGATTTAAATACATAATGGTAGACGAGTATCAAGATACGAACCATGCTCAATATGTACTTACATCTCTGCTCGCGGACAAATATAAAAATATCTGTGTTGTCGGTGATGACGATCAGAGCATTTATCGTTTCAGGGGCGCTACTATTGAAAACATTTTGAGCTTTGAAAATAGATATGAAGATGCAGTTGTAATACGACTTGAGCAGAATTACAGATCCACACAGAACATTCTTGATGCCGCAAATGCGGTTATAGCCAACAATACCGAACGTAAGGTTAAAAATTTATGGACGGCAAACGGCAGCGGAGAAAAAATAGAACTGAGCACCGCTGCGGATGAGACAGATGAGGCGCGTTATATTGCCGAGCAAATTTTAAATTCTGTGGCGAAGGGCAGAAAGTGGAGCGATCATGCTGTTCTTTACAGGATGAACGCAATGTCAAACTCTATTGAGCGCGCACTTGTAAAAAATGCCATTCCGTACAGGATTATAGGCGGCCATAAGTTCTATGACAGAGCCGAAATCAAAGACATACATGCCTATCTTAACGTTATAAACAATCCGTCCGATTCTGTAAGATTGAGACGAATCATAAATGTACCGAAACGCGGTATAGGTGATTCTACGGTTGCCAAAGCCGGCGAAATAGCCGAAACTCTCGGTATTACGCTATATGAGGTTTTAAAAACCGCCGATCAGTACGAGGTGTTAAAGCGTACCTCTGGAAAGCTGATTCAATTTACTGCAATGATGGATAGACTGATGTCTCTCTCCGAAACAGAGGGCTTGCCGGAGCTATATGACAGTATTATAGAAGAAACCGGTTATGTAGGCTATCTTCGGTCCAATCCCGAAAAGTTCGACGACCGTATGCAAAATATAAACGAGCTTAAATCAAATCTTGTCAGATACGAAGAAGATAATGAAGATGCAACCCTCAACGATTATCTCGAAGAAATAGCTTTACTTACCGATATTGACAATTATAACGCGGGTGAGGATGCCGTCGTTCTTATGACGCTTCATTCGGCAAAGGGGCTTGAGTTTCCGGTGGTATTTATGCCCGGACTTGAAGAGGGAATATTCCCCGGGATACAGAGTATGTATAATGAAACTGAAGTTGAAGAAGAACGCAGGCTTGCATACGTAGGAATAACAAGGGCTAAAGAAAAGCTTTATATTACGAAGGCTAAAAGCAGAATGTTGTACGGCTCTACTAACTATTTCCATCAATCCAGATTTATCTCCGAAATCCCCGAGAATTTACTGAACATCAGGCAGGAGACGGGATTCAGAGCAATGGCGGGACTCGATAGGGCCGCAAAACACTCGCCGTATGTTGCTTCTGCAAGAGAACACCATATTGATCGCGGCTTCAGCGGTTCCGGAAAAGCTTCTCAGAAAGTCACAACGGGAGATATTGATTATAAAGTCGGCGACACGGTTATTCACAAGGTGTTCGGGGAAGGCGTTATTACAAAAACAACATCTATGGGAAACGATTTGCTGCTCGAAATTGCTTTCGTTAAAGCCGGTACGAAGAAAATTATGGCACGTCTTGCAAAGCTTCAAAAGGTGTAAAAATATTTTAGTTGCGAAAAAGAGGCTTTTTTGTCGAAAAAATATTGACCTTTTCTTTTTAATGGATTATAATAAACTTGCTACCTGAAAAACGGTAGTCCGCATTTTGCGCAAAAGACAGCATTTAGTTTTTGAGGGGCTGGACTGGTTGTTTTTTGCGCTCACTCAAAAGAGCACGGACAAAACATGAGTTTGTCCGTGCTCTTTTGCTTTATTTAGTTTTATTTGGTGCTGTATAAACAGCAGACTATTTTTTTAATGAATCATATACTCTTATATTTACGGCACCCGTATCACAGTTGTGTCTGTAAATGCTCATAACTATACCTATACCTAAATAGACACAAAGGTTGGAAGAACCGCCGGCACTGAAAAACGGAAGCGTTATACCGATGACGGGTAGCAGCATTAAACACATGCCTACGTTTATAATCATTTGCCCGATTATCATTGCAGCCATTCCCGTACAAATCAGATTGGTGGATTGTTCGCTTGACTTTTTTCCGACATAAATAATTCTCACGGTTATTAAAACTATAAGAAGCAGTGCGGTTATACAGCCGATAAATCCCAATTCTTCACCGACAACGGAAAAAATCATATCATTTTGGCTCTCCGGGACAGCTCCTGCCTGTGTGTAAGCTCCCTTAAACAAGCCTTGCCCCGTAATACCGCCGGCGCCGATGGCGTTAAGACCGCGTTGCTGCTGATATATAATATCAGGATATAAATCGGGATAAATAAGAGCTAAAAATCTGTCTTTTTGGAGTTGCTTTAAAACATAAGTCCAAATAAGAGGAGTTGCCGCTCCGACTAAAGCTATACCGCCGAGAAAATATCCCCAATGAACGCCTGCTACAAACATCATGACAATGGCAATAACCATAAATACGAGTGCAGAACCCATATCGCCGGTTGCCGCAACAAGAACTATCGGTACGGCAGCGTGTGCACCGAGTTGAAGGATACTGAAAATGTTGTTGATTTTTTCTTTCACTTTATCCAAATGCACACCGAACGTTATAATAAATCCGATTTTTACAAGTTCTGACGGTTGAAAATTTATAGGTCCTATTGAAAGCCATGTTCTGGCGTCCGGTCTTGAAGACGGCCCTGTGCCCCATTTGAAGAGAACAAGCATTATGATAACACAGAAAACAGCTATAACCGGCCAAAACTTGGTATATACTTGGTAATCGAAATATGATAAGAACAACGCAGCAATGATTCCGAGGAAAATCGCAAGCAGCATTATTATAAATTCTCTCGAAAAATGAGCTCCGTCTTTAAGAGTGTATCGGGTGGCACTGTAAACCATTAACAATCCAAATGCGGAGGTAATCACACAAAGAGAAAACAACAAAATATCAGTTTCCTTCAAAAAGCTTTTTATTGTCGAAAAAACCTTTTTCATTTTTTTACCTCCGAATTTATTATTTAATATTATATTATGGTGAGCTGATATTTTCAAGCAAAAAAGTATTTACTGATAATAAATTTAATGCTAAAATAACTAAGGTGATTAAATGATAGAGTTTTCAAGTAAATCCGCCAAGGAAACAATTGCCTTAGGCGAAAAACTGGCAAAAAAGCTTGACGGCGGAACGGTTGTGGCTTTTTACGGCGGTCTCGGAATGGGCAAGACAACTCTTATCAGCGGTATTGCAAAGGGTATGGGGCTCACTTGTAATGTTTCAAGCCCGACATTTGCAATTGTAAATGTTTACGGTGAGCATAATGAGCTTTGTCATTTTGATATGTACCGTGTTGAGAGCTGGGACGATCTTTATTCTACCGGCTTTTTTGACTATATAGATATGGGCTCGGTTTTGTGTGTTGAGTGGAGTGAAAATGTTGAAAACGCATTGCCTGAGAATACTGTGAGGGTATATATGGAAAAAGGCGGTTCCGATAATGATCGTATTATTAGAATAGATGGTGTTAAAGATGAAAATTCTCTCTGTTGAAAGCTCAGCTGCTTCTTGCAGTGTTGCGCTTTCGGATAATGGGGTACTTATAGGTGAAGAGTTCACAAACGTAAAACTGACACACAGCGAAACCCTTATGCCGATGGTGAAAAATATACTTGATAATACTAAAACCGATATAGGCACAGTGAATGTATTTGCTGTTTCAAACGGACCGGGTTCATTTACGGGTGTCAGAATCGGCGTGGCTGCCATAAAGGGAATGGCCGATGGAGTCGGCAAGCCGTGCTGTGGTATTTCTACTCTTGAGACAATAGCGTATCCCTTTTTTGACCGAAACTGTGTTGTTTGTTCTCTTATGGACGCAAGATGTTCTCAGGTGTATACAGCTCTTTTTGAAAATGGGAAAAGGCTTACTCCCGACAGCGCGATGCTCATATCGGAATTGGCAGACAGCTTAAAAAGCATAGACAAGCCTATTTTATTTGCAGGCGACGGTGCCACAGTAACCTATGAAAAGCTTTCGGATAGCTTTGACAATATCATATTGGCGGACGCACAAAACAGGTATCAGCGCGCATCAAGCGTTGCATTTCTTACTGAAAAATATATCAATTCAGGTAAATTACCGGTTAGCGCCAACGAGCTTTTACCGGTTTATTTAAGACTGCCTCAGGCAGAGCGAGAATTAAAAAAGAAAAAGGAGCTTAAGAAATGACGGTTTATTTAGGAGCAGATCACGGCGGATTTGAATTGAAAGAGGCATTGAAAAAACATCTTGATGCAGAAGGCTATAAAGTAATAGACTGCGGAACTGATTCTACACAATCGGTGGATTATGCGCCAATTGCCGAAAAAACTTGCTTAAGTGTTTTATCGGATGAGGGCAGCCTCGGGATTCTGTGTTGCGGAACCGGTATAGGTATGTCTATGGCGGCAAATAAAGTCAAGGGTATACGCGCAGCTTGTTGTTCCGACTATTTTAGTGCTAAATATACAAGACTTCACAATAATGCTAATATTCTTTGCCTCGGCGGCAGGGTAGTCGGTGCCGGCCTTGCTGCAGAACTGGCTGATGTCTTTTTGAAAACCGAATTTGAGGGATGCCGCCATCAAAGAAGAATAGACCAAATAACCGATATCGAAAACAAATAAAAATATCTTGTCTTTTATTGACGGCTGTTATATAATATTTTAGAAATTTAAATTATTGGAGGCTAATTATGGGTAAGGTTACTATTACCAACCATCCGCTTATTCAGCACAAACTGACGTTGCTCCGAGATAAAAATACCGGTTCTAAAGAATTCAGAGCACTTGTTTCAGAGATAGCAACGCTTATGTGCTACGAGGCTACTCGCGATCTTCCTCTTGAGGAAGTCGAAATCGAAACTCCTATTGCTATTGCTAAAGCTAAAGTTATTTCGGGTAAAAAACTCGCATTCGTTCCGATACTCAGAGCCGGAACCGGAATGCTTGACGGCGTCTTGGCGCTTGTTCCCTCGGCAAAGGTTGGCCACATCGGCATGTATCGTGATCCGGTTACGGTAAAGCCCGTTCCGTATTATTGCAAGTTACCGTCTGATATTTCGGAGCGTGAAGTAATCGTGCTTGATCCTATGCTTGCAACAGGCGGTTCCGCTATTGATGCAATAGATCAGATAAAGACTTTCCATCCGAAATCAATTAAATTTATGGGTATTATCGCTGCTCCCGAGGGTCTTGAAGCTCTTACGACGGCTCATCCCGATGTTGATATTTTCTGCGCTGCTCTTGATGAGAGACTTAATGAGCACAGCTACATTATTCCCGGTCTCGGTGATGCCGGTGACAGAATATTCGGCACAAAGTAATTTACGCCTAAAATAATTTAAGAATATTTGTCCCTCCTTTGTCATATCAATTATTGATAGACTAAGGAGGGATTTGTTTTGAACGATACTGTTGAAGAACGCGCTGTGATCTTGGGAGAATATATTGTTGAAAACAGAGCCACCGTAAGAGCGGCAGCTAAGGTGTTTTCGGTGAGCAAATCAACAGTACATATGGATGTTGCCGAGCGACTTAGGAGGATAAATCCGGGGCTATATACAGAAGTCAGAGAGGTCTTGGAGGTTAATAAAGCTGAACGACATATAAGAGGCGGCCAGGCAACAAAGCAAAAATACTTATCCGAGAAAAAACAATAAAGCTAAAATTTTAAGCGGTTTTTATACCGCTTATATTTTTGTTTTTTTTTAACGTATAATATGTTATACTATCATAAAACCAATTAAAGGATGTGCATATCTTTGAGAAAGCTTGATCTTGTGATTCCTTGCTTTAACGAGCAGGAGTCTTTACCTCTTTTTTTTGAAGCGGTAAAAGATGTCAAAGATAAAATGAACGATGTTTCGGTAAGGTTTATTTTTGTTAACGACGGCAGCCGCGATAATACACTCGGTTTACTGCGTGATTATGCGGAAAAATATGATTATGTAAAATATATTTCTTTTTCGCGCAATTTTGGCAAAGAAGCCGCCATGCTTGCCGGTATGAAGATGTCGGACGCAGAATATGTCGGAATTTTGGACGCCGATTTGCAGCACTCACCGAATTTGATTCCGGATATGATGAATGTGCTTATTAACGAAGATTACGATATAGCTGCCGCAAGGCGCATAGACAGAAAAGGTGAGGCAAAGCTTAAAAGTGTTTTCTCAAAGCAGTTTTATAAACTTATCAATAAAATTTCGGACACGGGTATTGAGGACGGCGCGCAGGATTTCAGAATAATGAAGCGTAAGGTCGTCGATGCAATAATTTCTATGCCGGAATATAACAGATTTTCCAAAGGGATATTCAGTTGGGTAGGATTTAAGACGAAATGGTTTGAACATGAGAACAACAGCCGCGTGGCAGGTGAGACGAAATGGTCGTTTTGGAAATTGCTGCGATACGCGCTTGACGGTATTATAGGATTTTCGACTGCACCCTTAAAGATTTCGCTGTATATAGGGTCTGCATTCAGCTTGATCGGAATAGTTTATGCGATTTATATTTTTATACGAACTTTAATCTATGGTTCTGACGTACCCGGGTATCCTTCATTGATATGTGCCGTGTTTGTTATAGGGGGCCTCATATTGCTGTCTCTCGGCGTAGCGGGCGAGTATATTTCTCGAATTTATCTTGAAGTGAAAAACCGCCCTATATATATTGTCGATGAAACTAACATCATTCTGAAATTTAATGAAAAAAATAAGTAAAAAGCCTTGTAAATATTGACTTTTTTAGATATAATCTAAATATTATGGCTTTAATAATTGTGCTCTGAAAGGGGAAAAAATAAAGTGGCAGATGAAAAAAATATGTTCGTAGATATGGAACATGAAGTCATGGATTTTTGGGAAAAGGAAAAGTGCTTTGAAAAGCTCCGCGAAAAAAATCGTGGTCACAAAATGTTCCGATTCCTTGACGGTCCTATAACAGCTAATAACCCTATGGGTATTCACCACGCTTGGGGCAGAAGTATAAAAGATATTTTTATTCGCTATCATGCAATGCAAGGATGTGATTGCCGTTACCAAAACGGATTTGACTCACAGGGACTATGGGTTGAAGTTGAGGTTGAAAAAGCCCTTGGTTTTAAGACTAAAAAGGATATTGAAAACTACGGTATGGACAAGTTTACAAAAGCTTGTAAAGACCGTGTCAAGCATTTTTCGGGGATTATTACCGAACAGTCCAAACGACTCGGCCAATGGATGGATTGGGATCATTCCTACTATACTAACACCGATGAAAATATAGGCGGTATTTGGTATTTTCTTAAAAAATGTGATGAGCACGGATGGATTCAGCGTGAGTATAAGCCTATGCCTTGGTGTCCTAGATGCGGAACATCGCTATCCGAGCACGAAATGACAGGCTCATACAAAATGATGACGCACAATTCGGTATATTTTAAGCTCCCGATTAAAGAAATACCGTCCAAAATGCTTGTTTGGACAACAACTCCATGGACGCTTTCTTCTAATGTTGCGCTTGCAGTCAATCCCGAAATTGATTATGTTGAAGTAAAGGTTAAAAGCGATGAAAAAACTCTGATTCTCGCTAAGAATGCAATAGGTCATCTCGGCGACGATAAAGTCGAAGTGCTTCGTGCGTTTAAGGGATCTGAGCTTGTAGGCTATCATTATGAAACATGCTTCCCGGATATTCCCGCCCAAAGCGGTATTGACCATAAAATCGTTGCTTGGGAGGATGTTGCCGCAGACGAAGGTACCGGCATAGTGCATATAGCTCCAGGTTGCGGCGTCGAAGACTTTGAGCTTGGTGAAAAACTCGGTCTCGCAAAAGTAATGCCCATTGATGATATGGGTATATATCTTGACGGATTCGGCTGGATGACCGGAAAAGACAGCCATACCGTTGCAGATGAGGTGTTTGAGCACCTTAAAGCTGATGATAAGCTCTATAAGGTTGAACCGCATGAGCATAGCTATCCCGTATGCTGGAGATGTAAATCGGAGGTTGTGTTCAGACTTGTACCGGCTTGGTACATCAGAACAGATGAATTACGTCCGAAGCTTATTGAAGCTGCCAATACCGTTAAATGGGAGCCTGCATCAAACGGCAAACGTATGAACGATTGGTTAAATAATATGGGAGACTGGAACATATCCCGTAAGCGTTATTACGGTATGCCGCTTCCGTTTTATCCTTGCGATTGCGGTCATGTAACCGTTGTAGGTTCTAAGGAAGAGCTTCGTTCTCTTGCGGTTGACCCTAAACTTGTTGATGAACTGCCCGAGCTTCACAGACCTTGGGTGGATAAGATTAAAATTAAATGCCCGCATTGCGGCAAAGAGGTTTCGCGTATATCTGAAATCGGTGATGTTTGGCTTGATGCCGGCATTGTTCCTTACTCAACATTCGGATATTTCCGTGATAAGGAAGAATGGAAAAAGAACTTCCCTGCAGAGTGGGTTACCGAAATGCACGAGCAGGTTAGACTTTGGTTTTATTCACAGCTCTTTATGAGTGTTGTGCTTGAGGGTAAAGCTCCTTATGAGAGAGTTCTCACTAATAGTGCCGTAATAGCCGAAGACGGCAGAAAGTTCTCGAAAACCGGATTTATGATTAAATTCGATGAGGCGGCCGAAAAAATAGGTGCTGACACAGTCCGCTATTTATATGCAGGTGCTCCTGTGTCAAACGATGTTCGTTTTGGTTATAATCTCGGCGATGAGGCGAGAAGAAAGCTCCTTTCATATTGGAATATTTTTACGTTTTTTGAGACATATGCAAAAATCGACAAGCCTAATTTTGAAAATTACACACCGGACAAGTCTGCGATGACTCCTACGGATATATGGCTTGTTGTTCGTACCAATGAATTCCTGAAAAAAGCTAAAGCGCTTTATGATGACTATAAAGTTTATATGCTTGTAAAAGAATTTGAGGTATTTGTTGACGATATATCAAATTGGTATATAAGGACAAATCGTCGTCGCTTCTGGAAAACCGGCGATGAAAAAGATAAGATGACTGCTTATTGGGTGCTTTATTATGCACTTAATACTGCAACTCTTGTTATGTCACCTGTTATTCCGTTTATGACAGAGCATATTTGGCAGAACTTTACGAGAAAAGTTATGCCTTCGTCACCGATCTCCGTGCATCTCTGCGATTGGCCGAAGCCGATAGAGGGATTTGAGGATGACGGAATTGTTGAAAAAACGGCTGTCTCAAGAGAGATAATAGCTACTGCAATGAGACTTCGCAATGAGCAGCAGCTCAAGGTTCGCCAGCCTCTTTCAACACTTTATGTTTGTTGTGACAGTGAAACGGCAAATAAAATAGGTGTATTTGAAAAGATAATACTTGATGAGCTTAACATTAAGAATATTAAATATATTGATGATGTTAATGTTCTTGAGGATAAATATCTGACCGTAAACTTTAAGGTAGCCGGTGCTGTTCTTAAGCAGAATGTTAACAAGATGAAGCAAACCCTTGAAACACTTTCAAAGGATGATATGACGAAGCTTGTTTCTGCAGTTGAACAGGGAGATGAAGTTTACGTTCCCGGTTGGGATGATAAATTTGCCGCTGATATATTCAGTGTCCAGACAAAAACTAAAAAGGGTATTGTATCTGCCGAGCTTCAGAATGATAAGGGCGTTGTGGCGTTGGATACCGTGCTTACCGACGAACTCATTAAAGAGGGCTTGGTACGTGATACGGTAAGACAGTGTCAGCTTATAAGAAAAGAAGCAGGGTATGAGGTAGAGCAGAGAGTTAAAATGGCAATTGAGTCTCTTGACACAGCCGTTATTGGTGCTCTCAAAGAAAAGACCGAATACATTAAGTCGGAGCTTCTTGCCGATGAACTTGTCCTCGGCGGAACTCTTTCTGACGCGGATCTTACCAAAGAAGTTGAGATAGGCGACGGTAAAGTCAAATTAGCGGTCGCAAAAGCATAATCGGAGGTTTTATTTATGACAGAAATCAATAAAGATATGACAATCGGCGACATTCTTGATGCCGAGAGAGATACAGCTCCTTTTTTCCTTGAAATGGGTATGCATTGCTTGGGTTGCCCGGCTTCGCGCGGCGAAACAGTAGAGCAGGCTTGTATGGTTCACGGTGTTGACCCGGACGTGCTTGTTGAGAATATCAACGAATTTTTAAAAGGAAAAAATAACTGACTTAAAAAGGCTGTGCTCAAAACACAGCCTTTAAATTACGGTAATTATGATTAACTTGACTCCTCGTTTGCTGAAAACAGCAGAATTGATTACTCCGTGCAAAAAGCTTGCCGACATCGGAACCGATCACGCATACATACCGGTCTACGCATTACAAAATGATCTTGCTGAAACTGTTGTGGCCTCTGATATAAACGAAGGACCGTTAAATAATGCGGCAAAAACCGTTAAACAATACGGTTTTGAAGATAGAGTGGTTTTACGGCTTTCCGACGGGCTTGAAAATATTGAAGAAACCGAAGCCGACGCTGTTGTTATAGCGGGTATGGGCGGTGAGCTTATAGCTAAAATAATCGGTGACGCACCATGGCTTAAAAATAATAAACAGATTATTATGCAGCCAATGACTCATTTTGAAGATTTGAGGGCTTTTTTGTGCGATAACGGTTATAAAATTACAAAGGAAACGGTTGTAAGAGAAGGTAAAAGACTGTATCTAGCGCTGTCAGCCGAATATACCGAAGAAGAGGTTGATTTTGGCGAGTGGTACTTCTATGTCGGAAATCTGATTTACAGCAATAATCCGGATGAAATTGAATTTTGCAATAAAATTGTAAGCAGGCTTGAAAAAAAGTATACGGCGCTTATAAATTCCGGTTATGACGCAAACAAAATAGGCAAAATTTTGGAGGAAATTAAATATGAGCAGGCTAAGCGAAATATATGATTATATTGACAGTTTTGCACCGTTTTCTTTACAACTTGAATGGGATAACAGCGGTATTTTGGTAAATTGCGGTGAGTGTGTTATTTCAAAGGCTTTGGTTACGCTTGATATTACTGCAGAAGTTTTGAATGAAGCGATTGACGGAAAGTATGACCTTATTGTTTCCCACCATCCGGTAATTTTCGGTTCTTTGTCTGCACTTACCGAAAAAACACCGGCAGCAATTTGCTTTAAAAACGGTATATCTGTTATTTCCGCTCACACTAACTATGATTTATCGCCTATTGGTGTAAATAAAGTTCTGGCACAAAAACTGAATTTGCATAATGTTGTTTCAAGTAATGACAGCTGCTTTATGATAGGTGAGCTTGATAATCCGATGACCTCGGATATGTTCTCGGAATATGTGAGCAAATGTCTTTCGGCGCACCTTAGATATAATGACTGTACAAAAGAAATAAAGACTGTTGCGGTTTGCGGCGGTGCAGGCTCGGATTTTGCATCGGACGCAAAAAAAGCCGGCGCTGATGCACTTGTTACGGGAGACGGAAAATATCATGAGTTTCTGGATGCAACCGATGAAGAAATATTACTTGTTTCTGCCGGGCATTATGAGACTGAGTTTCCGGCTGTAGTGAGCTTGTGTAAATTGCTTGAGGATAAGTTTAAAGATATACAATTTAAAGTTGCGGAACAAAAAACTCCGATTAAGAATATTTGAGGATAAATCATTATGGCTCTTGACGGTATTACATTACATTTTATTAAAGACGAAATAGCCGAAAAGTTAATAGGAGCGAGAGTTGAACGGGTCAATCAGCCGTCAAGGCTTGAATTGGTCTTTAACATGCGAACAAGAAACGGTGCATATAAACTGCTTATGTCGGCAGAACCGAGCTCGGCAAGGGTGCATTTGACCTCTCATTCGCTTGAAAACCCGCAAAAACCGCCAATGCTTTGTATGCTTTTTAGAAAAAAACTTACAGGAGCAATTCTCCGAAACATTCGTCAATCGGGCCTTGACAGAATACTGTTTTTTGATTTTGACGCAGTTAACGAAATAGGAGATAAGGTTAATCTCTCGGTTTGTGTCGAGATAATGGCTCAACACAGTAATATTATACTTATAGGCAATGACAGGAAAATAATCGATGCGGTAAAAAGGGTTGACGAAAATAAATCATCCGTCAGAGAAATAGTGCCTTCCGTAACATATGTGTTGCCGCCGCAACAGAAAAAATGCAATATTCTCAAGGACGAAGTTGAAGATATTTGTACTTCGGTACTGTTGAATTCTCATTTGAAAATGAGCAAGTCTTTGTTGTTTTCAATTGAGGGTTCTTCGCCTCTTATGTGTCGTGAAATTGCGTACGAAGCTTTTGAAGAAGATCTTGCGGTTTCGGAGTGCGACAGCGATATACTCAAAAAAGCTGTATCCGAATTAAAGGTATATTTGGTGAGCGATAAAGTCGGTGTTACCGTATTGTTTGATGTTGACGGTAAACCATATGATTTTTCGATAATTGATATCAAGCAATACGGTAGGCTCTTTAGCAAAAAGACTTTTGCGTCGGCTTCGGAAGCTCTTGATGTTTTTTATTATGAACGAGACCTTGCGTTGCGTATGAAGGTGAAGGCTAGGGATATAATAAAAATCCTGAATAATACGACAGAGCGCCTTGTCCGTAAAATAGCTAACCAAAGGGCGGAATTGCAAAAGTGTGATGATAAAGACACGTTGAAAACATATGCAGAGCTTATAAGTGCTAACCAATATAAATTAAGCTCCGGCTGTTCGTATTATGAGGTTGAAAATTATTATGACAACAATCGTCTTGTTAAAATACCTGTAAATCCGGCTTTATCTCCCGCAAAAAACTCACAGAAATACTACAAGGAGTATAAAAAAGCGCATACTGCAGAAAAAATGCTCGCCGATTTAATTGAATCCGGGGAACAGGAATTATCTTATATTGACTCGGTAAAAGACAGCCTTATGCGTGCTGAAACAGAGAATGAAATTGCAAGTATACGAAATGAGCTTGTTTTAGGCGGTTTTATAAAAAAGCATAAAAACGTAAAACAAAAACAGCCTCGAGAACTTCCTCCGCTTGAATATGTAACAAGTGAGGGCTTCAGGGTTCTTGTCGGTAGGAATAATTTGCAAAACGATAAACTTACATTTAAAACAGCCAAAAATTATGATATGTGGTTTCACACCAAAGGTGTTCCGGGTTCACATACAATACTTGTTTCCGATAAACGTGAATTTACAGACCTTGCAATTTCGGAGGCTGCGATTATAGCGGCTTGTAATAGTTCTGCAAAGGAAAATACTAAGGTACCGGTTGATTATACATTAGTAAAAAATGTTAAAAAGCCGGCGGGAGCACTACCCGGTAAAGTCGTGTATTACACAAACAATATGATTTACGTCATTGCAGATAAAACAAAGATTACAGAAAAAAAGTCCGGCTGAGCCGGACTTTTAGTTTTATGCTCTTTTTTCGCCGTTATCGGAGGATAGAATTTCATTTTGCTTGAATAGCAATGATATACACCATACTGCCGCCAACGCAACAAGAGTGTATATTATTCTGCTGATAACTGCATCTTGACCGCCGCATATCCATCCGACAATATCAAACTTGAAAAGTCCGATTGAACCCCAATTGATACCGCCGATGATAACAAGGATTAACGCAATTCTGTCTAACATCAGTTTTCAACTCCTTTAAATAGTTCATTGTTATTATGAACCAAAAAAAGAGTTTTATACAGTTTCTTAAATTCCGGCCGCTTGCTTCAACTCAACGGCTTTATCGGTCTTTTCCCACGGAAGATCAAGGTCGGTTCTGCCCATGTGACCATATGCAGCGAGCTGACGATATATAGGTCTGCGTAAGTCAAGGCTGTCAATTATAGCCGCCGGACGCAAATCAAATGTTTCGGTGACAATTTCACTTAAAGTATCGTCGGAAATTATGCCTGTTCCGAATGTATCAATCATAACAGAAACAGGATGTGCTACGCCGATTGCGTAAGCAATTTGAATTTCACATTTTTTTGCAAGACCTGCCGCAACAATATTTTTGGCGACATATCGCGCAGCATAAGCAGCAGAACGATCTACTTTTGTGGGATCCTTTCCGGAGAAGCAACCGCCGCCGTGACGACCGATACCGCCGTATGTGTCAACAATAATTTTTCTTCCTGTAAGACCGCTGTCACCTGCAGGGCCGCCTGTGACAAATCTGCCCGTAGGATTTACATAAATAATTGTATCATCATCTAAAAGATTTTCGGGAACAATGGGCTTGATAACATATTTTACTATGTCACTTCTGATTTGATCAAGAGAGACATCAGCACTGTGCTGAGAGGAAATAACAATAGTGTCAACTCTTTTGGGCGAACCGCTTTCATCGTATTCAACGGTAACCTGTGTTTTGCCGTCAGGACGGAGATAGGGGAGTGTACCGTCTTTTCTGACGTTTGTAAGTTGCTTTGCAAGCTTATGTGAAAGTGAAATTGACAGCGGCATAAGCTCTTCGGTTTCGTCGCAGGCGTAACCAAACATCATACCCTGATCACCGGCACCGTGAAGATTATAACTGTCATCATACCCTTCTTTCAGCTCGTATGATTTATCTACGCCGAGAGCTATGTCCGGGGACTGCTTGTCAATAGCGATTTGAACCTTACAGGTATGTCCGTCAAAGCCTTTTTCAGGTGAGTCGTAGCCTATCTCACAAACAACATCTCTTGCAATTTTCTCAATATCGATTTTTGCCTTCGTGGTTATTTCACCCATAACCATTATTTGGTCGGTTATGCAAGTTGTTTCGCAAGCAACTCTGCCGTCAGGATCTTGTGCGAGAATAGCATCAAGAACGGCATCGGATATATTATCGCATATTTTATCAGGATGTCCTTCTGTAACCGATTCTGATGTAAAAAGATGTTTCGCCATTTTTAAAATTACTCCTTTATGTTTAACAATCAAAAAAAGAACGCCCGTGCTGAATCCGCATAAGGCGTCCCATAGAACTCACCTTATCTCTCAGCACAAAATGCTGCGGGATTTAGCACCTTGCATCTAAGTGCAGGTTGCCGGGCTTCACAGGGCCGATCCCTCCGCCACTCTTTATAAGGATTGTTATTTATTTGATTATATTCTACTATTTTTGTCAACGTTTGTCAATAAAATCAACTCAAATATTCTTGCCTTTTAAAATAGGGGACAGCGGCTTATAAATAAGCGTTGCTATCAGAACATTTACAAGACCTTTAGCAAAAGTGAACGGTAAATTAAATACAAATAAAGCCTGCCAAAGATTTTTAATTGAAGGCAAAATAGAACTGTATGCAGCAATTATAACGTCCATCGGCATAAACTTGGTATAAATCGGATAAACAATATAATAGTTTGAAACCATACTGAATGCTGCCATTATTACGGCTCCGAGAAGTGCGCCGAGAACAGCACTTTTTTTGGTTTTCTTGTGCTTATAAATCAGTCCCGCGGGAAGCACAAATGCACATCCCAAAATAAAGTTGGATAGTTCACCGACTCCGCCGGTTTGTGTACTTAAAAGATTAATCAGATTTTTAATCAGACAAACAATAACACCGCTTAACGGGCCGTATGCAAACGCAGCAATCAGCGCCGGAAGCTCTGAAAAATCCATTTTGATAAAGCTCGGCATAAACGGAACATTAAAGCTCAGAAACATAAGGACGGTTGAAACAGCCGCTAAAATGGCTGTTACAGTCATTTTTCTGATTTGAAATCCCGACATTATTTTTTTCTTTTCATTTTTGTTGTTTGACATGGTATCAGACCTTTCATATTTTTGCTGAAATATGCTGCCAAACAAAATAAAAACCTCGCAGATATAACCTGCGAGGTGAAAGTGTAGCTTAAGTACATCTTCTTTCATCCGGACTGTACCGTCGGTTCGGGAGTTGCACCCGATCAGCCGAAGCTTGTGGACTTTTACCACCGGTGGGGAATTTCACCCCGCCTCGAAGACAGCAATATTTTGCATTAACATTATATGACGGTACAGATATATTGTCAATATGTCAATTTAAAAAGTCATACCCTTGTTTCAATTAAATTGACATTTCCGCATATTTTGAAATCTCCGCTATCGGCACTTATAAAATAACTGTCGCCTTTGCACAACGGAAATGTTTCGTTTTCGCAAATCAAAGAGCCGTTGCCATCGATAACGAGAATGGATACAAACGAATTGCTGTCGGCTACGGAGGAATAGCTTTTGTTTACGGTAATGTCTTTGACCGAGAACAGTTCGCACGAAGTAAGGTGTTTTTCGCCATAGCCATCTTTCTTAACAACAGGTGGCATTACACCGTTATTTTTCGGTGGTTCGCATTTTGTAACGTCGAGGGCTTTTTCTGTGTGTAGCTCTCTTGGCTTTCCGTCAGCTCCCAAACGGTTGTAATCGTATACGCGATATGTCGTATTGGAATTTTGCTGAATTTCCGCAAGAAGAATTCCTTTTCCGATTGCATGTAGTGTGCCGGATTCGATAAAGAAAAATTCACCCTTTTTAACCTTCACATGATTTACTACGTCTAAAAATGTATTGTCCTCAATGCGTTTTCTGAATTCTTCATTTGAAATTTTTTTCTTGAATCCGTATATCAGTTCAGCGCCTTCGTCACAATCAATCACATACCAGCATTCGGTTTTTCCGTATTCGCCTTCAACTCGAAGCGCATAATCATCATTTGGATGCACCTGTACGGATAAATTATCTTTAGCGTCAATCAGTTTTATGAGAATGGGGAAAAAGTCATATTTTTGTGCCTTTGTTCCGAGTATATCTTTTCCTGTTTCTTTAATGACTTCGGACAAGGTTTTACCGTCAAATTTTCCGCCGTCAATAACATTTTCGCCGTCTTTATGACAAGACAGCATCCAGCCTTCAGCGATTTTTTTTAAGTCGCTTTTAAATCCGAAATCATCACGAAGTTTTGTTCCTCCCCAAATATAATCTTTGAACGCGGGTTTTAATTTGAGTATCATCTAAAGACCTCCTTTATAGATATTTTATCAAAAAATGCGCGCAAATTCAATAATTTATATGATTCTGTTTGACAACGCTTTTTGATATCGATTTTGATAATATGAACATTTATTGACTTTTTTAATACATTCTGTTAATATGACAACACACCGTTACGGCAAACAACGTTTAAAATGCAGCTGAACGGGAGTGCAAGCCCCATGCGGTAAAATTTCACGGCTTGATAAAAAACGTGCGGCAAATTAAAAAACTTTAAATTTACGCACGGATAATATCTATGATATTGTCCGTTTTTTAGTTTTTGATAATTGTCGGTAACAGAACTTCGACAACAGTAAAGTCCCTCGAAACCGCAAAAGAAACATACACCCGGCAGAGGACATAGGAAGTATAAATAATATGCATATTTGGAGATTAGATAACTGGGAAAAGATTTTGCCGAAAGACGGCTCCGGGCGAACTGGGTTACGGTTTCGATGTGACAAAAATGTTGACCCGGAAGTTAAACGTGCATGCTTACAATTCGGAAAATGGTTGCGTGCAGAGTATTACTTTCCGGTAAGGATTGTTGTTTATGTTAAAGAGGCAGAAAGGATTCGAGCAAAAGACGGCGATTATGTAGTTGGAACCTTTTTTGAGCCCTATTCATACTATGATGAACCATATATCAGAATTGCAACAGGCGATTATGAGGAATTGCTAAGCAAGAACGGAAAAGACAATGCACTTGCTTCAATTCTTATTTCATTGGCTCATGAATTGACTCACTACTATCAGTGGATAAATAATCTTCAACTAACATCAATGGGCAGAGAGCGACAGGCAAGCAGATATGCACGTTATATAATAGATGAGTACGCCACAACCAGAGAGCACCCGTGACAGAATTAAATTGCCATAAGCACTTTTTAATTTGCACTTTACAACTCTCGGCGGTTTTGTTACGTGTTCGGGACATTTTAGATGTATATTAACTATATTTGTGCTGATACGTAACATCTTTATTAACCAGAGTAAGTAACGTAACTCAAATAACCGGCAACACCGCCTTGGCTCAAACGAACCCTCTGCGGTACAGAAGCTACTATTACGACAGCGAGACGGGCTATTACCACCTCAAATCAAGGTACTACAACCCTGAATTGTGCAGGTTTATAAATGCTGATAGTGTTGATGTACTTGATGAAGACCAAAATAATGTTCTTGAGAATAATTTATTTGCATATTGCCTTAATAATCCTGTAAATATGGTTGATGATGGAAAAATGTCAAATGCTATACGTAGCACTGCCCCTTTAGGAATATTGACAACTGGATTGCTTTTTGGATGGCAAGTATCTGCGGCTATTATCATAGCGATTGCAACCATTGTGGTTGTACAAATTTTAGTTGTGTATGCTAAAAGCAAAAGAGAAACTGGTAGACCTGAATTAAAAAACAAGGACGAGAGGGACTTGAAAAAAAGGAACAAGAAGGAACAGGTTGGGAAAAAGGTCCGGTAAAAAGTAAAGAAAACAACCAAGATCACACAGCCCTAGTAAAAAATGTCATAGGAAGAAGTTTGATAAATAATGAGAAAATTATGGACGTCAAACAATTGGAATGAATATATTTGTGAAAAATCAAGACCCGGAATTCGACTGAAATTTGATAAGAATGTAGACCCTGAAGTGAAACGTGCATGTAAGCAATATGTTAATTGGCTACGTACGCAATACTACTTTCCAATTCGAGTGCCAATATATTTAAAATCCAGCTGTGAAATTATAAGCTGTGCCGGAGAGAAAGCCAGTGCTTCTTTTTTTGGCCCATTTGATATAAATAACGAACCTTTTATCAGAGTTGCTGTTGGCGACTATTATGATTTGCTAAATAAGAGTGACAAAGATGATGCATTAGCTGTAATTCTTGTATCAATAACTCATGAATTAACTCATTATTTTCAATGGATAAAACATCATGATGAATGGTGTTATGCGGATGATATTTTGAATAATTATTACGAACGCCAAGCATTATATTACGCAAATGTTATTGTTTATAGCGATTATGCTAATATCGTTGATCACCCTTAACGAATAAAATAACAGAAAAATTAACACAGGGGGTGGTTCTGTGTGATGAGAGATAGGAAAGGAAATGTTGGCATTATTGTATCGGCTAATACCAGAGGAGGAACACTATCTGCCTCACTTTCTAAATATAAAAGCAAAACTAACGCCCCGACAATTTATCATCAAAAAGGGACTTCGGCACAAATTGGTGGTAGTATAGATATAGGAGCATCTTTAGGACTGGAATATGTAGTCTTTCCCGATACAACAACTAATGATGTTTATCAAGGGACAACTATTTCTACCAGTTTTGGCGTTTCATGCATTCCGGCAGAAATACATGGAGAGATAGGTTATTCGTTGGTGTATGGATTTAATATTTACGATGAAATGAATTATATTTACAATATGATAATGGAATGGTGATGAATGTGAAGAATACTAAACTTATTTTTTGCTTCGTATTATTTGGTTTCCTAACTGTTCTTTCAGTTTTTCTTGGCGCTTTTCACACTTTTCCTTTTTGCGGATTTGCCCTTGACAGTCAAAAATTATTATACGTAGGAAGAGATAATGCAATAGAGGTTTATAGCGGAACAGAGAAGATTTTAGAGATAAATCCTCAAACTTCGCGGTCATATGCTTTTACTGTAACCGATGATACCATTGTATTATCTACGGCAGAATTCGTGTATGAAATTGATTTGAAAGGTAATGTAATTAAAAAAAGTGAAGATGTTAATTCAAAAACATATACCGATATAGAGAAGTCAAAAAAACATTTCGTGACATCTGACAATGAATATTTTTTAAAAAATAATTTCGGGCGATATAAAATTATTGATAAAAACAAAAATGTTTTATATGAAACCTCTGCCAAAGAATTTACAGTTAAATTATTATTTGTCGTGTCTGTTTTTATAGAATTATTGCTTATATGTATTTTTCTTAAAAGCAACGATGTATTTAAAACGGCAGAAAACAAGTATAAAGGTCGGTAGCAAGAGCCTGTTCCATATGAATATCCAGCTGACAAAGACTGCAAATTATCATCTACCAATCGGCGTGTTTGGCGCAGGCTTGTGGGGAGGTGTTATGCGTGATTAAATTTACAAAAAACCTTTTATTTAATCCAGCGGAAATATGTATTTCAGGTATTAGATGTAACTTCGATAATATAGCAAAAATCTCAACTATATTTGACTTCAAATGGACTGAAGTGACGATTGATTCTGTAAAAGAAGGAAGTTCGTTATTAGAATTTGTAAAGGTTCAAGGATTAAAAAACTTTATACGTCACCATTCAAGTGGTAATATAGAGATGTCTGTGGTTGTGCCATGCCCTTTATTTGAAGTTTTTTTGGATAAAGCAATTAAAGAAAATCCAGAAAATATATTTATGCTCAATTTACTTGAACCTGCAGGTAACGTATGTTTACAGCAACCTTTTGAAGAATTGGTAATTACTGGAATTACCGATGTGTTTATATCTATTGCTTTAGATGAAAATGCCTTGCTGATTTGTATGAATAAATCTTTAGTCATACCTCAGGAGGTGTTCAAGAGATTAAAGAAACTATGTTTTGACTAACATTATGCACAGCGCCGGCAAATAACACATTTTGGGGACAAAAGGCAACCGCTGGGATAATTCCAAGCCCTTAAAGGTTTCTAGGAATTCCTGACAAGTGCCGTGGTATTCGAGCGGCGTTGCTTTCGGTTTCATTTATAACGGCGAAGAATATTACTACATAAAGAATGTACAAAACGATATAGTCGCAATAGCCGATAAAAATGGCACCGTAGTTGCAAACTATTACTACGATGCTTGGGGTAACGTAACCCGAATAACCGGTACGGCAGCCTTGAATGGAATGGGCGACGGGGCATTGTCAGGTGCCGTTACTGGCGCAATAACAAGCGCTGCCGGTAGTGCGGTAAAAGTCTCACAAGCAGCGAAAGCGTGGAATAGTGGCGCCTTTAAATCAGGGTATCAATCAATGAAATACCACTACAATAAGCACGTAGTAAGCGAAGGATTGACAAAGGGAAATAATGTGCTCGAATATACACGAGATGCAGTAAGCTTTGCCAATCGAAATTCTTCGGCATTGAAGTATACCTACAACTACAAATATGGAAATGCATCTTGGAATTTTACTTATTTGACCGGACAGGGCGGAATGTTTACATCGACTGGTAAAATTTTAACGTTTTGGTATAGGTGAATCTAATGAAAAACAAACAACACGAGTACATTTTGAAAGCGTTTATAAACTCAAGAATTCCTATGGCGATTCGTAGATATTCTCCAGAACTTATTGCTATTGATTCTGTTGTAGGGGGGTATTGCTCTCAATTGATACATCGAGCAAAATTCATTGAACTCCCATCGAGTGAAATTATTTCTAAAACCGAAAAAGCTGTTTTTTCAGAATTGATAAATCAATCAACAGGAATGGAAAAAGATGAATTAGTGGTGTACTATCGACTTGCAATACTTGTGGAATCTATATTGATTCAATATCGCAAATAACATATGCCCGCAAGCAACGCCTTTTGGGGCAAAAGGCAACCGCTGGGATAATCCCAAGCCATTAAAGGTTTCAGGAGCACTCCTGACAAGTTTTGCCTTTGTGGTATCACAAAGGCTATGCTTTCGGTTTCAACTATAACGGCGAAGAATATTACTACATTAAAAATGTTCAATATGACATCAGAATGGCTATTTCATAACATTGCCTACGAATTACATCTTAAACGCAAATCAACAGCAGATGCTGACATTGAATATACAGGTGATTGTAGACCTTATGTGTATATTTCAACAAAAGTATTGGAAATTTTAGGAAGTGAGTAATTATGAACAAGAAAAGAGTTTATACACTACTGATTATATTGGGTGTTTTGGTTCTCGCCGTATTATTCTATGTATCCATTCCGTATATTGCAAACGCGGCAACGCGTCCCGTTAAGTCTTTTAACAAGGAAATTACCGCTATATCTTGCGAAAGCGAGGATATTCCTTATGTTGAAGCATACGGCAATATATATAAGGGCAAAAAAGTAATTTCGCTTTTTGATTTGTGTGAAAAGAAGCATAAAACTTATTATGATACACTTTGTATTTACGATAACAGAGCTTATTTTATATGTTCCGAGTCGGATAAAACAAATAAGCAGTGGTGTATATCTTCCGTAGATTTAAAGACGCATATTATTCAGACTCATTTTGTGTTTGAAAATCCTGCCGTAGCGTATGACGACTTTATGAATTTAGCAGAATACAGCAAGCGAAACGGATATTATTTTGACGGTAAAATCGTACTCAACGACTATGCTTCTGTTTGGGAATACGATTTAAAATCGGGTTCGGTAAAAGAATACGGTTATGACGATTTTGAATTTCCCGTACAGGAAATATACGGCGAGTATGTCGGCGATAATGCCATAAAGATTCATACTCCGCAATGGGAAAAGACGTTTTCATTTTATGACATAAGCCAAGAAAGCACCGGAGTTTCAACCGTTTATTCTTTTAAAGACAGAAAAATCCGTGTTACCGGTTGTAACTTCATAAACGATTTTTTCGTTGACAATGCCATTCAGTATATTAACGGAAAAATCTATGCGTTCGGTGAATGCACAGATGATTTAGGCGGTGCATATGCTGTTCTTTTGGAATATGATTTACAGCAAAACAAATGGTTGTATGTAACATCCATTTACACGTATAGTCCGGCTTCAGAAGCCTATATCATTCCGTCGGCAAGTTAAAAGTAGTACAAAGTTAGCACGTAACCGCCGATACCAACTAACGGAGATATTTAACAACATTTGTGCTGATATGTAGAATGTACAAAACGATATAGTCGCAATAGCCGATA
>HF993130.1:0-12516 GCA_000432435.1 Eubacterium sp. CAG:180
TTCCATACTGCAATCTATTATTGACTTGTTTTAATCAGAGGTGATTGTATGAAAATATATTTGTCAAAATACTGGATAGCGGGCCATATAAGTTTGGTATGTGTGGAGGTGGCTGTTGTCGTTGCAACTGCTGCATTTTGTATTGAATATAGAGATGAAGAGAACATTCTTTTGATAATCTGTTCATTAGTTCTTATTGGTATTACTTACTATGTGCAATCAAGAGTAATATACCTTCTTGATTATGTTGAAGTAAGCAATAATCAATTTACTCAGTGTTCATTTAGCGGAAAGCGGAAACGTGCCGTTAATTCTGATGAACCTATTTATTATCAAATTGTGCCGCTGTTTGAAGGATTTTTTTTAAGAGCTGACTTCATAGTATTATCTAATCAAGAGTTTCTCCCTTATCGAAACGGCAGCGGTCTTGGTACAGTTTGCAAAGAGGCAAGTGCCAAGGGCAATCAAATTATTATGCCTTACAACCAAAAATCAAGACCGTTATTGCATCTTAGAGATTGGCATAAGGTTTGTTTTTATTGATTTGTGCTATTCAAGCAAGTACCTCTGTTTAACTATAAAATAGTGAGGAAACAGTCAAACTAAAAACTGATACAGGCGCAAAAACGCCCCTGCTTTCAAAACGAAAGTAGGGGTGTTTTTTGCATTTAAGGGCAAATCGGACGTTTTTTTCGTCATATTATAGATGTGAAAATCAAGTAGTCCCTCTCGTTCTCGTGTGACTTGCGTAAAAGCCGCCGTAAAAACAAGCGGAGAGTTTGTGGTGAAACCATCTCGTCAAAAAAACCACGTTAAATATGGCACGGGGAGAGCTTGGCTCCCCACTTTTATATGCAAGATTAGTGTTAACGGTCAGCACATCAGTTTTCCAAACTGAGGGTGGGAGTTCAAATCTCCTATCTTGCTCCAAAACGCTCCATAAAAAAAGTAAAAAGGGGAGATTTTTTTGAATACAGAAACCAAGTTCCAAACGGTCGGGAAATACAAAGTTGATGTTGCAGACGAAACAAATCAAGCAATACGTTTTGTGAAAAGCAATCCGTGTTGTATTTGCTCATGCGAAAACTTTTGTCCTATAAAATACAAGGGTACGTGTAAGATTTGGGTTAACCTGAAATCTGCATTATTCGCGGTTGAGGAGGTAAAGGAATGATGAGAAAAAGAAGAGGTGTAAAGAATGTCATTTGATATATCAAAAATAGACACGCAAGATGTTGTAAATGCTAATAAGATGTTACGTATCAGCACACTTTAGATGTTTATTAACTACAATTGTGCTGATACGTAACATTTTTTCTGCGAGCTATGAGAATTTTTTCCTGTCCCCGCACCAAATACATCTTTTAATTCAGGCATAAAAGTAAAAAAACGGACCGCGAAAAACGGTCCGTTTTATCATTATTTATTTTGGTTAACCGTAGCTTTTGTGTCTTAATCCGACTTTATTTTACCGATAGCTTACCTGCTTGCGTAAGCGGTGCAAAAATGCGCGCTGACTGCTCATCGGTAAGAGTTATACCGAACACATCGCCGTAATACTCCTTGGTCTTTGCGGTTATATCAATATCCTCAAAGAGTTCCGGATAAGTCGCCTTTGCGAGCCAAAGAAGAGTTATCGGGGTATCAACTCCTGCGGTGTAGGTACGGTACATACCGAGAGGCATTTTATAGACATTCTTATCCTTAACTGCTTTTATTCCGCTCCAATCAAAGCTGCCTACGGTATTGTTATAAATATCGTCGGGCTTTGCGGTATTAAAATTTGTGATGAAAATAAAATCGGGGTTCCATTTATAAATCTGCTCCATATTTACATTGGTGGATTTATCGGAATCGAGTTCCTCGCCGACATTTTTTGCGCCTATGGCAGTTGCCCACCACTGACCGAAGAACGAATTTCCCGAAGTGGAGATGTTTGACGCGCTGTATTGGAAGAGGAAAAATACCTTTGCCTTTTCCGCGTCCGGAATTGAGCTTACTCTTTCCTGAACCATATTATAGACACTCTCGCTGTAAGTTCTTACTTTTTCCGACTTATTGTTTTCGGGGAAAAGCTGAGAGAGAAGGTCTATCCAGTTATTGAGGGTTTCAATGGCATTATATTGCCATTTATTCGCTGAAATCGCTATTGCGGCATAGCCTGCGTCGGTAAGCTGCTTGCCGAGCTCTTTATTGCCCGAGCTGTAAAATACAACGTCGGGATTCAAAGCCGCGAGTGCCTCCATATTAACGGTTGTTCCGTCTATAAATCCGGTCTCGGCATTGAGTATTTCCGGATAAAGCTCCGACAAAAGGCTGTTTTTTGCAGCTGCCATACTCGGCTGTGCCATACCGACTATTTTTGAAGCCGAATCAAAGAACACGGCAAGCACCGACGGTATAGGGTAAATATCGCATACCACTATTCGCTGAATGTCCTTTTTAACGGTTACGGTATTGCCGTTATTGTCAACAACGGTGACAACCTCGCTGTCACTGCTCTTTTTGCCGTCGTCTTTTTTAGCGGAGCAGCCTACCGCCGACAAAATAAGCACAAGACAAAGAAGCAAAGCTAATACTCTTTTTGCTTTTTTCATTTACATTACCTCTTTCTTAATTATATTAAAAATGCTATTCGCATTTATTTCGGATTTTTTAGGAACCGTCGGCCGCACTTACGGGCACTATCGTTTTAACGGTTCTGCCGCCCGACGTGACCTCGGCTATTTTAACATTCACACCGAATGTCTTTTGTATATTTTCCTCTGTCACTATATCGGTTGTCTTGCCGCAAATACATCTTCCGTCATCGCCGAGAAGCAATGCCCTATTCGCTATTCTCATCGCGTGATCGGGAAAATGAGTATTGAATATACAACAAATCCCGCTGTCGCGAAGCTTTGACAAAACGTCAAGAACTGTTATCTGATTTTTAAAATCGAGGTTCGACTCCGGCTCGTCCAAAATCAAAATTTCGGGGTCGCACGCTATTGCTCTCGCTATCAAGACCATCTGCTTTTCGCCGCCGGATAAATCCGAGCATTTTTTATAGGCGAGATTTTCTATATTCAGCCTTCTTAAAACGGAAAGTGCTTTTTCCACATCGCTTTTTTGCGGCTTTCCGAAAATCCCGATGCTGCTCCCGAAGCCGAGCAAAACGCTGTCAAGCACGGTATAGCCGCCGAATGAGGATTTTGCCTGCGGCACGTATGATATTTTGCTCCAAAGCTCCCTGCTTTTTATATGCAAAACATCTCTGCCGTCAAGGAAACTATGTCCACCGCTCCATTTGAGCAAGCCCACGCTGCACTTGAGAAGCGTTGTTTTGCCCGAGCCGTTTTTTCCGAGAATCGCCACTATCTCTCCCGGTGACGCGCAAAAGCTTATATCGGACAGTACCGTGTGCCTGCCGTCATATGAAAAACAACCGTTTTCAACAGTAAGGGTCACAGCTGCCACCCCCCTGTTTTTCGCATAAGAATTATAAAGAACGGTGCGCCTATAACTGCGGTCAGCACAGAGATGGGAATCTCGGCGGCTGTGGCACTTCGCGCAACGGTATCGACAATTATCATAAAGGTCATACCCATGCTGATACAGGCAGGCAGCAGCGACACATGATTGTTTCCGAATTTCATACGGCACATATGCGGCACCAGAAGCCCTACCCAGCCCACCTGACCGCACATTGAAACGCACGAGGCGGTAATTGCCGTTGCACATATTACCGAAACGGCACGCAGAGCCTTAATATCCGTGCCGGTCGCCTTTGCCTCATCATCGGGAAGAGTTAAAATATTAAGCCGCCATCTTATAACATACAAAACAGCCATTCCGACAAGCATTACCGGCGCACCGAGCATAAGCGAGCGATAGCCTGCGCCCGCAAAGCTGCCCATAAGCCAAAAGGTTATTACCGGAAGCACGGAATTTACGTCCGCTACCGATTTTATAAACGAGACAAGTGCCGAAAAAAGCGAGCCTATCATAATTCCTGCCAAAACCACGCTGTTAAGTGATTTACCTTTACCGCTACCTGCAAGATAAGTCAGCAACACGGCAATAATTCCAAACAAAAAAGCAACTGCCTGAGTGACAATAAAATCAGCCCCGAAAAAAATCGCAACAGCCGCTCCGAAGCAGGTTCCGCTTGAAACTCCGACGGTATCGGGCGTGGCAAGAGGATTGGAAAAAAGACTTTGAAATGTACAGCCCGAAACCGAAAGTCCCGCTCCCACAAGGGCTGCAAGGATTATTCGCGGCATTCTTATATTCCATAAAACAAGCTCGTTTTTAGATTCCAAATCAGCATTTCCCGTTATTTTACCGAATATCGATCTTATCACCTCGGCGGGAGAAATACCGAGTCTGCCTATACAAAGCGCCAAAACAGCGACAACAAGCGGCAGTATTAAAAGCAGGACCTTCGAAATGGTGGAAAGCTCTAAGCCTTTACATTCTTTTCTTCCTGTCATATCTCTGTTACCACATTTGAGTACGCGGTTTTGGCACTTACGCCGTCGAGTTTTCCGATTTTACCTGACATTGCGCTTATTATATCCTGAGGAGCGTCCACCGCTATACTTATAATATTTATTTTTTTCTCTCTGTAAGGAATACCCATTCTGCCGACAATATATCTTCCGTATTCGTGTAAAACACAGTTGAGTTTTTCCACAGCGTCCTCGTTTTCTACTATTATCCCTATAAGGGCTACTCTTGATTCCATATTATTATCCACCTGTAATTAAAATAAAAAGGCTGTATCTTTAAAGATACAGCCTAAGTATGCCGTGCAAACACACAGCAGTTTTACTTATTCACCGTATCTTTCGTCTCAAAACAGATTTCGACGTCAGAAACCGCATTTATTGATTTTTATCATAGCATATACCGGTAAAAATTACAACCCTACATATTTTTATCGCAAAACGCTCTGATATCAGCCTTTTCACAGCCACCCACGTGGCGGTCTGCCTCCTTGCCGTTCTTCACTAAAATCATCGTCGGTATAGACATAATACCGTACATCGCGGCAAGATCTGCGGACTCGTCCACATTTATTTTACACACTTTGACGTCGTCGTATTCCTGCGAAAACGCCTCAAGCTCGGGAGCGGTCATTTTGCACGGACCGCACCAATCGGCATAGAAATCTATAAGAACGGGTTTTTCGCTGTGCGATACCTCGTCAGCATAGTTCTGAAGTGTTATTTTTGTCACGGACATATTTCATCTTCCTTTCAAAAGCGCCGAAAAGCGGCACTTTTTAACCGTATATTATTTTTGAAAGCTCAAAAGCACGGCGCAAATCGTCCTCTTTGACACCGCCGTTATCGGTATCTTTGGCAAGTACGCCGCCGACAAGCTCGGTATTCATAACAGAAAAAGACAGCTTAACCTGCTTTTCTATTATATTGTATCCGTCGTCCTCGTCATCTCCGGCGGTTACCAAAAGTAATGCTTTTTTGTGCTTTGTTATAGGTTGCGCAATTTTTCTTCTGAAATGCGCCTCGTAATAACGCTGAAAGCGGTCAAACAGGGCTTTCATAGGTGCAGGAAAAGACAGATTGTAAACCGGAGTTGCAACAATTACCGCATCGGCGTCTTCGAGCTTTGCCATAAACTTTTCAAGGTCTTTTTTAGAGCAGCCGTTTGCCGCCTTACAATATCCGCAGGCATTGCACGGGGTCGGTTGCAATGAAAAAAGATGGACTATTTCAACATCATCGCTTTTTCTTATACCCTTCATAAAAGCACCGGTAAGCTTTGCGGTGCTGCCGTTTGTCTTCGGCGAGCCGAAGAGGATAAGTATTTTCATTCTTCCGTCTCGCTGTCGCAGTATTTGCAGACAAGCTTTCCTCCGTTTTCGTAGAAGAGGTGCGGTACATAGCTCTCGCTGTTTGTGACGCATCTCGGATTTTTGCACTGCTTATCATGGGTACTGTATGTCTTTTCGGGAACTTTGCCCCCGCGGTTTTCAAGCATAAGTATAATAAGAGCCATTCTCGCATACATACCGTATTCGGTCTGCTCGAAATACTTGGCGCGGCTGTCATCATCAACTCCTATGGTAATCTCATCGACTCTCGGGAGCGGATGAAGCACAACAAGGTCTTTTTTTGCAAGCTTCATTTTTTCCTCATCAAGCACATAAACGCCCTTTTGGCGCTCATACTCCTCTTCGGATTTAAAGCGCTCCTGCTGAATACGAGTCATATAGAGAACGTCAAGCGAAGAAATTGCTTCTTCAAGACTTGAAGAAAAGCTGTATTCGCATCCGCTCTTTTTAAGAATATCAATTATATATTCCGGCATTTGGAGCTCGGGAGTGGATATCATAACAAATTTATTGTTTTTATATTTAGACAGAGCTTTAACGAGCGAATGTACGGTTCTGCCGTTTTTCATATCGCCGCAAAGGCCTATGGTGAGATCGGAAAGCCTCCCCTTTTCGTGCGACAAGGTCACAAGGTCGGCCAAGGTCTGAGTGGGATGAAGATGTCCGCCGTCACCTGCGTTTATAACGGGACTTTTGGAATAGAGCGACGCTGCATAAGCGGAGCCTTCTATGGGATTACGCATAACCAAAACGTCGGCATAATTGCTGACCACCCTTACGGTATCCTTCAAGCTCTCGCCCTTTGACACGGACGCATTAGACGGATTGTCAAACCCGATAACCTCGCCGCCGAGACGAAGCATGGCGGTTTTAAACGACATCTGAGTTCTTGTTGACGGCTCATAAAAAAGCGTCGCCATTATTTTGCCGTGGCAGGCGTCGGTAAAAATCGACGGATTTGCCTTTATCATACCGGCAAGGTGAATTATCTCGTCAATATCCTCAAGGCTTATGTCCTCAAGGTCAATAAGATTGCGTGCTTTCATAAATTACCATCCCTTTATTTTTTTACAGTCACGGTATGCTTCCGTTTTGTAAACATTATAATCTTTTTTGCATTCTTCTTCAATAGCGGCAATGAAAAATTGAGAGTTTATACAAATTTTACCGAAACCCGTATATTGTTTTTTACCTTTTCAAGCTGTTTACAAATGCTTTATCGCTGTCGGACACACGGTATGAATCTCTGATTTTTTGTATCGCCCTGTTTTGAGTTACGGCGTCTACATTCCCCGATGAAAATACTTCAAGTGTTCTCTCTCGGAATTTTATAAAGCTCTCCGAAAGAGCCCAGGCAACCGCCATACCGACATAGTATTCGGTACAATCGATATTTTCCAAAATCGAAATGACGTCCTCTCCGAATTCGTCCGTTAAAAGATAGCGCATCATCAAAACAACAGCTGTACGAGTCTCATACGTATTCTGTGAAAAAGCGTGCTCCTTACAGAATTCAAAAAGCATATAAAGCTCGTTCTTCTTAGGCTTCAGCGCCGTGCAAAACGAATCACATACCGCCCAATTATCAATATACGGCAAAAACTCCTCTATATATACGAATTTTTCGGCTAACGGCATTTTGAGCTTGGCAGTGACAAGTCCTCTTATCATAATCTCTTCATACGACTGCACAGAGGCCGCCATAAGAAAATAAAGCGGCTTGCCCTTTACTATTTCGGAGGAAATCTTTTGCATTATCGGGAGCCTTACTCCTATTATCGGATATTTCGATGTCTTGCAGAGCCCGCTATGAAAAGCTCTGTATTTCTCATCTGAAAACGACAATAGATAATCTCTGAATTCCGCATATGCCCTGCCGTTCCACTGTACCTTAGAAAGCTCCATAAAATCCACCTGCGTCCTTTCGACTTATTTTTACGCAAATTGCATAAAAAAGCGCTTGATACTTTTACCTTAAAAAGTATAATATATCGCAATTTAATTGTAAATAATTTAATTCTGTGTTAAACTGTTTGCAGATTGCAGAAAGGGGAAAATTTTGTGATATACAAGCTAAACAGAGATAATTACAGAGATTTTTCGGCACTGAACATAAACAGACTGCCCGGAAGAGCTTACTCGATTCCCTTCAGAGAGCTTTCGCGTCTCAAAAAGACCGATTGTCTGACCGAACGCTATAAGAGCGATATGGTTACGGTCCTCTCGGGAGAATGGGATTTTAAATATTACGAAACGCAGAATGTTTTACCGTATGAAATGGACACGGAGCGTATCCGTTTTGATAAGATACAGGTTCCGTCCACCTGGCAGAGAACCGGGTACAGAGAGCCTGTATATTTAAATACAAGATACGAATTTCACCTTTTTCCGCCGGAGCTTCCGAAAGAGGTTGCCGTAGGCGTATACAGAAAAAAGATAACCGTTGACGACAAAACCAAAACTCATATCATTTCATTTTTAGGCTTCAGCGCGTGCCTTGAGCTGTATGTAAACGGTGAGTTTTGCGGCTACGGCGAGGGCTCACACAATAGTGCGGAATTTGACATTTCAAATATGCTGATTTCCGGTGAAAACGAACTACTCTGCGTTGTTTACCGTTGGTCCACGGGGACATATCTCGAATGTCAGGATATGTTCAGAGAAAACGGAATTTTCCGAGACGTTCTGCTTTACACATATGACAAAGCATATATAAACGATTACGAGGTTAAAACACGCTTAAACGGCGGAAGAGAATACGACCTCGATATAGACGTATTCCTTGAGGGCGAAGCCGCAGGAAAAAAAGTTTCGGCAGAGCTTTTCTCAGGCAGAAAAAAGATATGCTCCGACGAAAAGGATGCCGACGTCTGCGTCAAATTTTCCTTCTCGGCACTCGACGTAAAGGAATGGACTGCGGAAACGCCGAATGTTTACGAGCTTTATTTAACGCTTAAGGACGGTGACGATACACTATGTACCGTAAGAAATTATACCGGCTTCAAGCATATAGAAATTCTCGGCGACGTATTTAAATTCAACTGCGAAAAAATAAAATTCAAGGGTGTAAACCATCACGACAGCAATGCAAAAACCGGCTACGTGATGAGTGCCGCGGACATAAAAAAAGACCTTGTTCTTATGAAAGAGCTTAACGTAAACTCGATAAGAACGTCGCACTATCCGCCTGACCCGATGCTCATTACGCTTGCGGACATTATGGGATTTTACATAATAGACGAGGCCGACATCGAGACACACGGCTGCGGAAGTCTCGGCAAATACAACCTCTATAAGCCCAATTTCATAAGCAACGACCGCTCTTGGGCACCGAGATACGTTGACAGAGTGAGCCGTATGTATTTCAGAGACAGAAACCACCCGTCAATCACGATGTGGTCTCTCGGCAATGAATCCGGCGGATACAAATGCCAGGACAAATGCTATGAATTTTTGAAATCTGTATGTCCGGAAATACCCGTACACTATGAGGGCGCTATCCGCACAAAGAGAGTCGGGTATGACGTAATATCGGAAATGTATACCGACATAGAAAACGTTATAAAAACCGCAAAGGGCACAAGAGGCAAGAAGTACTTTGAAAAGCCGTTTTTCCTCTGTGAATACTGCCATGCCATGGGCGTAGGCCCCGGCGCGCTCGAAGAATATTGGGACGTCTTTTATTCAAGCGACAAGCTTATGGGCGGCTGTATATGGGAATGGTGCGACCATGCGGTATACCATGGCAAGGATGATAAAAAGTACAAGTACGAATACACCTACGGCGGCGACCACGGCGAGGAAATGCACGACAAGAACTTCTGCGTAGACGGTCTTGTATTCCCCGACCGCACGCTCCATACCGGCGCGCTTGAAATGAAGCACGCATACAGACCCGTAAGGTCAGTAGTATCGGGCGGCAACACGCTTCTTCTTACAAACACATACAGATTTTTAAGCACAGATGTTCTTACCGTAAAATGGGAGCTTTGTTTCGACTGCGAAAAGGTAAAGGACGGCGTTATCGACAAGGTAATAGCCCCGTCTGCTACCGCGGAAGTAACGCTGCCGCTCGGCCGAATACCGAGCGACCGCCTTGTAACGCTCAACATATTTTACGAAGACAAGAACGGAGCCGAAATATCAAGAGAGCAGCACGTACTCTGTGACGCTCCTGCCGCAATCGAAACAGGCGATAAAAAAGTTCTTCTCACGGAGAGCGACTCAGGTTACTCGGCGGAATTTGATAACGGAAAAATCGAATTCTCACGTTCCACCGGAGAAATTCTCTCATATACGGCAGACAGCACAGAGCTTATCAGCAAAACTCCGTTGAGCGGCATCTCAGGCTTCTTACCGAATATTTACCGTGCTCCGTCAGACAACGAAGAGGTAAATCCCATACCGAAGTGGAATCGCGAAAAGCTAGCTAGGGTCAAAGCGGTCTACAAGGGAATGAGAGCCGAGAGCGAGGAAAAAGAGGTAAAAATAACCGCTTATTACGATATGACTGACGGTAAAAGGCTCTACTACAAGAGCTTTATAGAGTACACCGTATTTTCCGACGGCACGGTTAAAGTTCGTTCCTCTCTCGCGAGGAAGAGATACGGCTGGAAAGAGTTGCCGAGATTCGGCCTTACAGCGGAGCTACCGAAGGAATTTTCAAACGTGAAATACCTCGGCAGAGGGCCATATGAAAACCTCTGTGATTTTAACGGTCAATCCCCGATAGGCTTATATAAAACAACCGTTAAAGAAATGCACGTTGACTATATCAAGCCTCAGGATAACGGCAACCACGGAGCCGTAAGATTTGCGGAATTTACCGACGGTAACGGAAAAGGCTTAGCGTTCCTCGGCGCTCCGAAATTCAGCTTCTCGGCACATGATTACACACAAAAAATCCTTTGCGCGGCACGTCACCGCGAGGACGTAATACACGAGGACACCACGTTTGTTTCAATTGACGGTTTTGTTCGCGGAACAGGCACGGCAAGCTGCGGTCAGGACACGCTTATGAAATACAGATTTATATTAGACGACACGATCGAATTCCGCTTTGCCATGAAGCCGATAGCAAGATAAGCTCCTGAGAGAGCCGGAAAGGTTAAAGTTATTTTTAAGCTATGATAAAAAGCACTTGGTTTTTAGGCGGCACAGCCTGCCCCGACGGCGATGAAATCAGAAAAAAGGTATTTGTGAATGAGCAGAAATACCCTATTTCCGTCGAATTCGACGACCATGACAAAACATGCGATCATCTGCTTTTAACGGTTGACGGCACACCTGCCGCAACGGCGCGCGTTTTTATGACGGACGAGCAGACGGCAAAGATAGGCAGGCTTGCGGTATTAAAGGAATACCGCGGTCAGCATCTCGGCGCAGAGCTTATAAAAGAGCTTAAAAAGAGGTCTAAGGCTCTCGGCGCAAAAAAGATATACGTCAGCGCACAGGTATATGCCGTTCCGTTTTACGAAAAATACGGATTCAGGGCATACGGGAATGAATATCTCGATATACACATTCCGCATATGGATATGGATTGCCCGTTATAAGCATTAAGAGCAAAAAAAGACCCGGGGAGCTGTCGCTCTCCGGGTCACGTTATCTTTTGATTATTCAATCTCAAGATGCTTTGAAGTCTCTTTCGGAGCTTCCTTCTTAGGCATTGTAAGCTTCAGGACACCGTTTTCGTATTTAGCCGAAATCTTATCGGTATCAATACCGGAAACGTCAAACTGTCTTGAATATGAGCCGTAGGAACGCTCGCAGCAGATACTCCTGCTGTCCTTGTCCTTTTTCTCGGTTTCGGTGTGACGTTCTGCCTTGATGGTGAGGATATCGTCCTTGACATCAAGCTTAACATCGCCTTTTTCAAATCCGGGAAGATCTGCTTCAAGGATATAATTGTTGCCGCTCTCAATAATGTCGGTATTGAATTCGGCAAGCGCCTTACCGTCGAAGAATCTGAACGGGTCATCAAAGAAGCTGTCCATTTCGCGGAACGGATTATAGGATGTAACATTGTTTTTACGGTTATAGGGTCTTAAATCAAACATATAAATTCCTCCGATATAAGTTGAATTATGCTGCCCGATTTATTTTTTGCTCGCTCGGTCAGGTGACTTGCGAGCCGCAAGCTAAAAAGAGATTCCGTCGGCCTCTCGGCCTCTCGCTCTCTCTTTCTGTTTACAATTATCATTATACCCTGTAATGTTATCCGTTTGTTATACAAATATGAACAAACTGTAAACTATTAGCACTCTACCACTTAGAGTGCTAATTTGATAAATTTCTTGCTTAATTTCGTCGTTAATATTATAATCAAAACAGTAATAACACACCAAAAGAGAGGTATATAACATATGAAAAGGGATTTGGGCAAAGCCGATGAAATATTTGACGTCCCCGCAATAAACTTTTTTACAAGCGGAAATGATTATTTCGGAAGCAGCGGCAGCAAATTCAGATACAGAATATCGCACACCGACGAGAACATAGTCGGTGAGGTGTGGCACGAGGATCTCTGCTACGAAAAATGCACCGTTACCGATAAAAAAGAGGATTTCCCGTTGACGCCGGACGGTCTTACAAACTGCATAAAATGGCTTTACGAAAAATACGAAAGCACATACGAAGCCTAAAATCAAGCAAAACAGAGAAAGCCGCCCTCG
>HF993130.1:12539-40652 GCA_000432435.1 Eubacterium sp. CAG:180
AAAGCCGCCCTCGGAAGCATTTCCGAGGGCGGCCGTTTATTTGTTATTGCTTATTATATATCGCTGTCGGCAACGCACGGCATTTTATCTCACGGCAAAATTTCATTCCACTTTTTCGCGAGTACAGGCATCCAAAGTCCGCCCTGAACGGGTCGGTGATACCTTCCCTTTGACTTTGCGCTCTTTGTATCATACCAATCCGTAAACGGATATTTATCTTCGGTATGGTCAAGCATACGCATTATATCCACCGACAGCTTTTGGGTCATAAATCCGGTATCGTCAAGGGCGCACGCCCACATCGTCCAATCGGTACGCGCATAGTCTCTGCGCGGCCCGAGCGGCAGGCCGTATTCGTTTTTAATTTTGATATATCGCGCAATTTCATTTTTGGCCGTTTTGAGCGGGAACAAATCGAACCCGAATATATAATTCCACACAAGATTATATTTAAGGCTCCAGCTCTCCTTCTTTAACAGAGTAAACGAAAGGCACTCCCTGCCCTCGTCTCTTTTGAGAATATCCGCCGCGTTCTCAGAGGCGGCTTTAAGATATTTTTCTCCGTCAGAATCAAGCATTTTGCATATTTCTCCGCAGCAGCGCAGTGCTATGCAGGATTTAACGGCAAGATTTACGCTGCCCGATATCGCCTTCGCATAGTCGTCGGCATTCTTTTGGTTAGCTATATCATTACCCGTTTCGGCAAGATAATCTCCCCACTTTAAAAGCAAATCTTTATTTTCGGCAATAAAGCTCCTGTCGCCGGAAAGAACCGTCGCGGCATAAGCGAGTATAAGTACATCGCCGCTTGTTTCGACGGGCATCTGCTCCTCCTCATCATATATGTTGTCCGAGGACGAATATACCTTAGCCTTGTCGCCGTCGAAGTCGGCTTTAAGACCGTATGTCTGCCCGTCAGCTATGGGATATGTGCCTATATCGTGCGGCGCAAAATCAAATTTCCACGCGGTAGAACGCGCAAAATCACATATACCGTTAAGCTCGGCAAACACAAGACTCGGATTATACAAAAGGAAAAGCGGCGACGATGCGTACGTTACATCGGTCTCGGCGGCAAATCCGCCGGCGGTGCAGTTTTTGGAAACATACAAAAGCTTTCCGTCATCGGTTTTTACAAGCTTATGAGACGCTATGACCTCTCTGTACGCGGCCGACAAAAGCATACAGTAATCATCGCCGAAACGCTGACCGTCGCGCAAAATCCGCGTATTTCGCAAAGAAACCTGTTTCCTCAATTCGTCGTGCTTTTCGTCGCAGTATTTGAGTGCCGAAACGGCGTCGGGAAATTTCTCGGTCCAATATCCTCTGAGCTTTTTGCCCATATATTCTATGCTGAAGCCATCGTCAAAAAACAATGTGTCGTGAGCACAGAATTTGTCGCTTACAGGCTCATATGCCTTATGCTCGCTGTGAATGTAGTTTACAAAGCCGTCACGCTTATTGCGCTTAATTGTGGGTTTGCCAAATGAGACAAAGCCGCCTGTAACATAAACCGTTCCCCAGTTTATGGCATTGAAATCACCCGAATACTCAAGAACGTTCTGCTCATTTTGCCTCATATATGCGTAGTATGAGCTGTCGGTCTTAACCGCATCGCCGATAATTTCCTTTCCCTTTTCGCTGTCATAGCAAAAGTTTTCATCCACAAGAAGCGATATCGAAACGGAATGCGGTCTTTTGTCAAGAATCGTAACCTCATAATCTATAAAGGCGCACGGCAAAGACAAAAGCAAAAGGTCATCGGGAAAAGCCGGAGTCCAAAAGTCAACCTTGAGCCGAACGTCGTGCTTTTCAAACACATATGTAGTGCAAAGCGGAGTGACCTTAAGCACCTTTTGGTGCATATGATGTACTCCGTTTTCGCCCATAAAACGATACGGCTTGTCATCTATCATCATAAGGCCGTGGAGGCACTTCTGATACCCTGCCCACATTCTCGTATTATCCTTATACAGCTTTTTGTGCTTCATGCTCCAAATACTGATATACGGATCTACCGTCACAAGCGGATATGCAGGTAAATGTTTCATAAGTACAACCCCTTTCAAATTCTCATTATAGTTATTTTACCACATTTATTTTGCACTTTAAATATACAATTTTATGAAAAGTATACATTAAATATACTTTTTATAGAATTCAAAGCAGCTGTCAAACCATCCCTCCGGTTCTTTGCCGTTTGCAAGACCTATACCGTGTCCGCCGGTTTTAAAGAGTTTAAATTCATGCGGTACACCGTTTTTACGAAGCGCGTCGCACAGCATTACGCTGTTATTGTAATCGACCGTACCGTCATCCTCGCACGCCCAGACAAACGTCGGCGGAAAGCTCCCGTTTGCAAGCTTTTCAACGCTTGAAGCATTAATCTCGGTCTTGCCGGGAAACAATCCGAGAAAATTCCTGCGCGATACCTTATGAGTTTTTTCGCCCATGGTTATGAGCGGATAGCAGAGCATAAGGGTTTTGGGGGTTAAAGAGTATTCCTTGCCGCAGTATTCGGTTTCGTATCTTTCGCATTGTGAAGAGAAGAAAGCGCAAAGATGGCCGCCCGCAGAGCTGCCCATAAGAGAAATATTGCTTCCGTCAACACAGAGCCTTTCGGCGTTTGCCTTTATGAACTGCATACTTCTTGCCACATCTTTAACGGGGCGCGGATACCTCGCGTTGTAGCCCACGCTGTAAAAAAGCACAAAGGCATTTATTCCCCTTTTGTTAAATTCGCGCGCAAACGGCTCTCCCTCGTTAAAATCCGAGATGAATTTATACGCACCGCCGGGGCATATGAGCACCACGGGCGCATTTTCTCCGACAACATATCCGAAAAGCTGTACTTTTTTGCGGTACGGCTCCTCTTTGCACTCGCGTTCCGTATAAATCTTGTACTCTGTTTTTTTAACCATTTTCTTTTCTCCAAATCGTTATATTTAACGTATCCGCGTTAAGCTTACCGAGTTAATTGTATTATATAACACCACAGCGACAAAATAAAGAGTGAAGTTTAAGCGCGTCAAGCCCGAAAAACTATGTTGCAAGTTGACAAAAGACAATAAAAAGCGTAAAATATCGCATATATCTGTGTAAAAAAATATGTTTCCGACAGGGAGTAAATATAATGAAGTTTTTACAGAAAACCCAAAGGACGGTTATGTTTCTCTTAAAGGTACTGCTGTTCTTTATTTTGTTTGCCACTTTTTTTGTTTTTTTCGGTATTGAAAACGAATGGCTGCTGCGCCTTTCGAGAACCGCCGCGGTAACCATGCTTACGTTTGCCGTTCTCGGCTCGGCACTTATGTCAATATACGGCGGATATTCCGTGGGAGTAACAAAGAGCAAGCCTATAATCTACTCTATGACGCTCTCCACTGTATTCACCGACATAGTAACTCATTTGCAGCTTTGCATAATGAACACAAATGCGGCAAACAACCAAAAATTCCAGTATGAGCACCCCCTGCTTTTACTGCTTGTTATGGTCATTCAGATACTCGTTATTATATTTTTCGCATACTTCGGAAATTTCGTATACTTTTCAATAAACTCTCCCGAAAAATGCTGTGTTATAACGACTTCAAAGTATTCGTTAAACAACATCGTCCCTAAAATCAAGAAGTATAAAAAGCAGTATTTAATAACGGACGCAATACTTTTCACAAATCCGGATTTGTTTGACATCATAAACCGCTGTGATACGGTATTTGTATATGACGTACCGGCAGCCTCACGCACAACGATTGTCGAATACTGCTACGCAAACAACAAAAACATCTACTATAATTTTGAGATGTGCGACGTTGTTTCTCTTCGCGGCAGAAACGCAATGCTTGACGACAAGCCGATGATAGCTTCAACCGTTAAAGGGCTTACGGTTGAACAGCGCATAATGAAACGTGCCATGGACCTTTTTGTATCTACCGTGGGTTTAATTGTTACAAGCCCCATAATGCTCGCCTGCGCAATAGCCATAAAGGCTGAGGACGGCGGTTCGGTATTCTTCAAGCAGAAACGTGCCACAAAGGACGGAAAGATTTTCAAGGTCTACAAATTCCGCACGATGAAAGAAAAGAACTCAATAAACAAATCCGTAACCGAGGACGACGACAGAATTACAAAGGTCGGCAAAATTCTGCGCAAATTCCGCATAGACGAGCTGCCGCAGATAATCAACATTTTCAAGGGTGAAATGAGCGTTGTCGGCCCACGTCCGGAAATGATAGAAAATGTAGACGAATACACACAGGCACTGCCGGAATTCAGTTACCGTTTGCGCGTCAAGGCAGGTCTTACGGGTCTTGCACAGATCGCCGGCAAATACAACACTTCGCCTAAGGACAAGCTCGTGCTCGACCTTATGTACATCGAGAAATATAGCATATGGCAGGATATTAAGCTTATCTTCCAGACGCTTACGGTATTCTTTAAAGCCGACGACAGCACAGAGGCATTCCACCACAGCGACAGCTACGAGTTTTTCACCGCGGACGAGTCTCCCGAACTTATAGGCGAACCCGAAAACGCAGAATCAAATGTCTGCGAGCAAGAAAGCAAACAGTAAAATTTAAATTAAAAACCGTCTTGCGCTGTTTTGTGTGACGCTAAGGCGGTTTTTTGTGAGTAAATATATGAGGTGAAGCAAAAGATGTTAGAAGCGGTAAACGTAGGTTTACAATACGGCGGCAGGACGCTTTTTGAGCACGCGGACGTGAAGTTCACAAGCGGCAACTGCTACGGTCTTATCGGTGCGAACGGCGCCGGCAAATCCACATTTTTAAAAATTCTTTCGGGCGAAATAGAGCCTACAAAGGGTGAGATTATCCGCACCCCCGGCGAGCGTCTTTCGGTTCTCAGGCAGGATCACTTCGCTTATGACGAATACGATGTTATACGCACCGTTTTGCTTGGCAACCCCAAGCTCTGCGAAATAATGGACGAAAAAGAGGTCTTATACAACAAGGCAGAGATGACAGACGAGGACGGTATGAGACTGTGCGAGCTCGAAGAGCAATTCGCCGAGATGGATGGTTGGAGTGCCGAGAGCGACGCCGAAATACTGCTCAACGGCCTCGGCATAACAAACGACCTCCACTATCTCAAAATGAGCGAGCTTACGGGCGACCAAAAGGTTAAGGTTCTGCTTGCGCAGGCTCTTTTCGGCAACCCCGACATACTTCTTATGGACGAGCCGACAAACCACCTCGACCTTGAAGCCATAGCTTGGCTTGAGGAATTTCTTATCGACCTTGATTCCACCGTCATAGTTGTATCGCACGACCGTCACTTTTTAAACAAGGTTTGCACCCACACGGTAGATATTGACTATAAGAAAGTCACCATGTATGTGGGAAATTATGATTTCTGGTATGAATACACACAAATGGCTCAGCGTCAGATGCGCGAGCAAAACAAAAAGGCCGAGGCAAAAATCAAGGAGCTTCAGGACTTCATATCCCGTTTCAGCGCAAATGCGTCAAAATCAAAACAGGCCACAAGCCGCAAAAAACTTCTTGACAGCATAAAGGTTGAGGATATTCCCGTATCGTCAAGACGTTTTCCGTATGTTGACTTCAAGCCCGACCGCAAAGTAGGCAACGAGGTGCTGACCGTAACGGGAATCTCAAAGACGATAGGTGACAGAAAAGTTCTCGACAACGTAAGCTTTACCATACTGCCGAGACAAAAAGTTGCTTTTGTCGGCAGTGACCCTCTTGCAAAAACAACACTATTCAAAATTCTCATGGAAGAAATCGAGCCGGACGAAGGCACATTCAAGTGGGGTGTAACCACATCACGCAGTTATTTGCCGACGGACAACTCCGCTTATTTCGACGGCTGTGAAGATTCTCTTATAGATTGGGTAAGGAGCTACTCTAATCTTGTTTTTGAAGCCGATATAAGGAGCTGGCTCGGCAGAATGATGTTCTCGGGAGAAGAAGCCACCAAAAAGGCAAACGTGCTCTCCGGCGGAGAGCGTGTAAGATGTATGCTCTGTAAAATGATGCTCTCTGGCGCAAATGTACTTTTGCTTGACGAGCCGACAAACCACCTCGACCTTGAATCCATCGCCTCATTAAACGACGGCCTTATCAAATATCCCGAAACAATACTTTTCACATCGCATGACCATCAGTTTGTGGAGACGGTTGCCGACCGCATAATCGACGTAACGCCCGGTCACTTCTTTGATGAAGCGATTACCTTTGACGAATACGTTGAAAAAACATCGGAGCAAAATGATAAAAAATAACGATAAATCCAAACCATATTCACACCCAAGGTGGAATGACAAACAGCTTCCCGTTGTTACAGGCTACAAGGAGTTGTCAAAAGAAGAAAAGGAACGAGTAGACAGAGATTTCAAGGAGTATTGTGAAAATCATGGGATAGAGATAGTTGAAGATTTATAGAAGCGTGATAATAATATGAAATATGATATTTGGCAGATAATTTAATATGCCAAGCACTTTGCAGAAATGCAAGGTGCTTTTTTAATGTTATTTTGCAACTTTGCAGCTGTTAAATATAAAAAATGAGAACACAGGCCAAGTCCGTGTTCTCGGGGCAAAGGGGTAAATCTCCAGGCTGATCAATTCCCTCTTCCAAATTTATTATATGCCGTTTTTACAAAAAGGTCAACACGTTCGGTTAATTAAGCATTATGCTTTTTAGCCTCTATGTTTTCTTTGTTTTAGAAGCATGGGAGACTCCGGTGCAAATCCGGGTGCTTATCATTATAATACAATCATTTAACCGTTGACTCAACAGTCAGCGGCTATAACCACAACGAAAATGACACAGCTAAGGGGTATGCTAACTTAACAACCGAAGAAAAAACAATGGTTGACTGAGTTAAAAAGCTGTGGGATAATAAAAAAGGCGATAGGTAGTAGTATAAGAATGAGTACCTTCCATCGTGTTGAGGTCCCGGTGGAAATCCGGGCGCCTATCGCTGTAAATATACTTATTGTTTACCGTTGACTCAACAGTCAGCGGTATTTTTATGTTCAAAAGAAGAATTGACAATGCTTAATATAGAGTTACAACATTTCGGTGGCAGAGGAGCAGTAAGCTATAATTTAAGTGGTAGTTCGATTGCTCTCCCCCATTGATTATGTACGGACTTTTTGAGCATTTTTACGGACCTTTTTTCCTATTTCGGCACTTTGCATTTTCATAAAAAGGCAAAACATAAAACCCCTAAAAAGCTTATAACATCAAGCTTTTTAAGGGTTTTATGAATGGTGAGCCATCGGAGATTCGAACTCCGGACACCTTGATTAAAAGTCAAGTGCTCTGCCAACTGAGCTAATGGCTCATATAAAAAGCGTTTTACCGCTTTTATATTTTAGAAAAAGAGAAGCAGAAGTGTGGCACCGAGTGCAAGCACAAAAAAGAATAAACCGAAGTATTTCGTGAATCTGCTGAGCTTAGCCTCCATGGTTCTGCCTTTATTCTTACCGAAGAAGGTATCGGCACCGCCGGCGATTGCACCGGAAAGGCCTGCCTGACGACTCTCCTGCATAAGGATAACAACGGTCAGTATAACAGATGATAATATAAGTAATACAGCAAGAATTATTTCAAGAGCCGACATTTTCTTCCTCCGTTCAAATTTGAATTCGTTTTCAGAATGCTAAAGCATTCTATCACACTGGGTGTAAAAAAGCAAGTCTTTTTTATAATTTTTTTATATGCCGTGAAAATTCATTGCATATATCGCCGATTTCGGAGCATATTATTTAATGCAGAAGCCTTTACACATAAAGAGCGTTTGCCGTAAAAGCTTTTGTGCCGCTTGCAGCTTTCATTGCCGCGAGCGGTTTTTTATCGGCTCGCATAAAAAGCATTGTGAAACAACATCATTGGCCGGTCGTGATGCTCTCTCCGGATGAAGTCTCGCTTTCCGAAGTCTCTGCGGAAACACCGGAGTTGTATATGTAATTTGAGCCTTTGTCGGTATCCGCCGCGGCTTCAGTCGTTGTTTTCTCAAAAAGGCCTGTATAATTTTTTATGATGCCGAACCCGGTTAAAATCGAAAAGGCACTTACCAAAGCAAGCAGCACCGCCGCCACGGTCAAAAACACCGCAAGCCCCTTTTCTGCGTTTTTGCTTCCGCCGCCGTTCTTTGCTTTGACAGCTTCTTCAAACATCATCGGCTGATTTTCGCCGTAAAAATATGTTTCCTCGGGTCTTGCCTCGCTTCGCTTTGTGCCGTTCGAAAAATCATATTGAAATTCCTCGCAGGCACGTTTTTTTTGCTCGCCCGCACGCGGCAAAGCAGGCTTGCTGCCGTATGATGAATTCTTTTCCGTATCCGTTTCGAGCATGACACAGCCTCCTTGGAAATCAATTTAAATAATTTTAGCATTGTGCGCATAAAAAGTCAATTACTGCCGGTTTTTGCAAAAAAGTTCGCGTGCTTTGCGGCAATATTCGCCATATGAATGTTCACCATATGATAAATATAAAATAAATTACCGTAAAATTATTGAATTACGGAAATCATTATGCTAAAATAATAAAAATATTTTTATTTTTTACAAATAATTTCCGGGATGTGATTTTTTTGGGAGAAAATGCCACAAGTACAACTGTTGCTGAGCCGTCCGAGCAGGAGCTTGAAAAAGAGGTCAAAAAAGCCTCCGAGCAAAACAGACGTTATATCCGACCGAGCGAGCTCGTAGCGTTTTTGCTTACGACCTTCGGTCAAAAGAACCTTGACCAGTTTGTAAACGCATACAGGCAGTTCTTTATGATAAGCTTTCTCGGAATTTCGGGACGTGCCTACGGTCTTATAGTCTTTATTGAATCAATATACGACGCCGTTGACGATTCTCTTTCGGGTCTTATTATTGACAGAACAAGAACTCGTTGGGGCAGACTTCGCCCGTACATGATAATCACCGTACCGATTTGGGGTCTTGCCACGCTGATGCTTTTCACAACGCCGCAGTTCCTCTCGGGTAACACATCAAGAATAGTTTGGGCAGTAATTGCAATATTCGCATACAATTTAGGTATGTCATATTTCAATGCCTGGCAGATACTTCTTTACAATATCACCCCGAGCCTTCGCGAGAGAGACAACCTTATAGCGACTTCAAAGTTCTTTGAGCTTTTCGGAACGTGGATTCCGGCTTTTGTGCCGATATTTGTTTCGTTTATGCCGAAGATTTCGAAAAGCATCGGTATGCAGGACGTCTACTCCGGATTTGCCGTAGCCATGATGGTAATAGCCGGCGGCACGGCAATATACGGATTCTTTGCAATGAGAGAAAGAGTCCCGCTCGCATCTCGTGAGCAGATGCAGGAAATCAGCGTTCTTGATTCGTTTAAAAATGCGGTCAAAAACAAGCCTATGTTTATACTTATGCTCGCAAACTTTTTCAACGGATTCAAATCAGTCGGAGCTTCTACCGAAAGCTTCTTTTGGCTTCACAACACGGGCAGCCTTGCAAACGGCACAATAGCCGGCTTATTCACGGGCATTCCCAACTTCATAATAACGCCGATTACGCCGAAGCTTATACATAAATTCGGTGCCAGAAACACCGCAATCGGTGCCGGCATTTTCGGCGGCATAGCATACACGCTGATGTTCATAATAGGTTATGCTCCGTTCGGAAGCTATTCCGGTGCGGAAAGGTACAAGAATTACAGCGGCGGCAGCGGAGTCGCAAATATGGTTTACATTACCATAATGCTGACAATATGCGGTCTGCCGAACTGTATAATTCGTGTTTGTCAGGCGGTTTTGCAGGGCGATGTTTACGATTACAGCGAATGGAAATACGGTGTCCGCAACGAGGGCCTTGTAGCAACGGTATCAAACTATTTTACAAAGCTTGCCAATGCCGTTACCGGACTTCTCTCGGGTCTTGTCATAACCTTTGTCGGCTACACCTCGCACAAGGACGCACTCGGTAACGTAATACGTGACACAAGTCCGAAGGTTCTCATGGGATTTTTTGCGGTATTTGCCCTTATGCCTGCCATTGCAAGATTTCTCTTTGGTATAATACTTATATTCTTTAACGTTCACGGCAAATTCAAGGAAGATATGATGAAAGAGCTTGAAGAGAGACGCCTTGAAAGAGTACGCAAGATGACCGAGGAGGAAAAAGCACTCGAAAGCTCGGAAACAAACGGCGAAATTCCGATAAACGCCGACAACTGACACTTCGGCAAAAACACAACAATAAAAGACGTGAAGTGAGAAAAATCTCGCTTCACGTCTTTTTTATATACTGATTACGTAATCAATATCCCACGCTGCCCGTTAAAGTCTCGTCATCGTCAATCCACTTTTTCACATTGACTATGCGGTAATCATTGTGAGTGTCACGGATAATAACATGGTCTATTCCGGAATTTATTATCACTCGTTTGCAAAGTGCACAGCTGCTCGCCTCTTTTACGTATTCGCCGGTATCGCATTCTATTCCGACGAGATACATTGTGCTTCCGAGCATTTGATTTCTCGCCGCGCTTATAACGGCATTCATCTCGGCGTGTACACTGCGGCAAAGCTCATATCTCTCGCCGCGCGGAACATTAAGCCTTGTACGGACACAGTAATTTAGATCAGTACAGTTTTCTCTGCCCCTCGGTGCACCGCTGTAACCGGTTGATATAACCTCATCATCCTTTACTATGACCGCACCGAAATGACGTCTCAGGCAAGTGCTTCGCTGAGCTACCGCCTCAGCCAAATCAAGATAATAATTTATCTTATCGCGTCTCTCCATATGTATCCTCCGTTTACAAATCTCTGAAGATATTTTATCACAGCGCAAAACCGTGTTCAAGACGTAATAATCAACAAATTTCGACATTAGCAAAGCTGCATACAAAAAGAAAAGTCGGACTGCACTAAAAACGCAATCCGACTTTAGCCAAATTAATCTTCTTCCGTAAAGGAGTCTTTACCCAAACCGCATACGGGGCAAACCCAGTCCTCGGGAACATCCTCCCACGCGGTTCCGGGAGCTACGCCGTTATCGGGATCTCCCACTGCGGGATCGTAAACATAGCCACAGGGGCATACATATTTTTTCAAAGCAAACACTTCCTAACAATATATTTACTTGGCAAAGCTTAAAAAATTAACCGAAATATCTCTTGAGAAGACCCTCAAAAGCTCTGCCGTGTCTCGCTTCGTCACGAGCCATCTCATGAACGGTATCGTGAATAGCGTCAAGGCCCTCTTCCTTAGCTCTCTTAGCAAGTTCAAACTTACCGAGTGTAGCGCCGTTCTCTGCTTCGGCTCTCATCTCAAGGTTCTTTTTGGTGCTGTCTGTGACGACCTCACCGAGAAGCTCTGCAAATTTAGCGGCATGCTCTGCCTCTTCATAGGCAGCCTTTTCCCAGTAAAGACCGATTTCGGGATAGCCCTCTCTGTGAGCTACTCTTGCCATTGCAAGATACATACCGACCTCGGAGCATTCGCCTGTGAAGTTAGCGCGAAGACCCTCAAGGATATCCTCGGGAACATCCTTCGCAACACCTACAACGTGCTCTGCAGCCCAAGATTTTGACTCCTCTTTAACCTCTTTGAAGGTTGAACCGGGAGCGCCGCACTGAGGGCACTTTTCAGGCGGATTTTCGCCTTCATAAACATAACCGCATACGGGACATACAAATTTTTTCATTTTTAATTCCTCCAAGAATTTAATTATTATCTTTATTATTTGACACGGACAAATGCTTTAAACATTCTTCGCATTTGCCGTAAAAGATTAGGCTGTAACCCTCTGCCCTGCCCTTAAAATCGCCCAAGCAACGTGCCGTAACGGACGAGTCAAGCGGCCCAGAGGGTAAATCGAAATATCTGCCGCAGGATGTGCATTTGAAATGATAATGCTGATTTGTATTAGCGTCAAAATGCTCCTCCCCGCCGAGGGTAAGGCTTATGATTTTGCCGCTGTCACGAAGAAGAGTAAGATTGCGGTAGAGAGTACCGAGGCTTAAATTCGGAATATCCTCCCTGACGGAGAGATAAAGCTCCATGGCAGTCGGGTGGTCATACCTGTTTTTTAAATTTTCAAGGATTGCCTCCCTTTGCCGACTGTAACGCTGTTCCTGCAATATTCAGCCTCCGTTCTTTATATATCGGATAACGTGCGCCGTAAAAAGCCGTGTCTATATCATCGGCTTTAACTGCGTTTTACGTTGCGGCTTGTAACCGCTCAATAATCAGTAACGATTATCGTTATTATTATAATAGCACAGATTTTTATTTTTGCAAGTGTTTTTTGAAATTTTTTTAAAATTTTTTCAAAGCTGTAAAATCAACTGCATATCCAATTTGCACAGCGGTGTAATATTGCGGACAGGATTTGAATAAATATTCTTAGAAACGAAAAATACATTTCAGCAAAGAGGAGAGACAGTAATGGATTTTTGTGCGGAAACGAATGAAGTTTCAAAAAGAAAAACAGCCTGTCGGGAAGCTTTGGAGCAACCTATTGAATGTGATATAACGCTGCCCGAATACCTCCCCGATATTCAAAGAGTATTAAAATGTTCGCTGACTGCACATATAAGCAGCGTTCAGAAAACCGGTGACAGGGTAACGGCAGACGGAACGGGTCGACTCTCGGTACTATACATGAGCGATACCGGAAAGCTGCAATGCCTTGAGCAGGGCGTCCCCTTTTCTCGTTTTTTTGAAAACAGAGCGGTTGAGGAATGCGAATGCTGCGTCAGAGCGAAAACGGAATATGTCAACTGCCGTGCCGTTTCCGGCAGGCGACTTGATATTCACGGCAGTATAAGCATAACCTTTTCATGCTATTCGTGCGAGCGTAAAAAAATTATTTGCGCATGCCGCGGCGGCGGGGTCGAAACCAAATGCGAAAAGAATGAAGTGTGCAATATGCTCGGCTGTTCGGAAAAGGGCTTCACCGTCAGCGAAATATACGAAATCGGAGATGCAAAGCCGTCGATATCGCAGATAGTGCGTTCCTACGCAAGTGCCGTAATAGAGGATACAAGGGCGGTATCGGGAAAAATTCTTATTAAAGGCGAGCTTACCGTAAAAACTCTCTATATTGCGGAGACAAATGACAACGAGCTGCAAACAACCGAACACACCATGCCGATAAATCAAATAGTTGAAGTCGAAAAAGCAGATGACGAAAGTATCAATATAATAAAGCTTGTGATATCGGATTTAGCCGTATCCGCTAAGTCCGACGCCGCAGGAGCACTTCGCCTTTTGGACGCAGGAGCCGAAATACGCGCATACACCGAAACATACAAAAGCGAAGAAATGAGCATGGTGACGGACGCATATTCGGTAAATTACGAAATCGAATCAAAGCTGACACCGACGGAGATACGGCGGCTTGACGACAGCTTTACCGACACTCATCTTTGCAGGGGCAGGCTCGATTTATCGGGTACCGATACCGAGAGAATTTTAGATATGTCAGTCGCCGACATAGAGTACAATACCTCACGCGTAAAAGACGAGCTTTTAATCTCGGGGGCAATAAAAGTTAATCTGCTCACCGTAAGCAAAGAAAACGAAATATCGTTTTTTGAACGGCAATTTGATTTTGAATACCGACGCCGTGAGGAATTCTCGGGAGAAAGAACGGAATTTTCGCCGTTTATAACCGTCACGGGATCTGATTATATACTTAATTCCGGTGACACTCTTGACGCCCGTGTGGAAATTACAATATCCGCAGCTGTTTTTTCCGTAAGCACGGTAAACGTCATTACGGATATTACCGTTGACAGCGAAAGGCCGAAAAAGCCGTCCGAAGCCGCACTTACGGTATATTTCGCCGACAAGGGCGAAAAGGTATGGGATATAGCGCGACATTACAACACGACAGCCGACAAAATTATAAGTGAAAACAATCTTGAGGGCATGCTCGTCACCGAAAAATGCAGGCTGCTCATTCCGCGTGCATAAGGGGGAGCCGAAAATGAAAAAAACAAGTATTTACAACGATATTGCAAAAAGAACCGACGGCGACATCTACGTTGGCGTCGTAGGTCCCGTGAGGACGGGAAAATCAACGTTTATAAAGCGATTTATGGACACCCTTGTGATACCGAATATAGATAACGCCGGTCAGCACGACCGAGCGGTAGACGAATTACCGCAATCCTCAGCCGGCAGAACAATAATGACGACCGAGCCGAAGTTCATCCCCGAAAATGCGGTAGAGATAAATCTTCCGGATAACGCAAGCTTTAAGGTTAGGATGATTGACTGTGTCGGTTATATTGTTCCGAGCTCGCTCGGCTATATTGAGGGCGACGGGCCGCGAATGGTTCACACTCCGTGGGCGGAGGACGAAATGCCGTTTGACAAGGCCGCCGAAATCGGTACACGAAAGGTCATAGCGGAACATTCGACAATAGGTCTTGTCATAACGACAGACGGCAGCATAAGCGACATTCCTCGTGACGAATACGAAGAGGCGGAAGGTCGCGTAATAAGCGAGCTTCAAGAATTAAACAAACCGTTTATAGTCCTCTTAAACTGTATGTACCCACACGCATCTCCCGCGAAGGAGCTGTCTGTAAAGCTTTCCGAAAAATACGGCGTTCCCGTGCTTCCGATAAACTGCCTTGAGCTTACCGAAACAGAAATTAAAGAGATAATGACGCAGCTTTTGTTTGAATTTCCCATTCGCGAGGTATCGGTAAAGCTTCCGTTCTGGCTGACGGCTTTGCCGCACGACCATTGGCTGAGGAAAGCACTTTTCGGCGCAGTAGCTTCCGCGGCAAACGAAATGGAGCTTGTACGCGACGTATCCTTAATGACGGAGCGCCTGAAGGAATGCGAATATACGGATGACTGTTCTGTAAGCAGCATGGATCTGGGGTGCGGCAGCGCAAATATTTCGGTACGCGTAGGGTCGGGGCTTTTTTATAAGGTTCTTTCAGAATCAACCGGTCTTACCGTGGAAAACGAGCAAAGTCTTATGGCCACAATGCGCGAGCTCGCTTCGGTAAAGAAGGAATACGACAGGCTGAAGTGCGCGCTTGACGAGGTGGAAGCGACAGGCTACGGAATAGTGATGCCGTCGATAGACGAACTGACGCTTGAAGAGCCCGAGCTTGTAAAGCAGGGCGGCAAATACGGGGTTAAGCTGTCCGCCAGCGCACCGTCAATTCATATGCTCAAAGCCAACATAAAGACCGAGGTTGCGCCGATTGTCGGCAGCGAAAGCCAGTCGGAGGAGCTCGTAAAATATCTGCTTCAGGGCTTTGAGGAAGACCCGCAAAAGATATGGGAGTCAAATATATTCGGGAAATCGCTTCACGAGCTTGTAAACGAAGGGCTCAGAGGCAAGCTTAATCATATGCCGTCAGACGCGAGAATGAAGCTTCAAGAGACGCTCGAACGAGTTATAAACGAGGGCTGCAACGGGCTTATCTGTATAATTCTGTAACAAAAAAACAACCGGCAAGGCGCTGTTTGCTGCTTGTCGGTTGTTTTTTGTAATGTGATATGATTTACACACAAGAAAATATGTAATTGTAATTGCCTTTACAGCAAAGCCGCAAGTTCCTTTAACGAGCCGACGACCTCACTCGCACGAATATCGCTCTTTTTATTATATTGCTCGGGGCTCGTAACACCCGACAGCACAAGCACAGACGGTATACCGTTAGCCTGCCCTATCAGTATGTCGGTTTCAAGTCTGTCGCCGATAAAGCACAGCTCCTCTTTTTTACAAGACAAAAGCCGAGTAAGATAATCGACCGTGTATTTATGCGGCTTGCCCATTATCATATCGGGTTTTCTGCCGGTTGATGCCTCAAAAAGAGCCATCATAGAGCCCGTGTCGGGCATAAACCCGTCAGCTGTGGGACAATTGAAATCGGGATGCGTCGCAATATACTCCTTCCCCTCCGCCAAAAAGCGACAGGCTCGTCTCAGCTTTTCGTACGTAAGAGTGGTATCAAAACCGAGCACCACTATATCCGGGTCTTTGTCGTCAAGAATAATTCCCGCATTCACAAAATCAGCCGTGAGCCGTTCGTTGCCGAGCAGGTACACCCTTTTGCCGTTCCTGTTGGCTTTGAGGAAATCAATCGTAACGTGAGACGAAATTACGATTTTGTCCGGCGAAATATCGTAACCCATATTGTGAAGTCTTGTTCTGCAAACCTCGACATTGTTTGACGAATTGTTGGTGTAAAAGAGAAAATCCTTTCCTTTTTGCTTAACCGTATTGAGAAAATCAACAGAACCGGGTATAATATTACCGTCAAGGTAAAAAGTGCCGTCCATATCTATAATAAAATATTTGGTTTCGGCAAAAACTGAATTTGACAAAGCTGACACTCCTAAAAAACAAATACAATATATTGTAACATTATTACGACAAAATGCAAGGTGAATTTATGACAGGCAAAGTCCATTCATTTCAAAGTCTCGGTACAGTAGACGGCCCCGGAGTACGCACAGTTCTGTTTTTGCAGGGTTGTCCCCTGCGTTGCCCATACTGTCACAATCCGGACACATGGGACAAAAATGCCGGAGAAGATATTTTTGTTGATGACGCGGTAAAGAAGATTTTAAGATACCGCTCATATTTCGGCAAGGACGGCGGAGTTACCGTATCGGGCGGCGAGCCGCTTTTGCAAGTCGAATTTGTATACAAGCTGTTTACAAGGCTTAAGGAGGAAGGCATAGGTACTGCGCTTGACACCTCCGGCGTCATAATGAACGACAGCGTAAAAAAGCTTCTCGGCAAAACCGATATAGTTTTGCTCGACATAAAATTTTCACGTGACGACCTGTATAAAAAATACATAGGAGTGAGCCTTTCCGCTCCGCTTACGTTCCTTGCGGAATGCGAAAAGGCAAAAAAAAGAGTTATAATCCGACAGGTTATAACTCCCGGCATTAACGATACCGAAGACGATGTTCTGAAGCTTCGCGAAATATTAAAGCCCTTTAATTGCGTTGAAAAAACAGAACTTTTGCCGTTCCGCAAGCTTTGCAAAGAAAAATATGAAAGCTTAAATATTTTCTTTCCGTTCGGCGACAGAGAGGAAATGCCGCAGGAAAAGCTGAACGAGCTTCAGAAGCTGCTGTAAAAGAGGTTCTTAAATTTGAATTACGACATAAAAAAAGTAGGACTGCCGCAGTCGCTGCGCGAAAAAGCGGATGATATATGCACAAACAGCAAAGCTAAAATCAATGCGCTCTCGAAGCTGTTTTTCCCATTTCCCGACATACTTAAGGGACAATCGGATATGGTAAGACTCGCGGTTGTTTTAAAGAGCTTTGAGCGAACTCACGATTTTTACAAGAGCAAAATAATAAGTGACGATGTTTTTTACGATACGATAAAGGATGTGGCCGTCTGGTGCGAAAACAATCAAAACAACGGTCTTAAAAACTACCGTTGGCTTCATAATCACGCATCGGGCAAGCTATTTAAAATAGGTAGGCTGCAATTCCAAATATATAAAGCCCCCATGGGGCCAGACTACATAAAGCTGCCGTTTAAAAGAGGCGACAACCTCTTATACATTCACATTCCTCAGGGAGAAAAGCTGACAAGAGAGAGCTGTACGGACTCCGTAAGGCGTGCCGAGGAATTTTTCAGAAGCCATTTTCCGAATTACGAATATGATTACTTCTTCTGTGAGAGCTGGCTTTTGTTTCCCGGCAACCGAAGCTTTATGGCAAAAGACAGCAACATAGTTAAATTTATGGACTTGTTCACTCCGGCATATTCGACGGAAAACGATTCGCAGGCAATAGAGCGCATATTCGGAGAAAGAAAAAACGATATAAACGACTACTGCGAAGATACCTCTTTACAAAAGAGTGCAAAGGAATATATGCTCGGCGGAAACAAGCTCGGCTTCGGCACGGGCTACATAAAAAGGCAGTAGGCTGCAAAAATACATCTTGCGTTTTGCAGCGCCGCACCTAAAGCAAATATTATTACAAAAAAGGAGCACCCGAAAGGGCAATTACCGCAATGAAAAAGATGATATCATGGAACGTAAACGGACTGCGCGCCGCAGTCGGTAAAAATTTCAAGGAGGTATTCGGTTCTCTTGATGCGGATATCTTTTGCATACAGGAAACAAAGCTTCAGGAAGGTCAAATCGACCTGGAATTTGACGGCTATAAAAGCTATTGGAACTATGCCGAAAAAAAAGGCTATGCGGGCACAGCGATATTCACAAAAGAGGAACCAAAAGACGTATTTTACGGCATAAACGAGCCGTTTTACGACAATGAAGGCAGAGTCATAACGCTCGAATTCGAAAATTATTTCTTTCTAACCTGCTACACACCGAATTCTCAAAGCGAACTCAAAAGGCTTGAATACAGAATGTCGTGGGAAGAAAAATTCCTGACATATCTTAAAAAGCTTGAAAAGACAAAGCCTGTTATCCTTTGCGGCGACCTCAATGTGGCACACAAAGAAATCGACTTGAAAAATCCGAAAACGAATATGGGTAATGCCGGGTTTACCAACGAAGAAAGAGAAAAATTCGGGACCCTTTTAGACAGCGGCTTTATAGACACCTTTAGGTATTTTCACCCTGACGAGCCGGGCAGATACTCTTGGTGGTCTTACAGATTTAACGCGCGTAAAAACAACGCAGGATGGAGAATAGACTACTTTCTTGTATCGGAAGAACTCAAAGACAAGCTCGTTTCCGCCGACATTCTCTCGGATATACAAGGCTCAGACCACTGTCCCGTGGAGCTTGTGGCGGATATTTGATATTCCCGCTTAATCAAACGCCGCTCCGTAGTCGTTTATAATTCCGGCAAGCTCGCTCGGCGAGCCTATCACGTTTGTGAGTGCCTCAGGCAGCACGCCGACTATAACGGTTTCCGCAACAACGGCGGACGCTGTTACGGACAAGCCGTCAGTCTTTCCGAGCATAACAAGCCTGCCGCTTGTCTCTATATTGAAAACAATGCGGTGTATTACCTGGTTGAGCCCGGCCTCCCTGAATTCGTTTGAAAATGTCACAACCGTACCGGAGGTCAGCTGAGCATTAAATTTCACGCGCGGGCCGTAGCCGTTTGTGTATTCACTTCCCAAAAACGTTCCGATTGGTATAGATATGCTGAATGTTTCGTTTTCTGCGGCAATTTCGGATACGGCAAGGGAAATATTGCTTTGAAGTAAATTTATTTTAACTGTATCAACGTGGAGAGAAGTTACATTTCCCTCCGCATTTCTTTCTGTTTTAACTATATCGTTATATGCTGTTTCCGATTCGGCGAGGACCTCGGCAACCGCTTTGTTTGTCGAGTTTAAAAGTATTCTTTCGGCTACTGTCTCGCTGTACCTCGTAATGACGGGGCGCATACGACAGGTAAAGGTGAAAACAAGCACCGAAATGCTCATAACGAACACAGCAAAAGAGAAGAACACTCTTTTTGCACAGCTTTTCCTTTTCATTACTTTATCTGCCTCCCCTGTTTCTATTCTACGCAGAGAAGGCATTGTGCGTTAAAACGCCATAAAAAAGGAGCTGTAAAAAGCTTTACAGCCCTCAAAAAAGTATCTTTTTTCTGTATTCAGCCGAAAATCATCTCTGTTATTTTTTCATCTATCGCATTTAGAAATTCTCTGCCGTTTTTTGCCTCTTTCGCGACGCTCTCCCGTATCTGCTTTTCGGTATAAACGGAATCCGATACTCCGCGAGTGAGCTGAGACGTTCTGTTTGCCGACTCAGACACTCCCGCAAACAGCGCAAAGGCACACAAAACAACGGTCAGTACCGCGAGATATTTTTTAATTATCCTGTCTTTTTTCTTCATTTTAATACGGCCATTTTGCCGCAACGGGTCACCTCCGTATACGGCACAATGCTCCTTTCGTTTATTTAATGGTTCAGACGTTGGAATTTATAAATTCGGCAATAGCTTTTCCCATAAGGTGCCCGGAATATTCCGCCTCGGCTATTGTATTTGAATCGCTGCCGAACTCAAGCAGCACCGAGCACGGCGTTACGTCCATATTGTATTTTCTTGCGGAAAACAATATCGGCCGCATAAGCCCCGGATACATGGTTTCGGCTGTCTGCTGCAGCTTTAGCGCGAATGTAAGATTTTGCTCCCATGTCGGAAACGACGTGACCTTGCCGTCCTCACAGCCTGCGATTATCATTATCTGCGCCGCTTTTCTGCCGTTTACCGTGGTTGTCGGCTTTATGCGCGTACCGTCGCTTTGCTCAATCGCGTCTCGGTGAACGTCAAGAACTATCTTTACGGACGGATTTTCTTTCATTATTTTAAGTATTGTCTCACGCGAGCGGTCATATGCACCGGTATACGCTCTGTCGTGTATCTCGGTGTCATGTATTACGCCTATTCCCGCCTTTTGAAGCTCCTCCGAAACGGCGTCGCCCACGCGCACCATATTACGCGACGGGTCATCGCTCCTCAGTTCAAAATCGCGCGTATACCAGCCCTTATCCATAAGCTGATAGCACTCTGTGGTATGGGTGTGAAAAATAAGAACCGTTGGCGCGCTCTTATCGGCAATATTGGGATTACACTCGCCGTTTAACGAGCTTTCGATATTTATGCTGTGCGACGGCGTTGTGTTTCGTACCGATATATTTTTATATGTCGATGTTGCGGACGATGCATCGAATTTCTTTTCGACTATTGTGCCGTCATGATTTGCCGAGGCGTATTGTTTTTCGGCGTCAGCCATCATTTTAACTATATCGCGAGGAACAGTCGGAGTGCTTCCGACGACGCTTTCGCTCTGCTCGTTTTTTTCGCTCGGCAATGAAATTACGGCGTTTTGCTGTGAGCTTTGCGCGGAAACGCTTTTTTCGATTGACCTTACCGCACTGCTTTTTGCAGACAGAACGGCACCCTCGGGCAGCATAAGTCCCGCGCCTATAACGGCGGTTCTGCCGACGGCATTTCCGAAACGGCTTCCGCACACAAATGCCAATATTATGATTATCGGCAGGGCGACAAGCACTTCATTTCTTTTTTTCGGAATTTTACCCGTATGTCTTTTTCGTTTTTTCATTTGATTTACATAGCCTTTCCGGCCGCAATTTGTTTTTTCGCAAGTCATACGCCGTATGTTGCAGCCGTATACGGCGTATAACAAAAGGCTTAGGATGATACGGCAATATCACACAGCTGCGCATATGACCTTTGTAAGATTATATGCGCGTTTTTCCGATGTTATACGAGAGAAAGAAGAGTTTTCATATCCATATCGGGTTGCAGAGCGGAATTTATCGCAAGAGCCAAAAGGCGTGACGCACGGCTTATCATAACGTCGATTTCGCGCGGTGTCACCATCATTTTTTCGGCTCTTTCGCGTTCCGGCTGCGGTATATTTTCATTTCCCGTTATATCATAGACAAGTGCGGCGGCATCTACCACCGTCGGCACCCCTATCGCTATTACCGGCACTCCGAGGGTCTTTCGGCTTATCTCGGCGCGATGATTGCCGACTCCCGAACCCGGAACTATACCGGTATTTGTCATCTGCACCGTACAGCCGAGCCTTTTTATGCTGCGTGCCGACAGCGCGTCCACGGTTATTACAGCGTCGGGGGAAGTCTCATTCATTATTCCGCGAATCATCTCGGCGCTTTCTATACCCGTCTGACCGAGCACTCCCGGAGAAGCGGACGATACGGGTCGAAGAGACGGAAGCCCCACCTCCTCCGCGAGCGATTTTGTGATATGGCGCGTTGAAAATATATCTTTTGCGGTCTTGGGACCGAGAGCGTCGGGTGTAATATCCGAATTGCCGAGCCCCACCACAAGAACTCCTGAGGCGTTTTTCGGCAACAGCTTTTTAATTTCATCCCTCACGGCAAACATTCTGCTGTCTGCATCATCAAATTCCGATGAAAACGGCGGCAGCTCCACCGTGACATATGTGCCGACGGGTTTGCCGAGCTTTTCGGCACCGGCATCCGTTGTAATTTCTATTTCGGTGACCGACGCGCTTTTTATCCTTCGCTTTTTTACCGTCACGCCGTCATTTTTGCCGCTGTTTGTTATCTCTCTGCGCTCAATTGCGAGATCGGTTCCGAAAATCATATAAATACTGCTGCCTTTCTTTCGATAAATGTTTGTGTGCTGCAGCCCGTTTTGCCGCATTTTGCGAATTTCGGGCGCGCTTTACGATATATTATTTGCACCGGCATAAATTTTATAGGCTGTTTATGAAAAAAAACTTGCTTTTTTTCGGAAAGAATGGTATTATATATTCCGCTAATGTGATACGCAAAGGAGGTTAAACTATGCCGAATATTAAATCAGCTAAAAAACGTGTAATCGTTAACAACAAGAGAGCAGACCGCAACAAGTCAAGAAACACCGCTCTCAAGACAGCTATCAAAAAGGCTAATGCCGCTATTGAGTCAAACGCTGCCGACAAAGAAGTTCTTGTTAAAGCTGCAGTTAAGAAAATCGACCAGGCTTCTGCAAAGGGTCTTATTCATATGAATAACGCCGCTCGCAAAAAGTCAGCCCTCGTTTGCAAACTCAACAAGGCTTAATGTTGTTTTTAATGCACCTCGGTCTTTAGACCGAGGTGTTTTGCTTTTTCGGTCAAATTTACATTTTATTCATTGACTTTTGCCTTTTTTACGTATATAATAAACACATAGTTTTACAAAAATTAAGGGAGGCATTTTACCTATGAAAAAAGTTATTAAAGTTATCGGTATCATCGCCGCTGTTGCAGGCGCTATCTTCGGCGTTTATGTAATAGTGAAAAAATATGTTGACAGCAAAAAAGTAGTTATCGGCAATGACGCTGAAAATTATGTTTCATGCTCCTGCTGCGACGACAACTTCGTTTCCGAAACCGTTGCGTAAATAAAAACGTATTATAAACGCCCGATTGGCTGAGTGTTTATAAGGAAGCTTTGCGTCAAAACAATATTTTTTGTGCAATAATAATTGACCCCTCAGATGAGCTCCAGCTTATCTGAGGGGTTTTCATTTTCTTGTATCAAAAATATAATATTTTAAATTGCTTTACAGTTTCGTAGGCGTAAAAATCTTTTTATACCGAAGGCAGGAAACTAAGCAAGTCTGTCGCCTTGCGAGCCTTTTTTACAAAAGCATAAGAGTTTTTTATGCAGGAAACCAATGATTTCTTACGAACACTCAGCCTTTGAACGGGTATTTTTTATTTGCTTTTCGGTTTTGCAAAAAACGAAACCACAAGTCCCGACAGCACCGCCGCCGCAATTCCTGCGGAGCCCGCACACAACGGTCCCGTAAGAACACCGAGCAAGCCTTTTTCGCGGATTGCCTCCTTGGTTCCGTTCACAAGGACATTACCGAAGCCCGTAAGCGGTACCGTAGCCCCCGCTCCGGCAAAATCAACAAGCTTATCATATACTCCGGCCGCACCGAGGATAACGCCGAGCACAACAAAGGTAACGAGTATTCTTGCAGGCGTCATCTTTGTCACGTCTATCAGTATTTGTCCTATAACGCATATGAGTCCGCCGACAAAAAATGCTTTAAGAAAAATCAGCAAAAAACATTTCCCCTTCCGATTTTCGGAATTATTTTGTGCCGATTTTCAATAATTATTCCTTTCGTAAATCAAATCCGCCGGGCAAAAGCTCCGAGAGCGTATGCACCTCATATTCGCCCTTGCCGTCGCCGAGAATTATTTTGAAATCACCGCCGCAAAACTCCTCCATAACCTGACGGCAAACGCCGCACGGATAGCAAAGGTGCTTGTATTCGCCGTTTTTGTATTTACCGACTATCGCAATAGCTTCGAAATCGTTTTCACCCTCGCTGATTGCCTTAAAAAAAGCTGTTCGCTCGGCACATATCGTGGGTGAAAAAGCCGAATTTTCGATATTGCACCCCTTATAAACTCTTCCGTCTGCGGTAATAAGCGCCGCACCGACGGAAAAGCCCGAGTACGGCGAATATGAATTTACCATAGCGTCCTCGGCGCATATCAAAAGCTCACAAGGCGTCATAATATCGTCTCCCGTCATATTATCTTTATTTTATAATAATTCATAAGTCCGCAAAAATCAAGCTATGCCGTTTTGCAACAAAGTGCCGCCGAATTCGTATAATATAATAAACGATTTGGGAGGCACGAACATTTTATGAATTATCAAAACAACAAAACAGAAATATCCGTAATACAGCTGGCACTTAAAAGGGCCGGGTTTTTAGATGGTGAAATCGACGGCATTTTCGGAAGCGATACAAGAAATGCCGTAATTTCTTTTCAAAAGGCCGCTTCTCTGTCGCCCGACGGAATTGTCGGTCCGAAAACATACGCCGCACTTTTACCGTATCTCAAAGGGTACACGATTCACCGTGTAAAAAAGGGAGATTCGCTCTATTCGATTGCCGCCATGCACAATACAAGCATAAGAAAAATTATGCTTGCAAATCCGACGGTTGATCCGCTAAACCTGCAGATAGGCACAATTTTAACCGTTCCGTTTGCTTTTTCGGTAGTTCCCACCGACGTGCCGTATTCATATATGCTTTTAACATACATCTGCGAAGGACTTTTAATGCGGTATCCGTTCCTTTCGGGCGGAGTTATAGGAAAAAGCGTTATGGGAAAAAGCATACCGTATCTAAGCATAGGTCAGGGCAAAGACGAGGTATTTTACAACGCGTCGCACCACGCAAACGAATGGATAACAACTCCCCTACTTTTAAAATTCATCGAAGAATATTCGGAAAGCTTTGCAAACGGAGGCTCGCTGTACGGTACTCTCGCGGTACAGTTATTTAAAAAGGCAACTCTTTATATTGTTCCCATGGTTAACCCCGACGGCGTTGACCTTGTAAACGGTGTACTCCGTAACGACAGATATAAAAATGAGACGCTCAAAATTTCGGCACGCTATCCCGACATACCGTATCCGAACGGGTGGAAAGCGAACATCGCGGGAGTTGACCTTAATCTTCAATATCCGGCAGGCTGGGATGAAGCAAAAAAGATTAAGTATTCGCTCGGTTTTACGTCTCCCGCTCCGCGCGATTTTGTCGGCACGGCTCCCCTTTCCGCTCCCGAAAGCGAGGCTGTATTTAATTTTACAATGAAGCACAATTTTGCGCTTACCCTGTCATACCACAGCCAGGGTGAAATCATATACTGGAAGTACCTTGACTTTGAGCCGCAAAAATCACGTGAAATCGCAGAATATTTCGGGCGAATCAGCGGCTATGCGGTAGAGGAAACACCGTATAATTCGGGCTTTGCAGGGTACAAGGACTGGTTTATACAGTATTATGACAGACCCGGATACACAATAGAGGTAGGCTTAGGTCAAAGCCCCCTGCCCCTCACGCAGTTTGACAAAATATACAGCGACAACGTGGGGATTCTTAAAGGCGGCATAACCGAAATATGATAAGATATAACGATAGCGGCGATAAATTTAAGGTGTAAAATCGCCGCATATTGTGATACAATATACTCATCTTTGAAATGAAGGTGAGAATTTGAAAAGCTTACAGGACAAATATATACTCAGAAACGGCGTAGAAGTACCGTGCATAGGCTTCGGCACATGGAAAATGCCGGATGAAGTCGCAGAAAATGCCGTAAAAGCCGCAATAGATACAGGCTACCGTCATATCGACACCGCAGGCGCTTACAGGAACGAAAAAGGCGTCGGCGACGGAATAAAAAAGAGCGGCGTTAAAAGGGAAGAAATATTTTTGGTAAGCAAGCTGCCAAACGACGACCACGGCTATGAAAAAGCCATAGCTGCGTGCGAGAGCTCGCTTTTAAAGCTCGGTACGGATTACCTCGACGGCTATTTAATACATTGGCCGGTGCTTGTCACAAACTGGGACCGCCTCGAAGACGACCTTTGCGATACCTGGCGCGCAATGATGAGACTGCGCGACGACGGCAAGGTAAGAGCCATCGGCACAAGCAACTTTATGACGGAGCATATTGAGATTTTAAAGAAAAATCTCGGCGATTATCCGCTGATAAATCAGGTTCAGATGCATCCGCAAAATCCGCAGGACGAAATGATAGCATACTGCAAAGAAAACTCTGTTTTGCCCGAAGCCTGGAGTCCGCTCATACAAGGTCAGGCATTTAAGCGCGAACTCCTAATAGAGCTTGCCGAAAAATACAAGGTCTCGGTAGCCCAGCTTTGCATACGCTTTATAGTGCAAAAGGGTGCCGTTCCCATTCCTAAGTCGGCAAATCCCGACAGAATTCGGAACAACGCCGATGTGTTCGGCTTTGAAATTTCCGACGAAGATATGGAAAGAATAGCGTCGCTCAGGGTCTACGGCAGAATAGGCGATCCGCCGTCGGTGCCGAGAACTCATCAGGTAGTCGGATTTTAAATCACGTATAAAAAAACGGCTTATCGGGATCAAGCTCCCTATAAGCCGTTTTATCTTTATTTTATAATGTAAAAGAATCAAGTTCTTCAAGAAACCTTTCTTTTTCGCGGAGGATTGCTTTTTTGTATCTGTCCTCCTCAGAAAAGACGCATCCGCAGTATTTTTGCATATAAAAGCCGAGCTCTCTTGCCCTTTGATTGCCGTCTCTGAAATTCGGTCTGAAATCGCGGTAGAGAAATTCCACGCCGAACTCTTTTCCGAAACGCTCGCCTGCCGCGGCTATAAGCTCGTGCTTTTGGTAAACGCTTGCGAGAAGCGTGGTTGTAAACTGCTTAAAACCGTGTTCCGCCGCAAATTCGGCTGTTTTGCGAAGCCTCGTCTCATAGCAATAGGTACACCTGTTATCTATATCGCCGACAACATTTTTCACGAATTCGCGAAGTCCGTAATCCTCTTCGACCAAAACCCTCATATTTATTTTCGAAGCATAGTCGATAAGGCAATTACGCCTTGCCTCGTATTCTTTCCAAGGGTGGATGTTTGGATTATACCAAAACGCGACCGGCTCTATTCCCTCGTTTCGCAGAGGGTCTATGCAGGAAAGCGAGCACGGCGCACAGCAGCAGTGAAGAAGCACATTATTCATCGTCTTTGTCACCGCTTTTACGCTTATCCTTTTCCTCGGACTTTTCATCAGTCGTTTTTTCGTTGCCGAGCTGTTCCTCCGGCAAAAATTCGACCTTGACCTTACCTATACGGCGCTCCTCTACGTTCAACACGGTAAACCTGATGTTTTTATACTGAACGGTGTTCATATCGCCGTCAACCGGCAAAAAGCCCAAAAGGCTGATTATAAATCCGCCGAGAGTATCGTAGTCTCCCTCGGGCAGCTTTATGCCGAGTTTTTCCTCAACCTCTTCGATATCGGTAATACCGTCTATCGTAAAGGTGGTATCGTTTATCTTGGATATTTCTTCGTCCTCGTTGTCATATTCGTCCTGAATATTACCGACGATAGCCTCAACTATATCCTCAAGGGTTACAAGGCCGGCAGTTCCGCCGTACTCGTCAACCACTATTGCCATCTGAATATGCTTAGCGGTCATTTCCGAAAATAATTCGCCGCAGCGCTTTGTTTCGGGAACGCAATATACCTCGCGCATTATGTCCTTAGGCGTTTTTGTTTTAGGCAGATTGGACCCGACATATTTTAAAAGGTCTTTAATGTATATAATACCGACAACATTGTCGGGGTCTTCCTCATATACGGGGATTCTCGAATAGCCGTGCTCCATTGAGGTTTTGACTACGTCCTGGAGAGAATCCTCGACGTCAACGCACTCCATATCGGTGCGGTGAGTCATTATATCGGCAACGTCAATATCATCAAATTCAAAGACGTTGTTTATCATTTCTTTTTGGCTGTCCTCAATTACGCCCTTTTCCTGACCGACGTCAACCATCATACGGATTTCCTCTTCTGTGACGGTTTCCTCATCAGCGTTGGGGTCAAGACCGAACATACGGACTATAAGGTTTGTGGAAGCAGAAAGAAGCTTTACAAACGGCTTTGTTATCTTACTGAAGCCGAGAAGTATCGGAGTGACTGCAAAGGAGATTTTTTCAGACTTCTGCATAGCGAACTTTTTGGGTGCAAGCTCGCCGAGAACGAGTGAAAAATAAGACATAATAAGCGTTATAAGTATAGTCGAAATTACGCTTATCGCACCGACCGGAATTACCTTAACAACAGATGTTTTCGCAAGAGCGTC
>HF993130.1:40691-55557 GCA_000432435.1 Eubacterium sp. CAG:180
CAGCATTACCGCAAAGTTCTGAGCCGCGACAGCCGAAGTAAGGAAGCCGGCAAGGGTTACGCCTATCTGAATGGTCGAGAGGAAGTTGCTGGAGTTTTTGGTAAGCTTTAATACCTGTTTTGCTTTTTTGTCGCCGTCCTCCGCCATTTTTTCCATCTTGGCGTCATTCAGCGAAATGATAGCTATCTCCGACATTGCAAAGAAAGCGTTGATCAAAATAAGAATAAATAGTAAAAAAAGTTTAAGAATAATACTCGCAGGTCCTGCGTCGTCCATAATGATTTGTGGACTCCTTTCAAAATAATATATTAGGAAAAATTATACTACAAACCCTCTGTTTCGTCAACCGTGAAAAGCTTCGGCGGCTTTTCATTATTTAAGGCCGTCAAGCCGAAATTTCTCGGATATTTTACGGTAAGCCGAAAGAGAGAGTCCGTACTTATCGGCAAGGCGCACAACCTCATATATAAGGCCGTCTATTTCCGACTGCTTACCGGCAGCAATGTCGCGCTGCATAGAGGTGGAGGCGTCCGGTGACAGAGCGTCGAGAATATCGAGATTTATTTTTACAAGGCTCTTTTCGTATTTTATTCCCATTGCAGCCGCAAGCGTTTCAATTTCGGAGATAAGCTCGGAAAAAAGCTCGCGCTCCGCTCCCGGTTTTTGCATCTCGGCGGCATTTGCTCCGAAATACAAACCGCATCCCGCCATAGGCGAAACATATGAGAATTTTTGGAGCGTGTCCTTTTCGACATTATCTGAAAAAACCGGCGTTATGTTTGCCAGTTTTAAGTCTCTTTCGATTTTTATAAGCCGCGAATCATCCTTTTTGTGCGAAGGCAGCCCGTAAACTATACGAAAAATCGAACCGTACATATGTATTTTCCCCGGAGAGACAAGACTTGAGGAAACATATATACACCCGTCCGTCACCGTAAGAGAGGGAAGCTCTTTTTGCATATGTCTGCCCGTGCCGTAAATATTGAGTATCGGTATTACCACGGTTTCGGGCTTGGATACGCTTTTTATAAACGGTATTGTGTCTGTAATGCTATACCCCTTTACGCACACAAAAATTACATCGGGAGAAAGGGCTGCGCCGGATTTCACAGCATTTTCAAAACCGTTCATATCAAAGGCTTTTACGGCATTTGTGTATTCGTTGTTATCAAGGCTCAGAGTAATGCCGTTTTCCCTGAGAGCCGACAGATTATCACCTCTCGCAATCAGAGTTGTATCTATTCCGGCTTTTGTAAGATATGCGGCTATTGCGCCTCCCGTTCCGCCGACACCTATAACAAGATATTTCACTGTTTTCAAATCCTTTCAAAAATACAGCGAGCAAATTTTCGGTGCTTTTAACCGACCGTTTTCACCGTTTTGATTTCATCGCCCGTTTTAATGCGTGCCGTCTTTTTGCCGCAGGACGAATATACCGACAGACTCTTTATTTCGCCGTTTTCCCACGTGAAATCAAGAGAATATCCTCCGCGGGCACAAAGCCCTTTTACGCTGCCGTTTTTCCACTCCTCGGGGAGTGCCGGCAAAAGCTCTATAATATCATCGGAGCTGTAACACAGCATTTCGCAGACACCGCTTGTGTATCCGCAGTTTCCGTCCATCTGATACGGCGGATGGAAATCCCAAAGGTTCGGCGCGATGTTTTTGTTTATAAGCTCACGCAGCATTGAATATGCTCTGTTGCCGTCCTTTGCCCTCGCCCAAAGGTTTACCTTATTCGCCTTGCCCCAGCCCGAGCCGTTTGCGCCGCTCTTTTGGCCGAAGCCTCTGTCAAGCAGAGAAACTTTACAAGCCTCGATAAGTTCGGGAGTTTTATCGGTTATCGCGTTTCCGGGATAAAGTCCGAGCAAATGAGATGCGTGTCTGTGGCGGTTTTGGCAGGAATGGAGCTTATATTTAAGCTTTCTGAGCTTCAAGGACTTATACCATTCGTCCTCCTCATACCATTCCTTTATCTGACCCCAGCGTCCCTTTGTAATGGGCTTTAACTTTACACGCACTCTTTCAAGCTCAGCCGCAAAGTCGTCGTCTCCGAGAACCCTTGCCGCCTTTTCCGTATCGGTAAACAACTGCCATATAAGCGTCTGCTCGTATGTATTGCCTATACTTATGGGCCCGTGCTCAGGAGAATACGACGGAGACGAAACATATCTGTCCTGCTCTTTACTGTAAACAAGATTTTGAAGCCAAAAAGCAGCATTTTCTTTCATCATGGGATATATGTCGGAGCGAAGATAGTCCGTGTCCTCGGTAAACGCATAATAATCAAAGCAATTCTGCATCATCCACGAGGACGCCGCAGGAGACCAGCCCCAGTAGAAATCCCAACCGGGACAAGTCCAACCGAAGGGCGTATTTTGAGTATGGCACACCCAGCCGTTCTCGGGATTTTTTTCATCGGAAACGATATTGTGGTAACACCGCGCGGTAACTCTGCCCGGCTCACGAAGCGACTCCATATAGCGTATCATCGGTTTTGCCGCGCCGAAAAGTCCCGTGACATACGCATGCCAATAACACATTTGAAGATTTACGTTCAGATGATAATCACAGCTCCACGCAGGCGAATTGGAATTGTTCCATACGCCCTGAAGATTGGCGGGCAGCTCATCGTTTTCGGCAGAGCTTGAAATAAGCAGGTATCTGCCGTATTGGCACAAAAGCTCTTCCAAGTACCGCCCGTCCTTTGAATCGGGGTTTTCACGGTATGAAGAAAGGAGTTTATCCGTGTATTCGGGGCTTGTGAAGCTTGTAACCTCAAATGAAAAACGGTCAAACAGCGATTTGTATTCGGCGACCGCAGCTTTTTTAACCTCGTCATAGCCATTTTTCAAAAATTCTTCTATTGCGGAATTTACTTTGCCTTCGGGCATTTCGCCTCTGTAATTCGGATATTCGTTTTTATAGTTTGTTCCGGCAGAGAGGGCAAAAACAATATATGAAGCGTCTTTAATGACGAGCTTACCGTCGCCTTTTACCATTTCACCGTCCGTTGTAACACAAAGGCGCGCATAGTATGCGAGGTCATTATCCGAGAGCCTGCCGCACAAAATCAGGGAATTATCCTGCACTCTTATGCTGTCGGTCTCGTGAGACGCCGAAAATGAAATTTCGGTGTTCAACGCACCATTTTTATCGGCGGTGATTTTTTCGGCGATAACCGACGGATTGTGCGACGCAAAACACTCGCGTATAAAGGAAACTCCGCCGCTCCTATATTTCACCGTGCAAACGGAATTTGTTATATCGAGCTGTCTTTCATAATCCGAAAAAACATCGTGAGGAAATTTGAGCACTATCTCCCCGAAATTTTGATACGCCCCGTAGCCGTCCTTTACGCCTACAAGCTTATCCTTAAATTTAAGGACGGCCTTTTTATCACCGCGGCGCAGTGCTTCTCTGATTTTTTCAAGGTATTCATAGCTGTTTTCGACATTTCCGCCGATATAGTCCTTTCTGCTCTTTGACGGGCCGCCCGTCCAAAGAGTTTTTTCATTAAACTGCAAATGCTCCTCGGAAACACCTCCGAATACGCACATACCGAGCATGCCGTTGCCTATGGGCAAAACCTCGTTTTGCCATCCGTTTTCGGAATACTCCGCAGGCTTGTTATATTTGAGAACGTAATTTTTCAAGACAAACGCTCCTTACCGTTTTATTTATAAAAACAATAGCAAACGGAAGCGAAAAAGTCAATATTTGAGCCGTTTCACGGAAAATCTTTTTGTTTTTCCTTGACGAGCAGGCTCTTTTATTATACAATTTCAATGCTTTGAAAATCTCATAATCAAAGTTGTCAGTTCGAGATCCGCCTGACAGGGCAAATACCCAAATCAAAACTAAGGAGTTTGAAAAATGAATAAGAAAAAAGATGTTAACTTTCTCGTCTGCGGTGCGGTAATTGCCGCTCTCTATGCCGCGCTGACCTATGCCGCATCCGCCGTAAATCTTGCCTACGGAGCGGTACAGTTCAGATTTTCCGAGGCTCTGACGGTTCTTGCGGCATACACACCGGCCGCAATACCCGGGCTTACAATAGGCTGTATTTTGGCAAACCTCGGAAGTCCGTACGGTATTACGGACATAATATGCGGCTCGGCAGCAACGCTTTTGGCCGCCGTATTTACGTATCTCACGAGAAAGGTCAAGGTAAAGGGGCTGCCGCTTCTCGCACCGGTTTTTTCGGTAGTGTTCAACGCCGTTATAGTCGGGGCGGAAATAGCCGTATTTTTGCCCGAGGGCTTTACGTTCAAGGGCTTTCTTATACAGGCAGCATTTGTAGGTCTCGGCGAGCTCGTGGTATGCTACGCCGCCGGAATGCCGCTTTGCGCAGCAATAAACAAAACGGGACTTCGTAAATACCTTAAATAACTCTTATATATTGAAACAAGCTATCGGTTTGTGATAAAATAATCTCAGTAACGGCATCTGCTGTTTTTGAGATTATTTTTTTGCGCCGATATGTCGGCAGGAAACGGGAGACGATGTCATAATGGCAAAAATAATAGTGGCAGACGATGAAATGCTCATACGGCGACTTGTGTGCGATTTCCTGATTAAAGAGGGTCACACGCCACTTGAGGCCGCGGACGGCAAAATGGCCGTAGAGCTTTTCAACCAAAATCCAGACACCGCCCTCATAATAATGGATATTATGATGCCCGAGCTCGACGGCTGGGAAGCGACAAGGGAATTAAGACGGCACTCCGCCGTGCCCATTATGCTGCTTTCGGCAAGAAGTCAGGACTTTGATCAATTAACCGGATTTGAAAGCGGTGCAGACGACTATGTAACAAAACCGTTTTCCCCGGCCGTGCTTATGAAACGAGTGGAGGCTCTTTTGCGCCGCTCCGGGAGCGGATTTGTCTCCGACACCGACGAGCTTTGGGGGCTATCGGTAAACAAAGACGCGCACGAGGTCAAGGTCTACGGCGAAGCCGTTTCGCTGACGCTTAAGGAGTACAGTATTCTAATAAAGCTGCTCGGCTTTGTCGGCAGAGTTTACTCACGCGAACAGCTGCTTGACGATGTTTGGGGCTTTGACTACGACGGCGATATAAGAACCGTAGATTCTCACGTTGCAAGGCTTCGTACAAAGCTCGGCGACTGGGGAACAAAGCATTTACATACCGTATACGGCGTAGGCTATAAGATAGAGGAGTGAATATGAGCAAGGAGACTAAGAGTAAGCGCTTCATAAGTATAAGGCTGCGGCTGTTTTTACAGGTCGGAGCCATAGTTCTTATTGCCGTAATGCTGATACTCGCCCTCAACAAATGGTATCTCTCGTCAATATACATACTCAATCAAAAGCGTACCATGCAGTATCTTGCGGAGGAAATCGACACCTACGACGTTTCCGCCGCCGATTACAGCTCTAAAATCGCATTACTCGAAAAAGACAACGGAGTTACCATAGACGTATATATGTCGGACGGCACTCCCCTTTACTACGGTGCCGTGCCTACCGGTATAACCGGAGGTAAAATAGTGATAAAAGACCGACACGACAACCCCGACGGCTCTTTCTTTGAAATTCAGGAAAACGCTATGAGCGACACGCAATTCATAGTCTACGGAAAAAGTCTTAAATTCGGCGGAGACCTTGAGATGTACAGCAAAAAAACGACGATAGACTCATATGCCGATACAGCCATAAACGTAATGCTTATAACCAGCATACTCGCTCTTTGTGCCACGCTTGTTGCAATATATTTTTACTCAAAGAAATTTACAAAGCCGCTTATTGAAATGAGCAGCGTCACCGGCGGCATGGCAGATATGGACTTCTCAAAGAAATGCGAATACGGCGGAAACGATGAAATAGGCACTTTGGCAAGCAGTATAAACGAGCTGTCCGATTCGCTCAACAGCACGCTTGTCGATTTAAACGAGAAAAACCGCAGGTTGCAGGAGGATATAGAGAAAGAGCAGCAGCTCGACAAAATCCGTAAGGATTTTATCTCTAATGTTTCGCACGAGTTGAAAACTCCGATTTCAATAATACAGGGCTATTCGGAGGGTGCCAAACTGATGCTCGACAGCGGCGACACAAAAGGTGCTTCGGAATATTGTGAAATAATAACCGGCGAAACTCACAAGATGAATATGCTCGTTTTACAGCTTCTCGAGCTTTCAATGTATGAATCAGGTAACGTCAAGCTCAGTATGGATAAGATAGACATTCGCGCAGCCGCTGAAGAATACGGCGAAGAAAACCGATTAAAATTTGAGAGCAAGGGAATCAAATTTATAAATGATATTCCGAGCGACTGCTTCGGACTCGGCGACAGCGTTAAAATACGAATGGTATTTAACAACTACATATCGAACGCCTGCTCACACGTTTCCGGCGACAACATTATAAGAGTCTATAAAGGGCAAAGCCCGAACGAAGGCAGTATACGGATTTGCGTATACAACAGCGGAAGTCATATAGACAGCGATGATATGGATAAAATATGGATAAGCTTTTACCGCGCCGACAAGTCACATTCGCGCGCAGAGGGGCGTTTCGGACTCGGCCTTTCGATAGTCGGTGCAATACAAAAGCTGCACGGCGAAAAATACGGTGCCGAAAACACGGACGACGGAGTTGTATTTTGGTTTGACATAAAAAAAGCCTGAGCTTGCGGAGGTGAATATTTTGCTTAAATTTGCGGATAGGATTCTTTCCGTCTTTTTCCCAAAAAGGTGCAAATACTGCGGAGAATTGATAGTCCCGGAAAAAGACGTCTGTGAAAGCTGCGAAAGCTCCCTGCCGCGTATTTTGCCTCCGTGTTGCCGTTTTTGCGGTCACAGCAAAGAGGACTGCTCATGCAAGCAGGCAAAAAACGAATATTCCGCCGTCGCCGCTCCGTTTTACTATGAGGGTGCCGCCAAAGCCGCAATACACCGCCTGAAATTTGAGGGAAAGGATTTTGTTGCACGTACTCTCGCGCAGGATATGGCAAAAACCGTAAAAGAGCAATACGGCGAAAAGAAATTTGACATAATAACCTTTGTGCCGTTTTCAAAAGCCGAAAAACACGACAGGGAATTTAACCAGAGCGAGCTTTTGGCAAAACGGCTCGGTGAGGAGCTTTGTTTGCCGTGTCGGGAGATGCTCGTAAAGCTATATGATGTTCCGCGCCAGCACACTCTCCCGGGAACCAAACGGCGCGGCAATGTATTCGGCATATTCGCGACAGCGGAAGAGTTTTCATATCTTGACGGCAAAACAATACTTCTTGCAGACGACATAAAGACCACCGGTTCCACGCTTTCGGAGTGTGCCAAAATGCTGAAAATAGCAGGCGCAAAAGAGGTTTGCGCCGTAACCGCCGCCATAGCTAAAAGGATAGGATGACGGCAGCGCGGGCAATATATACGATTCACCAGATAAGCAATTACCCAAAATGACAGTATTTAAAGCAATCGTCGGATACTCGCCCAAGCTTTGCAGTTCATCGTTTTTAGATATATATTAACTATAATTGTGCTGATACGTAACATATTTTTTGTTTTTCGCCGCAAAATCGTCAAATGCCGTTTTATTCGACAAAGCTACCAAAAAACAAATTGACAAACATGGTAATTTCAGTTAATATTGTTGTGTAAACCTACTTTGTTAATATTAAACAATGTGCGCCCTGTACGGGCGGCACTGCCGATGCGGACAAAAAGAGGGCAACCCCCTACGGCGAATTTTAAGGGTTAATAATAAAAGCTTTCAAGTGCGGCAAATTAAAAAACTTTAAATTTACGCACGGATAATATCTATGATATTGTCCGATTTTTATTTTTTGTTACTTTTCGGCAGGTTTACCGGTCATATCTTCGGTAGAGAATTATGCACGTATGAGAATATTAGGAGAAACGACATATTATGGGTAATTTATTGTATGACATACCTTTCATACCTTTTGTACTGTTAATGATAGCGATGCTAGTCGCTAGTGTAATAAATTTAAAGAAACTAAAGCAGGCTGAACCTCAAAAAAGACCTTGGTGTTCGATGATGTATGTCACAATGTTAGGTGTTCCTGTCTTTACTGTTGCAAGATGTCTTCATGATTTTTCAAAGACCTATAAATACTCTGACATAGCAGATACAATAATTCTTGTATATTTCTTCGTATTTTTTATTGTGCCTTGGGCCACAAGTATTTATGTTCACAAAAAATGGGGGCATACTAAAGAAGATAATTCATTATTTCATCTTATCTTTTTTTAGGAATCGCCTTATTTGTTCTTTCTGCAATATTATTTTTAATTTATTTTTTAGATATTTAGAAATCTATGCAATAAAATAAATATCGGATTAGACGGTGTTACATTTTCAAACACCGATAAAATAGAAAACGACATAAAAGATTTGTTTCGGAGAAACTTTCATGAAAAAATATTTATACATATTACTTCCCGTTCTTTTCTGTTTTTTAACCGCATGCTCACCGTACAGCAACCTTAAACAAACGCAAATTATTGATTCCGGAAAATATTATCGCATTTATAAAGAGAACAACAATCAAGTCCGTTACGAAATTTATAATCCTGAGGGCAAAATTGCGTTGTCGGAAAAAACCGACCGTCCTATTGAAATTAACACGATCGGTGGCGACATAATTGACATTGGAATCGGTATGGGGACGGGAATTACAATACATAAGTACTATAATGCAAACGAAAATACTTTTTCGGAGGAATTCACAAATGTATTGACTAATTCAGATAAGTTAATTGCATATATTGAAGTTTCAAAAGAGAATCCTTTGGAAAACAGAAAGGTTGTTGTGCAAAACATTTTCGACAAAAGCCTGTTTTACAAAGAGTTTAAATTGAATTTTTCAAATGTTGATACCCCTGTTATTGAAGCAGAATTTTCAAAAGACGGAGCATCTTTATTACTGACATATTTATCAGGGGAAAAACAAACGCAAACGTCTGAAATATTGGACTTGACAGTTTAGAACTGTTTGACGGTAAAATAGTGAGAAAACAGTCAAACTTAAAACATAAGTGTCCGGAAATATATGTTACGCATCGGCACATTTTAGATATATATTAACTATGTTTGTGCTGATACGTAACACTTTTTTTATCGGGTACAAAGTAAAAAATCCCCTCTTGATGCGGAGTACACATCAGGAGGGGTATTTTTTCGGTAAAAACGGAACACCTGCTTTTCGCCGGATATTCAGCTTTGTCTCACATTAGATGCACAGCGGTTAATGTTCGGCAGTTTGTGTATATCATTTGGTATTTTCAAGATACCGAACGCACTGCTCTGTAACATAGTCTTTATCAAGCGATAGGCTGTCCGAATATTGAATGTTTAAGTAAACAATCGACTTACCGTTGAAAAACAGAAAAGAACCATAGTTGAATCCGTCGGAAGAGTCGATGATACGGGCACACCCCTGTACATCATCATTGATTTGTTCGACTTTGGTATCCGTCAAGTCAAAAGTGTAAAGCAAATGAAATGAATATAATAATTCACATATAGGTTTTGGCACATTAAGTATACCGCTTCCGGCAATATTTATAAGTGTAAAATCTCCGCCGTCATTGTTTTGTTCGCCGCGGAAAACAAACGAACGGTTCTGGTCGGTAATATATGTATTACCGAATACAAAATTACGCGTGTTATATTCATTCCCTTTTGAGCTTGGAACGGATAAATCGGCGTCGGCACTGTCAAGTCCAAATAAGGATTGAGTACCGAAAGTGTTTAAAAATCTTTCTTTTTCGGCTTTCCCGTTTTTGCCGCAAAATGTCACAATCAGAGAAGCACACACGGCAATAGCAATCGTCGCAATCATAAGCGCCGTATAAACATTTAATATCTTTTCCAACGCGGAATGTTCCTTTTTGGTAAGGGCAAAGGAAAGATAAAGAATACAGTATACCAACAATAATGCGACACTCGGGAAATACAGGTAAAATGAAGCGACACTCAATGACGAAAGGTCAAATTGGGGAACGCTCAAAACAAATAGACCAACAAGAATCAGAATAAATAAAACAACAAAATTTAAAATCGCAACTTTTTTGTTTGCCTTTTTTATCATAATTATAACCGTCTCCTTTTAGTGTGACATTTTAAAAGCCAATTACGCACATTTGAACAGATTATAAAATCTACACTACAACAACCGAATACGGTATATCCAAATCGACCAAATGTGTTGACACGGCAATACCCGTTTTACCGTCAACTATATAGACATCGGAGCACTCGCCCAAAACCTGTCTTTTACATTTGACGGCAAGCTTGCCGTCCGACGAAGCTTGAACAAATGTAGCGGATTTGCCGTATTTCTGCTGCTTACCGCCGTAAACCGACACAGCCATCGTCTTATAATTGCCGCTTTTGTCTTTATATAAAAATCGGTTATCTGTATTAAGTCCCACGGCAATAGTATCATCAGGATTAAATGTAAAAACGTCGGTTTCCTGTCCGTCACAGTCGAGCACAAGAGAGACGCTTCCGTTGTTTTCCTGCCTTGAATATACCAAATCCCCTTTATCGGTAATAAGCATATTTAAACGGTAATTAGTATAAACATTGTCTTTATATAGGTTTTCGGTATTATCCGCTGTACTTAAACGGTAAATTTTACCGTCCGTCAAGCAATAAATGCCGTCGTCGGTTGCCGCAATTTCATCGGGGCAAAAGCTTAATTGATATGTTTTTTCAATATTGCCGTTCTTTATCAGCAGCACATCAAAAAATGAATTTTCGCCCTTGGAAACACAGCAATATTCCCCGCCGATATACTTGCCGACAAGCAAATATTCCGAATATCCGTCAAAAGAAATCCGGGTTTCCGCTTTCTCGGATATTTTATAGGAAATCAACTTATTATCATTTACATCGGCATAAATCAAACTGTGCTTTGATATGCTGTTCCTTTTGAGCATAACCGAAGCTGCCGCTACGAGGGCAATCAGAACAGCACAAAGCGATATTATTAAAATCTTCTTGTTTTTCATATTTTCCCCCACTTGTTTTTTATAAAGAACACAATATGTGTTACTTCCGCAATTCGTTGTTTATGTACAAGATATTATATTATTGCTTTGATAATTTGTCAACATTGACTACAACGACGATGCTGTAATTCTAAAATGTTTTGCTACTGCATAAGTATGATATAAGCGACACCCGTAAACATACAAGAACGCCCCTACTTTCGTTTTGAAAGCAGGGGCTTTTTTGCGCTATGGTTAATAAAGATGTTACATATCAGTACAAATATAGCTAACAAACGCCTAAAATGCGCCGACAAGTAATAAGTGTAGGCGAATAATATCGTTTTAACGCTTTTCCTTTATCTTTGTAATAATTCCTACAACAAATATAGAAGCTATAAATATACCACTGGATATTAAAGCTACATTAGAGCTGATTTTTTCCAAATGAGTATTTGATTGATATTCCTCTATAATTCTGTTAATAATTAAAACAATAGAGTTAACAACCATGAAATACACAAGTATTATCCAAGGCACTTTAACCCTTCTGTATTTTATTATATAATAGATACCTATAACAATAAGTGTCAACATCAAGCCTACGTATGTTGGCATATCCATAGATTTTATTATATGAAACAATATATAGTCCTCCTTTTAATAGCCAATCCATGCTTTTTTCCAATGGTCTTCTCCAATAGTTAACGCAGTACCAATACCGATTGTTAACGCAGCACCGAAAACAACCGGAAGATTGAGGCTTCCAATTAAGACTCCATTTTGAGAAACCTTCTGTCTACTCAAATTATATAAAAAGTTTCGGTGAAAGTCAAAAAGGAATTTACCGCTGCACAGTACGGCGTTTTCTCCAATTATCACAGCATTTTTTCGGGACTTGCAAATACGGCTTTTCACAATCATATTCTTAATATGAAAGAGAGGTCGATTTTAATGCTTTTGGAGCTTTTATCCGCCATAACCACAAAAATGCTTTATTTGATTCTGCATATTGAAAATGCCGGGTCATTTCCGAAGCCGCTGTCCGCAAAAGAAGAAAAAAAGGCTCTTGAACAAATGGCTTCCGGTGACACAGAAGCCAAAAATCGCCTGATAGAGCACAATCTGCGGCTCGTGGCGCACATAATTAAAAAATATTATTCAAATTACTCCGACCAAGAGGATCTTATTTCAATCGGCACAATAGGGCTTATAAAAGGCATAAACAGCTTTGATTACACCAAGGGTACACGCCTTGCGACATACGCCTCACGCTGTATTGAAAACGAAATACTCATGCACTTTCGCAGTCAAAAAAAGTCGGCTCAGGATATTTCCATGAGCGAACCTATCGATACGGATTCCGAGGGAAATCCACTGACACTCTCAGATATTGTCTATACAGACGATACCATCGCAGATGATTTGGATAAAAAAATCAAAATAGAAAAGCTGCGCGAATATATCAACGAAATGGAAGACTCTCGCGACAGAGAGATAATTTTAAAGCGATACGGGCTTTTTATGTCAAAGCCGATGACGCAGCGTGAAATCGCCGAAGAAATGGGAATTTCGCGCTCCTATGTTTCCCGAATAGAAAAAAGGGCATTAAAAAAGCTCCGTGAAAAATTCACGGAGTAAAAAAAGGCAAAAAAATAGCTCCCCTATTGGAGAACTACTTTCATAAAATGTCGGCATCGACCTATTTTCCCGGGCCGCTTCCAGCCAAGTATTTTCGGCACGAATGAGCTTAACTACCGTGTTCGGAATGGGAACGGGTGGACCCTCATCGTAATAAACACCGACTTTTGAGAAACTTTGTTTTTGAACTCATCTCTCAAGTGCGAGAGTAAGTATATCACAAGGTTTCTCAAATTGCAAGTGTTTTTTGCAAAAAAGTTTAAAAAGTTTAAAAATTTTTAAAATTATTCCGAAATAAGCGTTTTTTCGATTGTGCCGACGTAAATTCTGTGGTAATCTTTATTTGTATACCACTTTTCTATTGAGCTGTCCAAAAATCCGTCGGGAGTCATATCCTTAAACGCTACCTTTTTGCAGACAAGCACTTTTTTAGCCTGCTTGAATGTGACGGCATTATCTATATATTCCGGGACAAGACCCGTCTCGTCGGCCTTATCAATATCCCTGCCCGATTTTGCACCGCATATGCCGAGCTCCTTTTTATATTCGCCGTCGAAGAACGAGAGCGTGAACTCATCGTATTTTTCCATAAATTCGAGGGTATATCTCTGAGGACGGACAAAAACAAACACTACATCCTTGCCCCAAAGCTCTCCTACGCCGCCCCACGAAACGGTCATAGTATTCCAATCGCCCTCTTTGCCTGCGGTCAAAAGAGCCCAATCATCGCTTATCATTTGTATCGGCGAACGGTCCAGCTCGCGCACGTTTATTTCTTTAAACATATTTATCAACTCCGTTAAAGCATTTCTTTTTATAATATATTACGAAACGAGGAAAAAATCAATGACAGAAGTAAAAGGTTTTTTGAGAGATTTCAGACTCAGCGTCCCCGAAGCTATTTATACCTGCAACGGGATTAAAATATGCGGCAGACGAATAAAATCGGTTCTGTTTTCAACCGATGTCAGCATAATAAGAAATTCCAACGCCGACGCGGTTATTGCCGTGTACCCGTTTACGCCGCAGCCTGTCATCACTCAGGCAGTAATGATGGCAGCGGACACGCCGGTATTTGTCGGAATAGGCGGCGGACTTACAAAGGGCGAGCGAGTTCTCGGCCTCGGCAGACACGCCGAATATCAAGGCGCGTTCGGCGTTGTTGTAAATGCACCGACGCCTAATTCAACCGTTAAGGAGCTTAAGGAGGCTCTTGACATACCGGTTATTGTCACCGTGGTTTCAGAGGAGGACGATATTGCCGGAAGACTTGAGGCGGGTGCGGAGATATTCAACGTATCCGCGGCGTCTAAAACTCCGGAGCTTATCGAAAAAATCCGCAAGAAATATCCCGATATACCGATAATGGCAACGGGCGGTCCCACAGACGAAACCATCAAGGCCACAATCGCCGCCGGCGCAAACGCCGTAACATGGACGCCGCCGACAAACGGAGAGGTCTTTAAAGACATTATGGACGCTTACCGCAAGCACCAAGAGCACCCTACATATTAAACGTCACACATCCCACTCATAGTCGCGAAGTTTACCCTCGCACAGAAGCTTTGGGTAATTCCATTGGCGTAAAACCTCGTACACACCTATCGCCACGGAATTTGAGAGATTTAGGCTGCGCGCGTCGGGGTTATTAAGCATAGGTATTCTCACAGAGGTCTGCGGATTATCGTGTAAAAGATTTTCCGGCAGGCCTTTTGTTTCCTTTCCGAAGAAAAGATATACATTGTCGGGATATTTTACATCGGTATGACGATGAGTCGCTTTTGTCGTGAAATAATAAAAGTTTCCGTTATCCGGATTTTTGCGAAAGAACTCTTCGAGGTTCTCATAATATGTTATATCCAAAAGGTGCCAATAATCGAGACCGGCACGCTTTAACTTCCTGTCGTCGATTTTAAAACCCATGGGGCCTACAAGGTGAAGTCTTGCGCCTGTCAGAGCGCACGTACGTGCCACGTTTCCGGTATTCTGCGGAATTTCCGGTTCGACCATAACCACATTCAATATCATTTTTATCACCGTTTTCAAAAAATTTCAAAAACAATTTTACCATATTTTTCAAAAATATAAAGAACTAAACAGTATTTTTACCGTCCGTTTTGCACAAGATACTAATACAATCTTATAAAACGGAGGAAAAAATAATGAATAACAATATGAATTCGGCAATGAAAACAGTAGGCGTAAGTCTTGCCGTGGGAACGGCGGCCGCGGTAATGTCAACCGC
>HF993130.1:55592-101861 GCA_000432435.1 Eubacterium sp. CAG:180
TCAACCGCCGCTAAATCGTCTTCGAGAAAACGCAAGATGAAAAAGGCGGCAAAAAAGGCGGCAAACACCATAAATACCATTGTCGATAATATGCAGGATATGATAAAATAGTCGTATCAAAGCATTCTCTGAGCAAAGCGGTTTTCGCCGCTTTGTTACATAGGAGGAAGAAAAAATGAAAAAAATTCTCTGTATTTTTTCCGCATTGCTGATAGTGCTCGGAGCAGTTTTTTTCGGATGCGGAAAAAAGAATGATAAAGCCGCTGCCGAGCAGAGCGAAACCGCCGCCCCCACGACAGAAAGCACGACCGCTCCCGACCCGAAGCCGGTTTTATCAGGCGACGCCGCTTTAAAAGACGGCGAAACCTACACGGGTAGGGCTCCGCTGCCGCTTGTCGATTTTAACGTTTCCGATCCCGAAAACACACGCGGTCTTTCAACCGAAAAGCACGGCTACGGCTACGGCATAGCGAAAGACGGCAAGCCGAACGATATATCTGTAAACAATCAAAAATACTTTGAGACAAACGGATACAAAGCGCTTTGCCTCGACACCAAATCAACTGACAAGGTATTATACCTTACATTTGACTGCGGCTACGAAAACGGCTACACGGCAAAAATTCTTGACACATTAAAGGAAAAGCAGGTTACCGCCGCATTTTTCTGCACACTTCCGCAGGTAAAGGAAAATCCCGAAATCATAGCGCGAATGATAAACGAAGGCCATATTGTCGGAAATCACTCCGTAACCCACCCCTCATTCCCGACCTTAACAAGACTCCAAATGGCAAATGAAATCAAGGGCATGGACGATTATTTAAGAACCTATTTCGGATACAGCGCGCCGTTTTTCCGTTTCCCGATGGGAGAATACTCCGACAGCGCACTCGACGCGGTAGGTTCGCTCGGATACACAAGCGTATTTTGGTCTGTGGCGTATTCCGATTGGGATTTAAAAAAGCAAAAAGGCGAAGAATTTGCATTTAACACCGTTATGTCAAGACTGCACCCCGGAGCCGTAATACTTCTGCATGCGGTATCTCCCGACAATGCGGCGGCTCTCGGCAGAATTATTGACTCGGCAAGAGAGCAGGGATACACATTTAAGTCGCTGTACGACTATCCGCAGGAATAATAACTAATCATACAATAACAAAAACCGCTTCTCGCCGAAACGAAAAGCGGTTTTATTTATCTTATTCAGTCATTGTTTGTGGCGACTATATTTACCCCTGTGCCGAGAACATCCTCGATTACAACATCTCCGATTGAGACGGGAGCTTTAAGTGTGACCTTATTTATTTCAGTCATACAGTCGAAAATTTTCTCCTTGGGTATAGGCGAGCTTGTCTTTACCGGCACTACGGGAAGTCTGCCTCCCTCAACCTTAACGGTGGAGGTTACCATTCTTTCGGGGTGTGTGCACTCGGCTCTCGCGTAAGCGTCACCGCGTTTACACGTGTTTCCCGTAACGGAAAGAACTTCTCCGCTGTCTGACTGCTCAACCGTTATGGAACAGCCGATAGGACATGAAACACATACAAGTTCTTTTTTAGCCATATTACGCATCCTCCTTTACGGAAACTACCATGGTGCTGTCTACGGGCAGAGAATGGATAATATCAGCCTTAATCGGAACATATTCCATTTCGCCGGGGCACATTTTCTTTTTCTTCTTGGTATAGATAACCTCGCCGTTGCAGGTAATGGTGAGAGTTACGTTTTTAAGGACTCTGCCAACGCGGAAATAGAGCTTAACGTCCTTATCGGTATCGTGGGAAATTCTCTGCGGAACTATGTATCTTACGCCGTTTTCGCCCTTTGTATTTACAAATTCGTCGCAGTTCTTTTCACCGCGGATATATTTTGCGGCACCTGCGCCTGCAAGCTGGCTCTCCTCTGTTACATAGTCAACAAGATCGTGCACCTGCAAAACGTTTCCGCACGCAAACACGCCCTTGTGCTTTGTCTCACGGTATTCGTCAACTATCGGGCCGTTTGTTATACGGTCAAGCTCGATACCGGCATTCTTTGAAAGCTCATTTTCGGGAATGAGTCCTACCGACAGCATAAGCGTGTCACAGGGTATATACTCCTCCGTGCCGGGAATTGGCTTCAAATGCTCGTCTACATTGGCAACGGTGACACCCTCAAGACGGTCCTTGCCGTGAGTGCTGACAACCGTGCAGGAAAGGCGAAGCGGAATACCGAAGTCCTCAAGGCACTGAACGATATTTCTCGTAAGTCCGCCCGAATACGGCATAAGCTCGCAAACAGCCTTAACCTTCGCGCCCTCTAAGGTCATACGTCTTGCCATAATAAGACCTATGTCGCCCGAGCCTAAGATTACAACAGTTTTACCCGGCATATATCCGTCAATATTAACGTATTTCTGAGCGGTTCCGGCGGTCATAATACCCGACGCACGGCAGCCTGCTATTGAAAGCGCACCTCTCGGTCTTTCACGACAACCCATTGCCAGCACAACAGCCTTTGCCTTTATTGTGAGAAGCCCGTCCTTATTGTTAACGGCAGTTACAACATTGTCGTCTGAAATATCAAGAACCATTGTATCGACTTTAACGTCAATGTCGGTTTCCTTAACCTGCTTTATAAATCTGCCGGCGTATTCTGGGCCGGAGAGCTCCTCGCCGAAGTAATGCAGACCGAAGCCGGTGTGTATACACTGCTCAAGTATACCGCCGAGAGTATCGGCACGTTCCAAAATAAGGATTTTTTTAACTCCCTTGTCATAGGCCTCAAGCGCAGCCGCCATTCCGGCAGGGCCGCCGCCTACAACTACTAAATCATAACACGTTTCCATTATTCCACCTCATTTCGTCCTGTCAAAGATAATCTTTGACTCACCGCCGAATTTTGTTATCTCGTTCATCGGAACGCCGAGTTCCTTCGAAAGTATCTCGACTACCTTTGAGCCGCAGAAGCCGCCTTGGCACCTGCCCATACCTGCTCTTGTGCGACGCTTAACCCCGTCAACGTCTCTTGCGCCTACGGGAGCGTGTATGGCGTCAAGAATTTCGCCCTCGGTAATGGTCTCGCAGCGGCAGATAATCCTGCCGTAACGTTTATCCTTTGCAATAAGCTTTTCACGCTCTTCCTTTGTCATATTGCGGAAACGAACGGGTGCCGGACGACTGCCGTTAAAGTCTGCTTTCTTTTGGGGAGCGGCCTTTTCGGCGAAAAGCTCCGCGACATATTTTGCAATGGCAGGCGCAGCGGAAAGACCCGGCGATTCTATACCCGCAACATTGATAAAGCGGTCGTTTTTATCGGAATAGCCTATGATAAAGTCATCCGTAACAGGATGCGCTCTGACACCTGCAAACGATGTTATTGCGCCTCTGACATTTACGTTCGGAACGGATTTCAAAGCCTTAGAGAGAATAAACTCAAGGCCCTCGGGAGTTGTATCCACATCGTCCTTATTATCCTCATCCGTCGCCGACGGGCCGACAAGAAGGTTGCCGTCAACCGTAGGAGTTACCAATACGCCCTTGCCCATTTCGTTGGGGCACTGGAATACGGTGCGGTCAACAAGATGGCCGAAGGATTTATCGAGAAGATAATACTCGCCTTTACGGGCTACTATCTTTATGGAATCGTCGCCTATCATACGGGCAACCTCGTCGCTGTGAGTACCTGCGGCATTTATTACATATGACGCGGTTATATCGCCCTTCGTGGTATCGAGAACAAATTCCGAGCCGTTAAAGCTTATTGCCTTTACAAGACAATTTCTTATAAATTCAACGCCGTTTTCACAAGCATTCTCAGCCGCCGCTATTGTTAACTCATACGGGCATACTATACCCGCGGATTTTGAGTAAAGTGCGCCGACTGCCTCGTCGCTGATATTCGGTTCAAGCTCATGGAGCCTCTTTGAATCAATTATTTCAAGCTCGGGAACACCGTTTTTAATTCCGCGGTCATACAGAAGATGCACATGCTCCATTTCCTTTTCGGAAAAAGCGACTACCAAAGAGCCGTTATTTCTGTACGGAACATTCAGCTCTTTACAAAGCTTAGGCATAATAGCCGTACCCTCAACATTCAGCTTTGCTTTCACGGTACCCGACACAGCATCAAAGCCGCCGTGGACGATTGCGCTGTTTGCCTTGGTAGTTCCCATTGCAATGTCGTTACACCTTTCAAGCACTGCTGCCTTTACGTCATATTTCGAGAGTTCTCTCGAAATAAGAGCGCCGACAACGCCGCCGCCTATAACGGCAACATCGTACTTCATAAAAAATCCACCCCTTGTTTTTATTCAGCTTAGTGAGACTTCACTAATCTATATCCTGGCCGGCAAAATCGTCCTTATCCTGCTTGCTGACAAGAACAATGTCTCCCGAGCCTTTGGTCCCAGTGAGTATTTCCGATATTTTCCTGTTGAGTCCGAGAAATTCATCTCTGAAAGGGAATGTATCGGCGTAATATGTATCAAAATCCGAAGTATAGCTCTTATCAAAAAGCGCCGTGAACGAAAACTTGGGCTTTGCCGCAAGCTTTCTGTTTTCCTCTTCGGATACGGTTTTATCGGTATCGAATATCGATATAAGTCCTACAACGGTCAAAACAAGCGCAAAAGCAAGGCTTAAAACCGCCCTGCCCGTGTTTGACTGCGGACTGAATAAGCCGTGTCTGTGCGCGGCACAGTAGCTTTTTATATGCAAAAAAGGTCTCCCCTTCGTTAAAATCTGAAATAAAGGAACGGATTATAGCTGGTCCCGACAAGCGACGCCGTTGAAATTGCAAGCGAAAAAATCACAAACAAAACCGATAATACGTCCACGGTAACTTTTCCGCTTCGCGTCTTTGAAAGAGAGCCGGCAAAATTTTTGATGCGCGGCAAAAGCGGCATAGCACACACGGCACCTATTATAAGCAGCACCGCATAATTTACAATTACGGTCTTTTCCGTAAGCGTAACAAATCCGTTTGCGGCACCGAACGCCGCTTTGAAAAAGTATTTAATCTTGGACAAGTCGTCGAAATAGAAGAACACCCATCCGATAATTATAACAATCAACGAATAAACATGCCCGACTGCTCGCGGCAATTTCTCGAGAATCTTTCCGATATACATTTTTTCAAGCATCAGGAACACAAAATAATAAAGTCCCCAAAGGACAAAGTTCCAGCTTGCACCGTGCCAAAGACCGGTGAGAAGCCAAACTATAAGCATATTCAGCGCCCAGTTTTTACGATTACCGCCGAGCGGTATGTAAAGGTAATCTCTGAAAAACGACGACAGCGTTATATGCCAGCGGCGCCAAAAATCAGAAACAGACACGGCGTAATACGGGTAATTGAAATTCTCGGGGAACGAAAAGCCGAACATATGCCCGAGGCCTATTGCCATATCTGAATAGCCCGAAAAATCGAAGTAGATTTGCAGGGTGTATGAGATTATACCTACCCACGCTCCCGCGCTTGAAAGCCCGGTCAAATCTCCGCCTATGAGCTTTTCCGTGAGCTGACCCGCAAAATTTGCTATAATTGCCTTCTTCAAAAGTCCGGCCGAGAAACGCATAACACCGGCGGAAATATTTTTCAGCGTGACTGTACGCTCTTCTATTTGCTCCTCCACATCGCTGTATCGAACTATGGGTCCTGCTATCAGCTGCGGGAACATAGACACATACAAGAGCAATTTGTAAAACGACGGCTGCACCTTGACGCTGCCGCGGTATACGTCGATAACATAGGTAAGTGCCTGAAAGGTATAAAATGAAATTCCTATCGGCAGCGCAAGCTTGAGGTTCGGCAAATTCAGCGAAAAAAGAGAATTAACATTTTCGCTGAAAAACGAAGAATATTTAAAAAGCGCGAGCGAAGACAAAGTTATAACCGCCGCAAGAGTGAGAAAAAGCTTTGACTGCCATCTGTCGCGAAAGCGTTCGATAAGAAGCCCGAAAACGTAATCCACAAACGCGGTGGCAATCATCAGAAATATATATTTAGGCTCGCCCCATGCATAAAACACAAGAGAAAAGACGAGCAAAATCACGTTGCGCGAGGATGTTTTTTGCACTATGTAATAGCAAATAAAGCACAGCGGTAAAAACAGGTATAAAAAAGTCAGACTTGAAAAGACCAAAAGATATCACCACAAACATATATTAGCTTTAGTATTGTATCACAAAATTCTCAAAATTAACAGCCTTTTTTGATAAATATTATCAACGCACCGTATTTCAGCTCCAAAGACGTATTTTTTACGAAACTTTTTCTATTTCCGTCTTCAATCTCGCTATTATTCGTTTTTCCAGTCTTGAAATATAGCTTTGGGAAATGCCCAAGATATCCGCCACTTCCTTTTGAGTGTGTTCATTATATCTGCCGAGACCGAAGCGCATATTCATAATCAGCTTTTCACGGTCTGGCAAGGCGTCAACCGTTTTTAAAAGGAGCTTCTTCTCGTCATCGTATTCGATATTTCGATTTACTTCGTCCGGCTCGCTGCCGAGCACATCTGACAAAAGCAATTCGTTGCCGTCCCAATCGACATTCAACGGCTCATCTATGGAAACATCGCCCTTATGCGAATTTGTTTTGCGAAGATGCATAAGTATTTCGTTTTCGATGCAGCGCGAGGAGTAAGTAGCAAGCTTGATGTTTTTTTCGGGTCTGAAGGTGTTTACGGATTTAATAAGACCTATTGTGCCAATCGAAATCAAGTCCTCTACCGGCACACCGGAATTTTCAAATTTTTTTGCAATATAAACCACAAGTCTCAGGTTGTGAGTTATAAGGGCTTGCCTGGCCTTTTCGACATCGTTTCCGTTGCCGACGAGTATATCGGACAGCAGCTTTTCCTCCTCCTTTTTTGAAAGCGGCGGAGGCAGCGTCTCAGGTCCGTTTATGTAGTGTACGTCATTTAAAAGGAAAAGCTTTTTAATCTTTGCCAGCAGTTTTTTTAGCGCGTTCATTTTTTTGGTTTCCCTCTCTTATCTCAAAAATTTTCGGCCCTAAAAGCACCGAATAATCACCTGAAGAAAACGGAGTCTTACTCTCCGCCAAAATGACATTTTTTACTTCTCTTGCTTCTTTTTTTCCGATTACCGTAACCGAATCTATAAGCACGGCTCGCAGTATACTCTCACCGCCTACCGTTCCCGCCGGAATCAGTCTGATGCTTCCGTCATCGGCATTTATCGGCAGAGCGGCTTCTCCGTCAATAAACGAAAAGATTCCCTCCGGCACAAGCTTTTTCACAACAGAGCGTTCGGCTATAATTACGGGCGTATCCGAGAAGCCGTCGGAGAGAAGATTCCCCGTATCAAAAAGCGCCTTTGTAAAAACAGCCGCTCCTTTATTACATAGTTTTACGTCAAAAAGCTTGTCGTCGGGCGAATTTCGTTTTAAAAGCTTTGAAAAAAGCGTCAAAACCGCATAGCAGACAACCGTAGACAAAACAAGAAGCTTCACATCTATATCAAAATAGACCGCGGCGTTGTTATACACCATACCGCTCGGCTTAAAAACGAGCCAGACGGCAAGCATAAGTCCGGCGAAAATGAAATTCACGGCAAAAAAAGCGGCAAATTCTTTTATGAACACCGTAATTTTTTTCGGCGCAAAGGCAATAAGAACCAAAAGCACCGACATACAGAAATTCATAAAAACAGACAGTACATTCGGAATATTGGGCAAAAAAATCACAAGAGAGTATGCCCCGCCCGTAAACGCGCCTGCCGCAAGCCGTATTCTTTTCGGCTTTAGCCTTACAATCAGCGAGGCCGCCGACAACAAAAAATAGTTTATAAAGATATTTATTACAACAAGCACATCTACATATATTTTCGTTTTAATCACTCCGCAAGGCAAAAAATCAATACTGTTCTTTTTGTAATTATACGATAAAACCTCTCCGTAATTTGTCGCATTGTGCAAGGCAACAAAAAAGCTCCGAAGCACACAAGGCTTCGGAGCTTATAGTTGTATTTTAATTAAAGAAGGCTTGCGGCGTCCTTATCGAGATAAATCACGGTATCGCGATGGAACTGAAGAATCGACGCCGGGCAAGCGGGCGAAACCTCACCGTCAACGAGAGCCTTTACGGCGTCTGCCTTGGCTTTTCCGGTAGCTATAAGTATAATTTTTTTCGCGCTCATAATAGAACCGACGCCCATGGTAAGCGCATAATGCGGCATGGGGTTTTCATCAAAGTATTTTGAGTTTGCCTCAATGGTGCTCTCTGTAAGCTTTACCTTAAACGAGCCCTTTGTAAAATGATTTGACGGCTCATTAAAACCTATATGGCCGTTTCTGCCGACGCCGAGAAGCTGAATATCAATACCTCCGGCATTCCTTATAAGCTTATCATAGGCGCGGCACTCCTCATCGACATCATCGGCGTTGCCGTTCAGGAAATGCACATTTTCTTCTTTTATATCGGTATTATTAAAAAACTGAACGTGCATAAATGTGTAATAGCTGTTTTTGTCGTTTTTTGGCAAAGCCACATATTCATCAAGGTTAAAAGTTTTGACATTTTCAAGACTTACAAGTCCGTTTTTATACTGCTCGCAAATATATTTGTAAGTCGGTATCGGAGACGCTCCCGTGGCAAGTCCGAGTACGATACCCGGCTTTGCATTGACGGCTTTTACAAATTCCGAGCCGACCTCTTTTCCTATTTCTTCGGCATTGTCATAAATTTTGATTTCCATGTTTTTCACTCCGTATGCTTTAAACTCATAAACGCCTATTATTATAGCATAACAAAGACTTTTTTCAACATTTATTTACCTGTCGCACAAAATATGATACAATTAATCAAAAGCGAATACGGAGGAAAACCATGATAAACTGCGGCACCGATATTGTAAAAATATCAAGGCTTGAAAAGGCGTTGGAAACGCCCGGATTCTATGAAAAGGTTTTCGGCAAAAGCGAGCGTGCGGAATTTGAAAAACGCGGCGCAAGGCTTGAAAGTCTCGCCGCCGCATTTGCGGCAAAGGAAGCATTCGGCAAAGCCCTGGGAACCGGAATACGCGGCTTTTCCCTGTGCGAAGCGGAAGTTCTGCATAAGGAAAACGGCGCGCCGTACCTTTTTCTGTCCGGAAAAGCAAAAGCCGTATCGGATAAAATACACGCCGAATTCTCGCTGTCGCTCTCGCACGACGGCGACTATGCCACGGCATTTGTAATCTGCGTTACGAAAGGTGAAAACATATTATGATGAAAATATTGCCGTCAAATGAAATCAGAGAGATAGAGGCGAAGGCAAACCAAAGCGGTATATCGTATTTAAGGCTTATGGAAAACGCCGGCAGCGCCTGCGCCAAGGCGATACGCAAGAAATTCGACAAGACGACAAGACGAAACGTAACCATTGTGTGCGGCAAGGGCAAAAACGGAGGAGACGGATATGTTATAGCGCGAAAGCTTGCCGAAAATGAATATAATGTCAACGTTGTACTTACATCACGTGAGCCGTCCGTCGGAGACGCAGGCGAGATGCTGTCGCGAATTCGCGGCACGGATATAGGCATCTATCTTTACGACGATGACATCGAGCTTTGTGAAGAGCTCATAGTCGGAGCCGACATTACTGTCGACGCTGTTTTCGGAACCGGATTTAAAGGAGCCGCCGACGAAAAGAACGCGCGCATCTTCAAGGCTATATCAAAAAGCCTCGGATACACCGTAAGCATTGACATACCGAGCGGCATAGAGGCCGATTCGGGATATGTAAAAGGTGCCGCCGTTAAGGCTCAAATGACAATAGCGGTTATGGCGCTGAAAAATTCACTCGTGACATTCCCGGCTGCGGAATTCGCAGGCAATGTTATAGTGGTACCGATAGGAATCCCGGAGGAAATATTCAGCGAATACACGGGAGCTTATACCCTGAGTCCCGATGAAATACGCTCTAAATTTCCGCACAGAAAAGAAAACGCAAACAAGGGCGACTTCGGCAAAGGCCTTATTATTGCCGGAAGCTACGATATGCCGGGAGCCGCGGTTATAGCGTCTGCGGCAGCCGTAAACAGCGGAGCAGGGCTTATAAAGCTCGCCTTTCCGGACAAAGCATATCCCGCGGTAACCTCATCGTGTCCGGAAAAAATACTGTTGCCGCTTATGACAAACAATAACGGCAAAATTTCATCGCAAAACATTAAAAAGATAGAGGACGAGCTCGGCAAATGTGACGCCGTTTTAATCGGCTGCGGAATGGGCTGCGACCACGACACCGCCGCCATAGCGGAAACCGTGCTGAAAAGCTCCGCCGTGCCCGTAATAATAGACGCAGACGGCATAAATGCCCTTAAAGACAATATAAATGTTATAAAGAGCTGTTTGTCTCCGGTAGTCATAACCCCTCACCCGGGCGAAGCCGCAAGAATTCTCGACTGCACGGTCGGTGAAATCGAAAAAGACAGAAAAGCCGCCTGCAAGGCCATATTCGAAAAGACAGGCGCGGTGGTTGTGCTCAAAGGCTCGCGCACAATTGTGACCGCTAACGGAATAGACTTCTACGTAAATCTCACCGGTAATCCCGGTATGGCAACCGCAGGCTCGGGGGATATGCTGTCGGGTATTATACTGTCGTTTATCTGTCAGAAAATAAAGCCTTTTTCCGCGGCGGTGTGCGGCGTATTCGTACACGGAATGGCGGGAGATATTGTAAAAAGCAAATACTCCATGATGGGCACCACGCCCACAAGGATGACAGAGGAGCTGCCGAAGATACTCAGGTCTCTTGAGCGCTGATTGAAGGAGTATATTTAATGAAAAAAATCCTTTCGCTTCTTTTTGCACTCATTTTGCTGTTGTGCGGATGTTCCGGAAAGGATGGTAAAAAAGGCAGAGGTCAAAAATATGTGTTTCCGCCGTCAGACGCCTTTTCTGCCGAAATAACGGCAAAGCAAGGCGACTTTACATTTTCGGGATTGCTCATATTTTCATCGGAAAGCGGTCTTACGCTCAGCTATTCCGAGCCGTCGGACATAGCGGGCATCACCGTGTCGCTTAAAGGCGACACAGCAACGGTTGCCTGCCCCGAAATGAAGCCTGTTATCGTGTCTTTGCCAGACTCATCGGCACTGTGCTTTACGGAAAGGGTTTTTGACGCTCTGAAAAACGGCGAATGCGACGGTTATGCTTTCGGTGGCAGGATAATCAATGAGGGCACCTTCGGCGGCACCGATTTTCGAGTGACAAGAGACAAAGCCACGCACAATATAATGTCTGTCGAATCGAGTGCTTACGGCATATACATAGAGTTTAAATACACAGCATAGCGCAAAAGAGCGGTAAAGGCATAAGCCTTTACCGCTCTTTTGCTGCATTATTTGGAATTTTTCTTAATAGTTTTCGGCTTTCATCTGGAAATATGCCTGAGGGTGCTTGCATACGGGGCAAACATCGGGAGCTTTTTGTCCGATTACGATATGGCCGCAGTTTGAGCACTGCCATATAGCGTCGCCGTCTTTTGAAAATACCATTTCATTTTTAACATTTAGAAGAAGCGTTCTGTAACGCTCCTCGTGCTCCTTTTCAATAGCCGCAACCATCAAAAAGAGGTCGGCTATCTCATCGAAGCCCTCTTCTTTTGCCTCTTTGGCAAAACCGGCATACATATCGGTCCACTCGTAGTTTTCGCCGTTAGCCGCGTCCTCGAGGTTTTCCGCGGTATCAGGTATCGAGCCGCCGTGCAGGAGTTTAAACCAAATTTTGGCGTGCTCCTTTTCGTTGTTTGCGGTTTCTTCAAAAATATTTGCTATCTGAACAAAGCCGTCCTTTTTAGCCTTAGACGCATAATAAGTGTACTTATTTCTCGCCTGTGATTCACCTGCGAATGCCGCCATAAGATTTTTTTCGGTTTTTGAACCTTTAAGTTCTGCCATAGCTTTTACCTCTTTCTATTAAAAATAATATATTTGCAATCGAAATTTCTTCCGAAAAGCAAGACAAAGTATTTGGGTAAGCGATAATAATCCGAACTTACCTACGGTTTAGCCGCGGTATTTTCGTATGCGCTGCCCTCAAAAACATTCCGCTCCGCAAAGGCGCGGTTTATAGTATTTAATACATTCTTTTTGTCCGCCGACCACAAGGGCGACACCAAAAGGCTCTTCGGCGCGTCTCCGGTGAGGCGGTGAATTACCGTTTGCGGCGGCAAAATCGGCAAAATTTCACACAAAATATTGACGTATTCGTCTAAGGTCAGCGTTTTAAATTCTTTTTCGAGATACATTTTTTCAAGTGCGGTTCCCCGGAGCACGTGCAAAAGCTGTAATTTTATACCGTCGGAATGAACCTCAGCTATATGGCGCGCCGTATTTTTCATATCCTCGGTCGTTTCATGCGGCAAGCCTATTATCATATGCGTCACAACATTCACGCCGATGCCTTTAAGCTTATATACGGCTTCGTCATAAACACACAGCGGATAGCCCCTTCGTATAAGTTTTCCCGTTACCTCATTCGAGGTCTGAAGCCCAAGCTCGACGAAAACAGGCTTTATTTTATTTAATTCTTCCAATAGCTCAACTACATCGGGTGGCAAACAATCGGGTCTTGTGCCTATTGACAGAGCCGCTATGCGTTCGTCCTCGACAGCCGTACAAAACAGCTTTTCGAGATACGGACGCGGTGCATAGGTGTTTGTGTAGCTTTGAAAATAGGCTATAAATTTCTCCGCTTTAGTCTTGCCGCTTATACGGGCTACGGCATCGGTGATTTGTGCCTGCACGTCGCCGGTATATCTTTCTGCGAAGTCTCCGCTGCCGCCCTCGCTGCAAAATATACAGCCGCCTGTTCCTTTTGTCCCGTCGCGGTTCGGACAGGTCATACCGCCGTCAAGGGCTAATTTATACACCTTTTCGCCGAAGGTATCCTTAAGATAATCGTTTAACGAACGGTAGCGTCTCATTTTTCTTCCTGCGGTAATGATTCGTAATAAATATCATTTGAAATCAGCGTATCAATATTTTTGAGAGACGAATTGTATGCCGCGCGAAGCTTTGAAACGGCAGCCGGCACGCTGACTGAATAGATAGGCTCTGCGCCGTGCTCGTAAATTTGCTTTGACGTCTCGTATATGTCATCTGTCTTTCTGAGCCCGGCAAGATATACGTCTACACCGTTTTTGTGGCACTCGTCGCAAAATTCGGGAAGCCCAAAGGAGCCGCCCGCGCAGGGTGCCGAGCCCGTATGATATGTAACATTAACAACCGCACAGACATTATCATGCTTTATGCGAAGCTCGGAATAGTCAAGCCCCGGATATGATTTTAAGAGCACCACTCTTCCGGACAGCTCGAACTCTCCGTCCGTTATACCGGAAAGAGGCTTTGAAAGCTCCTCCTGAGACGGCAAACGCGAATCATTTGAGAATATAATTTTACCGTCCTTGAATTCTGCCAAAACGGCATCGCCGAGCGAATGGAAATCGTCGTGAAGGAAGTCGGCTTCGGTGAGCCTTGTAGCAAGGTGAATATATGTTTTGCCGTCGCTGTTTTCGTATGGGACAAAGAACCCCCTACCGCCGGCTTTAAGATATTCCACGGCGGCACGGAAATTTACAAACGCGTTGCTCTTCGGGTGCTTAAGAGGATAATTCGCTCCGACAAATCCCACGGGAATAGGGAGACTGCGGCACACCATTGCCGCAAGCGACGACGTATATGCGAGCGTATCGGTTCCGTGCAGAACGATTACGCCGTCATATTTTTCGGTATCAACCGCAAGCAGCCTGTTTATAAGCTTTTCGTAAAAAGGCTCGGTGACATTTTCGGAAAGAATATCCGAAACGCTCTCACAGTCAAATTCCGCCACGTCCTGAAACGAGGACTCATAGAGCAGTACAAGCAGGGCCGTTGCGTTTTTGTCGGGTGACATAACCCCGTCCTTTGTCGCAGAGCCTATTGTTCCGCCTGTTGACAACACAAGTATTTTCATATTTTTACACCTTCGTTTAGCTTCTGTATTTCTCTTTTGTAATCATCAAAATCCATAAATGAATTTATGAGCTTCAGCATAGAATTAGAGGAGAGATGCTCCGGCAAATCAAGCTGTTTTAAAAACCTTGCTCTTTTTTCGGCACTGTCTTTGCCGCCGGAAAGACCGTCAAGAAAAAGGTCGGTCTTAGTAACAGACCGTATTTTTTTAGGGGATTCGGCATCGACGTCAAACTTAACGCCCGCTTTTTTGAGAGCATCTATTATAACGTCGCTCTTTACGCCCTCGACGCCCAATTTTCCCTCTTTTGACGGTTCGCTCTTGCGTTTTTCCTTTCCGAATATGTCGGGAATATACACGTTTATGAGCTGCTCTTTCGGAACGATTCCGTTTAAAAAAGAACGTATCGTAAAGCCTGCCGAATCGCTGTCCGTCAAAATAAGTATACCCCTTGTTTCTGCTAAGCGGCGTATGAGCTTTTGCTTGTTTTTATCCTTAAATATTCCGAATCCGTCTGTTTCGATTATCAGGGTATCAAGTATATTTGATACCTTTATTTTGTCATATTTGCCCTCAACTATGACGGCTTGCTTTATTTGTATCATTTACTGTTCACTCCGAAGCAGCTCAACAAGCAGCTTTTCGAGAATTATTTTTTCGTCGGTTACTCTGATTTTGAGTTTTCTGTCCGCTTCATTTAACGAATCGAGATTTTTACGCAGAGTCTTTATGCTTATATTGCGGCTGTCGTAAGAGGCATTGCGAAGCCTGAATTCCCTGCCGCGGTAATTGTAACAGCTTGCGGCAAAATTCGCTTTTTCTCCCGATGACACGGCAACCTTGGCGCGGTACATATCGACGAACGCCATTATCATAGTGCCTAAAATCAGCTCCGGCTTTTCCTTTTCCGCAAACAGCTTATGAAGAACCGAAAACGCCTTTTTGCCGTCGTTTTTCGTTACAGCCCTTGACAGGTCAAACACGCTTGCTTCAAGTGATTTTACGCACACCTCGTCAATGTCCGTTTTTGTTATCTGATCCCCGTTTTTGAAATTGCACAGCTTATCGGTCTCGTTTTGCAGAATCGTAAGGTCGTTTCCGCTTGTCTCTATAAGATATGCCGCCGTCTCACGGTCTATATTGCAGCCGCGCTTTGCGGCACCCGACATTATAATTTTTGTAAGTGACGTAACATCGAGCCTGTCAAAGCATATCTCCGCTCCGTATTTTTGAAACTGCGCAATGATGCTTTTATATTTTGCGTTACGTTTTGCATCTACGCTCACCGTGTCTTGTAAAAATATTATCACGGTACTGTCGGGAAGCTCCTTGAGAAACGATTCAAATGCGCTTTTATCCGATGAATATATTGAATCCAAGGGGTAATCCTTAGCTACAACGCAGGCATATCCGCCGAAAGCCGGAAGAGTTTCCGATGCGGCGCGCACTTCTTCAAAGGTACTGCCCTGCGAATAATCGAATCGCTTTAAGTTAAAGCCCTCCATACCCGACGCAACGCATTTTGAGGCTATAAGCTCCGAATAATAATGCTTTAAATAATCCTCTTCTCCGTATATTAAATATGAACGCTCAAATTTTTCTTCTTTCAGCTGCGCTTTGAGCTGTTTTGTGTCAAGACTCGGCATTATGCCATCCTCCGGTATGTCATTTTTCCGTTATGGGACAAGGTAAAAAGCACCGTCCCGTTTTGTGAAGTCAATATAACCTTTTGTGACGGTAAATCCCCTATATCGGTTTTATCGGTTGAAACAAGTATTATATCGGATTTTTCGTATCCTGTAATCCCGCGGCAAATTAAAAGCCCCGCATCCGAGCCGTCATTGACGTCGCCGAATGTTATTTCCGATAAAGAGTCACCAAAGAAAACATAAACTCGGCTGTCCTGTACGGTGATTTTAAGCTTACCGTCGGTAATTTCCACAGAATTTCCGTTCAAAGAAACAACGGAATCAAAGGAAAAGCCGTCTTTTATGCGGTCGGTTGCCGTAACCGCCGACGATATCCGGTATGTCTCCTTTACGCGTCTCACACCGGAAAGGCTTTTCTCGCTGTCCTCAGGTAAAATGATATAATCTATATTCGAGCTTCCCAATGTATTTATTATATCACAAACCGCCGAGCCTGAAAAGTAGTTACCGCCGCAGCCTACGACATAAGTTTTATATTTGTACTTCATAACAACGGCAGATCCGTCGCCCACCGACACGGCAGCAATGCACAGTTTATTGTTTTGCACCGTTGAAACTACGGCTGCGGATAAAAATATCATACAGAAAAGTGTAATGGCAATTCGCTTTACAACCGTTTTGTTTTTGTATCCGAGCAGCAAAACGACTGCAAAAACAATAAGCGCTGCGGCGATACTGATTCTTGTGAAAATCGAGTCTATCGGTAGCAAAGCGTGGTGAAATTCCGATATTTTAACAGCTGTTTCCGTGAGATATTTCGCCGTAATTCCCGATAGCAAAACAAGCGGTTTTCCTATAATATCAAGCTTTATGAGCATAAAAAGTGCCCCGAGTCCGCCGCTTGTCATACAAACGGAGCCAACGGTAACCATAAGCAGATTTGAAAGCACGGATACTGTTGAGACGGTCGGCAGGCTGACGGCAAAGACAGGCAATGATGCTGCCGTTACCGCTAAGCTCACAGCTATGAGAGACGATACGGATTTATACGCCGTTGTAAAGATATTTTGCTTTACATTAGCTATCAGTCTGTCGAGTGCCCGTGACAGCGGCTTTAAGAAGTACATCATACCGAGCGTAGCGGCAAGCGACAGCCACAGGCTTAAAGAGGTACTCATATACGGATTAAATACGAGCAATAAAATAAGCGAAAGTCCTATTGAATTCAGAGAATCAGCCTCTCGCTTGAACAAATCGGCAGCAAATACAAGACCTATCATAGTGCCTGCTCTTACAACGGGAGGGTTCATTCCCGTGAGTATTGCGAAGAAAATAATGAACACGATTGACGACGCAGAAGAGATACGGCGCGACACACGCAGCTTTCGCATAATCATATACAAAAGCGAGGACCACACACTTAGGTGAAGCCCCGAAACGGCAAGCAAATGCGAAACTCCGGCTGCCGAGAACGCCGTAGTAACATATCGGGGAATATTCGACTTGTCACCGTAGCAAAGCCCTGCCACAAGTCCGCCGTATGTGTTCGGCAAAAGGCACAGTGTCTCGCTTGTCAATTTTTGACGAAGCGCAAGCAACATAGTGCCGATGCTTTTCTTTTCTCCTCTTTTTATGCTTATATTTTCCGGTGAATGCGCGCCGAGAAACAAAGATTTTGACTTATAGTATTTGAGTATTTCATCGCTGTCGCCGCCTAAGAGGAATGCTTTTGCCGAAAGGCTGACCTCGTCCGTCACGTCTATACAGAGCGGAGTTTTTGATACCACGCGAAATGACAGAGAGCTTTTTTCGCCGTTCACCGTATCCGCTTTCAGCACATAATAAAAGCTTCCGTCCTTTTCGTACGGCAAATCCGAGAGGGTGCCGCTAATGATTACTTCTTTGCCGTTTAGCGGCTTTGCTTTGCCTAAATAGTATGCGTTATTTGACATCAGGAGCAAAACGGCAACCGCCGCGCTGAGAGCCGCAAAAGGCAAGGTTTTATCTCGCCTCACCTTTTTAATACACATAAAAACAACAAAAGCGATAAGCGCAGCCAAAAGCACTGCGCTTATCGCTTTATCATTTGAACCGCTCAATACAAGAAGTGTAAAGAGCATTGTAAATCCCGTAACTGCAAGCGGCCGTTTCATAATCAAACGAGTCTTTCGCCGAGATTACCTCCGCTGAGAACGTGGAAATGAAGATGCATCACCGTTTGACCGGCACCCTCGCCGCAGTTGTTTATAATGCGATATGATGAGAGGCCGAGTTGCTTTGTAAGAGAGGAAATCACCTCAAAAATGTGCGCAACAACAGCGGAATTTTCGCCTGTTATCTTATCCGCTCCGCTGATATGCTGCTTCGGGACGACGAGAAAATGCGTATCCGACTGCGGATTTATATCATAAAACGCATAGCACAAATCGTCTTCATATACTTTTTTTGACGGAATTTCTCCGGCTATTATTTTGCAGAAAAGGCAATCTTCCATTTTAAACCCTCCGTTTAGGCAAGCAATAATAAATCCGAACCCGTTTTTAGGCTGCAGATTTTTCGCATAGCCATGTTAAAATACTCGTTAATCCGACAGGATTAACTGCGTTTTTGCCTCGCTCTGCATAAAAATCTGCCAAGCATAAAAATCAGCGACCTAAAATGAGCTGATTTTCGAGTGGAGTTTCATGCGGAGGATGCAGTGAGGCTGACGCCTCACAAAGACGACAAGTTAAAATACGCCGAAAATACGCCATTTTAGGCGAGCTCGGATTATTATCGCTTGCCTAAAAGCATAGCGCCGACTATTTCGGAAGCCTTTTTAAGAGCTTCCGGTATTTTTGAATCGTCTTTGGCACCTGCCATGGCACTGTCGGGTTTTCCGCCGCCTGCACCACCTGCAACGCGTGCTACCTCGCGAACTATATTACCTGCATGAGCTCCGCACTCTATGGCTTTTTTACCGACGCGGCAAGCGAACGACGCTGTGCCTTTTTCGGCATTTTTGCCTGCGAACACGGCGATAATATCATCTCCGCTTTCAAGTGCTTTGTCGCAAAGCGAGCGAAGAGCATCGGCTCCGGCTTCGCCTATATCGGCTGTGACAAGGCGTACACCGCCTATCTGCTTTGCATCTTTCATAAGGTCGGCAGTTTTCGATGCTGCAATCTCTGCCTCCAAAGACGATATTTCGCGTTCCTTTTCTTTAAGCTCCGCAGAGAGAGCCGCGGCACGGGACGCCAATTCATGATAATTTGTAAGCTTAAGGTTTTTGGCGGTTTCGGCAATAAGCTCATTGTTCTTGTCAATGTATTTCATAATATTATTGCCCGTAACAGCCTCTATTCTGCGGACGCCCGACGCTACCGATGACTCGGATACTATTTTGAAGAGCCCTATTGATCCGGTATTTTTAACATGGGTTCCGCCGCAGAACTCGACAGAAAAATCATCTGCCTTTACAACTCTTACGATATCGCCGTATTTTTCGCCGAATAATGCCATTGCGCCGAGCTTTTTAGCCTCGTCAATCGGCATTTCGCTTGTAACAACCGGCACGGCCGACATTATTACTTCGTTTACGGTATTTTCAACCTTTCTGAGCTCCTCCGCCGAGAGAGCCGAGAAATGAGTAAAGTCAAATCTGACAGCCTCGCTGTTTACAAGCTGGCCTGCCTGCTCAACATGAGTGCCGAGTATTTTACGCAGAGCCGCCTGTAAAAGATGCGCCGCGGTATGGTTACGCATGGTGGCTTCACGTACAGAACGATTTACCTCAGCGTGAACCTTGTCGCCGCACGATACAGTCTCGCCGTCCGAGATGTAGCCGTGGTGAAGAACTACGCCCTCATGTGTTTTAGTGGTGTTTTCAACGGTAAATTCAAATCCGTTGCCCTTGATAACGCCGACGTCGCCGACCTGACCGCCGCTTTCCGCATAGAACGGAGTTTCGGAAAGCACAAGTGTTATATTGTCATCTTCCGTTGCAGCCTGTTTCTTTTCGCCGTCAACTACAACAGCGAGTATCTCGCTGTCGCCCGAAAGAGTTTCATAGCCGACGAACGGGGTTTTATCCATTCCCTTGGTGGCATTGCCCGAGCTCTTCCAAGCCTCTGCGCCTGCGTCCTTGTGAGCCTCGCGAGCTTTTTTGCGAGCCTCGGTCATAAGAGCCGTATACTCCTGCTCGTCAACGGTCATACCCTTTTCGTCAAGAATGTCCTTTGTAAGGTCAAGCGGGAAACCGTAAGTATCGGAGAGCTTAAACGCATCGGCACCGCTCATAACCTTACCGTCGGTGTTTTTAACCATTTCCTCGAGCATATTAAGGCCCGTATCAATGGTCTTTGCGAAGTTTTCCTCCTCCGCTTTAATAACATTTATGATAAAGTCGTGCTTTTCAAGAAGACTTGGGTAAGCTGTATCGTTCTCTTTAATAACCGTCTCGGCAACCTCGTAGAGGAAGGGTCTGTCAATACCGAGCAATCTGCCGTGGCGTGCTGCGCGGCGCAAAAGACGTCTTAAAACGTAGCCTCTGCCCTCGTTTGACGGCATAACACCGTCGGATATCATCATTGTGGTGCTTCTTACGTGATCTGTTATAACACGAAGAGATATATCTTTTTTCTCATCATCGTGATATTTCACGCCGGCAATTTTCATAATGTGCTTCATTATATTCTGAACCGTATCAACCTCAAAGAGGTTGTCAACGTCCTGCGATATGCAAGCGAGTCTTTCAAGGCCCATACCGGTATCTATATTGGGATGCGCAAGACGCGAGTAATTGTTGTTACCGTCATTTTCGAACTGAGTGAATACGAGGTTCCAAAATTCGATATAACGGTCGCACTCGCAGCCCACCTTGCAGTCGGGCTTGCCGCAGCCGTATTTTTCGCCTCGGTCATAATATATTTCCGAGCACGGTCCGCACGGACCCGCTCCGTGCTCCCAGAAGTTATCCTCCTTGCCGAAACGAACCATGTGCGACGGGTCAACGCCTATATCCTTAGTCCATATATCGTAAGCCTCGTCATCTTCCTCATAAACGCTGATGTAGAGTTTTTCGGGATCCATCTCCAATACCTTGGTGCAAAATTCCCATGCCCACGGAATTACCTCGTGCTTAAAGTAATCGCCGAACGAGAAGTTGCCGAGCATCTCAAAATACGTTCCGTGACGCGCGGTTTTGCCGACATTTTCTATATCGGGCGTTCTTATACACTTTTGGCAAGTTGTTACGCGCTTACGCGGAGGCGTTTCCTCGCCCGTAAACCACTTTTTCATGGGAGCCATACCGGAGTTTATAAGCAAAAGGCTCTTATCGTGCTGCGGTACGAGCGAAAAGCTCGGCAGTCTCAAATGGCCCTTGCTTTCGAAAAAGCTGAGGTATTTTTCTCTTAATTCGTTAAGACCTGTCCATTCCATACTGTAAAAATCTCCTTAACGTGTCGCGGGTCTTATCCGTTTAAGCGAAACGGCTTAAGCATTACGGCACACTTATCAACATAATAAAAAATTATACATTCAATAGCCGTTCTTGTCAACCTTGACGCGGCTGTGCCGGTTAAAAAATAAGGCTTGTTTTACTGTGTGTTTTCATTTATAATTTAATATATGTGCTATCGAATATTATCATTTGGAGGGTTTTAATTGTTAACTGATATCGAAATAGCAAAACAGGCCGACATTAAGCCTATATCCGACATTGCCGAAAAGCTCGGCATCAGTGCCGACGAGCTTGAATTTTACGGCAAATACAAAGCGAAGCTTCCGCTGTCGCTGCTCAAAAAATATGAAAACAAAGAGGACGGCAAGCTCATACTTGTAACAGCCATAAATCCGACGCCTGCAGGCGAAGGAAAAACCACCGTCACGGTAGGTCTCGGCGAAGCGATGAACCGCATAGGCAAAAAAGCCGTAATAGCCTTGCGTGAGCCGTCTATGGGCCCTGTTTTCGGAATAAAGGGCGGTGCTGCCGGCGGCGGTTACGCTCAGGTAATACCGATGGAGGACATAAATCTTCATTTCACGGGCGATATGCACGCCATAACGGCCGCAAACAATCTTTTGTGCGCGATAATCGACAATCATATTCAGCAGGGGAACGAGCTTCGCATCGACCCGAGAAGGATTCTCTTCAAGCGCTGCCTTGATATGAATGACAGAGCGCTGAGAAACGTTGTGATAGGTCTCGGAGGCAAGGTAAACGGCGTACCGCGTGAGGACGGCTTTATGATAACGGTGGCAAGCGAGATTATGGCTATACTCTGCCTCTCATCCGGAATCAAAGATTTAAAAGATCGCCTCGGCTCAATACTCACCGCATACACATACGACGGTACTCCCGTATACGCAAGGGATTTGAATGCAGTCGGTTCAATGGCGGCTCTCTTAAAAGACGCAATAAAGCCGAATCTTGTACAAACACTCGAAAACACTCCCGCTTTAATGCACGGCGGACCGTTTGCCAACATAGCGCACGGCTGTAACTCGGTAACCGCCACACGTCTCGCGCTGAAGCTCGGCGACTACTGCATAACCGAGGCCGGCTTCGGGGCAGACCTCGGTGCCGAAAAGTTTCTCGATATCAAGTGCCGCTGTGCAGGCCTCAAGCCCTCCTGCGTTGTAATAGTAGCCACAATCCGCGCGCTGAAATACAACGGCGGCGTGCCGAAGGCCGAGCTGTCAAAGGAAAATACCGTCGCTCTGAAAAATGGTATCGTAAACCTTGAAACTCATATTGAAAACATGAGAAAATACGGCTTACCCGTTGTGGTTGCGATAAACCGTTTTGCGACGGATACCGAAGCGGAAATCGAAACGATAGAAGCTTTTTGCAAGGAAAAAGACGTCCCGGTTTCGCTTACGGAGGTATTTGCCCGCGGCGGAGAAGGCGGAAAAGAGCTTGCCGAAAAGGTCGTTAAAACGATTGAGACAAAAGAAGCTCACTTTAAGCCCATATATGACGAAAAGCTTTCAATAAAGGAAAAGCTGAATGTTCTTGCAAAGGAGATTTACCGCGCCGGAGATGTTGTATTCACCTCGAATGCGGAAAAAGCAATTTCCGAAATTGAAAAGCTCGGCAAAGACAAGCTCCCGATTTGTGTTGCGAAAACGCAGTATTCTCTGTCGGACGACCCGCAAAAGCTCGGCAGTCCGAAGGGCTTCACACTCACGGTACGCGATGTCCGCCTGTCGGCAGGCGCCGGATTTATAGTGGCTCTCACAGGAGACATAATGACAATGCCGGGACTCCCGAAGCAGCCTGCGGCGTATAAAATAGACGTTGACGATGACGGGAATGTGTCGGGGCTTTTCTGATAACCCACCAAACCAATTGAAATTCGTATTTATAACAAAAAGACGGCTGTAAGAGCTTCGGTTCTTACGGCCGCTTTTTATTTTATGTGCAACAAAAAAAGGTCCGCTTACGCGAACCTTTTTTCATCGGTTGAATTATGCCTTAGCTTCCTCTTTTTTGTCAGCGTCTGCATCATCTTCGCCGTCTTTCTTCTTTTCTTTAAGAAGAACGAATTTCTCCATCGGGAAGAGAACTACCATCTGAACAAAGCCTGCCGCAAGACCTGCAATGGTTCTTGCGAGAGCCTGTAACCAGCCCCATGAGGATCTGCCGATAACGCCGACGAGCCAGCCCTGGAACCAGGTTGAGAAGAGTATAAGTGCAATCATAAGGAATATGTAAATTGCGAAGTTATACCAGGGAGCGTCAGATTTAAATGTCGTCTTTTTATTCTGATAGAAGCCGTAGATATTGGCTACAAGGTTTGAAAGGAAGAACGGAAGAAGATATCCCCAAGTAACTACGCCGCCTATGACGGTTCCGTTTTCTATAACACCGCCGACAACATATTTACCTATCTGCTCAACGCCCTTTGCGGTAGCTGCGTCAAAAATTGTGTTCGGTGCGAAGATTCCCTGAAGGAAAGCGGGAAGAGTGGCGGTTACACTGTCGAAGATAAGCGGAAGAACGTTCGCAAGCACCAGCTGAATGATGGTGACAAGTCCGCTTACTACAAGGAACTTAATGAACTGCCAAAGAGCCTTCATAAATGAGCCCTTTTCCTCTGCGGCGTTGTCTATACCGCCGAGGCTTATTTTTTTCTTATCTGCCATAGTTTTACTCCTCTTAATGAGATTTCGGAAGCGATAAAACACTCCCACGATTTTTAAATAGCCCTTTTAGTATAACAAACAATGTATAAATATGCAATACAAAACTTCACAATTTATTCATAATTACAATTAAAAGGCTCCTGTGAACCACAAGAGCCTTTCAAAGAAAAGTCAAGTAAAGTCTCGGTGTCCTTTTAAGCGACAACCGAATTATCAGTTTACGTTCGGAGTTATTTTGAGCGTCGCAATATCGGTAAGCGACATTTTATCGCTCGGAACTATAAACGTACTCTCCATAAGAGCCTTTGCCGCATCAAGCGAGGTAAGACATGATGTACCGCTCTCAACCGCAATTCGGCGAAGCTTAAAGCCGTCTCTGTCGGGGCGTCTGCCGTGAGTAGGCGTATTGATGATGAGTGAGACATCGCCCGAATGGAGCATATCCATAATATTGGGGCTCTCACCGGTGAGCTTATTTACGGGCTTCGCATCTATGCCTGCCTCAAGCAAAGCCTTACGCGTTCCCGGAGTTGCGTAGAACTTAAACTGCGAATCCTTGAACGCCTTAAGCATCTCACAGACCTCAGCCTTGTCCTTATCGCGGACGGTGACAATAATCTTGCCGTCCTTAGGAAGCGAAACTCCGCCGCCGTCGAATGCCTTTAAAAGTGCCTCGTTGTAATCTTGCGAAATACCGAGCACCTCGCCCGTAGATTTCATTTCGGGGCCGAGAGATGTATCGGCACCGATTATCTTTTCAAATGAGAATACGGGAAGCTTGATTGCATAATATCCGCTGTTTCTGAAAAGGCCTGTGCCGTAACCCATATCCGAGAGCTTTTCGCCGAGCATAGCTCTTGTAGCGAGTGCAATAGCCGGAATGCCTGTTACCTTGCTTATATACGGTACGGTTCTTGAAGAACGCGGATTTACCTCGATGATGTAAACCTCTTCCTTGAGCACTATGAACTGTATATTCATCATACCGATAACGTGAAGCGCGGAAGCGAGACGCTTTGTATAATCAACTATGGTCTTTTGAACCTTTTCGGAGAGTGTGACTGCGGGATATACGGAAATCGAGTCGCCCGAATGGATGCCGGCACGGTCAATGTGCTCCATAATACCGGGAATCAGTATGTTTTTGCCGTCGCATATAGCGTCGACCTCAACCTCCTGGCCCATAAGATATTTATCTACAAGCACGGGGTGCTCGGACAAATCGGGAATGGTACGGGTTATGATGCCCATAAACTCTCTTATGTCATCGTCGCTTGCGGCAATTTGCATGCCCTGACCGCCGAGGACGTAGCTCGGTCTTACCAATACGGGATAACCGAGCGAATGTGCCGCCGATAGAGCCTCGTTTACGGTAAACACGGTATGTCCCTTAGGTCTTTGAATGTCACAGTATTCGAGTATCTCGTCAAAACGCTCTCTGTCCTCTGCGGCGTCAACGTGGTCGGCGTCGGTACCGAGAATCGTGACTCCGAGGTCGTTAAGCGTTTTTGTGAGCTTTATAGCGGTCTGGCCGCCGAACTGAACTATTGCGCCGTCGGGTTTTTCCGCCTCGACTATATTGGTAACGTATTCGGGAGTCAAAGGCTCAAAATAAAGCTTATCGGAAACGTCGAAATCGGTTGATACGGTTTCGGGGTTGTTATTTACGATTATGGCTTCGCAACCGGCTTTTTTAAGCGCCCAAATAGAGTGCACCGAGCAATAGTCAAATTCTACGCCCTGTCCTATTCTTATAGGTCCCGAGCCGAGAACGATAATCTTCTTTTTCTTCGGAGTTGTATCGACCTCGTTTTCAACGCAGTAATCCGAATAATAATACGGCGTTTCGGCCTTGAACTCCGCGGCGCAGGTATCAACTATCGAGAATGACGGAGTGATATGCCACATTCTGCGGAGATTTTTGATTGACGCCTCGGAAACGCCGACATCATTTGCTATAACGTCGTCCGTAAAGCCGAGACGCTTTGCCTCGAGCAAAGTATCGCGGTCACACGCGCCGGTCATAAGCGTTTTTTCCATATTGACAATATTTTCTATTCTCGTCAGGAACCACATATCAATCTTTGTGATGTCATGTATTTTGCCGAGAGAAATGCCGTTATAAATCGACGCCGCCACAACATAAAGACGCGTGTTATCGATATTTTTAAGAAGCTTTAGCAGCTCGTCGCAGCTTTTTTCGGTATACTCGGACATCAAAAGGCTTGTCTTGTTTTCTTCAAGCGAATGAAGAGCCTTTTGCAGCGCACATTCAAATGAACGTGAAATCGCCATAACCTCGCCGGTCGCCTTCATCTGTGTGCCGAGTGTACGTTTTGCGTTTACGAACTTGTCAAACGGCCACTTCGGAATTTTAACGACGCAGTAGTCGAGAGCCGGCTCAAACGAAGCATATGTTTTTTTGGTAATCGCGTTCGGTATCTCGTCAAGCCCGAGTCCGAGAGCTATTTTTGCGGCAATACGCGCTATGGGGTAGCCGGTTGCCTTTGAAGCAAGTGCCGAGGAACGTGAAACACGCGGGTTAACCTCGATTACGGCATAGCGGAATGAATCGGGATGAAGTGCAAACTGAACATTGCAGCCGCCCTCTATGCCAAGCTCCGTTATGATGTTAAGAGCCGCGGAGCGCAGCATCTGATATTCCTTATCCATAAGGGTCTGAGACGGTGCGACAACTATCGAGTCTCCGGTATGAACTCCTACGGGGTCAAGGTTTTCCATATTACATACGGTAATGCAGTTGCCCTTGCCGTCACGCATTACCTCATACTCTATCTCTTTCCAGCCGGCAATACATTTCTCGATAAGAACCTCGTTTACGCGCGACAGGCGAAGTCCGTTTGAACATATCTCGCGAAGCTCCTCCTCATCGTCGGCAATTCCGCCGCCCGTACCGCCGAGCGTATATGCCGGGCGGACTATTACGGGATAACCTATCTTATCGGAAAATTCAACCGCAGCCTCAACGTCGTGTACAACGAGCGACTCGATACACGGCTCGCCGATTTTTTCCATGGTATCCTTAAATTCCTGCCTGTCCTCAGCCTTTTTGATAGAGGACGCCTTGATACCGATAAGGCGCACGCCGTTGGCCTTTAAAACGCCTTTTTCGTCAAGCTCCATAGCAAGGTTGAGTCCTGTCTGACCGCCGAGCGTGGGGAGAATCGAATCGGGTTTTTCTTTTTCTATTATCTTGGTGAGCGTGGGAACATTCAGCGGCTCGATATACACCTTATCCGCTATATCGCCGTCGGTCATTATTGTAGCGGGGTTTGAGTTTACAAGTACAACCTCTATCCCCTCTTCCTTCAGAGAGCGGCACGCCTGAGTTCCGGCGTAGTCAAATTCGGCAGCCTGACCTATGATAATAGGACCGGAGCCGATAACAAGTACCTTTTTTATCGTCTTATCAATCATCGTATCTGCCCTCCGCTGCCATCTTCAAAAATCTGTCAAACAAAAACGCCGTATCGCGCGGACCTGCGTTGGCCTCCGGGTGGAACTGCACGGTGAACACGGGCTTTCCGTGATAAACTATTCCCTCAACGGTCTTATCGTTTACGTTTATGCAGTTAATTTCGGCGTTATCCGGCAGCCCCTTGCCGTTTACCATATAGCCGTGGTTCTGCGACGAGAGGTAGGTCCTGTCTTCATTAAGGAATTTGACCGGGTGATTTGCGCCCCTGTGACCGTACTTCATTCTTTCGGTCTCGCCGCCGTTGGCAAGTGCCATAAGCTGATGGCCGAGGCAGATTGCAAAGGTCGGTATACCGTAATCGTAAAGCTTCTTTATCTCTTTGATTATATCGACGCATTCCGACGGATCGCCGGGGCCGTTTGAAAGCATAATGCCGTCGGGCGATGTCTTTATTATTTCATCTGCCGACGTAAATGACGGGTAAACCGTTACAATGCAGTTTCTCTTCACGAGATTATTTATTATATTCCGCTTTGTTCCGAAATCCATAAGTGCTATTTCAGCACCGGTGTTTTCTTCGCCGTATACCTTTGTCTGCTTTGCGGTAACGCTGCCGACAAGGTCAATTTGGCGGAAGGACTTAATGACATCCATAAGCCTTTCCCTGTCGCCGATATCCGAAGTGAGTACACCGCGCATGGTTCCGCTCTCGCGCAGTTTCTTTACGACGGCGCGCGTATCAACGCCCGATATGCACGGAATATTGTATTCCTTTAAAAGATTCTCTATTGTATCGGTGCATCTGAAATTTGACGGGTCGGAGCTGAGCTCATGGACTATAAAGGCACTCGGCTGAAGCCTTTCGCTCTCAAAATCCTCTCGGCTTATACCGTAATTGCCTATCATGGGATAGGTCATAACAACTCCCTGCCCCGCATACGACGGGTCAGTAAGGATTTCAACATATCCGGTCATAGAAGTGTTAAACACTATTTCGCAGGCAGTTTCTTTAAAATCGCCCCTTGCGGTTCCCTCATATACGGAACCGTCTTCAAGCATCAAATACGCTTTCAAACAATACACCGACCTTTCAAACAAATGCTTTTACTTAATTGAAAATTTTATCATATTTCGGGTTCTATTTCAATACAAATATTAAACATAAAAATAAAAACGACCTTTGAAAATTCCGAAAAAAAGGAGCTGTAAAAAATACAGCCCCTATCATTTAAAACGGAAGATAATGCATGGACGAATTCGTGACAAGCACCGCCACATAGCCGATATAAATACAAACCATCAAAGCGCCCTGCCAACGGCTGAGCTTTTTGAAAATCAACGTAGGTATTATGGCTATCGCTATGACGAGCAAACAAACCGGCATATCAAGAAACGCCGACTGCTTGCCGACCGTAAGAGTTCCGCCCGATAAAAACGCGCATATCGGAAGAATGAGAGTCAAATCAATGATATTTGCGCCTATAATGTTGCCTATGGAAAGCTCCGACTGCTTTTTGGCAACGGCGGTAAGAGTTGTTACAAGCTCGGGCAATGATGTGCCTATCGCTATTATGGTAACGCCGATTATCGCCTCGGACACGCCTAAATGGCGAGCTATCACGGTACCGTCGTCAACGAGCAAATCGGCTCCCACAACAACGGCCGCGGCACCTATCAAGAACTTAACTATATTGAGTGCCATCTGCTTCCCGGTGTGTTCCGTTTTCTCAACCTCGCCGGAATCGGCGGAGAGGGATTTTTTGCCGGAAATGATGTTTTCTATCATAAAGACGGCAAATATCGCTATCATTATAATGCTCTGCCAAAGATTTAAATCAAGGTCATAAGAAAATGCGAAAAGCGCGGCAACCGCGAGAATCATAAGCGAGCCCTTTAATGCAACGGAGCTGCGTTTAATGACGGCCGGCATACACAAAACGGAAATACTCATTATAAGGCCGATATTGGCGGTTACCGAGCCTACGGCATTGCCTATTGCCATATCGTTTTGCCCCTTTGCCGCCGCTATTGACGAAACAAGAAGTTCCGGAAGCGTCGTGGCAAAGCTGACTACCGTAGCGCCGATTATGAATTTCGGAATTCCCGTAGCTTCGGCTATCCATGTAGCGGCGTCAACAAAAACATCGCCGCCCTTAACTATAAGCACAAGACCTATAACAAACAAGATAACGGCATATATAATATTATCCGACGGCACACTTATAAGCGATGCAAGTGAGCTTGAAATATTCATAAATTACCCTCCTGCGAGTTGGCATATCCTTGTTATGTTAACACCAAAGCGTATTAAAGTCAATAAAAAAGAGCGAAAAGCCGAATTTTACTTAACACAAATAGGGGTTATACGAAACGAAAAATATTTTATTTACAATTTGAATTAAAAATGTTATAATCAATAATAATTTGTGTATAAAATGCACAAAGCTTGGAGGAGTAAAAAAATGAAAAGGTTTTTAGCGGTACTTTTGTCGCTGATACTGGCAGCAGGCTCGCTCTTTGTGGCGGCCTTTGCGGCAGACGGCAAAAAAGAAAAAGTTTATCCGGTCATTCTCTTGCAGGGCTACAGCGGCCCACAGCTCTTTAATCAGGACACTGGTGAAAAAGCCTGGGGTCTTGACTTTGACAAGGTCAAGGAGCACGTTTTAAACGACTACGGCAAAGAGCTTGCAAACGGCGCGAAGGAATATGCAAAAGGCAACCCCGATCCGCTTGTGGACACACTCGGCACGATTCTTCTCGACGTGATGGACCCGATAGCCTGCAATGCGGACGGTTCATCGAAATACAACCTTGATACCTTCCCGAAGGGCGCCGAGGCCACGCGATTGTCCACGCTTATTGCAAACGGTCAGGAGGAGTATATCGGCGAAAAGCCCATAATGACCGGCTTCGTGGAAAAACTTACACAGCAGGGCGTTGAAAATGCCGCCGACTACATATTCATTTACACCAACGATTGGCGTAAGGGTCAGGCGCAATACGCAAAGGACATTGACGCATATATCGATGAAGTAAGAGCCTTGACTTGTTCCGACAAGGTAGATATATACGGCCTTAGCTTCGGCGGTCAATGCGGTGCCTCGTATCTCTATTATTACGGCGAAAAAGCAAAGGTTCACAAGGCCTGTCTCAACGTTCCGGCAATAGGCGGAACCAATATGGTAGGCGACCCGTTGCTCGGCAACGATATAACGCTTGACTTCCCGACGATATTGCAGTTTGTCGAAATCGGGTTCCGCTCCGAAAACGAGTGGGAATGGATACTCGAGTTCCTGTCATCTCTTACGGGCGGTTACCAAAACCTCAACAAAATAGTCAATCTCGTCGCGCAGAAATACATTGTGGATTACATTGACAAATTCGGCAGTATATGGGACTTTATCCCTCTTAACGTATACGATGAAGTGAAAGCCCGTCTTATAAGAGACGGATATGTAGACCCCGTTGCGGCCGCTCCGCTGATAGCAGCCTCGGACGAATTTCACTACAACGCGCTCGCAAATATGAGAGAGGGTCTTAAAAGAGCACAAAAAGCCGGCACTCAGATAGCCATAATGTCCAATACGGGCATAAACGGCGTTACCGGTACATACAAAAACTCCGACTATATAATAGACGTGCACACTTCATCGGGCTCTGCCTGCGCTCCGTTCGGAGAGCAGTTTCCGGAGGATTACGCTCCCGTCGGAACACAGTGCGGCAACAAAAAGCATTGGCACATCTCTCCCGACAGGGATATAGACGCCACCTGCTCCTATCTTCCGGAAAACACATGGTTTATAAAGGGGCAGTTCCACGGTCAAAGCAACTGGGACTCATACTCTCGCGAGTTTATACTCGAGTTTATGTTCGGCGACAGTATAAAGGATATATACTCAAATCCCAAATATCCGCAATTTGAGCTTGCCCAGAATCCGGCGGACGGTCTCTACATGAGATTTGACAATACAAACTCCGGCTTTCACACGTCGGAGGACACGGCACTTGTATTTACAAATCTCTCGGAGCAATACACAATAGATATTCTCGACATTTCGGCTAAGGGCTTCAACCTTTTCCCGGAGTACAATTCTTATTCCGGAATAGGTGCCGGCAGCACCAAGGTAATTTCCATGACCGACCACTGCTTTGCCAAAAGCACTCAGCCCATCAGCATAAAGGTCAGATACCGTCTCAACAGTCCACAAAGGCTCATAAAGGAAAAAACATTTACCTTTACGCACTTAAGCGACGATGAAATTAAGGATTATCCGTTCATAAATGACGCCGCAAAGCTTATAATCGGCGAAAACGAGCCTGCACCCGTAACCGAAACAGCTCCGGCGGATACAACGGAAAACACTCCGGAGAATATCGAAGAGCGCGCCGAAGTAAGACTTTCAGGCGGCGAAAATAAGGTCTCATCCAAAATTCCAAAAACCGGAAGCGCAAAACGCGGTATTGCGTTATCGTCATTTGCCGTTATTACGGCAGTTGCCGCGGCAGGCGTGATAATCAAAAAGAAAAAAGAAGAAGCCTGATATAATCCAAGAAAAAAAGCACCCCTTGAGTACTTAAAGTGCCCAAGGGGTGTCTTTTGTTTGCTCTTAAAAATCGGTTCAGCTCTTTTAAATACCCGTTGTACCGAGAATTGCGGGAGCGGCATCATTAAGCAGCAGCTTTTTCAGTGCCGAATAGCGACGTGTTTTTTTATCGTTAGCCGCCATTTTCATAACCTCGTCTTTCGTGCCGACAATTATCATAAGCTCCTTCGCCCTTGTTACTGCGGTATAAAGCAGATTTCTGTAACAGAGCTGCGGTATTACATTTACGACGGGCATTATAACGGCTTTAAATTCGCTGCCCTGACTTTTATGCACGGTAACGGCATATGCAAGCTCAAGCTCGGTCATCTGCTCCTTTGCGTACTGTGCGGTTCTGTCGTCAAAGCTTATAAACGCAGTCTCGCTCTTTAAGTCTATTTTTTCGATTATTCCGATGTCTCCGTTAAAAATTCCCTCGCCGGACTCCTTATCGCCGTCCCAATGGATATCGTAATTGTTTTTTATCTGCATTACCTTGTCGCCCTCGCGGAAAAGACGGAAGCCCGAATTCAGCTCGTTTTTATTATCCGACGGCGGATTCACAAGAGACTGGAGTATTTTGTTGAGATTTACCGTGCCGGCCTCGCCCTTTTTTGACGGGCAAAGCACCTGTATATCTCTGAGCGGAGAATACGAATATGCGCGCGGCAGTCTCTCGGCATAAAGCTCCGCTATCGTTTTCGCAGCAAGAGCCGGGGTCTGCCGTTCCATCAAAAAGAAGTCGCCGTCCTTTCGGTCTGTCACGATTTTTTCACCGTTCACTATACGGTGTGCGTTGGTGACTATGAGGCTGCCCATGGACTGACGAAAGACCTCCTTCAACTCAACCACAGGCAAAAGGCGCGATTCAATTAAATCGTGAAGCACATTGCCTGCACCGACCGGAGGCAGCTGATCGGAGTCACCGAGCATAATAAGGCGACAACCGAGAGGCAATGCGTTTAAAAGACTCGCAAAAAGGCTTATATCCACCATGGAGAGCTCATCAAGTATAAGAGCTTCACACTCAAGCGGATTGCGGATATTTCGTTTAAATGTAGGTCTGTCATGCTCGTCCCACTCAACCTCCAAAAGCCGGTGAATGGTCTTAGCCTCCTTGCCGGTAAGCTCGGTCATTCTTTTTGCCGCTCTTCCCGTGGGTGCCGCAAGGCTTATGTCCAGCCCCTCGCTTTGAAAGAGACGAAGTATGCCCTTGAGCGTGGTGGTTTTACCTGTTCCGGGACCGCCGGTCAAAATCAGTATGCCCTTGTTCACCGCTGTCTTTATGGCGAGCTTTTGCTTTTCGGCATACGATATATTATCGGCTTTTTCGATTTTCTCTATTTCGCTGTCAAGTGCCGAATGGCCTGCCGGCGGAAAATTCAAAAGCACCTTTATGCGGTCGCTTATACTCTTTTCATCGCGAAACGCCTGAATTAAAAAGACGTACTCCTTGTCGGTAAACACCTTTGAGACAAGTCGGTTTTCATGACAAAGCTCGTCCGTCATTATATCTACGGTATCTGCATTTGTATTAAGAAATTCGGCAGCCACGCGCAAAAGCTTATCACGCGGTATGCAGGTGTGTCCGTCGACATATAAATTATGTCTTAAAATATGCTCTACGCCCGCCTTTATCCTGTATGAATCATTTGGTCTGTGCGGAAGATTGTCAGCTATTGTCTCAACTCGGTCAAACGGTACGCCGACCTCGGGCAAACAGAGAACGTACGGGTTTTCCGTGACCTTGCCCACCACATCACCGCCGAACGCTTTATATGCGGCAAGGCACTCGCGCGGACCTATACCGTACGATTCGAGCGTCATGGTAATGCTGCGTATCGCAAACTGGCTGCGATATGACGCGCAGATTTTTTCTGCCTTTTCCGGCGAAATGCCCTTGACCTTTGAGAGCATCTCGGGATTGCTTTCGAGATAATCGAATGCTTTTTCGCCGAACATATCCACAATACGCTCTGCCGTAGCCCTGCCTATTCCTTTTATTGCGCCTGCGGCAAGATAATTATAAAGCTGTTCGGTTGTTGCCGGCATATTGCGTTCAAACGCCTCCACCTTAAATTGCCTGCCGAAGGTTGTGTGATAAGTCCATTCACCCTGAAGCTTTACGGTTTCGCCGACGGAAATATCGGAAAATACACCGACGGCCGTGATAAGGTCATCATCACAGCCGACGGAAAGCACGGTATATCCGTTTTGCTCATTTCTGAACCTTATGTCCTCTACCGTACCCTCTATTATTTCTTTTTCGCGAGTTTCGCTCATTTCAAATATTCCTCTAAATCCTCGGCGGTAAAAAGATATATGCCGTTTGTTTCACGGCAAATATTTTGGCAGCCGAGCTTTTCTTTTTCGGTCATTCCCGTGTCAAGCACTATGACTTTACCGTAATCCTCATCGCCTATGAGATTCATTTTCATTCTCGCGGCGTATACTGCCGCAGACACATTTTTCCCGCAATGCTTAGACGGGATAAGTACATAGTATTCGTATTTTGCTTTCAGCAGCAGTTTTAACAGCACAGCATATACTACGGCAAAGACGCCCAATATTATAAGTCCCACAAAAACCGCGCCGAAAAAGCCCTCTAACATTAAAACCACCCCATATCATCATATGAGGCGGAAATAAAAGAGTGAGCAGCCTTGTAAGCCGAGTTCTGTCGTTTAAAGCAGTTATCTGTCTAGGCGTACCGTTGCCGGCACGCTCAAGCCATCCTTCGAAGTATTTGCCCAGCTGACAACTTCTGTCGATGTTGCATCGGGTAGGGTTTGCCTGGCAATGCCGTTACCGACATTCCGGTGAGCTCTTACCTCGCCATTCCACCCTTACCGCAAAAGCGGCGGTATATTTCTATGCACTGTCCCGGAGGTCACCCTCGGCGGCCGTTAGCCGTTACCCTGCTGTGTGATGCTCGGACTTTCCTCATCGCGCAAAGCGCTCCGCAACTGCTCGGGCTGCTCACTCTATGTATTTTATTATATTAACCTCGGCTTGTCAAATGCCAAAGTAAGCCGCGGCATTGTTATACGATATATCCTCCGCGATATTTTTAAGAAATTCCATATCGCGCGGATATTTTCCCTCCTCGACGAGGTCGCCTATATATTCGCAGAGAATACGTCTGAAATACTCGTGGCGCGGATATGACAAAAAGCTTCTCGAATCCGTCACCATACCGATAAATTTGCCGAGACATCCGAGATTTGCGAGCGTCGCAATCTGCTTTCTCATTCCGTCGTAATTGTCGTTGAACCACCAAGCCGCTCCGTACTGTATTTTTGAATAATTGCCGCTGCCCTGGAAATTACCTATCATAGAGCCGTAGACAAAATTGTCACGCGGGTTAAGATTGAAAATGACCGTTTTGGGGAGAGCGTTTTGGCTGTCAAGCGAGTCGAGGAATTTTGAAAGTCCCGAAGCCGTGTTACAATCATCTATCGAATCGAAGCCCGAATCGGCACCGATTTCCTTAAACATTCTTGTGTTGTTGTTGCGAAGAGCACCTACGTGCAGCTCCATGACCCAATCGTGTGCCGCGTATTCTTTTGCAAGCTCGGTTAAAAGGTCGGTTTTGTAGCAGTCGCACTCAAATTCTGTCGGTTTTTCGCCTGCCGCACCCTTTCTGAATATCTCTTCGAGCTCATCCTCGCCGCATTTTTCATATGGTATATATGAAAAAGAATGATCACAGGCAAGGCAGCCTACGGAATCGAAATAACGTATTCTTTCTTTAAGGACTTCTTTTAACGTCTTATAAGAATCTATTTTCACGCCCGCCGTTTTTTCCATACGGGAAAGCCACTCCGGAAACGACGGCAATTCTATACCGAGAGCCTTTTCCGGTCTGAACGCCGGAAGCACGCGGCATGAAAAGCTCTTATCCTTAGCCAAAAGCTTATGGTATTCAAGTGTATCGGCCGGGTCGTCTGTTGTGCAGACGCACACAACACCCGATTTTTCTATAAGCTCGCGCGGAGAAAAGCCGCCTTTTTTGATTTTTGCGTTGCATTTTTCCCATATCTCATCGCACGTTTCGGGAGACAGCGTTTTATAAATTCCGAAATATCTTTGAAGCTCCAGATGAGTCCAATGATAAAGCGGATTACCTATAAGATAGGGCATTGTTTTAGCCCACGCCTTAAACTTATCATAGCCGTCGGCGTCGCCCGTGATATATTTTTCGTCAATGCCGAACGAACGCATGGCGCGCCACTTGTAGTGGTCATAAGAAAGCCACAGCTCAGCTATATCGTCGGGGTTTTTGTTATCGTATATCTCCTTCGGCGACAGGTGGCAATGCCAATCGAATACAGGCATTTCTTTCGCCGCCCTGAAGAGATCCTTTGCGGTATCGGTTGACAGCAAAAAGTCGTCGTCCATAAATTTTTTCATTTTAAGCACCTATCCTTTCGAAAAAAAGCAATCTGTTTTATTTCAGCTTTAAAGTTACTATTTCAAACGGTTTCAACGTAAGATTTACCGTTCTGCCGTGTTTTTGAAGCTTTCTCTCTTCATTTTCGAGAAGGTCGGTCAAGTACACATCGTCAAAATCAAATCCGAGCGTGAGATTTACATTTGCGCGTGAATTACAGCACTCGTACAATCTCACGATTACGCCGTCGCCGTCCTCTGCATTTTTCACTGTCTCGCATATGACATTTTCCGAATCAATCGACAAAAGGGAATATTCTTCGGGAAGAGTACCGTTTTGACTTTCGATTTTTTTTGCCTCAAGCGGAGAATTGAGCAGATAAGCGAGCTTTACCGTACCTGCCTCCCTGAAATCACCGCTGTGCGGGAACAGCGAATATGTAAACTCGTGCCTGCATTTATCGGCGTCGGGATTGGGATAGTTTCCGCACTTAATCAGCGTAAGGCGAATAACCGAGTCGTGAATATCATAGCCGTACTTGCAGTCGTTTAAAAGGCTTACGCCGTAGCCGTATTCTGAAAGGTCGGCGAATTTATGCGCGCACACCTCAAATTTTGCCGCGTCCCAGCTTGTGTTTTTGTGAGTCGGTCTTTCAACCGTTCCGAATTGTATGTCGTATGTTGCCTTGTCGGCATTTATTTCCGTGGGGAAGGCGGTTTTGAGAAGTATATGGCTTTCTTTCCAGTCAATATCGTTTTCGAAGTCGATTTTCGGCGTGTTTTCATAGAGCCATATGCGCTGTACTATGGTGCTTGAGAGAAATCTTCTTGTTATCTCGATGCCGGCTCTGACACCGTCCGACAGCGGTTTTATTGAAACTACGGAATCAACTTCCCAAGACTTGTCGGTATAGTAATTGCTTATCTCCCAGTTGTCGTAGTCACGCGGAATATCTTCGTATGCAGTAAGCACATTTCCGCGCTCGCCCTTTTTGAGCACCTCGCGTTTATTTTTCTTATCGAACAGAGAAGAAAAAGCTCCGGTCTTATCAAGCTTTATTTTAAAGAACCTGTTTTCAAGGAATTTATCGGTAACCTTTACGGAATTTGTATTGCAGACGTCCGTTACAACCTTATATCCCTTCGGAGGTATATTTTTAACGTACACGGTTTTGCCGTCAAGCTTTGTTTCGCCGCTCGCCTCAAAGGAGTTCGGATTAAAAACGAGCACTCCGCCGCGTGTGTTTATATTTTCCGCGACGGCGGTTTCGGCGTCGTTTTTGATTCTTTTGCCCGCTTCGCAGATTTTCTCATACTGCCGATGCGATACCTCATATACTTCCTTTATTGATGAGCCGGGTATTATGTCGTGGAACTGATTTAAAAGTATTGTCTCCCAGCCATCGTGAAGAGCCTCCCTCGGGTACTCTTTGCCGAGTAGTTTTTGCGCCGTCACGGACAGCATTTCGGCATTTTCATAAAGGAATTCGCTTCGGCGGTTCAGCTTTTTATTCTGCGCCATGGAGGTATAGGTTCCGCGGTGATATTCAAGATACAGTTCGCCTTGCCAACAAGGAGTTTTCGGATTTTTTTCGGCTCTCTTTTTAATTCGCTCAAGGAATGAGCCGGCAAATTCCATTTTAGCGCACGGTACTCCCGAAACGCCCTTTTTCAGCACATCGTAATATTCAAGGTCTTTTCTTATAGGTCCGCCGCCGCCGTCGCCGTAACCGAAGGTTATCATCACTTCGTTGTTTATATCCTTTTGCTGATAGCGGTCGTATCCGCCTATGAGCTGACAAGGGTTGAGTTTTGCGTTGTAAGTGACGTTTGTCGCCGGCTTTTTACCTCTGACCTTATCCTGCGCGGTCATAAAATACGTGAATATATCGGTACCGTCTATCCCCTTCCAGAAAAAAGTGTCATACGGCATTTTATCGGTCTCGCTCCAGCCGATTTTGGAGGTCACGAATTTATCAACGCCGCTTTTGCGGAGGATTTGCGGCAGGGCCGCGGAATAACCGAATACATCGGGGAGCCAAAGCACCTTTGAATCAACGCCGAATTCGTTTTTGAAGAAGCTCTTGCCGTATAATATCTGCCTTACAAGGCTCTCGCCCGACGACAGATTGCAGTCCGCCTCGACCCACATGGCGCCCTCGACCTCCCATCTGCCGAGGCGTACCATTTCTTTTACCTCGGCGTAAAGCTCGGGGCTTTCCTCTTTCAGGAATTTATAGAGCTGCGCCTGACTCGACATAAACTTGTATTCGGGATATTTTTTCATAAGCTCAAGTACGGTCGAAAAAGAGCGCAACACCTTTTCCCTCGTCTGTGCAAGAGTCCAGAGCCAAGCTACGTCTATATGCGTATGGCCTATGCAGACGGCGTTTACGTCTTCTTTTTTGCAGTATTTGCCGTAGAATTCCCTGTCAAGATATGCTTCGGCAGTATCGACGGAGTCAAGAAATTCTTTTGAACCCGGCACGCGCATATCAATGAGATTTATTGCGCCGACAACGTAGTTTTCGATATCGACATAGACCTTTTCATACGGCTCGTGATAAAGCGTAACCTCATACGGCACGGCGATTTTATAATAGAGGCGGCGTGCGTTCTCGTAATACGCGTTGAGAGTCACGTTAAAATCAAGCAAGCAGTCGTTTCTGCCGGAATAGGCGTAAAGGAAGATATCATATTCGTCCTTTGCATTATCAAGGAATATTTCGCGGTGATTCACATCAAGCCCTTGCTGCAATTTGCCGTCAACATACGCTATAAACTGAGGATTTACCGCGTCCCAGCCATCAAGCTGAGTGGAGACGGTAAGCTCGAGATTTTTGCCTGTCAGTTCTTTCGGAACAATCAGTTTTTTATAAAACCATGCGTGTGCATCATATTTTCCGCCCCAGCGGTCATTTTTTTCAAAACTCTTAAAGCTCTCATCAACAACGGGCAATTCGTTACCGACTTTATATTCGCACGGCTTATATAAAAAGCCTTCGATTTTTTCGCTGTAAGCCACGGTATTTTTTTTGAACTCCTCAAGGAACACCCTGAGCCTGTCCTCATAAAAGTCTGTCTGCATATTTGCCTCCCGATATTGCTTTTTATTGCTGATATTTTATCACAGTAAAACGCGTAATACAACATACAAACAGCGTTTTACTAACGTTTTTTATGCTCCGAATATACTGCCGTAAAGTCTTTTTGCAGCCGGCAAAAAATCTTCAGACGCCACGGACGAGCACAAGAGCAAAATCTGCGGATATTTTTTCCCCGTGCCGCTCTCCTTTACCGCCACGCCGCTTATAAGGGCTCGCTCCGCGATTTCTTTTTCCGACATGGCGCACTTTATTTCGAGTCTTAAAACAAAGCCCGTTTCGCCGATATAGATATTGGCTTTATCGCCGAAAACCTCTTTCAGGGCTGATGTCAGCAGCTTCATTTTTTGGGTATACAGTCTTTTGATTTTTCTTATTCTTATTGACAGATTTCCGTCGCGGATAAAGCTGCACAATGCTATCTGTTCGGTCTTTGAGGCGGTTTGGTTATACAGCTCCGCCTTTTTTTCGTATTCGCCGAGCAGCGCGTCCGGAAGTATCATAAAGCTGAGTCTGATAGACGGTAAAAGCAGCTTTGAAAACGTACCGATATAAATTACATTTCTGCCGCAGTCAAGTCCCTGAAGCGATGGTGTGGGGCGATTGAAATATCCAAACTCACTGTCGTAATCATCCTCGATTATAAGCTTGTTTTCTCTGTCTGCAAGACGGATAAGACGAAGTCTTTCACTTGTCGGCATAACGTCGCCGAGGCGGTTTATATGCGACGGACTCACATAAATTATATCGGCCTCTTCTTTTGTACGGCATGATTTAAAGCCGTGGTCGGAAAACACCGCTGCGCCCTGTTCAAATTCCGACTCTCCGAAAAAGACCTTTTGCGAACGCGGCAGCACGGCGCATATTATATGTAAAAGGCTTTGCACGCCCGCGCCTATGACTATGTTATCTGGTGAGCAGACCGCATTTCTGTGCTCCGTGATGTATTTGCAAAGAGCCTCCCTAAGCTCGCGTTCTCCCTGCGCCTCGCCGTAGGACAGCAGTCTTTCATCCTGCCTCAAAGCACTTTTGATGTATCTTCGCCACAGCGTGAAATCAAAGCTCTCCCTGTCTGCCGAGAGAGAAGTGAAATCATAGTCGGTTTTCGGCTCAAGTTCTTTTATCCCTCTTACCGTGCCGTCTTTTTTTTCACGCCGCGCAACATCCGTCACAAAGTACCCGCTCTGCGGCTTTGATACAACATATCCGTCCGCCGCAAGCTGAAAATACGCCGCCTCAGCCGTAGTGCGGCTTACCGACAGCTCCTTTTCACACCGCCGTATTGACGGAAGCCTTGCGCCCGGAGACAGCTTGCCCTCGGTGATTAGGTCTTTATAATATTCGTAAACTCGCATATACAGCGGAATGTTTTCCTTATTCAGTCCGGAATCCACAGTATTCTCCATAACTGTCCCCTAAAAAATTTTAGTTTTTGTGTATTTCAATAATGACACATCGGGTATATTATATATTAAAATCAGGAGTTGGGCAAGTATTAAATACCGACTCGTATTTCGGCAAAAAATCATCTCGAAAAAACGGAAGGGTGTTAAAAACCATGAAAAAAATAGCCGTTATAAACGACCTTTCCGGCTTCGGCAAATGCTCTCTCACGGCGGCTATACCGGTTATATCGGCTCTTGGGCTTGAATGCTGCCCGATGCCGACGGCGGTACTGTCAAATCAAACAGGCTTTGAGAGCTTTTACTGCGATGATTTTACCGATAAAATGGATTTTTTCACGAGCGAGTGGAAAAAGCTCGGCGTTCGCTTTGACGGCATTCTTACAGGCTTTATAGCGTCGCACCGTCAGGCGGAAAAAATATTTCGTTTTCTTGACGAATTTCAAAATGACGACACCGTTTTTTTCTGTGATCCCGTTATGGCGGATGACGGAAAAATTTACGATATATACGACAAGGCTATGTGCGACGCCGTAACGCGTCTCGCAAAAAGGGCTGACATTATATCTCCGAATCTCACGGAGCTGTGTGTTCTGACGGGGGAAAGCTACGAAGCTCTCTCTTCATCGGAACCGGACGATATAGCAAAAGCCGCATCGTCCCTTTTAAACGATACTCTGAGCACGGTCATTGTTACCGGCATAAAAAAAGACGACACCGTTTTAAACGTTGTCGCCGATAAAAGCGGTTTTAAAACTGTTTCATCCAAAAAATACGGCGGAAGCTTTTCCGGTACGGGTGATCTGTTTGCCGCGGCTGTTGCGGGACTTACCGTAAAAGGCGAAGCTCCGCTATGTGCCACCGAAAAAGCCGTAGAATTCCTTGAAGGCGCCATAAGGGATTCTTACGAAGAAAACACGGATCGTAATTTCGGGGTAAATTTTGAAAAATATTTGGGGAAGCTTATGTAAAGCATCTCACAAAGAGCCGTATTGCGCCCTGCAATCCGGCACCGCGAGCTTCTCGGATATTTCACTACGAAAGAATATGGTGACCACTATGAACACAAAATCAAAATCAATGACAGCGCTTTTAAACCTTGTTAAAGCTGCGGTTTTTGCCGCTCTTATTGCCGTAATGACGGCATACATCAAATTTAACACCGGTATAAACGACGGTTATCTCCACTTCGGCGACAGTATGATTTACCTTGCCGCATGTATTCTTCCGCTTCCGTACGCAATGGCGGCTGCGGCAATAGGCGGTTTTTGTGCCGATATACTTGCCGGTGCTGCCGCTTGGGCTCCGTTTACGGCAGTAATTAAGGCTCTTAACGCTCTGCCGTTTGCACTCGTTTATACCTGCCACGCAACGAAGAGCCCCAACAAAATTCTTAATAAGACCACCGCGTTTATGCCTCTTGTTTCCGGTCTTATAACAATCTTCGGTTATCTTCTTGCGGAGGGACTTTTATATTCGTTCCCCACGGCATTAACCTCCGTTCCGTTCTCGATTATTCAGGCAGTCGGCAGTGCAATAATCTACTATATTGCCGCTCCGGCGCTTGATAAAGTTAAATTCAAAACAAAATTATCCTAAAGGGAGTCTTTTTAATGGCTGACATAGTTTACACCTTTGAGGGCAGCGTATACCTTAACATCACAAATTCCTGTCCGTGCAAATGCAAATTCTGCATCCGCAATAATTCGGATTCGGTAGGCGACGCGGACACGCTTTGGTTCTCGGGTCACAACCCCTCGTTTGATGAAATTAAAAAAGCTATTGACGCATACGATTTCACCGGCTACAACGGCGAGGTTATATTCTGCGGCTACGGTGAACCGACTTTTGCATATGACAATCTCATAAAGACGTGCAAATACATTCACGAAAAACTCGGCTTAAAGGTTCGTCTTAATACGAACGGCCTTTCCGACCTGCTCAACAAAAAGCCGACAGCCAAGGAATTATGTGAAAATACCGATAAAATCTCGATAAGCCTTAACGAATACAGCAGCGAAAAATACTGTGAGCTGTGTGCTCCGGCATTCGGTGAAAAATCGTTTGACGCCATCATCAAATTTGCAAAAGAGTGTAAACAGTACGGTCAGGATCTGCGTTTTTCGGTGGTCGATGTGATCCCCAAAGAGGATATTGAAAAATGCAGAGAGCTTGCCGACAGTCTCGGTATCCCGCTTAGAGTCAGAGCCTATGTTGCCGACTGAGAATAATCGTCCGTCAGCTTTTTTCGCATAATCGCAAGCACGGCTCTCTCCTTTCTTGAAACCTGCACCTGTGACATTCCGAGTTTTTCGGCTGTCGCACTTTGTGTAAACCCCTTGAAATATCTGAGCCTTATAAGGGTTTGGTCTTTTTGGGGCAAAGCTTTTAAAACCTCTTCGAGAGCCAATTTATCCTGAATGGCATCTTCGCCCGAGGGCACGGGAACATCGGTTTGACGTTCATTGTCATCGTCCGACGCAGTGAGCGACACGGGCGGCAAGGAAATATTTAAAAGTTCCGATACGGCAAAGCAGTCTATCCCCAGAATTTTTGATAATTCTGTTACGGTAGGCTCTCTGCCGTTTTCTTTTGTCAGCTTTTCGCTGAGCTTAACGGCTTCGCGCGAGCGTTCCTTTAAGGAGCGGCTGACCTTTACCGCTCCGCCGTCTCTGAAAAGTCTTCTGATTTCACCCAAAACCGCAGGTACGGCATACGTTGAAAAAGCAAAGCCGAGCTCCTCGCGAAAGCCGTCCGCCGCCTTGACAAGTCCGAGACACCCTGCGGAATAAAGCTCCTCATATTCTATTCCTCTGCCGCGGAACCTGTTTGCACAGGCGTGTACCAAGCCGAGATTTTGCTCAATCAGCTCTTTTCGGTCCATTGCTCTTTACCCTTTATCGTTTTATATAAGGTCACAGTTGTGCCTTTTCCGAGCGTTGACGTCACTCTCACCTTATCGGAAAAGCTCTCCATCACGGAAAACCCGAGACCCGACCTGTCACCGCCGAGTGTTGTAAACAGCGGCTGACGGGCTTTTTTTATGTCTTCTATTCCGCGGCCTCTGTCGCGTATTTTCGTCACAGTTTTACCGTCGCCGAAAATTTTGACGTCTATGTATATTTTTCCGCACGAATTTTTGTAGGCGTGGACTATACAGTTCGTCACCGCCTCGCTGACGGAGGTCCTTATATCGTTCAGCTCCTCTATTGTGGGGTCAAGCTGTGAAATAAACGCCGACACCGCCGTACGTGCATATCCTTCGTTTACGGAACGGCTCTCCAGTTGCATTTTGAGTTCATTAAGCGGTTTCACTTTTATCCGCCTCCTTTTTCTTTTTCAGCACCGCGAGATTTTGAAGCCCCGCGAGGCACATTACCTTATATGCATGGCGTGACAGGCCGTGAATTTCGAGTGAGGCTCCCATACTCTCGCATATCTTGTATCTGCCCATCACAAGTCCTATTCCGGAGCTGTCCATAAATGTGACTCCCGAAAAATCAAGCACGACTCTTTTAGGGTGTGCCGAAATAATTGCCGCGTCTGTTTTTTCACGTATGGGCAAAGCGACATGATGGTCGATTTCACCTGATAAAAATGACGTAACAACATCTTCGTCTGTCTTAATTTCAACGGACATATTTTTTCATCCCTTCCGAGTTTTCTTTCATTTTAACGGACAAGCATTAAAAAAGCTGTCGCAATATGGTAACGAATACCGTTTTTTCAAAATATAATGATACTGTATATATCAGAGCAAAGGAGAGAACAGCCTTGGAGCATAAAAAAAGCCTTGCCTTTTTGCCCGTCGGTGAAAAAGCAAGGGTGTTATCGGTTGAAAACGGAGGAAATATGAAAAGACGGCTTCAGGATCTCGGAGTTATAAGGGACACCGAAATCGGTTGTGTTCTCGACAGCATATCCGGCGACATAAAAGTCTACATGATACGCGGTGCATACATTGCGATACGAAAGTCCGACGCAGAGCAGATACTTCTTAAATAGGGTGATAATTTGAAAAAACAAAAAATTCCCAATAAAAAAGTAATAGCACTTGCCGGCAATCCGAACGTCGGAAAAAGCACGGTATTTAACGCGCTCACAGGTATGCACCAGCACACCGGTAATTGGACGGGCAAGACGGTAGACTCCGCAGAGGGCAGGTTTCTTTATAAAGAAAGAGAATATGTTTTGGTCGATCTGCCGGGTACATATTCTCTTTGCTCACACTCCGAAGAAGAGGAAAATGCAGGTAAATTTTTGCAATCTCATCGGTATGACGCCGTAATCGTTGTATGCGACGCGGTCTGCCTTGAGCGCAATTTAAATCTCGTCCTGCAAGCCATGGAAATAACGGGTAATATAATTGTTTGTATAAACCTGTTAGATGAGGCGAAGAAAAAGGGCATAGAAATTGACACGGAAAAGCTCGAAAAACGACTCGGTGTTCCGACAGTCGGCATTTGTGCACGTACAAAGCAGGGGTTTCCGGAGCTTTTGTCCGCAGTTCAAAAAATGTCGGCAGATAAAAAAGCACCGATTTTCCCCGTAAAATACAGTGAAAGCACCGAAAAGGCAATAGAAATTCTCTGCGACGCATTAAGAAAAAATACAAATCTTCCGCTGAATGAAAGATACATGGCTCTGCGTCTTTTAACAGAGCCGAAAAAAAACACGGAGGAATTTAAGGAGATATTCGGCGATGACAAATTAAAAGACTGCGATATTTCGGACGCGCTGGAAAGAGCGTACCGTGTGTGCGGCGGAAGAAAAAACATAGAAGACGATATTCCCGAAAGCATAGTTAAAACAGCCGAAAATACAGTTGACGGCGTTGTAAAAACAAATCAAAACAAGAGGCATGACTTTGACCGCAAATTAGATAAGCTTTTCACAAGCAAGCTTACGGGAATACCGATAATGTTGCTGCTTTTACTGCTCATATTTTGGATTACCGCGGTGGGTGCAAATTACCCGAGCGAGCTTTTACAGCGTGCAAGCGGTTTTCTCACACAAAAGCTTATGCTCCTTTTGACAAATGCCGGCGTTTCTGTGTGGCTGCGCGAAATGCTTGTAAACGGAATGTTTAAGGTCTTATGCTGGGTCATATCGGTAATGCTGCCTCCCATGGCAATATTTTTCCCCCTGTTCACCCTGCTTGAGGACTTCGGATACCTGCCGAGAGTTGCGTTTAATCTTGACCACGGCTTCAGAAAATGCGGTACCTGCGGCAAACAGGCTCTCACGATGTGTATGGGCTTCGGGTGCAACGCAGTAGGGGTCACCGGCTGCCGCATAATAGACAGTCCTCGCGAAAAGCTTATAGCCGTTATAACAAACTGCCTTGTCCCCTGCAACGGGCGTTTTCCGTCGCTCATAAGTATTATAACCATATTTTTTGCCGCCGGCAGCTTCGGCATATGCCGTTCGGTATTTACCGCCGCACTTTTGACGCTTGTTATTGTATTCAGCGTACTTTTAACCTTTGTTTCGTCGCGTATACTGTCAAAAACACTTCTTCGCGGAGTACCGTCGTCATTCACTCTTGAGATGCCTCCGTACAGAAAGCCGCAGGTCTTAAAGGTCATAGTGCGTTCGATTTTTGACAGGACCCTTTTTGTTCTCGGAAGG
>HF993130.1:101896-118223 GCA_000432435.1 Eubacterium sp. CAG:180
CCGCCGCAGTTGCCGCTCCGGCAGGCATTATAATCTGGCTTGCGGCAAATGTAACTGTTCGCGGTGAAAGTCTGTTATCTGCTTTTTCGGGTGCGCTGGACCCATTTGCAAAGCTCATAGGGCTCGACGGAGTCATATTGACAGCCTTTATACTCGGTTTTCCCGCAAATGAAACAGTTGTACCGATAATGATAATGGCATACACAGCAACCGGTACGCTTACGGATTTTGACTCGCTTTTAGGGCTAAAAGACATTCTCATCTGTAACGGTTGGACTTATACGACTGCTGTTTGCTTTATTCTGTTTTCCCTGATGCATTGGCCGTGCTCAACAACTCTTTTGACAATAAAAAAAGAAACGCACAGCCATTTTTGGACCGCCGTTTCCTTTATTTTCCCGACTCTGATGGGATTTATTGTGTGTTTCACTGTAAAACTCATATCCGTAATATTCTCTTTTTAAGCTCTTCAGACAGAATTGCCGGGTTCTCATCGCTGTATTCAAACTGCTTTGAGAGATATTTCACGCTGTTTATCCTGTCGTCAAGGTCAAATTTTCCGCGCTCCGCAAAAAGCAATACGTCGGCATAAAATGTAATCGCCGTAACGCCGACGCAAAAGCAGAATTTGCCTAAAGCATCGCCGTCATACACGGCTTTAGGGAAATGGCGGAACACAAGATACGATAAGAGCTTTTCGTAGTCAGCCGTTCTTTCGCCGAGATAAGATATAAAAGTCTTTCGGGAATTTAAAACCTCGGCTTTGTTTTCGCACAGGCACTTTAACAGATGAGTAAAATCGGCGTCATACGCCTCTGTTTTTTTCGACGCTTTAATTAAAATGTCGTAAAATTCATCCTCGCTCGGAAAAGCAAAGTTGATTTTTCCGTACTGCTTTAAAAGTAAGTTTTCAAATATTGAGTGAATTCTGTCATGAAGAGTCTGTGTTCTGTCGCAAAGCATATGTAAAGTGCTTTGCCTTAACATATATAGCGTTTCCGGATCAATGAGGCCGTCATCAAAATATGCGGCATCGTCGCGTGATTCTGCCTCGGTAATCAGCTTCAGCGGAGATGTATTGAGAAAAAGTAAGCTTGCAGCTTCCTCGCAGCAAAGCCCCTCGCCCATATCGTAAAAATCGCCGTATCGCGCGTAAAACCGCGGATGTTCACGGCATATTTCACACAGCATATCCTCGCCCTTTGTCAGTATCAGCTCACACAAACCGTCGCTTTTGAGAAACGGGCAGCGATCGTCTTCTGTCAGGATAAAGCATTGCTTCTCTCTATCTGTAAACCTATTCAGCTTTACAGATAGAGAGCCGTTTTCATTCTCATATTTTCGCATTGTTTCATCATCAATGTCTATTTCCCAGCCTATACAGCACGAATCCGTACATTCACCCGCCCTGCATTTAAAGCTGTCATAAAAATCCGGTTTAGTTATAAGCATAAAGACGGCTCTCCTTTTACTTTTCCCTGAAATAATATCACAAATTGACTGTATCTTCAATAAATTATGCGGTGCACTTGATAAGCTGCGATTTTTCTGCTAACATTATATAGTGTAAATGATAATTCGTTTTAAACGAGGTATAAGAAATGGAAAAGCTGCAAAGCATACTGAATTACTCCGTCGGCTCATTTACTGTGGGGAAAATATTTGAGGCCGTCATAGTATTTGTTATATGCTACTTTCTGATACGCATTATTATGAAGGTGCTTAAGAGAGTGCTCGGCAAAACAAGCCTTGACGCGACACTCAGTAAAATAATAACGGCGGTAATAAAATTTATTCTCTGTTTCATAACCGCAATAATAGTTATAGATACGCTCGGCGTCTCCGCGACTTCGCTTGTAGCGGCGTTCTCGGTGGTCGGCCTTGCCGCATCTCTCGCCGTTCAGGATTCGCTTTCAAACCTTGCAAGCGGTATTATGATACTTGTTACAAAGCCGTTTAAAATAGGCGATTATGTCGAGGCTGACGGGGTTACGGGAACTGTTATGATGACGGGACTTATTCACACAAGAATAAAGGCGATAGACAACAAGGTAATATATGTTCCCAACAGCAAAATAATAGCGGCAAAAATAGTAAATTACACTTCGCAGGAAAAGCGGCGTGTTGATATAGAAATTTCGGCGTCATATGACGCGCCCATTGAAAAAGTCCGCAAGGCTCTGCTTGAGGCAGTTGAAAATACGGATATGTTTTTGGACGACCCCGAAAAACCTTTTGCGGCGGTACTCTCTTACGATGACAGCAGCATAAAATATGTTGTAAGGGCATGGGTTGAAACACCGAAGTATTGGGACGCTCACTTTGCCCTTATGGAGAGGATAAAGACCGAATTTGACAACGCAGGCATTGAAATGACGTATAATCATCTCAATGTACATTTGATTGATAAGTAAGAGGGTGTAAAAAATGTTTGATCCGCTTAACCAAAACGGCGACGATGAAATAGATTTTTCCGAAAAGAATTTGTTCGAAGGACTCCCGGTTGATGAGATTTGCAAAAATACAGTCGATTTCCCGGAGGAGGAATTCAAAAAGCCCGAAAAAGGAGAAGAAGAAAAAGAAGAAGAAGAAAAAAAGATACCCGATAATTTAACGGTATCTGAAGAGCAAAAACCTCATTTGGTGATTTAACATAATATTTTTATAAATAGGGCGATAAACCGTCGTTTCGGCTTCGCCGCCATTATGCTATATTTTCGACGACAAATCACAAGAATGTACTTGACAAAAACGCCTGTTGCATATATAATATTCAAGCACTTAAAAGTGTACCTGTTATGCGCTTGTAGCTCAGCTGGATAGAGCATCTGCCTTCTAAGCAGAGGGTCGGGGGTTCGAGTCCCTCCAAGCGCGCCAGTTAATATGGTGGGTATAGCTTAGTTGGTTAAAGCGCCAGTTTGTGGCACTGGAGACCGTCGGTTCGAATCCGACTATCCACCCCACTTTCTAAATCTGCAAGATATTTCTCTTGCAGATTTACGTTTATTAAGGTATAATTTTAAAAAAGTAAATATTGGGGTGTCGTCAAGCGGTAAGACACAGCACTTTGACTGCTGCATTCGTAGGTTCAAATCCTGCCACCCCAGCCATAAATCGGCAAGCATAAAAAATGCTTGCCGATTTTACTTTTTACCATTCACTTTTCTCGACGACGTGCCTCCCTTAAAATGGAGGTGGGCCTCGTTAAGGCAAGCCGGAGGGATTTGCCGCCCTTGTAAAGGGAGGTGGGCCTCGTTAAGGCAACTCGGAGGGATTTCCTTAAAAAATAGATTTTAAATAAGAAATACTTTGGTTTTTTAATCCCTCAGTCTGTTCGCATTGCTCACAGCCAGCTCCCTTTACAAGGGAGCCTTTTTTGTCGCTTCGCGACGTTTCCCACACCGTGGGGAATCGCCCTTTTTAGGGGAGCCTGATAATCCCTAAGTTATCTGTGGTGACGGCTCCTGACGGGAGGAGTCCTATTTGTCATCTTTTCTTATATAAGACAAGTTCCGGATTTTTGCCGTTGTCATAGGCTTCCTTGAACTGTGCCAGCGTCTGCGTTCTTGCAGAAAAGTACATATTCATACCATTCATCCCCTTTGGAGATTTATTCTTATCCAGTATACCCCAACCGTCATATCGCAAGATACGGCGATTGGGGTTCTTTCAGAGTAAATTTATTCTTATATCATCTTACCAGTAATACAGTCATATTGAAATTACTTAATCACAAAAAATTCAACATGCATGTTTTTTGAACCAAATTATGTTTTATTTATTGAGTGTTTGTGAAACTAAATCTAAATATGTACTCAAATTACCTATAACATAATTTTCGGGTTTATCTGTTCCTCCCAGTAAAATCCATGGTTTAAGAATAAATGCTTCTCCATATTTGAGATAGCCAAATAGTGATGTGATTTTTTTAAATTTTTCCTCTTGTAGTAATCCCGATTTTATACTTGGATGATTGAATGCCTCATCAAACAATTCATCTATATTTTTTGTAATCATATCGTTAGTATTGTATTGTGGCTGAAAATAGTACACGTATTGGTTGGCAACACAATACAAAAATAGATCACCAAATGCAGTTGCTACAATAGGAATAAATCTTTTATTGAATTTCCAATTCCAACTTTTAATTATATTAACAGAAGTATCGATATCCAAAATGCTGAAAATACCATCTCCGTAGCTTCCAGCGGATAATTTATTCTTTCCTTTCGTAATATAATCAATCGTCGATTGCACTTGATAGTATTCTGTAAGTTTATATTCATCTGAAAATTTCATTTCTATATTCCTTTCGACTAAAAATGATATTTAAAGATGCCTATGGTTGTACAACAAATTAAAATTAACCGGTGAATCTGAAGGCAAAGAACTAACGACATCATAAATAGTATCCTGCCTATATCCATTTTGTCTTCCAATAGAACGGTTTACACCACTATCGCCATATGCTGCCATTCGGAATGGGTCGAGAGCAGAATGACTGACAGCTTGAAGCTTATGTCGCGTTTCATTGTAAAGGGAGCCTTTTATGGGGCTCCGGTTTGCGCTTTTATTTTTTATTGTTATTCAATAAGTTTCTCTGCTTTGCGCCGCACAGTTCATATTACGAACATAATCGTAAACCGGTTCGAGCTTGCTCTTCGAAAGCGGATATGCGAACTGATAAAGCAGGAATATAAGAGTATAAGTTATTGCGGGAATCAGTGTGCAGATTTTGAGTATTCCCTCGCTTACGCCGTCGACATATCCGGCGTTTGACATAAGCTGCACATCATAGCCTACCTTGCCGAGAAGCATAAGTCCGCCGTAGTCAGCCGCTGTCTGACCGAGTTTACGGCAGAAGGTATAAACAGCGTATACCGCACTCTCGTTTTTAATTCCGGTCTTATATTCCTGATAATCGATAACGTCGGCGACAACCGCCCAGTTTGTTATGGAAACAAAGGAATATCCGAAGCCTATAATGAACAGCAGGAAAATGAAAATGCCTGCCTGATCGGGTCTCGGCTTTATAATATAGCAGGCTATTGCGGCAAGAGCCGAGAAAAACGCTCCGAATCCGCTGAGCTCCTTTTTGCCGAACTTTTTAACGAGTTTCGGCACAAACGGTATCATAACAGCCATAGGCAAATACTGTGCTATTGTACCTATAACGGAAAGGCTTGTATTACAGAAATAGTTCTTATAGAGATACTGATTGAGCGAAGCAAATTGAAGCTGGCCGCTTATCAGTATTCCCGTAAGAGCTAAAACTATAAACGGTCGGCTCTTGAACATTCCGGCATACAGCTTTTTCATATCCACCTTAGGCTCTGCCTCGGAGGGAACACGCTCCTTTGTGTTAGCATAGCAGGCATAATAGAATATAACCGCACACGCCGCCATAGCCGCGCCAAACCAAAACATACCGTTGGGATTTGCAACGTTATATGTAGATCCGTCGGGATTTTTGACCTTGGTATAAATAATAAACGGAGCCAAAAGAAGCGGAGCCGCTCCGCCGATTCCGCCGCCTATTGAGCGGAAGGTCGAAAGAAGGGTTCTGCCGTCGGGATCGTCGGTTATAACAGACGCAAGAGAGCCAAACGGAACATTCATTCCGGTATAGAGCATACCGAACGCTATATATGTAACATACGCGAACAAAAGCAGTGCCCACTGCTTATTTGTTATCGCCCTAACATCAATAAAGCACACAAGCTGCGAGAGAGCAAGCGGAATTGCGAGCCATTTGAGATACGAACGGTATTTACCGTCCTTATTTGGGCGTCTTTTTGCAACAATCGTTCCCCACATAGGATCGTTTACCGCATCCCAGAGACGCGAAACCAAAAACAATGTGGCTACCTTATCTGTCGCTATTTTAAGTACATCGGTGTAAAACACCTTTAAAAATGACGAAACATAAGTTAAAACAAAAAGGTTTCCGGCATCGCCGAGCATATAGCCTATGCCCTCCTTGATGCCTATTTTGTTCGGATGCGGAGCAGTCGTTTCAACTGCCTTGGATTCTTTTTTCTCCATTATTCTCCCCCGTTTATACTGATGTAAAATACAGTATAACATAGTATAAAATGTAAAGCAATTAAAATTTTTGTGAAATCTGTTTTATTTCAGTGTAAAATTTGTCAATTTTTTGTCAATTTTTTGAGTTCAAAGTAACTTTTAACACTACTTACTATAAACTCATTTAGTCCTTTTGATTAGTTTATTATGTATAGCGGCGATAAGAAGAGTCAACAGCGCAAAAATCAATATGCCGAAAATAAGCAAAGCCGCTATAATTAAATATGAAAGTCCGATATTGAACGGCATATTTTTTGCAACGGTTTCCCATATAAATTCAGGATTGTAAAACGGATACGGATAATATGTAGGGTCGGAAAATCTTCCGCGCACTATTGAAAAAATCGAATAAACAAGCGGATAAATTCCCGACAGCCAAAAGCATTTTTTGCCTATTGCACGGTCGGTAAACGGGAAAAACCATACTATAAGCGCCGCCGGCGGCATTATCATATGGTAATACACCTGTATAAAGCTCGACATCGAATGAGCCGGCGTATCCCACTTGAAGGGCGGAGTAAGCCCCATTGGGATACCGGCGCAATATGTAATTCCGGCCACGAGAACATATACGGTAACAAGAGCACCAATATAAGGATTAAAGCCTATTTTCTCCGCCTTTTTAACTCCGAATATCGAAAGTGCCGCGCACAGGAAATACACATACGCAAAGAAATTTGACTGCACGGTAAAGTAAGACAGGATATTGTATTTACCGTAATCCACCGGGCTGTATTGCGGGTCGTACTCGTAGTGATAGCAACAAAGTCGATAGATAAACACAAAGAACCCGAAGAGAGCCAAAATCAAAAGCACCGTGCCGAGTAATTTACTCTTTGACGCCGAGCTGTGTTTTTCAGACATAAGGAATGCCCCTCTCTTTATTCTGCGACCGAAAATCTCAAATTCACCCATTAAGCTTAAACGTCATATACACCGGATTGTGATCGGAATACTTAAATCCGAGATCGTAGACATCGCTGCCGGAAACGGTAACATTGTCTGAGACTATAAAGCCGTCAACAGTAAGGACAAATTGATTGTCGTTATACGGACCGTCCGCATTTCTGCATGACGGAACGGGTTTTTCCTCGTTAAACGGAGCTACCATACTGAGATTGGTACCGTCAAACAGCGTCGGATCTACCGGCTGTGCCCAAGTATAGTCGGCACCGTCGATTCCGAATATTTTTCCGGAGTCGACGAGCAAATCCTTATTAAAGTCGCCGCCTGCGATACAATAATTGCCCTTTTCATACTCCGCCTGCATATCATTTATGAGCATATTTAGCTGCTCGGTGGCGATTGTGCCGTCGGAAGTGTATGCGGAAAGATGAAGCGTATACAGCACAAGCTCCTTATCGTTGCTGACGGAAACTCTTGATACCGAATAGCAACGGTCAAGGTCAACAAATTTCATAAATCCGTCTTCGATAGGCAGACTGCGTCTGAGTCCGCTTTCAATATTGAATCTTGATAATGTGAGCATACCGGCATACGATTTTCCATGCGGCTTGCTGAGCGGATAGAATAGATACGGGCTGTCAAAATTCACGGTAAATGTAGAGTCATAACCCTCAAGCATATTTCTGAGAGCAGCCTCTTCGTCATAGTGATAGCTGCGAGTCGCATTTTTATCGACCTCTTCAATAAGGATGAAATCGGGAGATTCTGATTTAAGAAAATCCCCGACGCCGCTTATCACATTTTTGACCGACTCCTCCGATTCAGCACGGCTTTGTGTACCGCCGTCCATAAAGAAGCCGAAATCGGGCGTATATGCCGCGAAGCCGATATTGTAGGATATGACCTTATATTCCGTATCTACAAGAGCAGCATCACTCGTTGCATCGTTAATTTGCAAGGCTTGATTATCTTCAATTCTGTGATAATCAATCATAACATAGGCGACATATCCCCCCACTATCAGAACCGCCGCAAGTAAAATAATTAAAATAACCTTAATAACCTTTTTTGCCTTAGCTGGCACCACAAGCACCTCTTTCTTGTTATTTTGTAGAAAAATTAAAAGTAGACTGCTTTGAATTATATCACTATTTCACATTATATTCAAGACAAATAACAAAACAGACAAGCAATGTGGGCATTTTTATACATAATATCCGTTTGTGTACAGAAAACGTCAACAATCGTGAAAAAAGGCTCTCTCCCGTTAGGACCTGCTACGAACGAGGGGAGTAGAGTGAGGGATTTAGTAGACTCCCTCAAAAAGGGAGATTCCCCACGGTGTGGTGAAATGTCACGAAGCGACAAAGGGGACTCTCTCCCGTCAGGATCTGGCTGTGAGCAACGCGAACAGACTGAGGGCTTAAATTAGGCTCCCTTGTAAAGGGAGCTGTCATCGAAGATGACTGAGGGATTAAAAAGCGAAGCACTTTCTTTTTGAAATCTATTTTTTGAGAAAATCCCTCCGGCTTGCCTTAACGAGGCCCACCTCCCTTTACAAGGGAGGCTGTTTTCCGCAAAAAGATGGACGAAGAGTTCGAGTCTCTCCAAACAAATTCATATATACAAAAAGAAAAAGCACAAAGGAAAAATCCTTGTGCTTTTTCTGGCGCAGAAGGAGAGACTCGAACTCTCGCGCCGGTTACCCGACCTACGCCCTTAGCAGGGGCGCCTCGTCACCAACTTGAGTACTTCTGCATTGGTAGCGTCTATGACACTATTCGATTGTTAAAAGAGAGAGCGGAAAATCCGCTTCCTCTTTTAAGTGGCGGAGAGAGTGGGATTCGAACCCACGGTACGTTGCCGTACGACGGTTTTCAAGACCGTTCCGTTATAACCACTTCGGTATCTCTCCGTATTAGGCGAAAACTATAATATCATAGTTTTCGCTTTGTGTCAATGTTTTTTTGCTTTATAACGAGCTTTCGGAAGAAGATTTGCACCGTAAAATCACAAATTCAGAAGTATCTCCGAAATGAGCTTTTGCATTTCGCGAGCCTTGAGTTTACCCGTGGTCAGCACCTCTTCCTCGCTTAACGGCTGTTTTAAAACTCCTGCCGCCATATTTGTAATAAGAGAAAAAGCGAGCACTTTAAATCCGCAATGATTGGCGGCTATTACCTCCGGAACGGTGGACATACCGACTGCGTCCGCTCCGAGTATACGAAATGCACGAATTTCCGCCGGTGTTTCATACGACGGCCCGAGGCAGCCGAGATATACGCCCTTTTTAAGGTCGGTACCCGTTTTTTCGGCACATGCTTCGGCAATTTCACGAAGTGACGGATTATATGCAAACGACATATCCGGGAAACGTGTGCCTACGCTGTCGTCATTTTTTCCCACGAGCGGATTTCTGCCCATAAAATTGATATGGTCGGTTATAAGCATAATATCCCCGGGTTTAAAGTCGAGATTAACTCCGCCGGCGGCATTGGTAAGTATCAGATTTTCCGCTCCGAGGGCACGCATAACTCTTATCGGCAATACGACTTTATCAAGCTCCCACCCCTCATAGCAGTGAAGCCTGCCCTGCATACAAATAACGGGTTTTCCCGAAAGCCTGCCTACGATAAATCTGCCCTTGTGACCGGGAGCGGTCGATACGGCAAAGCCTTCAAGCTCGCCGTAATCTATATACACGGGGTTTTCGATTTTTTCGCCCATATCGCCGAGCCCCGAGCCCAAAACTATTGCTGTTTTCGGTATTTCGGTTATTTTCGACCTTATATAATCTGCGTTTCGCTCTATGATGTCAGCCATTTTTCTTTACCTCGCTTATAATTCTGCTCGCTGCGGCATTTACGGTGCTTTTGACCTTTTCAATATCAATCGTTGTGAATTCTCCGTCCTTATAAAGCACTCTTCCGTCCGCCATAGTCAGCACAACATCGGCACCGTCTGCGGCATACACAAGGTTATTTATCATATCGGTTTGCGGATACATATGCTCGCTTTCGATGTTTAAAACGCAAAGGTCAGCTTTGTACCCCGCTTTTATTGCACCGCTGTCCTCTCTGCCCTGTGCCTTGTAACCGTTTACGGTAGCCATTTTTAAAATATCGCGTTCGGAAACCACCGAGGCGTCGTTATGAAGACCTTTCGGCAAAAGCGCGCAAAGGAACATTTCCTTTATCATATTAAGATTGTTGTTTGAGGCGACGCTGTCTGTACCTATTGCCACATTGACGCCGCTTTTTAAGAGCTTGTAGACATCGCATATACCGCTGCCGAGCTTCAGGTTACTCGCCGGGCACGTGGCTGCCGTCACGCCCTTTTCGCGTAAAAGCTCAATATCTCCGTCCTCAACCCAAACACAATGAGCCGCAGTTGTCGGCACGTCAAAAACTCCGCATTCACAAAAGAGCTGCGTCGGAGTTAACGAGTACTTCGCCTTACATTCTTCGTGTTCCTTCTTCGTTTCAGACAGGTGTATGTGCGCCCTAAGCCCTCTCTCGCGGACCTTTTCGGCGAACTGCTCAATTATTGTTCTTCTGTTTGTATACTCGGCGTGCAGGCTCATATCTATTTTAAGTCTGCCGTCTGCGGCATTGTGAAACCGCTTTACTATATCTTCACTTTCGCGGAAGCTTTGCAGATTTTCAATATCGGTATCCTCAAAGCTCGTTATTGCGCGGCTGAAATTACATTTAATACCGCTGTCAGTTACGGCTTTCGCGACATTTTCGGAAAAGAAATACATATCGGAAAAAGATACGGTTCCGTATCGGAGCATTTCGGCTATCGCAAGCATTGACGAATAATATGCGTCCTCGCCCTTTATTCTGTCCTCAAACGGAAAAACCTTTTCATTCAGCCAACGCTGAAGCGGCAGGTTTTCGGCATAGCCGCGCAAAAGTGTCATCGGCGAATGCGAATGTGCGTTTACAAAGCCGGGCATCAGCACCTTGCCGGTACCGTCGTATTCTTCGCCTTCATAATTTTCGGGACGGACGCTGCTCACATAAACAATTCTGTCGTCCTTTGTTTCCACGAACATTGATTTTACATAATCAAAGTTTTCATCAACAATACCGATATTTTTAAATAACATAAAAGCTCCTCTTTGCATATTACGAAAAAAGGGCGTTTTGCGCCCTTAATTCTCGACTATTTCTATTGTCTGTATTTTTACATCCTCTAACGGCTTGTTTTGGAAGAAATCCACCTTGACATTTGCTATATCGTCAACGACATCCATTCCCTCAAAGACCTGGCCGAATACCGTGTGATGATAATCGAGCCACGGAGTACCGCCGTTGTTCTCGTATTCGCGCACAGCCTCGAGAGGGAAAAGCTTTTCCGAAGCGGTTTCAAGCTGATCAACAAGATCGTCGGAAACTGAATCCGCCTGAACTATAAAGAACTGACTGCCGTTTGTATTGGGGCCTGCATTAGCCATGGAAAGCGCGCCTCTGAAATTGTGCAGCTCGCTTGAAAATTCATCGGCAAACGGCTTGCCCCAAATGCTCTCGCCGCCCGTTCCGGTACCCTTGGGGTCACCGCCCTGAATCATAAAATCCTTTATTACTCTGTGGAATATAAGTCCGTCATAGTACCCGTTTTCAGCGTGTGTAACAAAGTTTTCAACCGCTTTGGGTGCTTCCTCCGGGAAAAGTCTCACCTTAATATCGCCCTTGTCGGTCTTGATAACTGCTATTTTTTCGCCGACAGCCGGCATTTCTTTTTGCTTTAACATTTGTTCCAACTCCCATAATACACTTATAAATTGCACCCGGTTTTCTCTGCGACAAATCGGATACATCATCAAGTTAATAATATCACACAAACACGAAATCGGCAATGAACAATTCCCCGAAAAGTGATAAACACCAAAGCGGTATTGTGTGCAAAACAGAATAATTGTTGACAAATACGGTTTGCGATAATATAATAATTTAAAGCAAAGAAGCGAGTTGTACAGCTCGCTTCTTTTTTATTTAGGAGTGAAAAATATGAAAGTTTATCACGGAAACATACTTACGGTAGATAAAAACGATACCGTCGCCGAATATCTTGTTGAAAATTGCGGCAGGATAGTTTATGTCGGTGACAGTCTGCCGGAGGCTTTTAAAGACGCAAAGACGATAGAGCTTCGTGAAAAGGCGTTGGTACCGTCATTTGTCGATACTCATATACATTTTGCGAGCTTTGCCACTTTTTATGCCGGTCTTAACGTTATGGAGGCAAAAAGCAACTCGGAAATACTTGAAATGCTGCAGTCTCACGTCCGAAAAAGCAAGGAAAAAATAATTATAGGCTTCGGAGCCTCTCCGTATTCGGTGTCCGACGGTCATCTTGTCAGGCGCACCGAGCTTGACCGCGTCTGCCCCGACAAGCCTGTGTTTATAGTTAAATACGACGGTCACGCCTGCGTTATAAACACCGCTCTTTTAAATAAAATCCGTGATAAAATAAAAGGTCTTCGCGGCTTTCACGAGGATACAGGCGAAATGAATCAAGAAGCGTTTTTTGCCGTTTCGGATTATGTTACAAATTCTGTTTCACCGTTGCACCTTATAAAGAATATGCAAAAGGCAGCCGACTATATGGCCTCTGTCGGCATAGGAATGATACACAGCGTCAGCGGTGTCGGATTTTCTCACGATTTGGACGTCGATATGGAACGCTATTTCGGTGCGGGATTGAAAAACGGTATGCAATATCGTGTATTTTTCCAAACCATGGATACCGAAAAGGTAATCAAACGCGGTCTTACAAGAATCGGCGGATGCTTTGAAACAGCTCTCGACGGCTGCTTCGGCTCAAAAGACGCATCTCTTCTCACACCGTATGAAAACAGTAACGACTGCGGAGTTTTATATTATTCCGATGAAAAGGTGACAGAATTTTGTAAAAAAGCAAACCGCGCGGGCTTACAGATAGAGATGCACGCAATAGGTGACAGGGCTTTTAATCAGGCGACAAGAGCCTTGAAAGCAGCCCTTGACGATTATCCGAGAGAAGATCACCGTCACACAATAATTCACGCGTGTTTGCCCACCGAAGAGGGCATTGAAATATGCAAAAAATACAACATCTCATTATCGGTACAAACCGCATTTATCGACTGGCGACAAGAGCCGGATGAATATCTCAAAGAGATACTCGGCGCGCGCTCAAAAAGACTGAATCCGATTAAGACTTTCTCCGAAAACGATATAAGGCTTTCGGCGGGCTCGGACGCGCCCTGCACAACGCCCGACCCCATTAACTGGATGTACAAAGCCTGCAACCACTCCTGCGCCGAAGAAGCGTTGTCCGTAAAAGACGCCCTGCGAATGTGCACCTACAACGGGTACCTCGCCACATTTGACGAAAAGGACCGCGGTTCTCTGGAAACGGGAAAAATCGCCGATATGGCAATTCTCTCCGAAAATCCCTATACTGTCCCCAAGGAAAGACTCGGAGAAATCAAAGTTACGGAGCTTCTTCTCGGCGGAAAGACTTACGAGAGTGCAGTCTCGCCGATATTTACGCACATTATGCGCGGTATAAAAAACAAGGGTAATTGCTGAAAGCAAAAAACGGGAGGTGAAAAATTTTCACCTCCCGTTTTGCATATACTGCGTATCAAGCCGTATATGTGACCTAAATCACAAATATTTTGTTACATCTTCGGTTTTTCGTTTCGGGACAACGTAATCGCCGTTACCGTCGATGAAATACTTCACGTCTTCGCCATTTATGTCTTTTATTTTGCTTTTATGTGTAGGATAACCGAATGCGACCACAGTATGGAGCGTTTGATTTTCCGTGAGTCCGAAAAGCTCAGACAGCTTTACCTTGTTACAGGCGCCTATAACACAACTTCCGACGCCCTTATCCCACGCCGCAAGCGTCATATTGGAAATGGCAAGTCCCGCGTCCGTATCGCAGTTTTTATTAATATCGAGGTTTTCAACCACTCCTATAAACAGCGTCGGCTCTTCTCCTTCTTTTGGCTGTCCCACCTCAGGCGGCAAATAGCCGGCCCATCTTGTATACGAAAAGGTCTTTTTAACCATTTCGGGAGATTTTACCACGACGAAACTCAGAGGCTGTTTATTCGCCGCACTTGAAGCGTAGCGCGCAGCAGTCAAAATATCCTCTACCACGCTGTCGGGCACGGGATCCTGCTTGAATCTGCGGTATGTACGCCTGGTCTTTAATAATTCCATAATATCCATAGCTATACTTCTTTCTATACTGAAATTGAATTTATTGCGTCTGCCGCATTATTCGTCGGTGCGATTTTGCAGACAGCTTATATCGACATAATAATAGGACGGGTCCTCCGAATCTATCTGCACGGGAAATGATGTAATATTTCTGCGGGCAATTAAATCCGTAGGGTCAAACCAGAGATTAGGGCTTACAAAAACGTAAACCTTTCCGTCTATGGGATCGGTCCATTCACAGAGCACGACGTACGGATTGTGACCGTTGACAGAATAATTTTCATTTACGCTTACTTCGGTGTACGTCGCGTAAACCGTCCTTAAATTTTTAAGATACCGCTTATAAGCACGGTGTTCTTTTATAAGGCTTAAGCCGCCTACCGCGATAAATATAAAGCCGAAAGCACATATAAATATTGATATTCCATAATCGTCGCCGACAACAACTCTGTCGGGGTTATCGTTGTCATAGTAAATCTTAATTACCTTTCCGACACGATAGGAGCTCGTATAAGTGCCTATCTCGGTGATATGCTCTTCACCGTCAACATCAAATGCGACATAGACTCGATGGTTTGTCTCATCATCGGCGCCTCTCTCGGTCGTTATCCTAACAATTTCCGCCTCGGCAGCAGTCATATTCTTGTGGTTAAGCGACCTGAATCCTATAACGCATCCGATAATAAAAAACAGTGCACCTGCCACAACAAATGACGAAAATACATATGTTGCCGTTTTATCTCTTCTCATAAACACGCCTCGATTTATACTCTAATATTGCGAGCTGAAAATATTACAACTATACGGATATTTTAGCATAAAAATACAGATAATGGAAGAAATATATAAAATGGGCAAATCAAACCTGATTTGCCCTAAAATTCAGTTTCCCTACCGCTGAATAAAATATGGTGTCAAAATATATAAGCGGTTATATGAAAAAACACTCCGCATAAAGCTCGGTGCTGTTCACGTGACTGTGCGACGAGATAGCGTAACCAAATTATTGTATCTTTTTAGAAATCGTTCTGCAATTAGAAAAATACGGCTTTTGCTTTCTATACTCTCTGATATCTGCAGCAATCCCATATCGTCATTTTTATCGATTTCTGCAAAACCTAAAAGTACGAACGAGTCCGGAACAATCGGCGGAAAATTTTGCTTATTTACTTAAGCTCAGTTTCATACCTCAACGTTTTTTTATTTTCTAAATCTTGAGCATAAAAAAACAGATAGATTCTTATTTATCTATCTGCTTTAATTTCATTATATTCTAATAAAAAAGTTAATGCTTAGAACAAAATAATGAAGGAATAAAAACACAAAACAAAAACCTACCACGATTGTGATAGGTTTTGTTTTGGCTCCCCCAGTTGGACTCGAACCAACGACACCATCTCTTGCGGTGCCCGACGAAAAACTTCCTTGAAGCGTCGTTTTTCTGTCGACCGCTGCGCCATCCTGCCCTCGCTCCTCCTGCCACCGGCAGCGCTCGGTCACGATGCAGTTAACAGCCTCCGGCTGTTTGTACAAGCTGCCATTGACCGAATTCAATTTGAAAAAAAAATAAAGACGTTCAAAAGAACGTCTCTATTTTTGGCTCCCCCAGTTGGACTCGAACCAACGACACCGCGGTTAACAGCCGCGTGCTCTACCGACTGAGCTATGGAGGAATATTGAAACCGACTAAGCAAAGCTTAATCGGTTATTTATGTCGGCATCGACCTATTTTCCCGGGCCGCTTCCAGCCAAGTATTTTCGGCACGAATGAGCTTAACTACCGTGTTCGGAATGGGAACGGGTGGACCCTCATCGTAATAAACACCGACTAAATCAGCAAAAACTGATTTCTAAATATTTAGCCCACAAAAGTGGGATTTATATAAACAGGTTGCCCCGTTATACACTCTGGTGACCCGTAGCGGATTCGAACCGCTGTTGCCGGCGTGAGAGGCCGGAGTCTTAGGCCACTTGACCAACGGGCCATGTTTAAATCAGGTGGTACACCATCGGAGACTCGAACTCCGGACACCCTGATTAAGAGTCAGGTGCTCTACCAACTGAGCTAATGGTGCATATTGAATTACACCCTAAAAACTGAACAAAGGAAAGAG
>HF993131.1:0-13308 GCA_000432435.1 Eubacterium sp. CAG:180
GAAATATTATTCTTGTCAGTCAATTTAAAAGTTAATACCTGAATATACTCCGTAGTGGTCGGACACATACCCGTTGTTCAGGTCGTTCAGCACGGTATAATCTACTGCTTTTCCGTCGGTAAATATAAAATCGATAGGCTCGTTACCGGTAAAGCGATAGCCCCACTCTTGATATGTGGCTGTCTTTTTTGCTCGGTTCGTGCAGTCGTTCAGCTTGGACGCAACGAGCTTATAAGCCGTTCCGTCTTGGGTTTCGTTGAAATCACCGGTCAAAACGGTGCAGTCGGTATTGTTGTATTTTTCTTTTAGCTCATTGAGTTTGTTCATAACTACATTTGCACCGAAATCAGCTGCCTGCTCCGATGCGTTATCCAGATGAGTGTTCAAAAAAATGATGTTTTTGCCGTTCTGCTTATTCAACAGAACAACATAGCTGCAAATTCTGTAGCATCCGGCTTCACAGTGATTACCGTCTTTGTCGGTGTAGGTGTATTTGCTTTCCTTTTCGGGAGTTTCGCTGAGCCAGATTGTGTTCTTTTCCACAGCGGAAAACTTGGTTTTGTTCCAAAATACAGCATTCATTTCGCTGTTCTTTTCTTCGCTGTCGCCGCCTCGCTTTACTCCGTAGTTTTCATAATCCGGCATAGTAGATTTGAGCTTTTCCAGCCAAATAGAATTCATTTCCTGCGTGCCGATTATGTCCGGTTTTATACTGTTCATATAGCTTGCAAATCGGTCACAGCGTTCTGCACTTGAAGTGCCGTCTAATTTTTCACCAAAAGCAGCAGCAACATTGAATGTTACTGCGCTTATGTCGCAGTCAGCGTTTTTCGGAGGTGTATATGTCACTTTAGGTGAGCGATAAACGAAGCAAGAAGAAGCGATAACAACACCGGCGATTATAAGAGCCACTACGGTATTGTAGGTATTGACTCCCTTTTTGTGAACTGCGTTCTGCAAAATGAATCTAATGAAATATATCAAAAGAGTCAAAATCAATCCTGCCTTTACCCTTGCGCCAAATCCGACAGAGCAAAATGACATCAGTACCGTCACACCGAAATTTACGCTGAATGCAATAATATCACGCTTGTATCCGCTTTTGGCAGAAGTGAAGAAGGAGCAAATTATTTCTGCAATACCAAAAATCACAGCACAGAGTATTGCCGACACAGCAAACAGATATGCCCTGTCGCTCAATATGGCGGTTAGGTCTATTCCGTGGTTGTGTATGCTTGCCGCAAAAGTGATTAGCGAAACATTTTTGTGACCTGCATAAAACATCGGCAGGCACAACACAGCAAGGGATGCTAAAAAAGAGAGCAGCCGCATTATGTGCCACGGGGTTTTAGCCTCAGAATCTTTTAATATGCTTCCGAATTTTTTGTTTGTTTTTGAATGATTATCCATTTTTATTCTCCAAAATAAACAGTAGCGTTTCTGTCGCTGTCCGCACCTCTGTTTACCAGCGGCAAAACAGCCTCACTAATACTCGATAGGCCGATTGAATTGAGCTTTTTACCGAACGGTTTTGCAAGACGGTCGGCTTTCTTCAACACTGAACATGTCATTTTGTATTCTGTGGAGGAAGTAGGTATGTTTCCGTCGCCTCTGTAAAGATTTGCCGCAATGTTGATAACAAATGGGACTACTTTTTTTGAGCTGATTTTGCTTATTTCGCTCTTGCTTACACCACTCGAAAAACGAACGAAGTGCCATACCTTTCCGAATGTAAGATGATTTAGAAATTTAGCAAAACTATGAATAATGGGCTTGTATTTTTTACTCGTTTCCTTAGAGATACTCATGCCTACGGCAAAGTCGGCAAAATTGTCGTAGTCATATTCGGCATCGTACAGTGCTTTTGATACAACGCCCAAAAACAAGTCTTTTGTGTACTCCTCGAGGGCAAGCCCGTTTGTATCGATGCTGTCTGCGCAGTCTGCACAAATGGTTTTTATTTCTGCTTTTTTCTGTTCTTTGTTCAGCACTATTTGGCGATAATACGGCGGAAATCCCGTTAATGCCGCTGTAGAAATGTCATAAAACTTTTTGTTTCCTATTTTGCAATAAGAAATGTTGTGCATATGCGTATGACCGGTAAGCACAAAATCAAAGCCTAAGTCGGAAAGCTGATTCCTGCGCAGCTCATATTCATTCAGCATATCACCCTTTGCAACAGCCGCATATATAGGCGACGGCGGCACAAGAGGGTGATGTGTCATTGCTATAATGTATTGACCGTCTCTTTTTGCATTGTTCGCTTCTGTTTTTACCCAGTTCATCAGTTCGTCGCTGAATCCGCAATCGGGATCGCCGTAGTCATCGTTGAGTGCAAACAGGCGGTATCCGTCTGCAAGCTGTGCCACATACGACATTGTGCTTTTGTGCTTTGCGATGGCGTTGTTATAGCCAAAATCGCCGTAGTATTTCAAAAGTTGTGTTCGGTTTACTGACTCAACCTCTATATACTTGTCGTTTTTGTCTATGCCGTATGTGGGCATACGAGGAGTGGTATAGTCGTGGGTTGCGGTTATAACATACACTCTCTTGCCCTTTTGCTGTAGCTTTTTCAGAGCGGCTTTCATCTCGTCGTGAGAGGTCCTTTCGCCGTTATATGTAAGGTCACCGCTTATGAGAACAATGTCCGGCGTATCATTTTTGCACAAGCAGTCAAAGGTGTGCTCAACGATTTCTTCGCTCCTGCTGAAAAAGAGCTGGCCCGGCTTTGGCTTTTTGTTTTTGTCAAAGCCGTCCACAAAATTCTTTTTTGAATAGTAATGGGTGTCGCTGATAACCGTGAATTTCAATTCATCATTCATTCTTCTTTCCCTCTGTTATTGGCTTTTATGAACTCGTCTTTGTCGTTTAGATTCCATACACATTTACCTAAGATGTATTCAGCCTTTTCTTTCTTGCTCATTTTGAATGTAAAAGGTCTGTTGTTTTGGATTTCGTCATAGACAGGAGCGGCGAGAGTTGCTTTTCCGTCGTGCAGAGAGCAAGCCGCCAAAATTACAATGTCGCTGTCATTAGGCAAAATGACGGTGCTGTTTTTAGGCACATCAAATTCGACAATGTAAAAGTACATACTTTTTGCAATTTCATCCTTGCCGTTTTTGTGACAATGGGTTGCTTCATATGCGATTTTGCCTTTTTTGATATATGCGGTTTCACCGAAGTCGTACAAATCCCATCTTGCAAAACGCTCAAAGCAGGAATTTACCTTTGCCTTTACTCCTCTGCCGTTTATGACAAATTCGGCGTCTTTATCCCCGACCAATGAGGCACAAAGAAGTGCAATTTTGCTGTCTTTACTGCCCGTATTTATCTTTTGTGCAGAGGCAGTAAGAGCGTTGTTTTCATTCTTGTTAATGATGAATTTGTATCCGTTTGAATTGATTTCATCAGGCACAATTTCAAACGGAACAGTATAGTCATAGTCGCCGCATTCGCCTTGCTTTGTGATAATATTTTTGTCGAGAGGCAGTTCAATCGGTACAGCCTTTTCCGCTTTTACCTTTTCACCGCTCTTTAGCTTGAGTGCAAAACTTTTGATTTCGTATGGTTTAAAGCTTGTAATAAGTTTTCCGTCCTTTATTTCAGCCTTGCCCTTGTATTCTTCACTTGCAAAAACTTCTTTTGCATCCTCTATGCCGTTTCCGAGTGTGAGCGAAAATTTGTTTATGGTTTTGTTTGCACCCTCATTGAGCCTTATGATGATTTCATCGCTGTTTTCGGCTTTTTTGATAGCACGAACAATGACATCGTTGGAAGAAACACTGCCGAAAGAATAATTTGTACCCAAAGCTCCGTTGTGCTTTTTGCAAATATATGCAGTCATAGGAGTAATGAATTTTCGTGCCTCAAGCTGTGTGTCTGTGCCGACATCTCCCTTGTGGCTGAAAATGGCGAATGAATATCTGTTGAGCCCCAAGTCCATCATTGACTGCATAGAGTCGATTCGATAGTTGTGCTTAGGCGTGTGCAGAACGGTAAATCTCAGCGTGCTGTCGTTGAATTTGTCCCAGCCGTATTTACATTCGCTGATTACGGATACACCGCTTTTTCCGTTTTTGTCTGTAATGTCTGCCCAATTTTGAGCAGGTACCTCATAGAGTTTGTCGCACATATTCTGCCTTTTTATTGCACCGAGCCCCAGGTCAAATGTGGCTGTGCCGTTGCTTACATTAAAGCTGAATTGCTCTTTTGCCAATGTGCGCAGAGACTGCCATTCTATTTCGGAATATACCTCTACACATTTTCCGCCGTCCGAAAGTGCAATAATGTTTGTGAAGGTACTCTTTTTGTCACGCTGTGTAACCTTGAATGCGACACGGCATGGGCCTTTTTCGATTATTTGCATTTTAGATTTAACGGGGATTCTGTCTGCCGCATTTTTGTTTTCGTTATAATCCATTTCCCACGCAGGCCAAACGCGTGAGCCGTTGTACTTGAGCAGCCCGAGAGAAACAGGCTCTTTCAGAATTTGGAAATTGTTTTGTTCCTTGTCAATAATTGACGCAATATCGCCGTTTGGATTTAGGGTGACGATATACTTTTGATTTTCCATTCTGTTCTTTGAGATGGAAACAGCACTTTCTGCGTCGCACGGTATATCGCTTACTCTCGCATCATAAATTCTTGTACCGAGACTCTTTACATCTGCAATGAACAGAATTTCGGTATAAGTGTTGGTTCGGTTTATAACTTGACTCTTAATCTCGTTTCCGTCATCATCGAACACTCTCACATTTTTATTGCCTATACCGCTAAGTCTGGTAGTTACGGTCTGCTGCCTTTGGGACTCAATCGGGTTGTATACCATAATAGGTGTACCCTTGCAAAAATCTGTTTTCATATTCAGTGCCAGTGCCGATGCGGAAGCTTCCAGCTCGTTTGCAAATTGATTCATTGACACGGCATAGTCGTTCCATGAACGCTTGTAAACTCTTTGGCAGCTTGTACCCGGAATATCATCGTGGAATTGGTGAGCAATGAATCTTTTCCAGGCTATGTCGATAGCACTCTTGTTATATTCTTTGATGCCGAGATAAGATGCTGTTACACTTGCTCTTTCTGCAATGTCAGCCAGTTCCTGACATCTTCTGTTCCAGCGTTTTCCCACCGCTCTGGAAGTGTAACCGCCTACTGCGTGGTCTTTCATGACCAGCTCATTGTTCCAGACAGGGAGCTTCGCCTTTTGCTCCGGTGTGAAATTTTCGTCAATATCGTGATAAATTCGGTCGGCTGAAGATGCCAAAACCTCAATATCACTTCTGTTGTTTTTGCTTATTTCTTCTTCAACAAATTTTACGCTTTTTTCCTTGGGTGCGCCGCCACGGTCACCGATTCCGTGGAAAATATAAGTCATATCGAGATCGTATTTTTCATTCTCTTTCAGTTTGTTTTGGACAAAATCCCAGTCACGCAATTTTTTGAGCGTAAAGTAGTAGTCGTGAGGATTTACACTCGCATATATCTCGTTGCCGTCTACGCCTCTCCATCGACCTATGTCAAACGGCACTCCGTAGGCACTACCCCAAGCGAGCTTTTGGGTGGTGAATCCCATCAGATTGGCGTGACTTGCGATGCTCGGCAATGCCCAGCCGAAGCCAAAGCAGTCCGGCAAATATATATCAACGCTTCTTTTTCCGAATTTTTTGTCAAAATATGAGTTGCCGAAAAGAATGTTTCTAAACAAAGCCTCAGGTGACGGAATGTTTACGTCTCCGTTTTCAAATGAAGAACCGCAAACATTCCATCTTCCTTCTTTTATATATTCTTTCATTTTGTCAAAAAGTTCCGGATAATACTCCTCCATCAGCTCGTATCTGTATGAGCCTTCAAATGAAAAAGTGTATGTAGGATATTTTTTGAACAACTTGAAGTTGTCAACAAGTGTGTTGTAGATATATTTGCTTACGGTAGTTTCAAAGTCCCAGCTCCAAACGGTGTCGAGATGTGCGGTTGCGACTGTATAGATTTTCTTTTTATTGCTCATTGTTTTTATTTTCCTCGATACTTTTTTTATACTTTTTGTGTAGGTACAATGTGAGTATTTGGAGCAGAATTACTGCTGCCGCCCCTGCATAAATGCTTGCCCCGTTTATAACAGCGGCTGTGCTTAAAGCTATAAATGTGCAGATTTGTATGCCCGACAAAATGATATTTCGCTTATATCCGTTTTTTGTATAAGAAAACAGGGATATAACCGCACAAACCAGCGAAGTCAAAATAACTGCCGCAAAGGATATAAAGCAAAGCAGCATTGCTTTGTTTTGGAACACCGATGCGGAATCCGAAATGATACTTTTAATTATTGATATAAGATTTATGCCTGCACCGTTCACTTTATATACAGGTATCAGCAGTGCGACTATCGGCAGAAAAAACGATATGAGTCTGACGATTGCTATGGGCGAGCCGATGGAGGACTTCTTGAGTCCGTTCAAAAAATTATCGAATCGTTCCCATTCTTTTTCTGCCCTTATTTTGTCGCTTTCGAGCCTTTCGTCAAAGCCGTATTGCACGATATTCACGCCGCAGCTCGGACAGTTTGGCTTGAGATAAAACGGGCTTAACTTGGCACCGCATTTAGGACATTTGTTACTCATTTTCGTTGCCTCCCATCGTCTGAACTTTTGCTTTTTCTTCTCGTCTGTTTTTTAAGTCCTCACGAATTTGCTTTAGCTTTTCGCCATTCAGATCGTAGAATGCGTACGGAATAAGAGTAATGAGACCTAACAGTTTAGGTATCAGAATAAACAGCGCCCATATCCACAAGTCAGTGTGTTCTCCTTTTACGGCTACCGAATTACCGACTGTGTCTTTAGTGAAAGTTAAACCTATCAGAGGCAGCAGTGCAGTACCGATAGAGGTGGACAGAGAACCGGTCAGCTTGCCTACAAAGGTGAGTACGGAAAAGCTGACTCCCTCATTTCTTTTTCCCGTTTTCCATTCCATATAGTCTACCGTGTCGCCTATCATCTCAGTAGGAATGACATTGTTGACAGTTTGGAAAAAGGCAAAGAAAAAGTTTTGGAGCATAAGCAGAACAGAGATGGCAACAACATTTGTTTTATAAAATCCGAGGCCGCAGAAGAATACTGCCGTGCCCAAAACAGCGTTGAAAATAATATTCATCATAACTATATGCTTGTTGTCCATTTTTTCTTTCAGCTTTGGTATCAGCAAATATGATATAAAGCCAAGCAGAGTACCCGGCAGAGTTATCCACAAAACAGCAGAGTTCAGGTCGAGTACCTCCGAATAGTAGTAGGTCTGAAAAACATTTGATATACCGCCGAGACTTCCGAGCACATTCGCAACAATAATTAGGAGCAGCGGCTTGTTTTTAATGAGGACTTTGAAGTTATCAAGCAGTGACGGCTCCTTTACGCTTTGACTTACTCTTTCTCTTATTTTCAGTCCTGCAAGAGAGAACAGCCCCATACCGAACACACCTGCTATACAAGCGAGAATCAAAAAGTCCTGTGCAAGTGTGATATTCCAAACACCTTTGTTACTGAAATCCATCATAACCACAAGCATTGTTGTCGAAAGGCCGCCGATAAGGCCTGACAAAAATCTTGCAGTTGAAATAACCCTTGTTCTGTCACTCGTCGACGGCGAAATAGCCGCACTCATACTCCAAAACGGAACATCACCGAGAGTATAAAACAGTTCCCATATAAAATAGGAAACATACATATAAATGATTTTTACGGTCGTCGATTTTGCATCTGCCAATATTTCTGGACCGGCAAACAACATAATCGTAGTTATTGCAAGAGGCAGCGGCACAAACAAAAGATAAGGCCTCAGTTTGCCGTATCTCGTTCTCGTTTTGTCAATTATTCCGCCCATAAGCGGATCGTTTACTGTGTCCCAAATGCCCAGGAATAAAATCATTGTTGACACTGCAGCAGGAGGAATTTCAAAAACCTTTGTAAAAAACAGCGAAAGGTATCCGCCGGCTATCAGATTGTATCCGAACACCTGACCTGCATTTGCAAGACCGTATGACAGCGTTTCTTTTACGCCTACATACCTTGTTTCTTTTTCCATAAAAATTAGCTCCGTTCAATAATTTTTATCTGGTTTTTTATTTCCATCCGCCGCAATAGTTTTTATTGTGCTCTATAAATTCATCTACAAGTTTTACCGCTATCGAGTAGCTGTTTACGAGAGGGTGGAGTGTAAGCGCCTGAATTGCGGCAGAGCGGCTCCGCTCCCTTATTGCTTTGGAGGAGAGTCTTTCATAGTTTTTGACTCTGCGTATCAGCTCGAGATTTTGCTCGTCTACCTTGCCGATACGGTGCGGTGTGCAACCGTTTTTATCGACATCACAGGTGATTTCGACCACATCGTCGTTCCTTAAACCGTCAATAGAGCCGTCGTTCGGAATACACATAATCATAGTACCCTTTGTTCCGCTTTGAGCAGTTTCGATAAACTTGAGTGCAACGCCGGCATATCCGCCGTCATCTTCTTCGTAAATGTCAAAGTGCCATGGCTGAGTACGCTTTTCACCTGTTTCACTTGCCATATAACTGCCCTCACGCATACCGTACCATTTGCTGAAAATCTTTAAGCAGTTTTCAAAATCGTTTTCTATATCCATTTGCGAAAGTTCCGTCGTCATGGATTTATTTATATCTCGTATTTGTTCGCCACGCGTTTGGTCGGCTTTGAGTATGTTTTCAACAGCTTTTTCGCGATAGTAAAAATAATAGAGATATTCGTTCAAAACGCAGCCTCTGTCTCTTAGAAGCTCCTTTTCGAAATAACGCATATCGCTCTTTTTGTATGCCTCGTCATTTTCAATCAGTTCCGGCATTATTTCTCTGCCCTTTAGCTTTATACTCTTGAAATATGACAGGTGATTAAGGCCGTAACATTCGCCCGTTATGTCATTGGGACTTTCGCCGTACATGAGTGCAAAGGAGCGAAGCATTCCCGATGGAGCGTCGCATATTCCGTATGTAAAATCATATCCCATATCACGCAGGGTTTGGCTCACTACACCGGCAGGATTTGTAAAATTAAAAACTTTTACATTGGGTTTTGAAAATTTTTTGATAAGCTCGCAATATTCGGCAAGAGCCGGTACGCTCCTCATTGCAAAAGAAAGTCCGCTCGCTCCCGTTGTTTCTTGCCCGAGGACACCGTGACTGAGTGCGATTCTTTCGTCCTTTGCTCTCATTTCATCTTCGCCTACACGGATTGTGGTTATAACATAGTCGGCATCCTTTACTGCCTCAATGCTGTCCGTCGTCAGCATAAATTTCATTTTAGGACAAAGGAGATTTGCAACATGACTCGCCATACCGCCGTAAATTCTTAATTTTTCTTTGTTGTTATCCATAAAGCAAAGCTCGTCTATCCGCAGCTTTTCTGCTTTTTGTGCTATGCTTTTTGCGAGGAACATTGAGCGGACTCCGCCCCCTCCGATGACTGTTATTTTCATATACATATACCTCCGGCTGCTGTTCTATACACATAATTATAGTATTGTTGTGCCGCCAATAAAAGAATATAATACGACAATAAATTAAATAGTGTGTCGTATTATATAAAGTTTTTATTGAAATAAATTTCGATTTGTATTATATTGTTTGTATAGACAGAGAGGACTTTAATATGATTTTATCATTTAATTATAACGGCTGCCGAATTCAGCTTTTCAAAATATTTTCCGATACGCTCGATTCCGTGGTTCAGATGCATTCTCACGCAAAAAACGGGTACGAGATTCATTATATTGCCGGAGGCAAAGGTGTACTCGAAACAGAAAAAGACCGGTATGACATAAAGAAAGATTCTCTCTATGTTACCGGTTCCAATGTGCTCCACAAACAACTTTCCAGCAAGGATGCCCCGGTGTTTGAAATCAGTGTTTATCTGAAAATTCTCGGCAATACCGATGATGCGGCAATACGATTTTTTGCCTCCAAGTTTTTTTGGATAGGAAAATGCAGTCCTCAGCTGCGTAGGATATTTAATCAGCTCGTCTCCGAAAATTCAAAAACAGGTCTGTGGAGAGAAAGCATTCTGTCCGCCCTTACCCTACAGATGATTACGGAGATGACACGCCTCTACTATCCCGACAATGCCAGCTCTCTGCTCCCTCCTGAAGATTGCGACCTGAATGAAAATCGCTCATGGATACTCGATACTCTTTTGCTGGAGGATTGCAGTGATGTAACCCTTAATGACTTTGCCAGAGGTATGGGTGTGTCACCCCGTCAGGCAGAAAGAATTATCAAAGATTATTACGGTTCATCTTTCAGAAAGCTGCGCTATGAATCAAAGATGGCTATGGCAGCATCGCTCCTTGAGAGCGAAAACATTACTATAAATGAATGTGCCGCAAAATGCGGCTATACGAGCCTAAGTTCCTTTGCCGCTGCGTTTAGACGAAAATTCAATATCAGCCCAAACGAGTATAAAAAATCTATAATTGCCAAACGAGACAGTTCAAAATTATAGCTCTCCGCCGATTTTTCTTCTTATTCCCAGCTTGTCAGCAATGAGCATCAATTTTTTCACGTCTCTCTATACGAGCCTGCCGTTTTTGTTCGGAGGCAGATTTATTGCCATAAGATTGTTTGTCTTTTCGAGAATACGGTAGTTGTTGGCTATTTCGTCTGCGTCCTACAAAGTTTTGCTGTCGTATTCGTCCGAATAGAACCGAACTCCCTCCTTGCGTGAACATATTGTTTGTTCAAACGGCATGATTGTTTTGAGACTAATTAACTGTAATTTGATAGGAAAAACTAAAATATTTATATTAGTTGACCTATAGATGAAAATGTGATTTTATACTACTGTAAATAAGTATGTGTAGATGTGGTAGTTCTACGAAAAACCAATTAAAGTTAAGTTAACTTGACCTAATATAAAATGCAAGTAAAAAAGCGGTCTGTAATAAACGGATCGCTTTAGTTTTTTATTGATGTCTATTGTTGGTTTTAATCACGGGATAGCATATGGATTAAAAGGTTGAAATAAAATCACTTGAAATTGCGATTTTTTCCTGCTATAATAAAAATATAACGTGTGGCATTTCTGCGTAAATCCAGTTGCAGAAGTCACACGCTTTTTTTATGAAATCGTGTGAGAAACGATAAATAAAGCACAATTACATTAAAAATCGAGTAGCAGAAATGCGTAAGTCCGGATTTTAGGGCTTACGTGTTTTTTATTTTTTGAAAGAAAGGTGATTTAATATGGAAACAGGAAATCAATTTTTAGGGACGGAGCGTATCGGCAAGCTTATGCGTCAGTACGCAATCCCTTGCATCATATCATTGTTGGTTGGTGCGCTTTATAACATTGTTGACCAAATTTTTATTGCAAATGCAAGTTACCTCGGCTCTTACGGAAACGCTGCCAACACAGTCGTTTTTCCGTTGACGGTTGTGGCTCTCGCTATCGCCGTAATGGTGGGTGACGGTTGTTGTGCTTTTGTAAGTATGGCGCTTGGCAGAAAAGAATCAGACAAAGCAAAGCGTAGCGTGGGCAATGCTGTTGTGCTGACCGTTGCAGGCAGTGTTATTTTGACGGCACTGTATTTGATTTTTGCAAACCAAATCATTGCTATGTTTGGCGGAACGGTCAATGAGGAAACATTTCGCCATTCGCAGGAATATTTTTTCTACATCACTTTGGGTATTCCGTTTTATATGTTCGGTCAGGCTATGAATCCTGTAATTCGTGCAGACGGAAATCCAAAATTTGCTATGGCTTCAACTTTGGCAGGTGCGGTCATCAATATCATTCTTGACCCTATTTTTATTTTCTGCTTCAAATGGGGCATGATGGGTGCGGCTGTTGCCACGGTAATCGGTCAGGTAGTGACTGCAATTCTTGCCGTTTGGTATATTGTGCATATGAAAACAGTCAAGCCTTCACGCAAAGATTTTGCTTTGCAATGGAACATTTGCGGAAGAATGTTGTTGCTCGGAATTACAAGTTTTTTGTCTCAAATCAGTCTTGTTGCGGCAATGGCTGCAATCAACAATATGCTTCGCAAATACGGTGCGCAAGACCCTATTTTCAAGCAGGAACAGTATGCGCAAATCCCAATGGCGGTAGTTGGAATTGTTATGAAATTCTTCCAGATTGTCATTTCAATAGTAGTCGGTATGGCGGCAGGCTGTATACCCATTATAGGATACAATATGGGTGCAGAGAAAAAATTGCGTGTAAAGGAACTGTTTACCAAGTTGCTTGTTGCCGAAGCGTTGGTGGGTGCTGTTGCACTTGTATTGGCAGAGGGCTTCCCTCATCAGCTTATCGCCATTTTTGGTGCAAAAAATGAGAGTGTTTATTATACCGAATTCGCAATCAAGGCATTCAGAATTTATCTTTGTATGATGATTTTGGCTTGCGTCAACAAAGCTTGCTTCATCTTCCTGCAGGCAGTCGGCAAGGCATTGTCTTCAACTATGTTGTCAATGTTCAGAGAGGTTGTGTTCGGTGTGGGTTTTGCATTGCTCTTGCCTGTGTTCTTCGGCTTGGACGGAGTGCTTTATTCAATGCCTGTGTCCGATATTTTAACCTTTATCATCTCGGCAATTATTATCGTGAAAACATATAAAGAATTGAATACGAAAGGAGCGCAGAGCATATGAAAAACAGAGTTATAACCATCAGCCGTGAGTTTGGCAGCGGCGGACGCACAATCGGCAAAAAGGTTGCAGAAAAGCTCGAAATTCCGTGCTATGATGCAAAAATTATTCAAGAAATGGTTAAAGAAACGGGCTTTGCACCCGATTATGTAAAAGAGGCAGGAGAATACGCACCCGGCGGCTTTCTCTCTAATGCTTTTTCTAATCGAATGTTCGGACCGACAAATGAGGATATTCTGTGGGAATATCAGTATAAAATCATCAAACAGCTTGCAGAAAAAGAGCCGTGCGTAATTGTCGGTCGTTGTGCGGATTATATTTTGCAGGACAATGCAGATTGCTTGAAAGTGTTTGTTCACGCTGATATAGATTTTCGAGCAAAGCGGATTGTTGAAGTGTACGGCGAGCGAGAGCAGTCTCCCGAGGAGCGATTGAGAGATAAGGATAAGCGCCGTGCGGCATATCACCGTTTCTACACCAATATGAAGTGGGGACACGCTCAAAATTATCATCTGACTTTGGACAGCGGAGTCCTCGGAATTGATAAGTGCGTGGACATTATTACCGAATTATTTTGACCTAAAAATGAAAAAATAGATTTAAGCGATGTCTCTCAAAAGTCTCAGTCATAAATGCCTTAAATCGCACTAAAACGGATTTGGAATTTTGA
>HF993131.1:13354-19013 GCA_000432435.1 Eubacterium sp. CAG:180
CTGTCTCTTAGAATCTCTCAAAGACTCTCACGATATTTTGAAGCAAAGAAAAAATGCCCGAATGCTGCTGTAAAAAGCGGTATTCGGGCATAAAAAAGCCTCGGAACAATTTGTTCCGAGGTATTGGCTGGGGAATAGGGATTCGAACCCCAACAAACAGAGTCAGAGTCTGTCGTGCTACCGTTACACAATTCCCCAATAGCGACAACTTCTTTTTCGTTGCGAATGATATTATACTATGAGGCACAGACAAAGTCAACATTTTTTTACGGTAATTTTAAAAAATCCAAATTGTCTAAATTGCAAGATTAAATATGACAACGGCAGCCGTGAAATCCAAGAGGGAAACGGCAGGCTTAATCAATCTTGGTACTGCTGTGCCGCGCCGAAACAATATTAAGTACATGCAACCGCCGCATCATAAAATACCGTTAATCGCACTTTATGTTGGGATGATAAAGCTTAGCCATACCGCCGGTGCTTGTTTCGCGGTACTTAGCGGAGAGGTCTCTGCCTGTTTCATACATTGTTTCTATTATGAGGTCAAGCGAGATCTTTCGCGTTGCGGTAAGGAAATTGGCAAGGTTAATGGCATTTATGGAACGCATTGCGGCTACGGCATTCCGCTCTATACACGGAATTTGCACGAGGCCGTATATCGGGTCGCACGTAAGTCCCAAATGATGCTCTATGGCGTTTTCGGCGGCATACTCTATCTGCTCAAGGCTCATTCCGAAAAGCTCGCCGAGAGCCGCTGCGGTCATGGCACACGCCGTTCCGATTTCCGCCTGACAGCCGCACTCTGCACCGCTTATCGATGCATTTGTTTTTACCAAAAGCCCGATAATCGCCGCCGTAGCGAGTGCTTGTTCTATTTCTCTGTCGCTGTATCCCCTCTTTTTTTGGAAATACAGCATTACGGCAGGCAAGACTCCGCTTGCACCGCACGTGGGCGCGGTAACTATGCGTCCGCCCGCGGCATTCTGTTCACCCACAGCGTAAGCATACGCGCAAACAATGCGGTTTTCACGAGTTTCGGGAGATTCGTCAATATGGTTCTGCCTGAATAAAAATCCCGCTTTTCTCGACACGCCGAGTCCTCCCGGCAAAATTCCCTCTGTATTTAGTCCATCTTTTATGCAATCACGCATACAATCCCAGACTTCGCCGAGAAAATCCCATATATCGCTCCCCTCTGTCTTTTCGACATACTCCCATATACGTATATCGTTTTTGCGGCAATGCTCCGCAATATCCTTAAATGTGCTGAATTCGTATATCGGCTTGCTCTCAGCCATTTTCATACCCTTGATTGTGACTTCGCCGCCACCTATGCTGCAAGCGAGCATACTGTCGCAAAGCTTATCATCCTTATAGGCAAAAAGCTCCATAGTATTCGGATGCGGAAGGTCGGTTTTTGCAAAATCAAATTCAACGGTTGTGTCAATCGGAGACAATGTTTCCTTGACTATGCGGTCGGTGCCGTGACCTCTGCCTGTTAAGGCAAGAGAGCCGTATAATATCACCTTGAATTTATCGACATCAGGGTTTTTCTTCTTAAAAATACGGCAGATTTTTTCCGGTCCCATAGTATGCGAGCTTGAGGGTCCTCTGCCTATTTTATACATCTGCCTAATTGACTGAAGCCCATTTGACAGCTCTTTTTCGGCTTTTTGTGTACCCGAACCGAATGCAAAATCATCAAGTGACAGATGGAATGCGCTGCAAAGATTGCATATTGCATCAAACGATGGGGATGTCTCACCCTTTTCCCAACTTGAGAGGGTATTCACGCTGACGCCGAGAATATCAGCCAAAGCGGTTTTGGTTATGCCATGCTGCTTCTGCAGGGTCGCTATTTTTTTACCGAAAGAATGATTTTCCATTTTAACACCCCGAACCTTTAACTCAATATTGAAAAATTGCTGTACCGCTCGTTTTCGAACACAGTAAGGAAACCTACAAATGCCGAAACGTACAGAATAAGAGTAAATATAATGTAAGCCGTGAATTTAAGAGCCTTTTGATTATCCGGCACAGCCGAATAGAGATTTATAATTATAAGGGTTCCGAAAAGCACGGCAATAAACGCAATATCGGCGAGATACCGTATATTGACGCCTCCCAAGCACATATCGAGAAAAGCCACCGCAACAGGCATTATCACGCCGAGCAAAAACGTTGCTCTTTTCCAATTCTCCGTTTTTTTCGTAAGAACACACGGGAATCCGAAAAGGCCGAGTGAAGCGGGTAAATTAAATATACCCATAGTTCTTGTCAAATAGATATATCCTTTATAGCCGCCTTTGTACGCACTCGCGCTGAGGTGAAAAAACGGAAATTCGGTTTTAAAGTCCGGTAATTGCAGGAAGTAATGATAAATCGCAGGCAAAAACAGAACCGGGGTCACAGCATATTTTGAAACGTCGGCAACGGTCAGCTGATATGCAGAGCCGAAGTCGAACACCGACGAAAAGCGCGCGTAATTGTACCACATCTGAAATGCCGCTCCGGCAAAAACCGGTAACGCAAAAGACAAAACGGATAACAGCTTCACTTTCGTTTTTATATCCTTACGGCAAAGGACATTTAAATAAAGCGGCACCATAACAACAGACATAAGTGCCATATTGGGTCTTGACATAACCGTAAGAACCAACGAAATACCCGCAAAAAAGAAATCGGCACATTTTGCCGCCGTCTTTTTCTTCTCGTAAGCAGCAAGTGAGAACATCATAAACAGAGATAAAAAGCAAACTCCGCTAATCACAGCCGTATAATACATATCGGCACTTGTTAAAAGCATAAACAAAAGGCTTCCCGACTCTACCGCGGCAAATCCGAAAAATACAAGAGCTTTATTCGGTTTTTCGCAAAATATTCCGACTGCTTTTAAATACGTAAGCGCGACAGCAGTTACAGCCACCGTAAACATTATAAAGCATACCGTCGCCGCCGACGGCACCTTTCCTGTTATAAAGTAATACGGGTAATAAACCGTTATAATGGGTGTTATTCCGAAATAAGAATAATATTTACCGTCGTACAGTGCTCTGTCCCACAGGAAGCGTATACCCGTTCTGCTCGCTCGGTCATATGGGTTTGAAAGAGCCAATAGTTCCTTTGCCGGTTCAATATCAATAGATAGCCGATGCTTTAAAAAGGCGTCGAACTGCTGCTCATAAGCATTTTTATTGTAGAGCGTTTCAAACGGATACGTCGCCGCGGGCTTGAAAATACCGGCATATATGAAAACTCCGAATAAAATACACAACAGCCAAAGAAAAACAAAGGCGATGTTTGTACTCTTTTTGTTTCGGCCAAGTACACACGTGTGAAGACGCGCCTTGCCGCTGAAAAAATAAAACAGCACAAAGCTTAATACCTCTACCGTGACAAATCCAGAAAAGCTCATTTGGCTATGCACTCCCGTTTTCGCTCATACTTTCTCAAAAATCCTATCGCTATTGTAACATATCGAGGCGAAAAATAAAACAGTAAAAAAGCTTTAAGTGCGGACAATATTTAATTGCACAAGATAAGCTGTTATGATACAATATTTATAACTTATATGAGAGGTGATTATTTTGGAAGATTATATAAAGGCTTCCGATCTTGCTCTGCTGACCGAGGGCTATGAGCTTACCATGGCAGACGGGTTTATGGGCGCGGGTATGAAAGATACCGTAGCATATTTTGATTTATTCTTCAGGCGCGTTCCCGATAACGGCGGTTTTGCCATCGCGGCAGGCCTATCAAAGGTTATCGATTATCTTGAACATCTGCATTTTCGCGAGGAAGATATAAAATACCTCAAATCAAAGGGCATCTCCGACGAGCTTGCAAGCTATCTCAAAGATTTCAAATTCACCTGTGACGTATGGGCAATACCCGAGGGCACTCCGATTTTTCCGAACGAGCCTATCATAAAGGTAAGAGGCCCGATAATAGAGGCTCAGCTTATTGAAACAATGCTCTTGCTCTCAATAAATCAGCAAAGTCTTATAGCCACAAAGGCAAACAGGCTTGTAAGAGCGGCGCACGGAACAGCGGTCGCGGAATTCGGTACAAGGCGCGCTCAGGGCGTTGACGAAGCGGTTTACGGTGCAAGAGCCGCTTACATCGGCGGCTGTGTCGCAACCTCAGGCGTAATACCCGAAAAGGAATTCGGCATACCGTCGGTCAATACAATGATACACTCATGGGTACAGCTTTTTGACAGCGAATATGACGCATTCTGCGAATATGCGAGACGTCACCCCGACGACTGTACTCTTGTGGTTGACACATATGACACCATCCGCTCCGGTATTCCAAATGCAATAAAGGCCTTTGACGATGTTTTGGCTCCGCTCGGCAAACGGCCGAAGAGCGTAAGAATAGATTCTGGCGACATCACATATCTTTCAAAGAGAGTCAGAAAAATGCTCGACGTTGCAGGATATCCGGACTGCGACATCATGGCGTCAAATTCGCTTGACGAGCACCTCATAAGCGATATGGTATCGCAGGGTGCAAAGGTGGACTGCTTTATAGTCGGCGAAAGACTTATAACCTCGGCTTCTTCTCCCCTTTTCGGCGGCGTTTACAAGCTTTCCGCGATAGAAAAGGACGGCAAAACGGTGCCGAAAATAAATCTTTCGGAAAACGTCAGAAAAATTACCATTCCGTCATCAAAACAGGTATACAGGCTTATAGACAAGGATTCAGGCAAAGCGATAGCGGACGTACTTACTCTTGATGACGAAATAATCGACGAAACAAAGCCGTATGTACTCTTTGACCCGGATTTCACCTGGAAGAGAAAAGAAATAGAAAACTTTGTAACGAGAAAGCTTCTCGTACCGATATTTAAGGGCGGCAAAAAGGTCTACGAGGAACCATCGCTCAAAGAAATACGCGATTACTGCCTGAGACAGACAGACACGCTTTGGGACGAAGTAAAGCGTTTTGAAAATCCTCACAAATACTATGTCGATCTCTCAAAAAATCTTTGGGCGGAAAGAAACGGTCTTATAGAGAAATTTAAGGGCATTAAATAATTTAACGGAGGGTTCACTATGAATATATGGCATGACATAAGCCCGGACAGAATAACAAAAACCTCGTTTGACGCGGTTATAGAAATCAGCAAGGGCAGCAAAATGAAGTATGAGCTTGATAAAGAAACCGGTCTTTTGCGGCTTGACAGGGTTTTGTATACATCTACCCACTACCCTGCCAACTACGGGTTTATTCCGAGAACATACGCAAAGGACAACGACCCTCTTGACGTGCTTGTTCTCTGCTCTGAGCAGATAGAGCCGATGGCCCTCGTCAAATGTTATCCGATAGGCGTTATAACCATGCTTGACAACGGTTTTCCGGACGATAAAATCATTTCGATTCCGTTTGATGACCCGATGTATAACTCATACACCGACATAACTCAGCTTCCTGCCCACATTTCCGATGAAATGAAGCACTTTTTCTCAGTTTATAAAACACTCGAAAACAAAAAGACGGTTATTGACGAGACAAAAGGCGCTTTTGCAGCGGCTGATATTGTCGAGGATTCAATAAAGCGCTATACACAGGTATTTGAAAAGTAGTTTTTGGTGTGGGGTGAACAAGTGAAAAACAAGGCTGTAAAAATTTTTATGGTGCTGATTGTGGCGGT
>HF993131.1:19054-43313 GCA_000432435.1 Eubacterium sp. CAG:180
TAGCCATATCCGGCACAGTGGCAATAGTAAATTCTTCAAAAAACGGTTGGGAGCCGTCTGTTAAAGAAACCAAAGAGCCGAAAACCAAAAAAGCGGCACCTGTTGCCGCGGTTTCCGATGAAACCGTGACTGCGGAGAAAAAAGAACCGGTTAAAATCAGTATGCTCTCCGTTGGGGATAATCTCATACACGACGGAATTTACGAGCAGGCAAAAAAGCGTTCAAAAAACGGCGGTTATGATTTTTCATACGCATACAAAAATATTGCCTCCACAGTGGAAAAAGCTGATTTGGCTACCATAAATCAGGAAACGATAATAGCAAAAAGCTATGAGCCATCCGGATATCCGCTTTTCAACTCTCCTCAGGAGGTCGGCGAAGAAGTTAAGAAAATAGGCTTTGACGTTGTAAACCTCGCAAACAATCATATGCTTGACAAGGGTGCTAAGGGACTTTCGGAGGCTATTGATTTTTGGAACAACATAGGTGGCATCACAATGACCGGTGCTTACAAGGACGAAAACGATATGAACCGCCTCGAATACATAGAAAAAGACGGCATTAAGATAGGCCTTGTAGGCATAACCCGCTATACAAACGGTCTGTCATTGCCTAAAGACAGTGCTCTGAAAATAATATACACCTCAGACGAGGACACAATCAAATCAAAAATTCAGAAAGCCAAAGCCGAATGCGATATTGTTTTGGTAAACGTTCATTGGGGTGAAGAGTACACGACAACCCCCAACAACGACCAACGCGAGCTTGCAAGCAAAATGGCGTCGTGGGGTGCAGACGTAATTATAGGGCATCATCCTCACGTCATACAGCCCGTAGAATGGATAGACAACGGGAACGGCACAAAAACACTTGTGGCATATTCTCTCGGCAATTTCATCTCGCAGCAAAACACGGCATCGAGAGTTATAGGCGGTATGCTTCACTACGACTTGACAAAGGACTATGACACCGGAAAAACAACGGTTGACAATGTGGTTTTTGAGCCTATCGTGACCCACTATGTGCGGGGCAGCCACGATGCTCAGATCTATCCCCTTTCGCAATACACCGATTCGCTCGCAAAAGCCCAAGCCTCAAGACTCAAGCAAAACGATTTCAGCATTAAATATATAAACGACTTTGTGGGTAAGGTCATTGATAAACAGTTTTTGAATCAAGCATAAAAGATAAAAGACGGACTGTAAAACATACGGTCCGTCTTTTTATATCAGGCTATTACATAAGCGTTAGTTAATTTTTGTCTAACTCCTTTTCGGCTATTCCGACGATTGCACTCGTACCGAGCCTGTCGGCTCCCTCCGAAAGGAACTCTGCGGCATCCTCCAGCGTGTGAATACCGCCTGCCGCCTTAATTTTTACGGACGGAGACACATACTTTTTAAAAAGCTTTATGTCATCATGCGTTGCGCCGGCATTGGAAAAGCCCGTTGAGGTTTTGATATAATCCGCTCCGGCCGCACTTACAATGCGGCACATTGTTTTCTTTTCGTCCTCGGTCAAAAGACAAGTTTCGATTATTACCTTGAGGCATTTGTCGCCGCAAACCTCTTTCAGCGTTTTTATCTCATTTTCCACATAGTCTGCATTTCCGCTTTTAAGCGCGCCGATGTTTATTACCATATCTATTTCGTCCGCACCGTCAAGCAGTGCCTGCTTTGCTTCAAATGCCTTGACCTCGGTCGTGTTATACCCGTTAGGGAAACCTATAACGGTGCAGATACGCATTTTACCGACTGCATATTCCGAAGCAAGCTTTACATAGCACGGCGGAATACAAACGCTTGCGGTATTATACCTAACTGCCTCATCAATCAGACGTTTTATGTCATTCGGAACGGCGGTCTGTTTTAAATTTGTGTGGTCGCAATGCGATAATATTTCGTTTATATCCATTTTAATCCTCCATCGGTCAGATACTGTAATTATTTTACCATAGACTTTAGATACTATCAATTATAAAAAGTCGCCGCAGAAGCTTACCCTCGGGCCCCCTACATAAGGAAATTACCCAAAAATACATGAAACAGCAAAGTCCGTACCCTGAAAAGGGTACGGACTCTTACTTTTACGGTGTCACAATCCGATGCTTGCTAAACCTGTGGACACAGTTATTTTGAGAGTAAGCTCATATGTTAACCTCTAAGCCAACTACCTAAAACTATAATATTGTTGACTTAACAAATAGCTGGTCAATTGAGCCATATATTGTTTCATAATCACCTAATTTTTCGAAGCCGTATTTTTCATATAAACCGATTTCTCCGCTCATGATATATATTTTTTCATATCCCAGCTCACGCGCATATAAAATTGCGCTTTGAATCATCAACTCTGATAATCTCTTACCACGGTATGGTTCATCAACAAAAACGAATCCTATAAATGGTGTAAACTTGCATTCCTCCGGCAGCTCGTCCTTTTCAGCAAATGTGCAGAATCCCGCCACTTTTCCATTTACGCAAGCAACAAACACCCTTTCCCATGTATTAAAGTCATTGTTTTTCATCTTTAGAGCCAAATAGGGACCCGCTTTCCACGGGCTTTTTTCAGCTAAACAAATGGTTTCGTTCCAATATTTGTGTTTTTGGGTCATGCAATAAATTTCAGTCATATATTACCCTAATAAAAATTTCTATTTATCATATTATAAGTGTAGCACATAATCATAATAGAAACAATACTGCTTCGGCAAGTTATCATGTATTCTGGCCCGCTGACAGAAGTGTAAAGGGACACTTCCTTATGGAGTGTCCCTTTCTGCGGCGACTTTAATATTCCGACATTACTTCGTCATAAGATTGCAGACAAGATTTGAAAGCTCCACCGGGTCGTCAACCGACATACCGCCTATAAGACGCGCCTGAGCATAAAGAATCTTTGCGTAATCACAAAGACTGTCTTTATTGTCCTTATAAAGGGACTTGAGCTTTTCGGCTATTGGGTGATTTGCATTTATTTCAAGCACTACCGTAGCCTTGGCGTCCTTACCGTCGGGCATCGCATTCAGCACCTTTTGCATTTCGAGAGAAATAGCACCCTCGCTCGATAGGCAGACGGGATGGTCCTTAAGCTTATCAGTAAATCTAACCTCATGGACATTTTCTCCGAGAGCCTCTTTCATCTCTTTGAGCATATCGGCGTTATCCTCGTTTTCCTTTTTGAGGGCTTCTTTCTCCTCTTCGGTTCCGAGGTCAACATCTTCCGTGCAAACGTTAACAAAGGTCTTTCCGTCATATTCGCTGAGTGCGCGAAGGGCAAATTCATCGACATAATCGGTGAGATAGAGTATTTCATAGCCCTTGTCCTTAACCGAATCCACCTGCGGAAGCATATCTATTTTGTCGGTTGTTTCGCCTGCTGCGTAATAAATGTCCTTTTGGCCGTCCTTCATACGGGATACATATTCCTTTAAGGTTACGGGCTTCTTTTCGCTCGACGAATAGAACAAGAGCAAATCCTTGAGGCTGTCCTTGTGAATACCGTAATCGCTGTATACGCCGAATTTAATCTGCATACCGAACGCTTTAAAGAATTCTTCGTAAGCTTCACGGTCGGTTTCGAGCATTTTTTTAAGCTCGGAATCTATCTTCTTTTCTATGGTTTTTGCAATAAGCTTTAGCTGATGGTCATGCTGAAGCACCTCACGCGAAATGTTAAGCGAGAGATCCTCGCTGTCTACAAGACCCTTAACAAAGCTGAAATGGTCGGGCAAGAGGTCCTTGCACTTGTCCATTATCAAAACGCCTTTTGAGTAAAGCTGCAAGCCCTTTTCGTATTCCTTGGTATAATAATCAAACGGAGCGTGTGACGGAATGAAAAGAAGCGCGTCATATGTTGCCTGACCCTCGGTTTTATAATGAATAACCTTGAGAGGCTTTTCATAGTCCATAAACTTATCTTTATAAAAAGCTTCATATTCCTCGGGCTTAATCTCTTTTTTATTCTTTTTCCAAAGAGGAATCATACTGTTTAATGTCTCGTCCTCTTTTACAGTTTCGTATTCGTCCTCGGTACCCTCCTTAAGACGTCTCTTCTCTACCGTCATTCTGATAGGATAGCGAACATAATCCGAATACTTTTTAACTATTGTCTTAATAGTGTATTCCTCAAGGAACTGAGAATACTTTTCTTCATCCGTATCATCTTTGATATGGAGAGTTATCGTAGTGCCGACGTCGGGCTTGTCGCATTCCTCAACGGTATAGCCCTCAACGCCCTTAGACTGCCAGCGGTAAGCCTCGCTTTCGCCGTAAGCGCGACTTTCAACGGTTACACAGTCGCTCACCATAAATGCCGAATAAAAGCCTACGCCGAATTGACCGATAACGTCTATATCCTTTGCGTCGGCGTTTTCCTGCTTAAAAGCGAGAGAGCCGCTCTTAGCGATAGTACCGAGGTTTGCTTCAAGCTCCTCCTTGGTCATACCTATACCGTTATCGGAAATTGTCAGAGTTCTGTTCTCCTTATCCGGAGTAATTCTGATTTCAAAATCCCCGTGCGACATTCCGACATTTTGGTCGGTCAGCGAACGGAAATACAGCTTATCAACGGCATCACTTGCATTTGATATAAGCTCTCGCAAAAATATTTCTTTATGCGTGTATATGGAGTTTATCATTAAATCAAGCAACTTCTTTGATTCGGCTTTAAACTGTTTTGTACGCATACAAATCACCTGTTTCCATAAAAATAGCCCTTTTTCAAAGAGTAATAATATTATATCACCGCAAAATTAAAAGTCAAGAAAAGTCAAACAGAGTTAATAAACAGTTTACATATTAACAGACAAAATTCTATTATTTTGTTTTGGGCAAAACTTTTCAAAAAAAGGCTTGACTTAGAGTAAACTTCAAGTGTTAAATTATATTTAAATGTAAGCACACTTAACATCATCGCCCACAATGGGCTATGACGATACTGCAAAAGGAGCTGACTGCAATGAATAAAAAGGTTCTCATTGTTTCATCAAGTCCGAGAAAGCACGGCAACTCGGATTTACTCTGCGATGAATTCGCACGCGGAGCAAAAGACGCAGGAAACGAGGTCGAAAAGGTCTTTCTCGCCGACAAAAGCATAAATTACTGCCGCGGCTGCGGAATATGTAATTCTACGCATAAATGCGTTCAAAAGGATGATATGGCGGAGCTTAATGACAAAATGGTCAAAGCCGACGTTATAGCTTTGGCTTCTCCCGTGTACTTCTATACTGTTGACGCACAGCTTAAAACATTTATAGACAGGTGCGTGCCGCGTTACACAGAGATGTCGGACAAGGATTTCTATTATATTCTGACTGCGGCGGATTCCGATAAATCGGCATTTGACAAGTCGATAGAATGCATAAGGGGCTTTACGCTCGACTGCCTTGACGGTGCAAAGGAAAAAGAAATAATCAGGGGTGCCGGTGTATTTGAAAAAGGCGAAATCAAAGACAAATCGGAATACAAAGAATGCTACAATATGGGCAAAAACGTTTAAAACAATTTAAGGAGACCGATATTTATGGAAAACACCTTGACAAGAAAAAAGCAAATCATAACAGCTAAAGCTCTCACGACGGTAATAGGAATAACTCTATCGGTTGCCATACCTCAGCTGTTCCACGTTATAGGTATCGTGAGCGGTACCGGCAGCTTACCCGGCTCGGCATTTCTGCCGATGCATCTCGGCGTATTCTTCACAGCTCTTTTGGCAGGTCCCGCGGTGGGTGCCGTAACGGGAGCGGTAAGTCCCCTTTTGAGCTTCGCGCTCACGGGTATGCCGTCGGCGGCACTTCTTCCGTTTATGATGATAGAGCTTACCGTATACGGTCTTGTATGCGGACTCCTCAAAAACAAAAAAATGCCCGTCATTTTAAAGGTACTCACGGCTCAAATACTCGGAAGAGCCATACGCGCAGCTGCTATTTTAATCGCGTTTTACGGCTTTAAAAGCACGGCGGTTTCACCGACAATAATACTTTCAAGCATCACTTCTGGTCTGCCGGGTCTTGTTTTACAATGGACGCTGCTTCCGCTTCTTATATACCGCGTTAAGGGGTTAAACAAATTCTATGAATAATATCGAAAAAGCAAAGGAGCGTCTTAAAAACGGTGCTTCGCTCGTGCTGTATGACGGCAAAGAGTTCATCGAAGAAAACGGCAAGGGGCTGTCCCCTCTTTTGAAGCTGCTCAGCGAAAGAAACGATTTATCGCGTTTTTGCGCCGCCGATAAAATCATAGGAAAAGCCGCCGCCATGCTTTTTTCGCTGCTTAAAATCAAAAGTGTGTACGGTGAGGTTTTAAGCCGCAAAGCCATACCGATACTCGAAAAATACGGTATAAATTATTCTTTCGGCACCGTAACCGACAGCATAAAAAACAGATATGGCACGGGGATTTGTCCGATGGAGCAAACCGTTGAAGGCATAGACGACGCCGACACGGCATTAAAAGCCATAAAAGAAAAAATTAAAACTATGAGGATGAATAATATGAAAAAGCTCGGATTCGGTCTTATGAGACTGCCTGTTATTGACAGTAACGACCCCTCTAAAATAGATATTCCGCAAGCCGAAAAAATGGTAGATAAATTTTTGGAGCGCGGTTTCACGTACTTTGACACAGCATATATGTATCACGATTTCAAGAGCGAGGAAACCGCAAAGAAAATCATAGTTGACCGCCACCCGCGTGACAGCTTCACACTCACGTCAAAGCTGCCCACAATGATGTTGAAAACAAAGGATGACAACAGCCGCATATTTGAAAAGCAGCTCAAAAACTGCGGTGTTGACTATTTTGACTACTATCTTCTTCACAACCTGAACGTATCAAATTACGAGACGGCAACAAAGCTCGACTGCTTTGATTTCGTGGCTCGCATGAAGGAAGAGGGCAAAATAAAGACCGTCGGATTTTCGTATCACGATGACGCAAAGCTCCTCGACAGAATTTTAACCGCGCACCCCGAAATTGAGATAGTTCAGCTTCAGATAAACTATCTCGATTGGGATAATCCGGGTATTCAGTCGCGCCTATGCTATGAAACGGCGGTAAAGCACGGCAAAAAGGTAATTGTAATGGAGCCTGTAAAGGGCGGAACACTCGCAAAAATACCGGACGAAGCCGAAAAACTGTTTAAAGACTATGCTCCGGACGCGTCAATTCCCTCTTGGGCGGTAAGATTTGCAGCAAGCCACGACAGCGTTATGACGGTACTCAGCGGAATGAGCACATACGAACAGCTCCTTGACAACACCGGATACATGGAAAGCTTCAAGCCCTTGTCAAAGGAAGAATTTGAAATCATAGGCAAGGCAGTAGACATTATAAAAGCTTCTATAACCGTGCCCTGCACAGGCTGCAGCTACTGCACGGCAGGCTGTCCGAAGCACATTCCGATACCAAAGTACTTTGCTCTTTATAACGAGGAAAAACGCGCTACATATAAAGATTTTTCGGTTAACGGCCAATACTACGAAAACCTCGCTAAGGAATACGGAAAAGCCTCGGACTGCATAAAGTGCAGGAAATGTGAAAAAGCGTGTCCGCAGCACATTAAGGTAAGCGAGCTTATGCCTCAAGTTGCAAAAACTTTTGAAGAATAAGGGCGCAAAAAGAGAATCGCAGAGCTTGAAAGCACTCTCGCAAGACTCAACAGAAAGATTGAAAATCACGAGAGCAAATGCATTCCGTTCGAGGAAAAGCTAAAAGCGAAAAAGACAGACCGATAACTAAAATCACCAAAGTACATTTTGCTTTTGCCGCTCCGAAATACATTGATACAAACGACTTATTGTGTTAAAATGGAGTTTATATCAATAGTTTTTCGGGGTGGCATTTTTTATGTATATAAAAAGTCAGAATTTGAAGCAGCTCTACCGCATAATTTTTTTATTGTGCTGTGAGGCAGGGATGATATTACAATATATTGACAGTCTGCGACGCGGCAACGCCGACACGCTTTTATATTACTACACGGTACAAAGCGGCATACTCTGCTTTTTATACTTCTTTTTTCTCGCTGTTTTCAGCCCGAAAAAGGAAAAGGCCGTTATCAGAGGTGCCGTAACCATGTGTATAGCCGTGACCGCAATTGCCTATTTGTTTATGCCGAACGGTGCCAAAGAGGCAGCGGCCTCCGATAAGGCTTTTTACACAGGCTATATTCTTATGCACTATATAGTTCCTCTCATGGTGATACTCGACTATCTGCTGTTTTTCCCGAAAGGGTTATACAAGGCTTTGCACCCGCTTTGTTGGCTGATTTTGCCATATCTTTATATCGCATTTACAATGATTTGCGCTAAATTCGGCAGCAAGATCTTTTCCGCCTTCGGCGGCAGCAGCCGTTATCCGTATCCGTTTCTCGACGCAGACCTTTACGGCAAAAACAAGGTTGCGCTTATAATTGTCTTTATTACGGCGGCGTTTTTGGCTCTCGGTTATCTGTCGTTTGTTATTGACCGCCTGCTCGGAAAAAACGGCAAAAAGCTTAAGTAATAAAAGCCTCAAAACATATTTGAAGGAGCGATAAAAGTGATAATATATTTTACAGGTACCGGAAACAGCCGCCATTTAGCAAAAAAGGTCGGAGAAGCAATAAACGAAATTCCGGTCAACTCGTTTGAATACATAAAGGAGCGTAAAAAAGGCAGCTTTGACAGCGATACCCCCTATGTTTTTGTATGCCCGACTTACGCTTGGCAAATACCGCACATTTTTGAAAAACTCATAAGGGAATCCGTGTTTCACGGCTCCGATAAAGCATATTTCATAATGGATTGCGGCGGCGAAATAGGAAATGCAAGGAAACAATTACAAGCGCTTTGCTCTGACAAGGGTTTCGAATTTATGGGTGTTTACGAGGTTGTAATGCCCGAAAATTACACGGCTCTTTACAGCGCACCTGATGAAAAAACCGCAGAGAAGCTTATAATAAAAGCGGATAAAGCGGCTCTTGACGCAGCAGAATACATCAAAGCCGAAAAGCCTTTCCCCGATATTAAAGTCGGCATTGCGGACAGACTAAAAAGCGGCATAGTAAATACGGTCTTTTACAAATTCATCGTATCCGCAGACAAATTCTACGCCACCGACAAATGCATAGCTTGCGGAAAATGCGTAAAAAGCTGTGTGCTGAACAACATTGAGCTTAAGAACGGCAAGCCTGTTTGGGGCAAAAGCTGCACACACTGTATGGCATGTATTAACTTTTGTCCCACAAATGCCATTGAATACGGCAAGCATTCAATCGGTCTGAGGCGTTACACTCTGACAGACTGAAATACGGTAAATTGCTTTTACCGAATGTTCATAAAGCGTTTCATAACCAAGCGGTATTTTTATAAATTAAAGGCATAGATAAAGCAGACCTTGTCGGTACAATTCACAAGGTCTGTTTTTTTTACGGTAATAATTCATATATGAGCCTTTTGTCTCAATATTGCATTTTTCGTCTGACGAGAAAGACAATCGCTGCGGTGATTTGCTTGCTTACACCTATATATGAAGAAAAAATTTGCCCTTTTGGGAGGAAAAAAGAAACCGTTACCAAACGGTAACGGCTTCCTGAATTTTTCCGAATGAATTATTCTGCGGTTTTTGCAGCCTTAGCGGCTTTTCTTTCCTCTATTTCTTTTACATACTCTCTCTGCTTACTCTCGGTAACCTTGTAGAAGAGCATGGGGATAATGGTGGCAACCATCGAAATAGCACCCGAAAGTATGAGCACAGCCCAAAGCTTTTCAGAGCCCTCCGGAGTTACGGTATTGTACGGGTCTGACGGAGAAATGCCGGAAATTCCATATGCCATAACGCCTATGAATGCGCCGACAGCCATACTGATTTTATTTATGAAGGTCTGCATTGAGAAGCAGATGCCCTCTGCTCTCTCGCCCGTTTTCCACTCAAGATATTCAACTGTATCGCCTATCATAGCGTAGGTTATTACGTTATTGATACCCTGCGGAAGTCCGAGGAGAACAAAACCTATGGCAAGCCAAAGGAGATTTGAGGAATTGTTATAGCCGCCGTTTCTGCCTATAAAGTACATAGCGAACATAACTACGGCGCCGAGTACATGTACATAGATATATGTATTTTTCTTTCCGAAATGCTTTGTGAACCACGGAATAAGCACGGTTGCAATTGCTCCGCCGGGAACAACAAGTATTGTAAGAATACTGTATACTGCCTCGTTTCCGAGAACATACTTTGCAAAATAAAGCGAGCCCGTGTACATATAAACGGTTCTTGCCGCACCCAAAATACCGGAAATGAGTATGAGCAAAAGCTGATCGTTTTTAAAGAGAAGCCCAAGGTTATGGCCGAGTGAAGGCGGAGTTGTGTCGGAGGTATACCTCTCTTTTGTGTTTTTAAAGCCATAGAAGAACATCGGCATTGACACAATAACGAGAACAACTGCGCAAATAAAATATGTCCATTTAAGTGTGTTTGCGTTTGCTACGGAATTAGCCGCTATAAGCACACCGTCGGCATCCTTATATTTTGCGGTTACAGCCGAAGTAATTACGGGTACAAATACCGTTACGGCGCCTGCGCCTATGGTGCAGCAAAGACGCGCAACAGTAAGAAGATTGCCGCGAATGGTTGTGTTATTTGTCATAGCCGTTGAAAGGCCCCAATAAGGAACATCGGCTACGGTAAATACCATTGACCAAATGACATAGATAACCGAAATAATGATGAATGATTTTGCCGTGCTGTTATAGACAGGCAGGAAGCAGGCTATGGTAACCAAGCCTATCGGAACAGCCATCCATTTAAGATACGGGCGGCATTTGCCCCATTTGGTTCTTGTTCTGTCAACAATAGAGCCCATAATCGGGTCATTGAGAGCATCATACACCCTCGTGAAGAGCATAAGAAGCGCTACTGCGGTGGCACCTGTCGTTTTGCCGATCCTGGCGTCCGCCATTAAAAGTGCATCGGTCATAAATATGGTAAGATATGAGCCGATGATGGTGCAGATAAAGTTTTGGCCTATACCGGTAATACTGTACGCAATAGCTTCACGCGGCTGCAAATTACCGTCATTCGGCGTGGTGCCGAACAGCTTATGCCAAAAACCTCTCTTAACAGATTGATTTTCCATTAAGTTAACTCCTTTTCCTTTTTTACAACTTTATACAACTTCAAAAGTCATAAAAAATATTATAATCCAGAAACTTAAAATAGTCAATTTGAATACAACAAATTTTTCATCTTTATTTGATTAAAGACACAAAACTCGTTTGTGACCGTTATTTTTTCACATTTGGAAATGAGCCGCCCTTTTTGGCGGTCAAACCGAATATTTCTATTTGACTTATTTCTCTTAAACATTTATTATATATAGTATAATTATTTGTATTTGTCTGAAATCGGAGGATGACGGCGTGAAAAAATCAAACAGTTTACTGAAAAAATTACCGGGGTACATAGGCTACGGCGTAGGTGCCGTGGGGCTTGACCTCAGCTACGGAATGTTCTATTCGTTTTTGTCTTACTACCTTTCAAGCGTACTCGGACTTAAACCCGCATTTCTTTTGATACTCACCCCGATAGCACGTATTTGGGACGGTATTAACGACCCGATGATGGGAACGATAGTTGACAATACGCGCACAAAATTCGGTAAATACCGCCCGTGGATACTCATAGGTGCATTCTCGAACGCGGTGGTTCTTACGCTCCTTTTCACATCCTTCGGTATGAGCGGAACAAAGCTCTACATATATATAGCCGCCATGTATATTCTTTGGGGAATGACCAACACCATGGCGGATATTCCCTATTGGTCGATGATACCCTCTTTTACAAGCGAAGCTAAAGAGAGAAGCTTAGTAGCAACAATCGCGAGAACCTTCTCGGGTCTCGGCCAGGGAATCATAACAATATTGACTCCCATAATTCTTCCTCTGCTCTCAACAGGCATGACCACAGAAAAGGGTTACAGCGCAACCGGATTTTCGCGTTGGGCTATGATATGCGGAATAGCACTTATACTTTTTTCGGCTACATGCGTATTCAATACAAAAGAGACAAATGTTGTCTACAACGAAAAGCAAAAATTCAGCTTCAAGCAGATATTCAAAACCGTGGCTCACAACGATCAGCTCGTCGTATTTATGATATTCGCCATGCTTTCAAATGCAGGCTGGTACCTGACAAGCTCCACGGCTGTTTACTATTTCACCGATGTTTTGGGTCAGCCTAAGGGTCAATCGCTTTTCCAAACAATCGGCGCAGTCGGCTCGGTAGTCGGCCTTTTGGTAATACCCATGCTCTCGGAAAAATTTACCATGCGCTCAATATACACCATATCGCTCTCGATGACTATTTTGGGATACGCCCTGATGTTCCTCTTCGGCCCGGTGCTTAAAATCGCAATAGCACTTGATATTTGCTATATTTTGGCCTCGGTGGGCATAAGTTCGATGTTTGTTTCGCAAACTGTATTCCTTGCGGACATAGTCGATTACGGCGAGTACAAAAACGGTTCGCGAAGCGAGAGTATAACCTTCTCTATGAAGGGCTTTTTACAAAAAATGGCATACACCATTCAGACTGTTATTCTTTTCGGCGGTCTTGGTATATTCGGCTACAACGAGCAAATTAAAGAGGGCGTTATAAACAACGCCACCAAAAATGCGATAGGCACAATAGCCTTCGGAATACCGCCAATACTTATAATAATTTCAATGATAGTTTTCCGCAGCAAGTTTAAAATTCACGGCGAGCTTGCCGAAAAAATTCATAGCTATATTACTGAAAAAAGAGCTGCTGACGGTGACGAAAAATGAGGATTCTCATTATAAGACACGGTGACCCCGACTACGAAAAGGATTCGTTGACTCAAAAGGGATGGCACGAGGCCGAGCTTCTTGCGGACAAAATGGAAAAGACCGACGTTACGGCTTTTTATGTCTCTCCGCTCGGCAGAGCGCAGGACACTGCAAGCGTTACACTTAAAAGGCTCGGAAGAAGCGCAAAAACTTATCATTGGCTCAGGGAATTTCACGCGCCGATATATGACAAAAAGACAAAAAAGCTCCGCGGTCCGTGGGATCTTATGCCTTCGTTTTTCACTAAAGAGGATGACCTTTACGATGTGAAAAAATGGGCGGACACAGAGTTTATGAAGCAAGGCAGAGTAAAGCAGGAGTACAGAAAAGTTTCTCAGGGTCTTGACAAGGTACTTAAAGCGCACGGATACGAGAGAAAAGATAAATACTACAAGGCCGTAAATGCAAACAAAGACACAATAGTATTCTTTTGTCATTTCGGCGTGGAATGTGTAATGCTTTCACATCTTCTCAACATTTCGCCCGTATGCCTGTGGCAGGGCTTTTGCGCTGCTCCGACCTCGGTCACTACGCTGTACACCGAGGAGCGAGAAAAAGGCATAGCGGTATGGCGCTGCAGCTCATTCGGAGATATTTCTCATCTGTACGCAGGGAACGAAGAGCCCGCATTTGCCGCGCGGTTTTGCGAAATCTACGACGATATGTCGCAAAGGCACTGATAAAAGCTATAAAAATGGGGCTGTAAAAATTTCTCGTTTTTACAACCCCGTTTTATATTGTATTTTATCTTAACTTATTTAAGCTTATCTATCATAATATGAGCCGCCTTGTATATATCACCGCAGCCGAGAGTCAGGACAAGGTCGCCGTCTTCGGCATTTTTAACAACATAATCGGCAACCTCCTCAAATGTATTAAACCACACGGAACCCGGAATTTTAGCGGCAAGCTGAGAAGTGTATACATTATAGGTATTGACTTCACGCGAGCCCATTATTTCAGTCATAACGCAATGGTCGGGTATGCTGAGTACCTTTGCGAAGTCATCCATCAGCATATATGTGCGCGAATAGGTAAACGGCTGAAACACCGCCCAAACGCTGTGATATCCCATCTCCATAGCGGCGTCAATGGTAACCTTGAGCTCAGCCGGGTGGTGAGCGTAGTCATCTACAAAAGTAACGCCCTTATATTTGCCGAGCAGCTCAAAACGTCTGTGAGCACCGCTGAATGCATCAAGTCCCCCGCGGCAAGACTCGGCGTCCGCGCCGGAATACATTGAAGCCGCCAAGGCCGCAAGTGCATTAAGGACATTGTGGAGCCCGGGAACTCTGAGCTTTATGTGGCAGAGAAATTCACCCTTGTGCATAGCGTCAAATTCATAATAAGCGCCATGTACGGGAGCGATATTTTCGGGATAATAATCATTTTCTTCAGCCATGCCGAAGGTAATAAGATCCTTGCCGGAAATGCCCTCCATAGCCTTTAATGTGTTGGCATCATCGCCGTTGTAAATTACCGCCTTTGTCGCCATAGAAGCGAACTTATGGAAGCTTTTAATAAGATTATCAAGTGTTTTGAAATAGTCGAGATGATCCTCGTCTATATTGAGTATAACGGCAACATCCGGTGACAAGTCAAGGAATGTATCGACAAATTCGCACGCTTCACAGACAAAATTTTCACTCTTGCCCACTCTGCCGCTTGAGCCCATCATCGGAAGCTTTCCGCCGATTACGGCAGACGGGTCAAGCTTTGCGGTTATCATTATCTGCGTAGTCATAGATGTAGTTGTGGTCTTGCCGTGAGTTCCGCAAATGCCTATGCAGTTTTTATACATTCTCGAAATTGCGCCGAAAAGCTTTGAACGCTCAAAGGTCGGTATTCCGCTTGCCTTAGCGGCTACAAGCTCCGGATTATCTTTAAGCAAGGCCGCGGTATAAACTATCATCTCGGCGCCTTTTATATTTTCCGCCCTTTGACCCATGGTAACGGGGATACCGAGCTTACGTATTCGGTCAAGCGTATCGCTCTCGTTATTGTCCGAACCGGAGAGTTCATAGCCCCAGCTGTGAAGTATCTCGGCAAGCGGGCACATACCGCTGCCGCCTATCCCAATAAAGTGTACTCTCTTTACTTCTTTTAAAAGTGTATCTATGTCTTTCATATAAGTCATACCTTTCGGTTTATTGTGTCAGTATTTCCGACTAAAATATATTATATTGCATTTCGGCAAAAATTTAAACCCTTAAATTATCTTTCACAATATATTTTCTGTATTCATATTATAGTGTATAGATATCCATCCGAAAAAGGAGGGAAATAAATGAAAAAAATCGTTATTGCCGGCGGAGACAAAAGAATGAGCTGTCTCGCCGAGCTGCTTTTTAACAGCGGGTATTCTTTCGCGTCATATGCGGTAAACGGTGGTCTTACCAAAGACGAGTTTCTTTGTTATCTGCGCGAAAACAATAATATACTGCTGATACTGCCGCTCCCCGTAAGCCGCGATAAAATTCACCTGAACACCGGCAAAGCGTTCGAAGACGTCAGGCTATCGGAAATCGGCGAATGTCTCGGAAAAAGTGACACGGTAGCAGGAGGAATCATCGGCGACAGTCGCACTGTTTTGTCGGCAAACGGCACAAAAGTATATGATTACTATGATGAGGAATTTATTACGGACAATGCCCGTTTGACCGCGCAATGTCTTAAATTTGTGTTAAATGAAAACGGAATATATGATTTCAGCGGCAAAAAGACGGCGATTACCGGATACGGCAGAACCGCGAAGGCTATTGCCGAATTTATGAAGGAAAACGGCGCAAAGGTACTGATAACGGCAAGAGACCCTCACGCACTCGCAGACGCGGTAAAAAAGGGATACAGCATATGCCTGCTGAGAGATTATGACTGCATAGCACACGACGCGGATATTTTAATAAACACCGTTCCCGCTGAAATAATAGATAAAAATATTTTGAGTCGATTGAGAAAAGACGTTCTGCTTATAGATATAGCTTCTCCCCCGTTCGGAGTGGATATCGGGCTTGCCGGCTCTTACGGGATAAACGCTGTCAGAGCATTGGGGCTTCCCGGAAAATACGCTCCCGAAGAAGCCGGCAGGCTGATATTTAAGAAAGCTCAACCGCTTCTGTAAGGAGGGAAAAATGTGCTGAACTTAGGATTTGCAATGTGCGGTTCGTTCTGTACGTTTAAAAAGGTGATCCCGATTATGGCTAAGCTTAAAAGCGACGGGTTTAACGTAGTGCCCATAATGTCTGAAACGGCATTTACAACCGATACACGTTTCGGCTCGGCTAAAGACTTCGCCGACGAAATAACCGAAATAACGGGAAACGATATTATAAGTACTCTGTCGAAGGCTGAGCCGATCGGCCCCAAAAAGCTGCTCGACTTACTTATTATCGCGCCGACTACGGGAAACACTCTCGGGAAAATGGCGAACGGCATAACTGATACGACCGTAACGCTTGCAGCTAAAGCGCACCTTCGCAACAGACGTCCGGTGGTAATAGCCGTTTCCACCAATGACGCGCTCGGTGCCACCGCTAAAAACATAGGTCTTTTAATGAACTGCAAATATATTTACTTCGTACCGATGAGGCAGGATGACTGCATTAACAAGCCGAATTCCATAGTTGCGGATTTTGAAAAAATACCCATAACCGTATTGGATGCTTTAAACGGCAAACAGACCGAGCCCGTAATAATATCGTAAAGCCACACAAAGAGAAGAATGGCACAACTAAAATATCCGCATTCGTAAAATATCGAGTGCGGATATTTTTTCGACAAAAAACGGACCGTAAAATTTTTACAGCCCGTTTTTTAAGGGATTTAATAAGAAAAAATACTGTGTAAAAAATTACTTCTTACCGTTGAAAATGTCAAGAACGTCCATATATCCGTCGTCGCTTCCGAAGCCCTTGCCGTTGTCGGTAGTGCTGCTTACATCCTCAAAGCCGTCATCCTTGCCGCCGAACGAAAAATCATCGGTCTTATTGGGCTTTTTAGGCATACCGTTCTCATCCGTACCGAAGCCTGTTGCGATAACGGTAATTGTCATCTCGTCTTCTTTTTCTTTATCGAGATCTACGCCGAAGATGATGTTAGCATCCTCATCAGCCGCTGCACGAACTATACCTGCCGCGGTGTCGATATCGTCAAGGCCAATATCCTCGGATGCGGAAATGCTTATTATAACGCCCTTAGCGCCGTCGATTGTGGATTCAAGAAGAGGGCTTGAAATAGCTCTCTGAGCCGCCTGCTCAGCCTTATCCTTGCCTTTGGCGGTACCCACGCCCATATGAGCATGACCCGCATCTTTCATAACTGCGGTTACATCGGCAAAGTCAAGGTTTATAAGAGCCGGCTTAATAATAAGGTCGGAAATGCTCTTAACGCCCTGGCGAAGAACATCATCTGCTATATCAAACGCATTGAGAAGAGTAATCTTCTGCTCGGATACCTGCTTTAATCTTTCGTTGGGAATAACAACAAGGCTGTCTACATGGCCTGCAAGCTCTGCAATACCTGCCTCTGCCTGCTGCATACGTACCTTACCCTCAAAATCAAAAGGCTTTGTAACTATACCTACGGTGAGTATTCCCTTTTCCTTAGCAATCTCGGCAATAACGGGAGCTGCGCCTGTGCCTGTTCCGCCGCCCATACCTGCGGTAATAAACACCATCTGTGTATCATTGAGCGCTTCAATAATTGCGTCGCGGCTCTCCTCGGCAGCTTTCTGACCGATTTCGGGCTTTGCCCCGGCGCCTCTGCCCTGCGTAATCTTTTCGCCTATCTGAATTTTCTGACCGGCTTTTGAAAAAGCAAGCGTCTGCTTATCGGTATTTATAGCTATAAGCTGAACTCTGCCGAAGTCATTGTTTGCCATACTGTTGACAGCATTTCCGCCGCCTCCGCCAACGCCTATAACTTTAATATTAGTAACGTCATTAAATTCGTTGTCCATTTCAAAATCCATTTGAGAACATCCTCCATTATGTAAAGTCTTTTATTTCACACCTAAATAAAGTTAAACTCATACCTATTTAGGTTAGTATATCATATTATCCCGTTATTTTCAACGTTTTTTTGCATTTATATTGTATATAATTACGGAGATATAAACGGAACCGTTGTGTTATCCTCACGCTGAGGACTGAGATATGCCTTTTTGTCAATCGTGAAATCTATACTGCCCGTAAAATCGGGATTATCGCTGTCAAGCCTTGTCAGGGCAGCTTTTACAAAGTCCATTTTATCGTTCACGGAGGACGAAAGTCCCAAAAGCACGGTAACGCGCTCCTTATATACCAATTTAATATTGGAATGGTTGCTCACATCTATACTTGTTATTCCGCTGAGTTCATTTGATTCAAGCAATGTCAGCACATTTTTTATAATGCCGAGGTCGTCGTTGTCCTGAAATTCCACGATTTCCCCCGGTACCGCCGAAATCACCGGTGAGGAATCAATTATGATAATACCGTCGCCGATAGTCATAAGTCCGTCCTCAAGCACTTTGCCCTTGTCGGAAACCAACGTAAAGCTGTCGCCGTTGTCTATTGCAAGCTTTGCGGTTGCAGCCGTGATTTTTATCGTTATTGTTCCCGAAAGATTGCGTTTTATTTCGGCCGACTCAACATAAGGAAGGGTACATTCGATTCCGGAGGCTGTTTTTTTCTTGCTTGTCATAAACATATTGTCGCCTATATTTATCTGCGACGCAGCTATAACATCCTCATTGTTGTATATCTCGTCACCGGTAACCGCAACATTGTCTATACGGAAAAAGACCGTAAGCGAAAGAGTTACTGCGACGGCAATTATAATTATAATACCCAGGATAAGAGCAATCAGCTTTTTTATCCTGCGTTTTTTCATTTTAATGAGCCTGCTGCGACGGCGCATTTCATCGCGCGAGAGCTGCTGCCTGCCGCCCTGCGTGCGCTCATCTGCCCTGCCGTATGTTATATCGGTCGTCTGCCTCCTGCGAGTGCCGGTCGGTGCAGTCTTCTGCCGACTCCCCCGCGGGTTTCCCGACGTTTTCGGCGAGCTGCCTTGTCTCTTGTTTTTCGGTCCCGTCATTTTCATTTATCCTTCTCACGTCTGCTCCGAGCAGATTCAGCACCTTTTCAGGAGCTTCATATCCTCTGTCCAAATGCTGCGTACCTGTAATAACCGTCTTGCCGTTTGCGGCGAGACCGGCCGTTATAAGCGCAAAGCCTCCGCGAAGATCCGGAGCTACAACATTTGCGCCCGTCAGATACTTTGAACCCTCTATAACCGCCATTCTGCCCTCGACGCTTATTTTTGCGCCGAGCCGCATAAGCTCAGTTACGTGTTTAAATCTGCTCTCAAATATATTTTCAATTATTACGCTCGTGCCGTCCGCTACAGACAACATAGCTCCGACTATTGCCTGAGCATCGGTCGGAAAGCCCGGATACGGCATGGTGCGTATCATTTTTACTCTTTTAAGTCTCGGCGGTGCGGACAGACATATCCACCTGCCGCTCGTCGTTATATCACAGCCTGCTTCGGAAAGCACCGGAATCAGCGCGCCGATATGTGCCGGAATTACGTCCTTTATGCAAATTCTGCCGCCGGTTGCCGATGCGGCTATAAGATAAGACGACGCCTCTATGCGGTCGGGTATAACGGTATGGCATGTGCCGTGAAGCTTTTTAGTGCCCTCTATTACTACCGTGCTGTCGCCGGCGCCGGAAATTTTAGCGCCGCAGCCGTTTAAAAAATCGGCAAGGTCGCTGATTTCCGGTTCTCGCGCCGCATTTGTAATAACGGTGGTTCCGTCCGCCGCGGCGGCGGCTATCATTATGTTTTCTGTGGCTCCGACACTCGGAAAAGAAAGCGTAATATCGGCACCGTGAAGACATTTGCCGAGCGAACAATACAGTCTGCCGTGTTCTTCGGTAATTTCGGCACCGAGCTTTCGCATCGACGATAAATGCAGGTCAATAGGTCTGAGGCCTATTTCACAGCCTCCCGGCGAAGATATTTCCGCTTTTCCCGTACGTGCGAGCACAGCACCCAAAAAGACTATTGATGAGCGCATTTCGCGCATTAAATCATCGGGAATTTCGCTTACGGTGATAACGGACGAGTCCACCTCTACCGTGTGACCGTCGCGTATCACCTTGCAGCCGAGATGCCGAAGTATTTGAATAGCGGCGTCTACATCCGAGAGAGCCGGACAATTATGTATTTTGCATTTGTCGCCTGTCAAGACCGTAGCCGCCAAAATCGGCAGCGCGCTGTTTTTCGAGCCGTGGACTTCAATTTCTCCGCAGAGCCTTCGTCCGCCCTCTATTATTATCTTATCCAATACATACACACCCCTTAAAGAAAAAGGTAACCCTTTTTCATATTATGCAGGGCTGTATGTTTTGGAAACGACAGCTGTTATTTTTTCTCCGCTAACTTTTCTATTATATCACAAATCATCGCAGAAGAGTTTTCAACCGCCATTTTTTTTGCATTCCTGCCAAGTCTTACAAGAGTCTCGCGGTCTGCAACAAGTGAGTCAAACTCGGATATGAGTTTTTCGGGGGTTAAATCCTTTTCCTCAATAACGCGCGCGGCATCGTTTTCCACAAGAGCCATGGCGTTATGGTATTGATGGTTTTCGGCAACATTCGGTGAGGGAATAAGTATTGACGCTCTGCCGACTGCTTCGATCTCGGAAAGTGACGACGCACCGGCTCTGCCGATAACAAGGTCGCTTGCCGCAAGACAGACATCCATATCATCTATATATTCGCGTATTACCACGTTGCTTGCTTTGTTCTCGTCCACGCCGAGCTCTTTTAGCTTTTCGGGAACCCATTTACCGTATTTTCCGGTAGAATGCATAAAGAACAGATTTTTATTTTGCCAACGCTCGGCTATCAAGGCAGTCATATTTTCATTTATCGCCTTTGCACCCAGACTGCCGCCCATCGAGAGCACCATTATGCTGTCGGGCGAGACACCGAGCTTTGCACGTGAAAATTCCCTGTCCGCTTCTATGATTTCGCTTCTTACCGGAAGCCCCGTAACTACAGGCTCATTTTTACATTCAAGGTGTTCCTCTGCCTTTTTAACCGTGAGCATAACCTTGTCCACCGTTTTGGCGAGAGCCTTGTTTGTAACGCCGGGATATGCGTTTTGCTCATGAATGGCTGTCTTTACGCCGAGCTTACAGGCCGTTCTGACAACGGGACCGCTGACATATCCGCCGAAGCCTACTACAACGTCCGGTTTAAATTCTTTGATTATTTTTTTGACCTCTCTCGATGAGCTTATCATAAGAAAGAGTGTTTTAATATTTTTAGCTATATTTTTGGCGGAAAACTTTCTCTGGAAGCCGGTAATTTCAATGGTTTTAAAGGCGAACCCCGCCGCAGGTACGAGCTTTGATTCCATATGCTCCTTTGTACCTATAAAAAGTATGTCGGCATCCGGATGGCGGCGTCTAAGCTCACCTGCGGACGCAAGCGCCGGATTTATATGTCCGCCGGTACCGCCGGCAGCGAATATGACTTTCATATGTTTACTCCTTATTCTTAGGCTTTTTATTTTTCTATTCGCGAATACCTTGATACCGACAGCACTATTCCCATTTCAACAAGCAGCATCATAAGCGAGGTGCCGCCGTAGCTGAAGAAGGGTAAGCTTATGCCTGTATTCGGCAACGTATCAGTAACAACGCCGATGTTAAGCGCCGTCTGAAGTCCCACCTGAAAGACGATGCCCATTGCAAGCATGGCACCGAAGCGGTCCTTTGCCTTTAGTCCTATAACGACCCCACGCCAAACAAGCAAAACGTACAGCAAAATTATTCCTACCGCTCTGATGAAGCCGAGCTCCTCGCAGACAATAGCAAAAATAAAGTCATTTTGCGGTTCGGAAACATACAGATGCTTTTGTTTTGAGTTACCGAGACCGGTTCCGAAAAGTCCGCCGGAACCTATGGCATAGAGCGAGTTGTTGGTTTGCCATCTTGCTCCCTTGGGGTCGTAGCTTTTATCGAGCCACGCCGTAATTCGCGCGCCCGCGTATTTTTCAAGAAGCTGCGGATTGAGCACGAATATGATAATTGCCACGGCGGCAATTACCGCTATAAGCACAAACCAATGTCTCTTTATCTCGCCGAGATACATCATAATTACTCCTATGGCGAGAATAAGAATGGTGCCGGAAAGGTGATTTTCAAGATAGACAAGACCCGCCGTAACAGTTATAACCAAGGCATAGAAAAGGAGCTGCAAAAACGAATTATACACGACGATATGTCCGCCCGACAGTTCCTTTACTCCGTCTGCAAATTTGGAACGGTTTATTGACTTGCCGACTATTTTTTTATGATTTCTGTCCATTTCGTATGCACAAAACAAAATTATGGCAAGCTTTGCTATTTCCGACGGCTGGAAGGTAAAAAAGCCGAGATTTATCCATCGGTGGAATTCACCGAACGACGCCGGCAGTATAAGAACTATAACAAGCAGACCCCATGAGACAATAAGACCGGGAACAGCAAGTATTTTAAGATAATCATACCTGAGCTTTGAAACAAGGAGCATACAAATAACGCCGACAACGGCAAAAATCAGCTGACGCTTAAAAAAGTATGTGCTGTCCCCCTTTTTGTTGTAAAAGGCGTAGGTGTAGCTTGCCGAAAACAGCATTACAAGTCCTATTGTAAGTATTGCGATTACAAGAAGAAGGAAGAATACGTCAATTCCGCCAAGTGCGAGAAAATCGGGCCTTCGCGAGCGTTTTTTTGCCTTTTGAGGACGCGGTTTTGCATTTTGGGCGTTCCCTGCCATAATTCTTCCTCCTTTTCCTAAAAATTAAAACGGACATCTGCCGAAATCGGCAAATACAATTATTTCATACCGTAATACAAAAGAGCGGTTCCTATAATTCCGCCGAAAAGCTGAACGAGTGTAAACACGACGCATATCTTGCGCTCTTTCCAGCCGCACATTTCAAAGTGGTGGTGTATGGGCGCCATTTTGAAAATTCGTTTGCCATGCGTTGCCTTGAAGTAGCATATCTGAAGCACATCCGAGAACATTTCGACTGCATAGATTATTCCGTAAAGCAAGATTATAAGCGGACAGTCTATGGCATAAGCGAGGGCTACAACCATACCGCCGAGGAACATTGAGCCGGTATCGCCCATCATAACCTTTCCGGGATACCAGTTCCAGATAAGGTATCCGAGACATCCGCCGAGAAGGCATCCCGCAAGAAGGCTTACACCGAAGAAACCTCTGATAAGTGCCGCCGCTATAAATGAAATTGCCGCCACGGAGGTAACGCTTGCACACAAGCCGTCTACGCCGTCCGTGAAGTTTACGGCATTTACCGTGAGATAAATAACGGCAATTCCGAATATCCAAAAGAAAAATTTAAGGTCGACATTTCCGACGAACGGAATGAACATATATGTGTTTCCCGACATATAGAGCGCCGCAAGATACGCCAGCATCACAAGAATCTGCGCGCCGGTTTTCTGCGCTATGGTAAGGCCGAGATTACGCTTTTTGGCAACCTTAATATAATCGTCCGCAAAGCCGATAAGTCCGAAAGCGACAGCCATTAAAAGTCCCGCGAATATTTTGACCTTCATATCGTCGCCTATGACAACGCTTCCCGAAGTCAGAATATGACCGCCGAGCAGCTTATCGGTTATCAGGACGACAGCGAACGATACAATTATGCTTATTATAAACATAAGACCGCCCATTACGGGAGTACCCTGCTTTGATTTATGCCATGCAGGACCTATGTCAAGAATAGTCTGCCCGAAGTGCAGCTTTCTAAGCCACGGAATTATAACAAATCCGAGCAAAAAAGCTATTAAAAAGCTAAGCAGAACGCCGAATATTAACGCGACCCAAATTTTCATTTACTCTTCCCACTCTCTGTATAAGCTGTTTATAACATCCTCGAGCTTCATTCCGCGACTCGCCTTGAAAAGAACTGCGTCTCCGTCTTTAAGCGTTTCGAGAAGCGTTTTTGCAAGCTCGTTTTTATCGTCAAATGATTTTATTTCATCGACAAATCCTTTTGCTCCCTCGGCAATGTGTTTTGCTTTTGCGCCGTATGTAAAAAGAATGTCGATATTTTTGTTTTCGGTATATTTTCCGACATTTTCATGAGAAATATCGCTGTATTTTCCGAGTTCAAGCATATCGCCGAGAACTGCTATCCTGCGGTTTGATTTAAACGAGGACAACACATCCAGAGCCGCTTTTTGCGAATCCGGACTTGCGTTGTAGCAATCCTCTATAACCGTTATTCCGCCGACTTTTTTAATACGCTGACGCATTCCGGACGGAACAAAGCTTTTGAGCCCTGCCGCTATTTTCCGCGGTTCCATTCTCATTTCATATCCCACGGCAAACGCCGCAC
>HF993131.1:43354-77662 GCA_000432435.1 Eubacterium sp. CAG:180
GTCGTATACATTATGAATACCGACGGTAGGCACGGTGACGCGCTGTGATGCGCCGTAAAATTCGACCGTGAAGGATGTAAAACCGTTTTTTTCTTCAATATCCTTCGCCCTGAAATCAACATTCGGATTTTCGATTCCGAAGAAAACAAGCTTATAGTCGGGTTCCCTTACGGTAACGAGCTTATCGTTATCGCCGTTTAATATAAGCGGCGCACCCTTTTTCATACCCTTGAGAATTTCAAGCTTCGCTTTTAGGATTCCGTCACGCGAGCCGAGATACTCTATATGCGAAACGCCGATATTGGTTATTATACCGATGTCGGGACGAGAGCTTTTTGTCATTCTTTCGATTTCGCCGAAATGATTCATACCCATTTCAATAACCGCCGCCTCGGTATCGTCTTTAAGGCGAAGCAGGGTTTTGGGCATTCCGATTTCATTATTGAGATTACCCTCGGTCTTTATCGTTTTAAACTGCTCGGCAAGCACGGCGTAGGTCATTTCTTTTGTCGTCGTTTTGCCGACCGAACCGGTAAGGCCTACTACCGTCAAATTATCAAGCGTACCGCGGTAATACCCCGCAAGGTCAAGCAGAGCCTTGCCGGTATCCTTAACTGTGATTACGGGTATACGGCTGTCAACCTTTTTACGGACAAGCACCGCCGCAGCTCCGTTTTGAGCCGCCTGCGACACAAAGTCGTGCCCGTCAAATTTTTCTCCCTCAAGACATATGAAAAGGCACCCCTTTGGTATGTCGCGGCTGTCGGTCGAAACCGATGTCACAATACAATCATAGCCCGAGAGCCTGCCGCCTACGGCTTTTGCAATACGCGAAAGAGTTAATTCCATTACTTATCTTTTCCTTCTGCTAATATACCTGCCACAACTTCACGTTCATCATAGTGTATTTTGCCGGTATTTAATATTTGATACTTCTCGTGCCCTTTGCCGGCAAGGAGAACGACATCGCCCTTCTTCGCTTCGCCGAGGGCATATCTTATGGCCTCGGTACGGTCAACAAGAACCTTGATTTTCGCTTTGCAGTTATGCATACCCTCTAAAACATCGTCAACTATAAGCTGCGGGTCTTCGCTTCGCGGATTATCAGAGGTTACAACCGCAACATCTGCAAGGTCGCCTACTATCTTGCCCATTTTAGGGCGTTTGGTCTTGTCTCTGTCGCCGCCGCAGCCGAATACGGCTATAATTCTGCCGTTTGTGGTTTCACGGACCGATGATATTACATTTTCAAGGCCGTCGGGAGAATGTGCGTAATCTATAAGAACGGTATAATCCGTATCCGTCGGAACTACCTCAACTCTGCCGGGCACGCCCTTGCTCTTTTTGAGCGAAGAAAGGACATCGGAAAAATCAAGTCCCGTGAGTATGGCGCAAATTGCGGCGCCCATCGTGTTATAAACGGTAAAGTGACCGGGTATGCCTACGTTTGCTCTGCCTATTTTATCGTTCCAAAGGAGTTCGTACTGCACAGAGGAGGAGGTGCAAACAACATTTTTTGCCACAAACTGCGCCTCATTGTTTTTAGCCGAAAATGTCACGACCTTTATCGGGAGTCCGTCTACCATATAATGTGCCGACTCGTCATCGATGTTTATAACAGCCGTGTCCGCTATTTCAAACAGCTTGCGCTTGGCGTTTCGATAGTTTTCAAAGGTTTTGTGATAGTCAAGGTGATCCTGCGTGAGATTGGTAAACAATGCTATGTCGAAATGACATCCGTCTACCCTTCCCTGCGCGAGTGCTTGGGAAGAGACCTCCATAACGCAGTATTTACAGCCGCTGTCAACCATTTCCCTGAAGAGTCTCTGAAGCTCTTTGCTGTCGGGAGTGGTAAGCGACGACGGGTACTCTTTGTCGCCCGTTACGTTTTTAACCGTGCCTATAAGTCCGGATTTTATTCCGAGATTATCGAAAATTCCTTTTAAAATAAAGGTTGTTGTAGTCTTTCCGTTTGTTCCGGTAATGCCTATAAGATGAAGCTTCTCGGACGGATTACCGTAAAAATTGGCGCACAATAAAGAATATGCATCTCTTGTGTTCTTAACCAAAATCTGATTTTCAACACCGGTATCATACTCCGCCACTACCGCACGGGCTCCTTTATTCACAGCCTCCTCGGCGGCAGAGTGGCCGTCAAAATGTGCGCCCTTGATGCACACAAAAACGCAGCCCTCGCAAAGCTTTGCGGTATTATCGGTAATATCAGTAATTTCCGTGTCATTAAAATTGCTTTTTGTATCAATGCCCTTTAAAAGCTCTGATAACAGCATCGGTTTTTTCCTCCTGTTTTTTACTTTAATATTATGCGGGACCGTCCTGTACGTTTACGGACGACTTGAAGTAAACTGTAATTACAGAGCCCTGCTCTGCCTCGGTGCCCTCCGCAATGCTCTGCTTATAAGACACAAAGTCATTTGAAGAAGAATTGCCGGCTACCTTTATGTTAAAGCCTGCGTTAACAGCGGCCTTATTGGCTGCGCTGATTGACATATTGCAAAGATTCGGAACGGTGGCAACTGCCTTTTGCGACGAAGAATCGGTATATACCACTATTACTCCGCCCGACCTCATTTGCTGGCCTGCCGCAGGCGTCTGTGAAACTACCTTAGTACCGTCTCCGACAACCTTTACGGTATAGCCCGAGGCTTTTGTCTTTGCATCCTGAGGAGACAATCCGACAAGACTCGGAGCTACGGACGATACGTTTGCCATTTCCTTATCGTCATATCTCGGCTCAACATTCAAGTAGGTCAGCACCTTTTCAAGTATATCGCCTGCTATGGGAGCTGCTACCGCACCGCCGCCGTGAGCACCTGTCGGCTCATCTATCGCTACAAGTATTGCTATTTGCGGATCATCGGCGGGGGCAAAGCCGGCGAAGGAGGCAATATACGCTCCCTCGTGTCCGATTTTTTCGGAGGTACCCGTTTTGCCTGCCACGTGGTAACCCGCAACATATGCGTTTTTACCTGTTCCCACGGATACGACCTGCTCCATCATATTAGATACTATGGAAGCGGTTTTTTCGGATATGACCTGCCTCTTTACTATAGGCTCCGTCTTTTTCATGACATTGCCGTCACCGTCAAGCATAGATGATACTACATACGGCTGCATAAGTTTACCGCCGTTTGCTATCGCCGAAACCGCCGTTATTATCTGAATGGGCGTCACCTGGAAGGTTTGACCGAACGAGCTTGAAGACAGCTCCGAAATACCCATTTTATTGAGAGAGTGATATGTCACGTCGGCTACGGGAGTCGCCTCCGCAGGCAGGTCGATGCCTGTTTTTTCGGTAAAACCGAACGCTTCAAAATATTTATAAAAAGTATCTTTACCGAGCTTTTGCCCTATTGTCACAAAGAACGGGTTACAGGAATTCATAAGTCCCTGCGTCAAATTTTCCGTACCGTGGCCGCCCGGCTTCCAGCACTTCTGATAATTATTCGCAACCTGAATACCGCCGGTGCAGGTATATGTTGTATTGAGGTCCACAACACCCTCTTCAAGAGCCGCCGAAACGACTATCGTCTTAAATACCGAACCCGGCTCATATGTATCGCTTATATCGCGGTTTCGCCACTGAGCATAAAGAGCGTCCGTCGTAGCCTTTTTTTGCTCGTCGGGAGAGGATATTGCGGATATGCTCTCGGCAAGCACCTTGTTTGAAATCTTATTAGGAGAATTCAAATCAAAGTCGGGCTTTGACGTCATACCGAGTATAGCGCCGGTTTTGACGTCCATTATTATGCCGTAAGCATATTTCGCGCCCGTGTCCGTAAGTGCCTGGTCGAGCGACTGCTCGAGGTAATACTGTATTACCTCGTCTATTGTAAGTACAAGGCTGTAACCTGCCTTAGCATCATATGTGGTTTGATAATCCGTGGACATAGAGCCCTGTCTGGCATTTTTAGCCGTTATTATTCTGCCGGCGGTGCCGGTAAGCTCGTCGTTGTATTTCAGCTCAAGCCCGAGCCTGCCCGAATCATCGGAATCCGTAAAGCCTATTATTGTGGAAGCAAACGACGAGTAGGGATAATATCTCTTTGTATCGGGATCAACACCGATTATTGAGGAAAGCTTGTTTTCGGAAATAAACGTTTTAAGACGGTCCTTAACATCCGTCTCAACCTCGCCGGCTATTTTTTCGTAGCCGCTGCTTGTGCGCTCCGCCTTTTTGCGAACCGTCTCTTCGTCCACACCGAGCATGGTGCTGAGATTTGTAACCACAAGGTCGCGCTGCTCGTCGCTTGTTATCTTTGACGGATTTATATAGACAAGCCACGCCGAAGCACTTTTGGCAAGAGCTTTCATATTTGAATCGTAAATCGTTCCGCGCTGAGCCGAAACCGTGGTGTCCGAAAGCTGATTTTGCTCGGCTTTAAGCTTATATTCGTTGCCGTGAATAAGAGAGATATATGCGAGCGAGCCGACACATACAAGAAAAGCTGCGGCGATGAAGCACAGCACCGTAACAGCTCTTTTACCCATTCTCTTTGAAGGTCCGGTCTGCATATTTTTCTCCTTTCATTAAATTTAAGTTTGATTTTGTTTTTCGTTTGTCGAATTGAAAAGCGAAAAAGGTACAAAAGGCGCGCTTTCTCCGCCTCTTATTCTGAATCGTGTGCATTTTGTGCATTTTTGCGACGACTTGTATTTTTGATACACGAGGAGCGAAAAAGGTGCAAAAGGCGCGCGATTCAGACAAAATAAATAGCATAACGAGAGTTAAGTATAGCTACCTTAACCCTCGTTTTATTTTATTTCATTTTACGTGTATATATTCCAAAAGTTTGGTTATAAGCGACTTTGACTCTTTTGAGTCGGAGGACGATGCTTTTCCTCCGGAAACAGTTACCTTATCATCGCCGGAAAGGTCTATATATTCTATCTGATAATTTTCCGCCTTTACCATTCCGAGAACATTTTGTGCATAATCATCGACCTTTTCAAGAGATATTGTCGAATCGAGCTGCATATTAAGTCTGACGGTCTCGGCCTGCGCCGCCGTAAGATTTGACTCAGTCTTGGCGATTTGGCGGTCAAGCTCGTCCACGCGCAGCTTACTGTAAAGCAGAGCCGCAAAAAGTGAGAGCAAAACAGCGGCAACCGTAAGCACCTTTGCCGCACGCAGAGCCGTGGCTCGCATTTCGCTTTTTGCCTCGACCGTTGTTTTCTTTTTTCGTGTTACAAGCCGCATACCGGAGTCGGCCGTACGCTCTCCGACGCCGGGCAGGGTAGCTATTTTTCTCGCGGCATTATGATCGAATGAGACGGGTTTCGGCTCAAACATGGAAAAATCATAATTACCGTACTTGTCGTAATTACCTGCCATTTTTTCTCCTCCGGGAAATTTATCTTAAAATCTAATCATCTTTAATCTTTTTTATTGAACGAAGCCGCGCCGAACGTGAACGAGGATTACGTGCCAACTCTTCGTCGCTTGCCGCAACACCCTTTACGGTAATCTCACCGCGCGGCGTTTTTCCGCAAACACAAACCGGAAAATCCTTTGGGCAAGTGCAGCCCTCACAAAAGTGTGCAAAGCGTTTTTTCACCATACGGTCCTCAAGAGAATGAAATGTTATTACCGAAAGAATTCCACCGACCTTAAGCGACGAAAACATATCATCAAGTGCCGAATCAAGCTTTGTAAGCTCACCGTTTACCTCTATACGGATTGCCTGAAAAGTTCTGCGTGCCGGATGCGAGTCTCGCATTGCACGCTGAGGCATTGACATTTTAATAATGTCGCAAAGCTCAAATGTTGTTGAAATTCTTTTATTTTCACGTTCTTTTACTATATTTTTAGCTATGCTCTTTGCATACCGTTCTTCACCGTAGTCTCTGATTATACGATAAAGCTCATTTTCGGAATAAGTGTTAACAACATCCGCGGCACTTTTGCCCTCTTTGCTCATACGCATATCAAGCGGCGCGTCCATATGAAACGAAAATCCGCGCTCGGCAGTATCTATCTGATGAGAGCTGACGCCGAGATCCGCCATAATTCCGTCGGCTTTTCTGCCGTTTAATATTGCGGATATATTATCAAATGTATTGCGAACTATCTCAACATTCGGAAAAGACGCAAAGCGCGCCTTCAATACCTCTATAGCCTCAGGGTCGCGGTCAATGGCTATGAGCCTGCCCTTATCGGAAAGCCTTTGAGCCACAGCGTGGGAATGCCCCCCACCGCCCGCGGTACAATCGACGTAAAGGCCGTCGGGCTTTATTTCGAGTGAATTGACAGTTTCGTTAAATAATACGGGAATGTGTTCAAAATCCATTTTAAATACCTATCAGAACTGAATCTGCGAATAGTCGAAGGTCTGACGAATGTTTCTCGCACGTTCCATGGTCTTGTAGTATTTATCTGCATCCCATATTTCAAGGCGCTTACCTACGCCGGCAACGACAACATTCTTTTTAAGCCCGGCAAAGTCGCAAAATTCGGTAGGAATGGTAATCCTACCCTGCTTGTCCGGCTCAACCTCAACCATACCGCCGAAAAAAAGACGCTGCATATCAAAATTCTGAGTATTGATAACAGACTCGGCTATCTTGCTCCACTCTTCGTCGGAATAAATGTAAAGGCAATCGCTGCCGTCTATCGGGCAGAACACTCTGAAGGTAGAACCGAGCTTATTACGCATCTTGGCAGGAATGAAAAGGCGGTTTTTGGCGTCTATGGTGTGTTCTTTATAGCTGCCGAAGCTTTCGGTACGCTTTTGCGCCGCCGAGGTTTCGGTAGTTTTTTCTTTAACATTTTCGTCAGCCACTTTATTCATTCCTCCTTTCTGCTCCAAAGTGTGGGTTTTTACTCCCCAAATATGGGTTTTTTAAACATTTCTCACCTATTGACTGTAATTATAAAGCATACTCACCCATTTTGCAATAACTAAAGCAAAAAAAACTTTGTTAAATTTAAATGAATTTTCGACATGATTTTTGGGCATAAAAGAACGGTATTCAGCATAATAGCCGAATACCGTATCGTAAATTATCGTATTTTGACCTTAAAAAGGCCGTTTTTAAACAGGTCTTACCGGAATATTTTTCTCCTTGAGATATTTTTTCAGCGATTCTATCGGGATTTCATTAAAGTGGAAAAGCGACGCCGCCAAAACAGCGTCCGCCTTGCCTACCGTAAAAGCATCGTAAAAATGTTTAAGTTCACCCGCTCCGCCCGATGCGATAACGGGAATACCGACGCTTTCGGAGACAGCTCTTGTAAGCTCAAGGTCGTAGCCCTTTTTTTGACCGTCGCAGTCCATACTCGTCAAAAGTATTTCGCCTGCGCCGCGCTTTTCCGCCTCAGTCGCCCAAAGGACCGCGTCAATTCCCGTGGGGATTCGTCCGCCGTTTAAATAGACCTCCCATTTTCCGTTGTCGGTACGCTTTGCATCAATGGCGCAGACAACGCATTGACTTCCGAATTTGTATGCCGCGTCATTTATAAGGTCGGGATTTCTGACAGCCGCTGAATTCACCGAAATTTTATCGGCACCGGCTCTTAGCAGCTCCTTAAAGTCGTCGGTAGAGCGGATTCCGCCGCCCACCGTAAACGGAATGAATATAGAATTTGCTACTCGTGAGACTATATCGAGCATTGTGCCTCTGCCGTCATTGGTAGCGGTTATATCGAGAAGCACAAGCTCGTCTGCGCCCTTTTTATCATATTCCACGGCGCATTGCACGGGATCGCCGGCGTCGCGTAAATTTACAAAGCTGACACCCTTGACAACCCTGCCGTTTTTAACGTCAAGACACGGGATAATTCTTTTAGCGTACAAGTGTGTCACCTCCGAGCTTCGCAAAATTCTCAAGTATTTTAAGTCCTACTCTGCCGCTCTTTTCGGGGTGAAACTGCGTAGCATAGAGGTTTATTTCGGGGACCGCCACGGAAGAATCGAACGAAATTCCGTATTCCGTTTTCGTAGCGACGTCCGAGCGATTTTCGGCGTCGAGATAATAGGAATGAACAAAATAGACAAACGAGCCGTCTGCAATGCCGTCATATATGGGGCAAGGCTTTTTGATGTCTGCAGAATTCCACCCGATGTGCGGAATTTTAAGCCCCATATCCGACGGAAAACGCTTCACCCTTCCTTTTAATATGCCGAGCCCGGAAACGCCGGGGCTTTCCTCGGAGGAGTCAAAAAGAAGCTGCAGCCCGAGACAAATTCCCAAAAACGGCTTGCTTCCGAGTGCCGCCTTTTTAACGGCCTCACAAAGTCCGCTTTCGGTCATACAATTCATGGCATCGCCGAACGAGCCGACACCCGGCAAAATGCAAGCACTTGCATTTTCAATTTCGGACGCTCTGCTCGTAACAAGGCTCTCGGCTCCGATGAAATCAAGAGCTTTTTTTACGCTTTGTAAATTCCCGGCGCCGTAATCTATTATTGCTATCATATAATACTTCTCCCCGAAGAAAAAATATGAAATATTGTACCATTATTCTTTTTTGTTTGCAACCGTCGGAGACACAGCATTTATAACATTTACAAAACCCATCGGAAAATAAAAATCGGCAAGTATCAAAAGATACTCACCGATTTTGGCTGTTCCGAACCATTTAGATGCCGACTTAGAGTTGATCTTTTGCAAAGTCGATAAGCCGTAAAAGCTCATTTTGTCTTTCCTGCAGTTTTGATACTAACTCTAATTCTCTTTTGTTCTCCCTAAGAAAAGTATATAGAAGATAATACCTATACCAAAGTCCGTATAAAAGTCAAATTTCTTTCTGTAATTCTTCTGTGCTCATATTATTGTCGCCTTTCTTTTTTTGGTAACAACAATTATGCACAGGAACCGTTATAAGTCCAGAGAATTATTTAACCGTGCCAAGCATAATACTTCCCTTGAGAATCTAATGAAGCTAAATTATCTTTATTAATCCAAGGATATTTTTTAATTGTTGCTTTTTGAGCATCAATTTTCAAAGCTCCTTCTTCTACATCCCAATTCGGATAATATATTTTCCAAAGAACATCATCTCGCACCTGAATAACATATTCAGATATTTTTTCAATATCTGTTCCTGACAGATAGGGCAATGCTTTCATCAGCTTAATATCTAGTGGTTTTACAAAACCTTTACCCCATTCAAGAGAGAGCTTCAAAGCAATATTTATAATATCAGGATTCAGCAATACATCTTTGTCGTTTTCAAATTCAGTGTTTCGGTCAAGGTTTTTATTCATAATTTCCTCTATAACCATTGTGCCGACATGATGCTTGCCCTCGTAGAGTTCTATTTTTCGACCAGCCCATAACGAATATGGATATGCTTCCGGAGTTAAAAAATTCACAAAGCATCGGTGAGGTTGTTCGTAAATCATATCATTCCCATCAATCGTCTGAAAACAAACTGAAGTAAAATATTTTTCTTGAATTTCACAACAGCCACGATAGTTTTTACCAAAAGGATTTTTAGAGTGTCGACAGTTGATAACAGTTACTACTGCATCAGGATTATTTAAATCTATGGGCGTTATTTTTTCTCTTGTTTTTCTAAAAAAACTAAACAAAGCCTCACCACCTTTAGTTGAAAATTAAATCTTTTTTTAACGTTTTACAACTTGAAATCAGCATTCGTCTGATTCTGCCACAAAGATTTCTATGTTTTTTATATGTATCTTCATCAATAGCGTTGGTATTAAATAATAATTGTAGCCAACCTTCCGTTTCGCTACATTCTTTTAGTGCTATTTCGAATTTAGAAAGCATATCTGCCTTACTTTGACCATAATTTGCTTCACGAATATTTGCGTAAACACTGCTTGAACTTTTTTGAATTTGGAAAATAGAGTTGCTTGGTGCTTTAATGTTTTGACACAACAATGCAATATCAGTTGCGAGTTGTTCTGAATAAATAATCAAATAGTTCTTAGGCATAATATCACTCCCTTTTCAACAAAACTGTAACACATATTTTTGTTGAAATCAATGCGAAGCATTGTATATAATCAATTCTGCAAGGAATTGCATATCATCACGGCAACGCCGTGGATATCATCAACGGTGCTAACCGTTGTATATCATCATTGCGAAAGCATTTTTGATACACACCTAAAGGTGTGATGATATACAGCCCTGACGGACTGATGAGATACAATGGCGACAAGTCGCCCTTGATGATATGCCATTGCTTTCGCAATGGATAAAAAAATAGACTTACAAATGCAAGTCTATTTTTTGGTGGGAGAGAGTGGATTCGAACCACTGAAGTCAGTGACGACAGATTTACAGTCTGTTCCCTTTGGCCGCTCGGGAACTCTCCCATATTAAATTATGATGCGTAAAATGGAGCTGGTGGACGGACTTGAACCCCCGACCTGCTGATTACAAATCAGCTGCTCTACCAACTGAGCTACACCAGCGTTTCGAACGCTTGAATATATTATCATAAAAGGGCGGTTTCGTCAACACAAATTTTAAAATTTTTTAAAAAACTTTGTAAAACCCGTTTCTCGGTGAATCGGTAATTAAGAGCACTCGGCGAAAACGGGTTTAAAACCTCTTGCAAATATGACTGCCTGCCGACACAATACATACTCTTGCTTTTTACCGCGCAATACTGTATAATTTATTCCAAAAATAACGATAAAAGACACATTAATTACTCGCTGCAAATGTAGCTGTTTCCGGTAAGGCGTGTTGTATTGCAACAGTAATGATACAAGCCTTATCTTATAGGAGTTTTTATATGAAGGACAAAGCACAAAAAAATATTAAGATGCATTCGGTTCAGTTCAACTTCATAATGAACGCCATACTGACCGTTTCTTCATTTATTTTTCCGCTGATAACGTTCCCGTATATTTCGCGTACTCTTTTGGTAGACGGTATCGGAAAGGTGAATTTCGCAACGTCGGTAATTTCATACTTTACCATGTTCGCTTCGCTCGGTATACCGACATACGGTATCCGCGCGTGCGCAAGAGTTCGCGATGACCGCGAAAAGCTCACAAAAACCGCACAGGAACTTATAATAATAAACCTTATCACCTCGGCAATAACATACGCTGTATTTTTTATACTGCTCTTTACCGTTGACAGGTTCTATCAGGACAAAACGCTGCTCACCGTAACCAGCGTTTCGATTATACTCAACACCTTGGGCGTTACATGGCTTTATTCGGCTCTTGAGCAATATTCGTATATCACGGTAAGGAACATTGCCTGCAAGCTTGTCTCCGTAATATTGATGTTCATATTCGTCCACAACACATCGGATTATGTGATTTACGGTGTAATTGCGGTCTTGGCATCGGGCGGCTCGAACCTTTTGAACTTTATCAATCTGAAAAAATATATTTCTCTGCGACCCGTAGGGCATTATGATTTTAAGCAGCATTTGCAGCCGATATTCATTTTCTTTGCGACATCGATTGCTATAAGCATTTACACAAACCTTGACACGGTTATGCTCGGATTTATGACCAACGACACACAGGTAGGCTTATACAGTGCCTCCGTTAAGGTTAAAACCGTTTTGCTCGCTGTGGTCTCTTCACTCGGAAATGTTCTTTTACCGAGGCTGTCGGTATATATACACGACAATGATTACAGTAAATTCAGAGAGGCGCTGTCAAGAGTTCTGAACTTTCTGCTTTTGATAACTATACCTTTGACGTTATTCTTTACGCTCTACGTTAAAGACTCCATTATATTGCTTTCCGGCGAAGCCTTCTTAGACGCCTCCCTTTCAATGAGACTTTTGATGCCCACGGTATTTTTCTGCGCCCTCAGCGGAATGACCGGCAATCAGATGCTGGTACCGCTCGGTAGAGAAAAGGCTGTAATGCTGTCGGTAAGCATAGGTGCTGTTTTTGATTTTGTTTTAAACTTCTTCGTAATTCCGAAAATGGGAGCTGCCGGTGCGGCACTCTCGACACTTCTTACGGAATTTTTGGTTTTGGTGGTACAGACATTCTTTTTAAAGGACCATCTCGGCAAAGTCATACGCGGAGTAAAGGCATTGCCCATTCTTTTAAGTGCCGCCGTATCCACGGGTGCCGGAATCGTGATACAGCACTATATGGGTGTTTCAAACTCATTTTTACGGCTTGTCATCGGTGCGGTTTCGTTCTTTGGAATTTATTTTGTTCTGCTTCTGATTTTAAAGGAAAAGTTCCTTACGGAAAACCTTACGCTTGCACTTGAAAAGCTGAAATCGCTGCTGTCTTCGAGAAAGCAGCAGCCGAAGGATTAGTTATTTTACAGTTTTAAAAACCGTGAAATAAGCATTAAGCAAATTGAAGAAACCGAATTGTACAAACCCCCGGTAGGAGCAAGCATTCCTATCGGGGGTTTATGTTGTGATTTTACCGGAAAGCCTTTGTTCCGCATATCTTCACAAAAGTTCAAACAAATCTTTGCGGCATTTGATTTTTCCGCTTTTTTTAAGCTTGCCTATAACAGCGGACAGTCCCGAACGGTCAACCTCGAGATAATCCGCAAGCTGCTGACGGTCATAGGTAATGTGAAAGCTGCTTTTCCCCTGCTCCTTAGCCGTCTGCATTAAATATGTCATCAGCTTTTCCTCCGTAGAGCGTTTACTTGTCACCTCAAGTCTTTTCATAAGGACAAGATTTTTCACCGATGACGTTCGCAGCAAATTTAGAATAAAACAGTTATATATATCCGTATTTTGGGGAGGAATATCCGGCAGACTGAGAAGCATGACAACGGTTTCGTCAAGGGCAACGACATCTACCGGAATACTTTTTATTCCGGCACATACAAACGCTTCACCGAACACCTCAGAAGGCTCCAACACAGCGACTATGCTGCGATTGCCGTAGTAATCCGTCCGCTCTATTTGCGCGTTGCCGTGAAGTACAACACCTATATGCTCAGGTTTTTCGCCCTCGGAGAAAATAACGTCGCCTTTAGAGTATTTAACAACTTTAGAGTTCAAAATCTCGGTCAGGCACTTTATGTCGTCTATGTCAAGTCCCGTAAACATACGACACTTTTTGAGTATTTCAAAATAATTTTCCATTTTGCCTCCGTTTGTTGAAAATTCAACATACAATTCAGTTTTATTATATTATAATGTCCTCACAAGTCAAGAAAAATAAATTTCGGAGGATATACCATGATAAGAAAAATCATTAAAATAGATGAAGAAAAGTGCAACGGCTGCGGTGCCTGTGCCGCCGCCTGCCACGAGGGTGCAATAGATATGGTAAACGGTAAAGCCAGGCTCATGCGCGAGGACTACTGCGACGGGCTCGGCGACTGCCTTCCCGCCTGCCCCACCGGAGCTATAACATTTGAAGAAAGAGAAGCTCCCGAATACAACGAAGAAGCCGTTAAAAAGGCAAAAATGCACAAAGCGGCGGCTATGTTTCACGGCGGCTGCCCCGGTTCACGTTCAAGGGCAATTGAGCGCAAAAACGAAGTCCCGAAAAGCACGAACACGGTTTCGGAAAGCCGTTTGAGGCAATGGCCCGTTCAGATAAAGCTCGTTCCGGTAACCGCTCCGTACTTTGAGAATGCGGATTTACTCATATCAGCCGACTGTGCTGCTTATGCATACGGAAATTTCCACGCAGATTTCATAAAGAATCGTATAACTCTTATAGGCTGCCCGAAGCTTGACAACACGGACTATTCTGAAAAGCTGACGGAAATCATAGCGCTCAACAACATCAAAAGCGTTACCGTTGTGAGAATGGAGGTTCCCTGCTGCGGAGGTATTGAAAACGCCGCAAAACAGGCTGTAAAGCGAAGCGGAAAATTTATACCGTGGCACGTGGTGACGATATCGACCGACGGAAACATTTTGGATTAAAAAGCAAAATGAACAAAGAAAAAATGAGCTGTAAATTTTTACAGCTCATTTTTTGTATCAAGAATTCTCTTTAATGTATTTGCCGTATTTAATTCTGTTAACTACAAAGCCTACACCGAGAACCAGCAGAAGCGGAATCAACAGTATAATAAGAGCCAATATACCGCAAACGACAATCGGAACGCCTTTTTTGCTCTTTTTGACGCTGCATTCGGGCTTTTTCTCTTCTTGAGGCTTCTTCCCCTGCTCGCCCTCTTTATAGAACGGTCTTATAGGAAGTATGGCGTCATATGACGGTATGCCCGAATTATGTAAAAGCGGTTCCGCAAAGTCGGTAAACGAATCAGCAACCTTTATAAGCTTACGCGGCTTTATATGCAGAGCGGCAAAAACCGAATCTACAATGTGAAGAAGTCCTACGGTTATTTTATATTCGTTATCGTCAACACTGTAAAGGTCTTCTCCGCCGTACAAATTGACTACAAGGTCACAGATAAAGTCAACAACGCTTTTATCGGCAATATCGGCATAATCCTCGGGCTTCAGCCCTGTTTCGGCACGGGTCAGCTTTGCGACTTTGCCTATTGTAAGAGCATTAAGCTTTTTGGCAAACGGTTTTATAAGCCAGCCGATTTTATAAATGAGTTTTTTCTTTATGCTCATTGCCGTCGCCATATCGGCAAGCGTCGGAATATCCGTTCCGGCGGCTTTTATCATATCCTTTACCATACCGATAAGCTGATATTTGAGATACTCCTGAAGGGTTTTGCCCTCCAAATCGAAGTCCACCGTTTCGGTTATGAGGTCGGTTGTGGTTGAAACCATTTTTACATCCGGGTCAAAAACAATGGTGCGTATCGGTGCGGGATAACCTACGGTTGCGGCGGTTGCTATATCGTAAAGCGTATTTCCGCGGTCGCTCGTTATCACGTCTATATCGTGTACGTGAGTGTGACCCGTAAGAATAAACTGTATGCCTAAGTCGGCAAGCTCGTTTCTGCGCGTCTCGTAGTCGCCGAGCATATCGTTTTTGCCTATCAGCTCATAAATCGGCGACGGGGCTATAAGCGGATGGTGAGTCATAGCCAAAATAAACTGGTCGTTTTTGCGTGCATCCTCCGCCTGAGCCTTTATCCACTCAAAGCACTCATCCGAAAAGCCGCTTTTTCCCGAGAGATTGCGGTCGTCATTAAGTGCAAAAAGCCTGTAACCGTCGGCAAGCTGCACTACATACGACATACTGTCTCGATGAACAGCAATCGCTTCATCGGGGCCGAACTCTTTATACATATCATAGAGCTGCTCACGCTTTGCGGCAGGAATTTTCACCTTTTCATTGCCTACAAAGCTGTCTGTCAAGCCGTCATCCTGATAGTCGTGGGTTGCCGTAAGAACATAAACGCGTTTTCCGCTCTTTTTTAAATCGCGGAGCATTTCGATAAATTCCTCGTGTGCCTCAATTTCACCGTTGTTGGTGGTATCGCCCGAAAGCAAAACGATATCGGTTCGTTTATCTTCTTTTATCTGCTTAAAGGCAGCTCTTAAAAGCTCCTCGCTGTATTTTAAAAGCTTTTGGCTTTTGGCGTTTGCCGCATCGTAAGCCTTACCCTTAGTGCCGGTCTTTTTTGAATAGTAATGCGTGTCCGTTATCACGGTCACGGTAAGAGGTGTTTTTGCCAAATTTACTGACCCCCTTTTTTACTTTATCGCTTTTGTCTTAACTTCGTCTGCAAGGCGGTCGCAAAGAGACGAAAGCTCCATGGAGCCTATATCGCCCTCGCCGCGATGGCGAACGGAAACAGTACCGTTTTCAACTTCTTTGTCGCCGACAACGAGCATATACGGCGTCTTTTGAAGCTGCGCCTCACGTATTTTATATCCGATTTTTTCGGAGCGATCGTCAACCTTTACGCGGATACCGTATTTTTTAAGTTCCGCCTCGATTTCATGCGCTCTGTCTGAATGGCGATCCGCTATTGGAAGGATAACGGCCTGTACGGGTGACAGCCAAAGCGGGAACGCGCCTGCAAAATGCTCTATAAGAACGCCGATAAATCTCTCTACCGAGCCGAAAACAACGCGGTGAATCATAACGGGACAATGCTTTTCACCGTCGGCACCCGTGTATTCAAGATTAAATCTCTCGGGAAGCTGGAAGTCAAGCTGAATAGTACCGCACTGCCAGGTTCTGCCGAGCGAATCTTCAATGTGGAAGTCAAGCTTCGGACCGTAGAACGCACCGTCGCCCTCATTTACGGTATATTCCTTACCGATGCTTTCGATTGCGTCGGAAAGCGATTTTGTGGCTTTGTCCCATTCCTCTTTTGTGCCCATATGGTCCTCGGGCATGGTTGAAAGCTCTATGGTATACGGCAGCTTAAAGAGATTATAAACCTCGTCAAAGAGCTGTGATATTCTTACAACCTCGTCGCGTATCTGGTCGGGAGCGAGGAGTATATGAGCATCGTCCTGAGTGAAGCAACGTACGCGGAAAAGTCCGTGAAGCGCGCCCGAAAGCTCGTGGCGATGTACTCTGCCGAGTTCACCGTAACGAAGAGGCAATTCCTTGTATGAATGAGGCTCAAGCTCATAAACAAGTATGCTACCGGGGCAGTTCATCGGCTTTATGGCGAAATCCTCACCGTCGATAACGGTTGTATACATATTATCCTTGTAGTGATCCCAGTGACCCGAAGTCTCCCAAAGCGAACGCTTCATTATCTGAGGAGTGGATATCTCAAGATAACCCCACCTCTCGTGAACCTCGTGCCAATAATCAATGAGGGTGTTGCGAAGAATCATACCGTTGGGAAGGAAGAACGGCATTCCGGGAGCCTCGTCGCGAAGTGCAAAAAGCCCAAGCTCCTTACCGAGTTTTCTGTGGTCGCGCTTTTTTGCCTCTTCAATTCTTTCAAGATATTCCGTAAGCTCGGACTGCTTTGTGAAAGATATACCGTATATACGCTGAAGCATTTTATTTTTTTCATCGCCGCGCCAATATGCACCTGCTATGGACGTAAGCTTAAACGCCTTTACTCGGCCTGTATCGGGAATATGCGGTCCAGCGCAAAGCTCGGTGAATTCCGCCTGCTTATAAAATGAAATCTTCTCGCCTTTGCCGGCATGCTCTTTAATAAGCTCAACCTTATACGGCTCGTCCTTTTCCTCCATAAGCTTTAAAGCCTCATCTGCGGAGAGGTCGAACTGCTCAAGCGGAATATTTTCCTTTACGATTTTCTTCATTTCAGCCTCGATTTTTTCGAGAATTTCGGGAGTGAAAGAAAAATCCACGTCAAAGTCATAGTAAAATCCGTTTGCTATCGACGGTCCTATTGCAAGCTTGGCACTCGGATAAAGACGTTTAACAGCCTGCGCGAGTATATGCGAAGTTGTATGCCAAAATGCCTTTTTGCCGTCCTCATCGTCAAAGGTAAGTATTTCTACATGACAATCCTTTGTTACCGGAGTGCGAAGGTCGCAAGTCTCGCCGTCAATCTTTGCAAGGCAGGCGGCTTTGTAAAGCCCCATGCCGATAGACTTTGCTATATCCATTACGGTCGTGCCGCTTTGAAACTCCTTTACAACATCATCCTTCAATGTAACTTTTACCATAAAAACTACCTCCATTATAATTAAAAAGCACCTCATCCCAGTAATCTGGGATGAAGTGCTATGCATTCCACGGTTCCACCCGAATTGACGATAAAAATCGCCCGCTCAACTGCTTTTAACGCAAGCTTACGTCACGCCTTAATCATCTGTTTTCGACGCGCGCTCGGGAGCGGTATCGGGCAGCTTTGCACGCTCTTCTTTCAGCCAACGAAAGAGCTCTCTTATGTGCAAACGACTTGCCGTCATTCTCCGTCAACGGTTTAACCTTTTTACTTTGGCTCTATATTATACTCATTTTTCCGATATGTCAAGAGATGATTTTAATTAAAAATTCTATTACAAAAACAGCGACGCAGGAGGACAGCGCAACCGTGAGCAAGCCCTTCTCAAAAAACGCAAGCAACAGCGCCACTATGAGCCCTGCCACAGCCGACCACACGCTCCCCGTAGACGAAAAAACCGCGGGAAATGTCATCGCCGCCAATACTGCATACGGAATGTAATAAAGAAACGATCTTATAAATCTGTTTTCGATTTTTTTGCGAAAAATCACAAGCGGCAGCATTCTTATAAGATATGTGACAAGCGCCATAACCGCTATATATATAAATATGTTCTCAGCCGTTTTCATTTTTGTCGTCCTCCTTTACGGGTTTTAAGAGGGCGCCGACAGTTGCGGAAAGAACGGCGCAAATGATTATTACAAATCCCGAAGAGACTTTGCAAAGGCCCGGCACGTATTTGAAACATATACTCAACGCCGCCGACAATAATACCACAACAGCCACAGTCTTATTATGCTTTGCAGGCGGTATAAATATAGCTATAAACATACCGTAAATCGCAATGCCGAGAGCAGAGCGCACGGACAGCGGAAGCACGGTGCTCGCCGCAGCACCTATAAGAGTGCCGAGAGTCCACCCGACTATTGGCAAAAGGGCAAGCCCGTACATATATTTTTTGCCGACCTCTCCTTTTTGACCCGAGGCTACGGCAAATATTTCATCGGTATTGCTGAACGCTATTAAAAATCGGTCAAGCAAATTTACGCTCTTGTGAAGCTTTTGCGACAGAGAAACCGACATCAGTGCATAGCGTATGTTTATAACAAGCTGTGTTAGTGCCATTTCAAGATAAGCACCGCCGGCGAGAATTAAATCAAGCCCTGCAAACTGACCTGCCGAAGTCAAATTTGTCATAGAGATAAGCACCGCCGTAAAAACGGGCAAGCCGCCCTCGACAGCCATCATACCGAATGTAAACGAAACCGAAAGATAGCCGAGCGCTATCGGCAGACCGTCCTTCAGGCCTTTTTTAAAACTGTTTTGAAATTCCGTCATTTTTTCTTCCTGCGTTTTCTTCCCTACGATATAAAAAGCACACCTCGGTGAAGCCCCGAACGGTGTGCTTTTAACAGCATTGAATATTATAATCACAAAGTCGTTTTATGTCAATATTATTCGGTTTTATTCTTTAATCGAAGTGCTCTTGTGGCGTTGATAACCGCTACAACCATAACTCCGACATCGGCGAATATGGCGACTCCCATATTTGCAATGCCTACTGCGCTGAGCACAAGGCAAACGGCTTTCACAAGAAGGGCAAACGCAATGTTTTCACGGACTATTTTCAGCGTGTGAACCGAGATTTTTTTTGCAAGCGATATCTTAGCCGGATCGTCGTCCATAAGCACTATATCGGCCGCCTCTATTGCCGCGTCCGAGCCGAGCGCGCCCATCGCTATGCCTATGTCGGCTCTTGAGAGCACGGGAGCGTCGTTTATTCCGTCGCCGACAAACGCCAGCTTTTCTTTGGGCTCCTTTTTGTCAAGGAGCTTTTCGACCTCCGATACCTTATCGGCAGGGAGAAGTTCAGAGTGAACCTCGTCTATGCCTATTTCCGCGGCTACCCTGTCGGCAGCGGTCTTGGAGTCGCCCGTGAGCATTACCGTCTTTTTGACACCGTGCTTTTTGAGTTCGCTGAGAGCAAGCTTTGTATTGGGCTTTACAACATCTGATATTACAATACAGCCGGCATATTTTCCGTCCTCGGAAACATACACAACCGTACCCTCGTTATGCTCGGTTGAGACAGCGATATGCTCTTCTTTCATCAGCTTTAAATTGCCGACTAACACTCTTTTACCGTCAACTGCAGCCGACACGCCATGCCCTGCAATCTCTTTTATGTCTTTGACATTATTTTCGTCAATATCCTTGCCGTAATATTTTTTAAGACTGAGGCTTATCGGATGGCTTGAAGCGCTCTCTGAGTACGCCGCCAAGCGTACAATGGAATCCTTTGTGTATCCGTTTTCGGGATATACTCCGGTTACCTCAAAGACTCCCTTTGTAAGAGTTCCGGTTTTATCAAACACAACATATTTCGTATCTGAAAGCCCCTCAAGATAATTGGAGCCTTTTACAAGTATACCGTTCGCCGAAGCACAGCCTATACCCGCAAAAAACGAGAGCGGAACCGATATTACAAGAGCGCACGGACAGCTGATGACAAGGAAGGTAAGCGCTCTGAATATCCAATCGCTCCACATGGCCGTGTGACCGGCAATAAGCCTTATAACCGGAGGTAAAATTGCGAGTGCAAGTGCCGAAAAGCAAACCGCCGGAGTGTAATATCTTGCAAATTTTGTTATGAAATTCTCGGAGCGCGACTTTTTCATACTTGAATTTTCAACAAGGTCAAGTATTTTTGATACGGTTGAATCGCCGAACTCCTTAGTGGTTTTTACCTTGATGACGCCGGTCATATTGATGCAGCCGCTTATAACCTCATCGCCCGTTTTGACATTTCGCGGCAGGCTCTCACCGGTTAAAGCACTTGTATTGAGCGATGTGTCACCGCTTGTAACAACGCCGTCTATCGGGATTTTTTCACCGGGATTTACGGTTATTTCGGTACCGACCGCCACTTCGTCGGGATCGACCTTTTCGAGTTTTCCGTCAACCTCGACATTTGCATAATCGGGTCTTATATCCATTAAGGCGGAAATATTGCGTCTGCTCTTGCCGACAGCTATGCTTTGGAAAAGCTCGCCTATCTGATAAAAGAGCATAACGGCAACGCCCTCTTTATAATCGCCGAGTGCTATGGCACCGACGGTAGCAACCGCCATAAGGAAATTCTCATCAAAAACCTGACCCTTAAAAATGCCTTTAACGGCCTTTTTGAGAATGTCGTAGCCGATTATAAAATACGGTATCAGGTTTAAAACAAGCCAAATGTATTTATTGAGAGTTATAAATTTGCCGAGGACGGAAAGACATACTATCAGCACAGCCGAAGCAATTATCCGCCACAGAACGTTTTTCTGTTTTTTACTCATAAATATCTCCCTCACTTATTTATTTGCCGAAAGCGGCGTCTCATAACATCAGATATATATTTCGCAGTCGTCCTCTACTCTTTTGCAATTTTTGAGGACTTTTTTCATAACGGCTGCCTCATCGGCACCGTCGTCAAATTCTACTTTCATTTTTTGTGTCATAAAAGATACAACGGCTTCACGAACGCCGTCGGTCTTTTGAGCGGCTTCCTCCATTTTTGCGGCACAGTTTGCACAATCGACTTCTATATTGTATGTTTTTTTCATAATAACAACCCTTTCTTCGGCTGCTCTCTTTTGGAACAGTTGAGCAATCATTCATTTGTTGTCTATATTATAGTTGAACATATGCTCAATTGTCAATATGTTTTTTTAAAATTTTAAATTTTTATTTTGGTGGAGCATCATTTCTCAAGCGAAAATTCGCACGGATAAAAGTCTTTCCGTCTGTACGATTTCACATAGAAAGTGAAAAAAGCCCCGAATAATGTTTTCGCATATTCGGGACCCTATAATATTATTCAATTCTGACGGAATATTATATCGACAATATAATCGCCGATTTTATATCATGTATATTTAAGAAGCCTTAATCGCCCAAGTGCTGATGGCGGATATGCTCGTCCGCTATTTCGATAACGGTTGTAATGTGCTCATCGTCAAAGCTGTAAAACACATGCTTGCCGTCTCGGCGAGCCTTAACTATGTTGTTCGCCTTTAAGAGCGCAAGCTGATGAGACACGGCTGACTTAGTCATACCGAGTGCTGCGGCAAGGTCGCAAACGCACACCTCGCGCTTATCAAGTGCCATAACTATTTTGGCTCTCGTGGGATCGCCGAGGACTTTAAACAGGTTTGAAACACCGTTTATCTCCTCCTCCGAAAACATATTGTTTTTTATATCGTCAACAACCTCTTGCATAACGGCATTACAGTCGCACTTATTATCAGCCATTATTTTTCACCTCATAGACATACGGTATCGTACTGTTAAGAATATTATATATCTTAAAAACAAATATTTCAAATAAAATGTGTATACACAAAGGAACGCCAAACGATATTGCAAAAAAAGGACTCAGCCTACGCTAAGTCCTTTTTGGTGACCCGGACGAGATTTGAACTCGTGTTACCGCCGTGAAAGGGCGGTGTCTTGACCGCTTGACCACCGGGCCGTTATGGTAGCGGCAGTGGGACTTGAACCTACGACCTTCCGGGTATGAACCGGACGCTCTAGCCAACTAAGCTATGCCGCCATATATGCCGCTTTTTCAGCGGCTTTGATATTATAATATAAAGTGTGCCGGTTGTCAATAGTTTATTTATGACAAAATGAAAATTACATTGCAATGCGGCATGCCGTTTTCAAAAGCCGCATTGCAACAAAAAAGTCAAACTATTACTTCTCCATGAGCGTTACCATTACCGCCTTTTGAGCATGGAGACGGTTTTCGGCCTCATCAAATATCTCATCCGCGTGAGACTCGAACACATCTGCGGTTATCTCTTCACCGCGGTGAGCAGGCAAGCAATGCTGAACCATACAGCCGCTGTTTGCAACCGCAAGCAGTTCCTTATTGACCTGATATTTGCCGCCGAATATTTTTTTGCGTTCTTCAGCTTCACCTTCCTGCCCCATTGACGCCCAAACGTCGGTAAAGATGACGTCGGCACCGCTTGCAGCCTCCATAGGCTCTGTAAACATCGAAAATCCTGCATAATTATTTGCAAAGTCAAGCACGCGGCTGTCGGGTCTGTACCCCTCGGGGCAAGCCACCGATACCTGCATACCTGTTTTAAGTCCGCCGACTATAAGAGAATTTGCCATATTGTTGCCGTCGCCTATGTAGCACATTTTAAGGCCGTCAAGGTGCCCCTTGTGCTCACGTACCGTCATAAGGTCGGCAAGCACCTGGCACGGATGGCAAAAATCGGTAAGGCCGTTAATTATCGGGATAGAGCCGTACTTCGCGAGTGCCTCAACCTCGGACTGCTCAAACGTTCTTATCATAATACCGTCGATATAGCGAGAGAGAACTCTTGCGGTATCCTGTATAGGCTCGCCGCGTCCTATCTGGAGGTCGCGGTTTGAAAGGAAGAGTGCCTGACCGCCGAGCTGATACATACCGGTTTCAAAAGAAACCCTTGTTCTTGTTGAGGATTTTTGGAAAATCATACCGAGGGTCTGACCCTTGAGTCTTTGATGCGCTATGCCGTGCTTGTTTTCATATTTAAGCTGATCGGCAAGATTTAAAAGGTCAGATATTTCACTCGGAGTTGTCGATAAAAGACTTAACAAATGCTTCATTTTAATTCACAGAGCCTTTCCGGCTACAAATATAGTCACGTTGCCCCTGCCGTAGCCGTGCAAGGCGTGAAAAACCACATAGGAGTTTATTCAGAAAGGGTCTTTTCGAGAATCTCAAGTCCCCTGTCTATTTCGTCATATGTTATGGTGAGCGGAGGAAGCATACGAAGCGACTGCTTGGCGGTTAAAATAAGAAGCCCGTTTTCAACACAGCGCGCCGCCACATCCGTCGCCTTTTGATTTTTAAGGTCTATACCTATCATAAGGCCCATACCGCGCACCTCGGAAACATCCTTAAACGAAGAAACCTTGTTTCTTATGTATTCGCCCTTTTCGCGGACGTCCTTTAAAAATTCTTCATCAAGACGGCTTAATATCTCGACCGCGCCCGATAAAACCACGGGATTCCCGCCGAAGGTCGTACCGTGAGTGCCGGGAGTCAAAACGCTGCCGAACTGCTCTTTTGCAAGGCACGCTCCTATCGGCAGTCCGCCGCCGAGGCCCTTTGCGGATGTCAAAACGTCCGGCTTTACACCGATATTTTCCCAAGCATAGAGCTTCCCTGTTCTGCCGACGCCTGTCTGCACTTCGTCGAATATGAGAACAATATCATTTTCATCGCAAAGCTCTCTTATGTATTCTATATAATCGCGCGGAGTTATTACGACTCCGCCCTCGCCCTGTATAACCTCAAGTATTACCGCGCAAACCGTTCCGTCGAGAAGCTCGGAAAACGCTTTTTTGTCGCCTGCCTCAGCATATTTAAAACCGCCCATAAAAGGCATAAAATACTTGTGGTAGTGTTCCTGCCCCGTTGCGGTTATTGTAGCCATGGTTCTGCCGTGGAAAGAATTCACAAGCGATATTATCGTATTTCGGTTTTCACCGTAGCGGTCAAAGCTGTATTTTCTCGCAAGCTTTATGGCGCACTCATTTGCCTCCGCTCCGGAATTGCAAAAAAGCACCTTATCAAATCCGCTTTTTTCGCACAGAAGCTTTGCCGCCTCGGCAACAGGCTCGTTATAATAGAGATTTGATGTATGCTGAATTTTATCTATCTGCCCGATAACAGCCTTTTTCCAGCCATCATCGTTTACGCCGAAAATATTAACGCCTATACCCGAAGTAAAATCAATTACCACTCTGCCGTTGGAGGCCGTCAGAGACGCATTTTTGCCGCCCGTCAAGGCTATCGGAAAATGACCGTAAGTCGGCATTAAATATTTGTCGGCAGTATTTTTAATTTCGTTAAAATCCATTTTATCAGTCCTTAATAAACTAATCTTATTATATATACAAAGTCCGAAAAATGCAATTGCCGTTTAACGCAAGCTGTTGTCGGCGATACTGTATGTTATATACTTGCTGTCTGCACAAAACAAAGTATTACGGGAATAGGCACAAATCTTGATTTCGTGAAATTTTTTTCGTTAGACGAGGCGTGTAAAACGAAGCTGCATGTATTTACCGCGAATCGCACAAAACAAAGTTTAGCAGAAAAAAGCGCAAAATCTTGATTTCGTGAAATTTTTTTCGTTAGACAAGACGTGTAAAACGATGCTGTATGTATTTACCTCAAGCTGTTCAAAACACAGTATAACGCAAAAAAGCGCAAAATCTTGATTTCGTGAAAATTTTTTTCGTTAGACGAGGCGTGTGCGGCGATGCTGTATGTATATACTGCGAGCTGCACAGAACGAAGTATAACGGAAAAAAGACACGAAATCACCCGTGAAACATTGTGCCGAAGCCCTCATCCGTGAATAACTCCATAAGAATAGAATGCGGTATACGTCCGTCAATTATGTTGGTCTGAAGAACTCCGCGGCGGACGGCCTCTACGCAGCAGTCGATTTTCGGTATCATACCGCCGGAGATAACGCCCTGAGACTTGAGCGACGGTATTTCGGAAACCTGAACGTCGTGAATTAAAGTGGAATCATCGTCTTTATCCATTAAAAGTCCGCTGATGTCGGTCATAAGCAAAAGCTTTTCCGCGTGGAGACTTGCGGCTATTGCCGCCGCGGCGGTATCGGCGTTTATATTGAACACCTCGCCGTTCTCGCCAGTTGCGACGGAGGAAATAACGGGGATATATTTATTTTCAAGAGTGTAATCTATAACGTCGGTATCTATTTCGGTTATCTCGCCTACAAATCCGACGTCCGATTTTGTGTATTTTACGGCCTTCATCATTTCGCCGTCGATACCGCAAAGGCCTATCGCCTTGCCGCCGTGCTTTGAAATGAGCTGTACCAAATGCTTATTCACCTTGCCTGCCAAAACCATTTGAACAATATCTATTGTCTCTTCGTCGGTATAACGCAGTCCGTCTACAAAGCGGCTCTGCTTGCCGACACGTTTGAGCATATCGGATATTTCCGGTCCGCCGCCGTGAACAAGCACAATATTTACTCCGACGGAACAAAGAAGAACTATGTCGGTCATTACGGCATCCTGAAGCTCTTCGTTTACCATGGCATTGCCGCCGTACTTTATGACGACCGTTTTATTTTGATATTTCTGAATATACGGTAAAGCTTGAACGAGAACCTCGGAACGGTCAGAATTTGTAATATTTGATATTTCCATATTTCTCCTCCGATAAATGTCTGTGAATGCTGCGTTTATGCGTTTTACGCTCAAGTGCGGTAATCGCCGTTTATCTTGACGTAATCGTATGTCAAATCACAGCCGTAAGCCGCGGCAGAGAAGCTGCCTGATTTTAAATCGACAAGGATATACACCTCATCACAGACTAAGACTTTTTTCGCAAGTTCTTCGGAAAACGGAATTCCCGAGCCGTCCTTGCACACTTCTATTTCTCCGCCTGCCGAGCTGAATTTCACATCAACCTTATGAACGTCAATATCGGCTCCGCTGTAACCGAGAGCGCAGAGAATTCTGCCCCAGTTTGCATCCGCTCCGAACATAGCCGCCTTAACAAGCGACGAGCATATAACCGACTTTGCACATATTTTTGCCGTCTTTTGGTCTGCGGCACCCGAAACAATACATTCGACAAGCTTTGTTGCACCCTCGCCGTCTTTCGCCATAAGCTTTACAAGCTTTTCGCAAATTGCCGCAAGTGCACAAGTAAAGGCTTTATAATCTGCGTTTTCGGAGGCTATTTTCTCGTTGCCGCAAAGGCCCGACGCCAAAACAGCCACGGTATCGTTGGTGGATGTGTCGCCGTCTACGGAGAGCATATTAAAGCTGTCTTTAACCACCTCGAGAAGTGATTTTTTAAGCATTTCCGCCGAAATGTCGGCATCCGTTGTAATAAAAGCAAGCATCGTTGCCATATTCGGGTGAATCATACCGCTGCCCTTGGAAATGGCACCTATACGGCATTTTTTGCCGCCGAGAGAAAACTCACAGGCAAATTCTTTTTTTACGGTGTCCGTTGTCATTATCGCATTTGCCGCAGAATCCGAGCCGTCCTTATTAAGGCCCGAAACAAGCTTCGCCATACCGTTTTTGATGGGCTCAAGGTCTATTGGCTGACCTATAACTCCGGTGGAGGCTACCACAATATCGCTTTTTGAAATGCCGAGTGCGTCCGCGGTTATTTTGCACATTTCCTCCGCTTTTTCAACTCCGTCGGCATTGCAGGTATTGGCTATGCCGCTGTTGCAGACAATTGCGCGCGCCTTGCCGTCGCTTATATTTTCACGTGTGACGGTTATCGGTGCTCCGCACACAAGATTTTGCGTATAAACAGCCGCCGCGTCACAGTCCTTTTCACAGTAAATAAGTGCGAGATCCTTTTTCTCCTTATTTTTACGGATTCCGCAATGAATTCCGTTTGCGGTAAATCCTTTCGGTGCGGCGACACCGCCGCCGATAAAACTTATTTCCATTATAATTTACCTTTCATTTATAATCTTACAGGTCAAGTCCGTATTCGGGAGGTAAACCCATAACAATATTCATACATTCCAAAGCCGCTCCCGACGCACCCTTGCCGAGATTGTCGTAAAGAGCCATAAGAAGAAGTCTGTCGTCATTTCCGGCTACGGTGACATCCATACTGTCAAGCTCAGCTTTAGAATTTGCCGCGACAAAGCCGCCGTTATCAAAAGCCTCTTTATATTTAACTATGTCCGAAGCGTATTTTGAGCGGTAAACCGCTTTAATGTCCTCTGCGGTTTTTCCGTCTTTGAGATCCGTTTTAAACACCGGAACCGTGACGAGCATACCGCTGAAATAATCACAGACATACGGACAAAATATCGGTGTAACTGACAGGCCCGAAATTTTCCGCATTTCTTTGAGGTGCTTATGCTCCTGATTTAAAGCGTATTCACGGGGAGCAAAAAGTTCCGGTGCTTTCTCGTCGCTTTCATACATAGCGATACCTTTTTTGCCGGCTCCGCTGTAACCCGAAACGGCGTGACAGACAAATCCGTGGTCCGGAGAAACAATACCCTCGTCCAAAAGAGGCTTTACAAGCGCTATAAATCCGCTTGCATAACAGCCCGGCGACGCTATACGCTTTGAAGAAGCCACGGTTTTAAATCCGTCTTTAAATATTTCGGGGAAACCGTAAGCCCACCCCTCGCTTGTACGGTGAGCGGTTGATGTATCTATAATAACCGTGTCGTCATTTGTAACAAGCTCTGCCGCCTCGATTGCCGCAGCGTCCGGAAGGCAGAGAAAAGCTATATCGGCACTGTTGAGAGCTTCCTTTCTTGATTTTATGTCCTTGCGAAGCTCATCGGGAAGAGTTAAAAACTCAATATCATCTCTTTTTTTCAGACGGTCAAATATTTTAAGACCCGTAGTTCCCTGACTGCCGTCTATAAATACTTTTTTCATATTATTCACCATAGCCTTTCAGGCACCAAACAGTTTATTAAAAATCACCGCATACTCTTTGAAGCCTTAACGGGGCGCAACCGGTGATTTTCGCCGTCTCAAAATTATGCCGCAGGCAAATTTTGATGGCAATATAATTTAAGAAGTGTAACTTTTCACACTATTTGTCTTGTTCTTTCAATATTTTTTCTATTCTCTTTGCCTCTTTCAGCACGTTCTGCGGTGCGGGTCCGCCGAGCGAAGTCCTGCCGTTTACGCACTTGTCGAGATTTATGGCGTCATAAACGCCGTCGTCAAACAAATCGCATATCTTTTTGTATTCTTCAAGAGGCAACGTTTCAAGCGTAAGTCCTTTTTTAATGCAGAGAGCCACTATTTCGCCCGTAGCCTTATATGCGTCACGGAACGGCAATCCCTTGCCGACGAGATAATCGGCGCAGTCGGTAGCGTTGATAAATCCGCCTGCCGCGGCTTTACGCATATTTTCGGGAAGAGCCGTCATTGTGTCAAGCATGGGTATAAATGTGGTGAGGCAGATTTTAACGGTGTCAAAGGCGTCAAATATAGCTTCCTTATCCTCCTGCATATCCTTATTATAAGCGAGCGGCAAGCCCTTCATCATTGTCAGAAGCGTCATAAGATCGCCGAAAACTCGACCGGTTTTGCCGCGGATAAGCTCGGTTATGTCGGGGTTTTTCTTTTGCGGCATTATTGACGAGCCTGTTGAAAAAGCATCGTCAAGCTCAACGAATTTAAATTCCCATGAGCACCAGAGAATTATCTCCTCCGAAAAGCGCGAGAGATGAACCATAAGTATTGACAAAGCGGACGCAAGCTCCATACAAAAGTCCCTGTCCGATACGCCGTCAAGCGAATTGAGCATAGGTCCCGTAAATCCGAGTGCCTCGGCTGTCATTTCGCGGTCGGTATTATATGTTGTACCGGCAAGTGCACATGAGCCGAGCGGGCAGTAATTCATTCTTCTCTGCGCGTCGGCAATACGTTCGCGATCACGCAGAAGCATTTCGGCATACGCCAAAAGATGATGGCCGAATGTTATGGGCTGAGCGCGCTGCATATGAGTGTAACCCGGCATAACGGCGTCTGCATACTTTTCAGCCTTTTTGCATAGAACACCTATAAGCTCCGTGACAAGCGAATAAACGCTGTTGCACTCGCGGCGCAAATACAGTCTCACGTCAAGAGCTACCTGGTCGTTTCTGCTACGCGCGGTATGAAGTCTTTTGCCGGCCGCGCCTACGCGCTTTGTGAGCTCGCCCTCAACAAAGGTATGTATATCCTCTGCATTCGGGTCTATCTCCAACGTACCGTTTTCTATTTCCGCCTTAATGGCTTTTAATCCGTCAACAATTTTTGAAAGATCGTCCGCCGATATGATATTTTGCGCGCAAAGCATAGTGGCGTGTGCAATACTGCCGTCTATATCTTCCTTATACATTCTGCTGTCAAACGCTATTGACGAATTAAAATCGTTGGTTTTGGGGTCTAAAGCCTTTTGAAATCTGCCCTGCCAAAGCTGCATTTTTTTACTCCTATCAAATACTACACAGCGACAAGAGACAGAAACATCTCTTGTCGCACGTGGTAGTGCTAAGCACTGTTGTTTATTTTTTCAAGCGGTTTACAATGATTATTTGTTATCTCTCTTTGCGTCAAGTAAAGCTTTTACCTTTGTGGGGAGTCCGAAGAGATTGATAAATCCGGTAGCGTCGGTCTGATCGTATGCGCCGCCATCATCGCCGAACGAAGCAACATTTTCATCATAAAGAGTATACACAGAGGTGACGCCTGCGTTTATAACGTTGCCCTTATAGAGCTTAAGCTTAACGTCGCCGGTTACGGTCTGCTGAGTGTTGTCGACAAAAGCCGCAAGAGCTTCGCGAAGAGGTGAGAACCATTTGCCGTTGTATACGAGCTCGCCGTATTTCTCGGCAACGAGTTTTTTGTAATGAGATGTGTCACGGTCGAGAGTTATCATTTCAAGAAGCTCATGAGCCTTGTAGAGGATTGTTCCGCCGGGAGTCTCATAAACACCGCGTGATTTCATACCTACAAGACGGTTCTCGACTATGTCAAGAAGGCCTATACCGTTTTCTCCGCCGAGCTTATTGAGCTTTTCGACAAGGGAAACAGCGTCAAGCTCTTCGCCGTCAACAGCTGTGGGAACGCCCTTTTCGAAATGGATTGTAACATATGTAGGCTCATCGGGAGCTTTTTCGGGAGAAACTCCGAGCTCAAGGAAGCCGTCTTTATTGTACTGCGGTTCATTTGCCGGATTTTCAAGGTCAAGTCCCTCGTGAGAGAGATGCCATACGTTTTTATCTTTTGAGTAATTTGTTTCACGATTGATTTTAAGTGGAATCTGATGAGCCTCGGCGTAGTCTATTTCTTCATCACGCGATTTTATGTCCCACTCACGCCAGGGAGCTATAATCTCCATCTCGGGAGCGAGTGCTTTAAGAGCAAGCTCGAAACGAACCTGATCGTTGCCCTTGCCGGTGCAGCCGTGACAAATAGCGTCTGCGCCCTCTTTTTTTGCTATATCGGCAAGGCCCTTTGCGATACAGGGACGAGCGTGCGATGTGCCGAGAAGATACTCTTCATACTCGGCACCTGCTTTAAGGCAAGGCCAGATATAGTTTTCGATATAATCCTTTTTAAGGTCGAGTACATAGAGCTTTGAAGCGCCGGTCTTGAGAGCCTTCTCCTCAAGTCCGTCGAGCTCAGTTCCCTGACCCACGTCGCCGGAAACCGCTATAACTTCGCAGTTATTGTAATTTTCTTTAAGCCACGGAATGATGATTGACGTATCAAGTCCGCCGGAATAAGCGAGTACGACTTTTTTGATGTCTTTCTTGTCCTTTTTCATAAATGTTACCTCCGAGCATCGGCAAAAGCCTTTAATTTTTGATTACGAAGAGATTATACACCAATCACATTTAAAATCAAGTGTTTTTTGCATAAATATTCAAGTTTTGTGTATATTTGTGCGATATAACGACATAAATATACATTATGCACCCTGTTTTATGCAATATTTAACCTGATTTATGAATTTTTATGCAAAAACTAAAGCCGAGCGAGAAATTTCGCCCGGCTCAGCCGTTATTTTTGGTTATTTTTTAAAGCTTTTTTCGCTTTGGACTTTTTGACTCCGCACGTTATAAGCCCGGCCGTCAGGGCAATTATCACAGTGCCTGCCGAAAAAGCCGCAACCTTTATATTATGCACATACTGTCCCTCATAATATCTTGCCTTGTTTGAGCTCTTGTAACCGACAAGGTCATTATAATACATCATATAAGTGCTGTAATCGAGAGTGTTTTCGTCTATATCTATAACGCGCGACCCGTGGAGAGGTCCGTTACCGTAAATATAAAATCCGACTCCGCTCGTATGCACCATATCAATGCCATCATACGTGCCGCAAAAGTCATTGTTATGATCGTGCCCGAAGAACGCCGCCTTAATGTCTCCCTGCTGCTTCCAAGCGTCAAATTCGCCGCCGTTCACCTCTGCGGGACACGGCCCCTCGTCAAGATGACCGCTTGCAATATCCGTATTAAGCACATAATACTTACCGTCTTTTTTTACCGCACCGTCCGTGCCCTTGGGAACCTCCTTTAAAAGTTCATATATTTCGGGAACGGGTATATGCTGGAAAAGGAGAGACGGCATAGGTTCTCCGCCGTTTTCAGCTTTCAGGGCATCGCTCGTTTTTTTGTACCAAGCAAGCTGATCCTCGGCAACGTGGGCATATCCGCCGTTTTCTTTATCATATGTACCGGAATCTATAAACCAAAGATTAAAGACGTTCTTTGCGCCGTCCGAGCTTTTTATAGGAAGATTATAGTTGCCGCAGCCGGTCATAGCTTCTCCCTCGGAAGCGAGGCAGCCCGGCATAGAATTATAGACCGCCATTTGGAACTGTTTGGAGACCTTACCCTCGTCATCGTGGTTGCCGTATACTATTGCAAACGGTATGTTCTGTGAGGTAACGGGCTCCATAATCTGCCTGATTGCCTTTTCGACACGCTTTTTGCTTCCGTAAAGCACGGGCGACGGGCCGTGTATATTATCGCCGGTAAATACAACAAGGTCGGGCTTTGCAGCTTCAATCGAAGCATACATAAGATCAAGCGTCTCTTCGCACGGATTTAAATCATCCTGCGGATCCGCAAATACGAGTATACGAAATTTACCGTCTTTAAATTTAAGCGTAGTTTCATCCCCTGTTTCGGCAAAGCTCTGAATTGCAAAGCACGGTGAAACCACCGATAAACAAAGAATTACCGATAAAATAATGTTTAATACCTTTTTCATTTTATCCTCCCAATGCGCGTATCCTCTCGAATACATTTCTCCTGCAAAATAAATAATGCCGCCGCAAAAGCTATTGCGACAAAACAGCATATAAAATAATATGCTGTTTTGAACAATAAAATCAGCGAAGGCTTAATGATTTTGTATAATTATTCTAACATCGGGATGGTTTTAATTCAACAGCAATAATCACCAATAAAAACGTGCTTTTTTCGACAATTCGAGCAGCTCATTTTTTTATCGATTTCAAATACTCTTTATCCCTGTCCGAGAGTTCCGCATCAAGAAGCAATTCAGGGCGTTTTTTTAATGTAGTCTCAAGTGCCTTTTCGTGTCTCCACTTATCAATATTCGCGTGATGTCCCGACAAGAGTATATCGGGAACCTTTTCCCCGTGCCATTCGTACGGTCTTGTATATTGCGGATATTCCAAAAGTCCGTTATAGTGACTTTCAAGCTCCTTAGCTTCGTCATTCGGCAGGACATTTTCGAGCATACGTGAAATACTGTCGGCAAGCACAAGCGCAGGCAGCTCGCCGCCCGTCAGGACATAATCGCCTATTGAAATCTCTTCATCGACTATCTCATCGAGAATTCTCTGGTCCACGCCCTCATAATGACCGCAAAGCAGCACAATCCGGTCTGTAAGGGCAAGCTCCTTTACTCTCTGCTGCGTCAAAGTTTTGCCCTGCGGCGACATATATATAAGGTGCGGTTTTTCTTCGCCGTCACCGTAAAGGCTCTTATAGCAGTCATATATGGGCTGCGGACCCATCAGCATACCCATTCCGCCGCCGTACGGCGCATCATCAACACGGTTATGCTTATCAAGTGTAAAGTCTCTTATGTTTACACAGTTTATCTCGACGTAGCCGTTTTTTCGCGCTCTGCCTATAATACTTTCGGACAGCACCGACTCGCACATTTCCGGAAAAAGCGTCATTATGTCTATTCTCATTCTCCGTCCTCCCTTATTGCACACTCATCGGAGAAAAGGCCTTTGAGCGGACGAAGATATACTTTTTTGTTTTCGACATCAAGTTTCACTACCACTGAGGGAATTACGGGAACCAACGTCTCTTTTCCGTTTTTATCTTTGACAGTCCAAGCGTCATTTGCAACGCCTTTCATAACATCGGTAACTGTTCCGTACAATACATCGGTATTATCCGCGTCATACACAGCGCAGCCTATTACATCCTCAACGAACGCTTTGCCGCTGTCAAGATGAACATCCTTTCGGTCAAAATACAACACTCTGCCGCGGTATTTCTCTGCTTCTTCGATTGTAAGAACGCCGTCTAGCTTTAACAGGGCTGCATTTTTATGAGGGCGCACCGAAACAACGCCGACTGCCATCTTACCGTCGGCATCAAGATACAATGTTTTGATTTTTTTCAAAAAGTCCGCGCCGTCGCACCATACGTCAAAGCGCATTTCGCCTCTGACGCCGTGCATACCGACTACCTTACCGGCCTCAAGAAATTGTTTTAACATATAAATTCACCGATTGCCGCTTTAAAACGGCACTAAATAAAATGAGTACAAGAGGAAGCCCCCCTGTACTCGTTTACTGTCAGTCGATCTCAACCTGAACTCTTGTGCCGTCCTTTGTGGCTCGAGCCTTAACAACGGTTCTGATAGCCTTGGCTATTCTGCCCTGCTTGCCTATAACTCTGCCCATATCGTTTTCGGCAACGTGAAGGTGATACACCGTAACGCCTCTGTCATCAGTCTCATCTACTGTAACGGAAACCGAGTCCGGCTCATCAACGAGTCCTTTAGCGATCTGTTCGAGAAGCTCTTTCAACTAAAAGACCTCCTATTATTTAATGATTCCGCTCTGCTTTAATACAGATTTAGCGGTCTCTGTGGGCTGAGCGCCGTTTTTGAGCCACTGCTCTGCCTTTTCAGCGTCAATCTTAATTTCAGCCGGAGACTTCATAGGATCAAAAGTACCTATTTCTTCGATAAATCTGCCGTCACGCGGAGCTCTTGAATCTGCAACAACTACACGATAGAAAGGAGCTTTTTTAGCGCCTACACGAC
>HF993131.1:77701-102368 GCA_000432435.1 Eubacterium sp. CAG:180
GAAGTCTGATTTTTACTGCCATTGTTTTTTCCTCCAAATATATAATTATTAAATTTATAAACTACACTTATAAAGTGCGATTAACAAAAGTTACATTCCGTAATTGCCGAAATTTCCCATTTTACTGAAGCGACGACGTGCGGATTTTGAATTAAACTGTTTAAACAGCTTCTGCATATCGCGATACTGCTTCAAAAGCTTATTGACATCCTCAACCTGCATACCGCAGCCTGCGGCAATTCTGCGCTTACGCGACGGATTTATAATATCGGGGTTGGAGCGTTCCTTATATGTCATCGAAAAGATGATTGCCTGAACGCGGTCAAACTGACTCTCGTCTACGTCCATATCCTTTATCTTACTGCCGACGCCGGGGAGCATACCGAGCAAATCCTTCATAGAGCCCATTTTTCTTATCTGCTGAAGCTGAGACAGAAGATCGTTTAAATCAAACTTGTTTTTTCTGAGTTTCTTTTCAAGCTCGGCGGCCTTCTTTTCGTCAAGAGCCATTTCCGCCTTTTCGATAAGGGAGAGCATATCGCCCATACCGAGAATTCGCGAAGCCATACGGTCGGGGTGAAAATAGTCAAGCTCCGTGAGCTTCTCTCCCATACCGACAAACTTTATAGGCTTACCGGTAACAGCTCTCGCGGAGAGCGCCGCGCCGCCTCTTGTATCACCGTCAAGTTTTGTAAGTACCATACCGTCGATGCCGAGCGCATCGTCAAATGCACTTGCCACCGTGACGGCGTCCTGACCGGTCATAGCGTCAACAACAAGAAGAATCTCGTGGGGATGAACCTCAGCCTTAATGTTTTTAAGCTCGTTCATCAGCGTTTCATCTATATGAAGACGGCCTGCCGTATCTATGAAAACGTAGTCATATCCCTTATCCTTGGCGAGGGAAACTGCATCTTTCGCTATTTTAACCGGGTCGCCCTGACCCTCTTCGAACACGGTGACTCCGGCCTGCTCGCCGACTACCTGCAGCTGCTTTATGGCAGCCGGGCGGTACACGTCGCACGCAACAAGCAGCGGTCTGTGACCCTCGGTTTTAAGCTTCAATGCTATTTTAGCACAATGAGTTGTTTTACCGGAGCCCTGAAGGCCGCACATCATAATGATTGTGGGTCCGTGTGAAGCGTATGCGAGCTTTGAGTCGGTTCCGCCCATAAGCTCGGTCAATTCCTCATTGACTATTTTTATAACCATTTGAGCCGGTGTAAGACTCTCTAAAACATGCGAGCCTATTGCGCGCTCGGTAACTTTATTTGTAAAATCCTTTGCGACCTTATAGTTAACGTCCGCTTCAAGAAGAGCGAGGCGAACCTCACGCATAGCTTCTTTAACGTCGCTCTCGGTAAGGTTGCCTTTGCTGCGAAGCCTTTTGAAAGCGGCTTCAAGTCTGTCCGATAATCCTTCAAATGCCATAAACTTACCTCTGTAATTACTCTATGATAGACAAAGCAAGAGATTTTATCTTTACCGTAGTGTCGTTTATCTCTCGAGAAAGCCCGTGATTTAAATTATAATCGCTGATTTCCTCGGCACAGTTTATAATATCGCCAAGAGTGGTTTTTATGCCATTCCATTTTCTTACGAATCCGAGTCTCGACTCCATCTCGTAGAGCTGCCCCTCGGCACGTTTTATCGCATCGCGCACACCCTGACGGGTTATGCCCTCGTTCTCGGCAATTTCGGCAAGAGAAAGGTCGTCGTTATAATAAAGATTGATAAAATCACGCTGTTTCGCAGTAAGCATATCACCGTAGAAATCAAGCAAAATCGTTATTTCAACATTATTTGCCAAAACTACCACTCCTTAAAGAAAAAGTCCCTGTAAAGCCAGCGACTTTACAAGGACATATTATACTAAATTATATTGTAATTGTCAAGAAAAAGTTTAGTTCTTCTTGGTTGTTCCGCCGCCCCAGTCAATAACGGCGTTCTTTGAGGGGTCCCAGTTGGAATCGGCGGTTGTGGGCGTTGTGGCGGGTACGGTGGGCTTGGTTACGGGCTCAGAGGGTTTTGTAGCCGGCCGGGTGGGCTCGGTTACAGGCTCCGTGGGCTTCGTAGTATTTTCTGTTGTCGGCTTCGTGGTATTTTCCGTTGTCGGCTTCGTTGTTTCTTCGGTTGTCGGCTCGGATACGGACGAAGTCTCTTTTGCCGTAGTCTCGGCATCGGAAACCTTAAGCCCTGCCGCTATACGCAAAATGTATACGGCGTCGCACGAATCAATTTTACCGTCACCGTTTAAATCGGCTCTTTTGATTTCGTCATTTGAGAGGCTCAAAAGTCCGGCATCACATTTCATAACAAGCATGGCATCTGCCGAATCGACTTTACCGTCGCCGTTTACGTCTCCGCGGTTTTTACCGTCGCCGACAGCAAAAGCCATTACCGCCGCAACCGACAGCACAATTACGGCCGCTGACAGAATACTGAATAGTTTTTTCATTTTAGATCCTTTTATTATCGAGCACTCCAATCAATAACAGCCGCATGGCTCTCATCCACAGGATCACCTGTTCCTATTTTTACGGTACCGCTTTCGCCTTTAGTGGGAGCATCATTCGGCTTTTGGGGCTCATCCTTGCCGTTCGGCTCGGTCTCGGCAGCCTGCTCAGAGGTCTTGGTTATAAGGTCTTCGTAGAACTCAACAGAACCGTCCTTGCCGGTGGTTACGGGAATAAGCTCTCCGTTTATGTTTGTTACGAATTTTTCGCCCGATTCATCGGTTGTGTATTCAATGGACGTTGTTTCGGAGGGAGCGGCTGTAGTATCGTCCTTTTCCCAGCTTCTCTTTTTTCCGCAGGAAATAAACACCACAGAAATCATAAGTATCAAAAGTGCGACAGCAATAATTTTTTTATTCATATTTTTCTCCTTTACGGCTTTTGCTGAAATTATTTTAGCACAATCGTCATTTCAATGCAACACACCGTAATAATCTTACAAATATATATGACGAAATCACTTTAATTCGGCTATCGTAACGCCCTCTTCACCCTCGCCGTATACACCCGTTCTGTACGATTTTATGTTCGGATGGTCTTTTAAGTGCTGCTGTATGGCTCTTCTGAGCGTGCCTGTTCCCTTACCGTGAATTATTGTAAGCTCATTAAGACCGGAGCGAAGCACTCCGTCAATAAACATATCAAGGTCGGCTATTGCCTCCTCAACCGATTCACCGCGCAAATCCACGCTTGACTTACCGCTCGGCAAGGACTTTTCCTTTACGGAACGGTAAAGGCTCTGCTTCTTTGGCTTTTTCTTCGGAGCCAAAAGACGAAGCTCCGATGCCTTGACCTTCATCTTCATAACGCCTGCTTTTACCTCGGCGTTACCGTTTTTATCAAGCGATACGACCTCGGCCTCGGTGCCGAGCGTTTTAACAAATACATTATCACCCGTCTTTAACGGTCTCGGCAAAACGTAATCGTCGTCATCGCCGTCAAAGTCGTTTTTCTCGTATGTCATATCATCTATGGTGTTGAGATGCTGCTTTAACGCCGCCTTTGCCTTGCGTGCCATCTCTGAAGCGTTTTTCTCATTCGACTGCTCGCGCTTCAGGCGGTCAAGCTCCATCATAAGAGACGCTGCGGCACGCTTTGCGTTTTCAAGTATGCGTTTCGCCTCGTTTTGAGCCATAAGTATTTGCGTTTCGCCCTTTTGCTTTGCAAGTGACAGCTCGTTTTCCGCCTTTTTCTTTATCTCGTCTATCTCGTTTTGCATTTCGGCGGTCTTTTCTTTTTCCTTTTCCATTTCGAGGCGTGTTTTTTGGAGCGTATCAACAACATCCTCAAATCTGGTATTTTCCTCCGAGATAAGCTTTGCCGCCTCATCTATGACCTCTTTTGACAAGCCGAGCTTTTGAGATATCGCAAATGCGTTGGAACGACCGGGTATACCCGTTATCAGCTTATATGTAGGCTTCAAGGTATCGACAGAAAACTCGCAGGATGCGTTTTCGACTCTGTTCGTGCGAAGCGCATATTCCTTAAGTTCGGAATAATGGGTTGTCGCCGCTATTTTGGCACCCTTACGGCGGAGATCCTCAAGCACCGCAACAGCCAAAGCTGCGCCCTCTACGGGATCGGTTCCCGCTCCGAGCTCATCGATTAAAACGAGAGAGCTTTCATCAACGTTATTGCTTATATTTACGATCGTCGTCATATGTGCCGAAAAAGTGGAGAGCGACTGCTCAATACTCTGCTCTTCGCCGATGTCGGCAAACACGTTTTTAAATACGGCTATACTGCTGTTTTCGTTTGCCGGTATAAAAAGACCGCACTCCGCCATAAGAGTTAAAAGTCCTATTGTTTTTATAGAGACGGTTTTACCGCCGGTATTGGGGCCTGTTATGACAAGAGAATCATATTTGTCGCCGAGCGACACGTCTATGGGCACGGCTTTTTTTGGGTCAAGTAACGGATGACGAGCTTTTTTAAGTTCGATAACACCGCGCGAATTTATAATCGGCATTGTAGCCTTCATCTTATAGGCAAGCTGAGCCTTTGAGAAAATCAGGTTAAGCTCCGCCGCCGATTCGCAGCTTATTTTTATTGTATCGGCAAAGCTCCCTGCCTCCTCTGACAGTTCCGAAAGAATTCTTTCTATTTCATCGCGTTCACGGCTTTCAAGCACCTTTATACGGTTATTTGCCTCTATTACAGCCGCCGGTTCAATAAATACCGTGGCACCGCTTCCGGATGTATCATGAACCATACCCGAGACCTCGCTTCGGTGCTCGGCCTTTACGGGAACGACAAATCGGCCGTTTCGCTGTGTGATTATAGCGTCCTGCAAGCTTGATTTGTATTTCGGAGAGCGTATCATACCGTCAAGCTTGTCGCGTATTTTGGACTCCTCAAGTCTTTTGTGCCTGCGTATATCTTTAAGCGCAGGTGAAGCATTGTCCGACATTTCGGTATCGGACAAAACAGCATTGTTTATTTTATCCTCAAGATATTTATTTGTGTAGAGCGAATTAAAAAGGTCGTCTATCGCGGTATCCATACCGGCACTTTTTGAGCGCCACTCGGTTATACCGCGTATCACGCGCAAATCGCAGGAAATATCCAAAAGTTCACGCATGGACAGCGTGCCGCCGGACGACGCACGGCTCAGCTGATTGTTAACATTTATAAGGCCTCCGAACGAGGGCGCGCCGAATTTTGCTATGAGTATATGAGCAGCTTCCGTTTCGGAAAGGCGTTTTTGCACCTCAAAAAAATCGCCGCTCGGCTGCAGCGACAACGCCGCAAGCCTTGCCTCCTCGCAGGAGGTCATTTCCGAAAGAGTTAAAAGTATTTTCGGAAGCTCAAGTGAAATGTGGTATTTATTCATAATTAGTCCTTTACAGAATAATAAAAATCAAGTGTTTTAAACGGTCTGTCCGTCTTTGAGGCAAGGTATTTCTCGGTGATGTAGCTGAGGTCCTCGCTCGCTTCAGGCGACAGCTTAAAATTGTATAATATATCTATTTTGGCAAAAACTATATGGCGCATTGCGCTGACAACGCCTATCTCAAGAGGGAAAAGAGCGTTCTCGTCGGCACAGTTATCGCAGTAAAGCAAGCCTCTTTCCATATCAAAATACATTATCGGCGTCTCAAATGCTCCGCACCTTTCGCAGGCGATAAGGTTCGGCATATAGCCGGCAAGAGAAACAAGTCTTAATTCGGTTATTGCCTTTAACAAAAGCGGAGGCCTTTTTCCGTTTGCCAAAAAATACAGCGAATTGAGCACCACGCGCAAAAAGTCCGTCGCATCGTCCTCCTTAGGCGACAGCTCAAAGGCTATATCGCAAAAATACTGTGCAAGCGACAGCTTTTCTATATCGTTTCGCAAGCCGAAAAAGCTCTCTATGCTCTCGGCCTCTTCTATTATGTAGCTGTCCTTAGTTTTGTAAAGCGACAGTTTGGAATAGCACAAAAGCCCCGTTGCCGACTGCTTTTTGCTGTTTAACTTTTTGGCACCCCTGACAAATGCGCGTAACACTCCGAGGCTGTCAGTCAGCACCGTTACAAGCTTATCGTTCTCGCCTATATTCTGTTCTTTTAAGATAAGCCCCTTTACATTCACACCCATCGCTTTTGCCCTTTTCGGCTGAACAACCGACGCTGTTTTGCTCTCGGCGGTATATAAGATAGTCCTCGATTTTACCGCTTTTCGCAAACAAATTCCAATAAATCTCGTTATAGATAAAAAACACCGCCCTCGGAAAACTTATATATTTAAATTCTCCGTGTGCGGCGGTATTATGTCTGTCAATCAAGACCAAAATTGTGTATAAGTCCCTCTCTGTTACGCCAGTCCTCTTTAACCTTGACCCAGCATCTGAGATTGACCTTTATGCCGAAGAATTTTTCCATATCTTCACGGGCAAAGGTCGATATTTTTTTCAACATGCTTCCGCCCTTGCCTATAATTATTCCCTTGTGGGACTCGCGCTCACAGTAAATAGTGGCTTCTACGTCCATAATATCGCTCGTATCACGCTCGCGCATAAGCTCAATGGAAACCGCAACACCGTGAGGTATCTCCTTATCAAGCAGGCGGAGCATTTTTTCGCGTATCATCTCAGCTGCAAGCACTCTTTCGGGCTGATCGGTCAACGTGTCATCCGGGAAAAAGTGCGGACTGTTTTCGGCGTGCTTTTTAAGCTCCGAGAGCAAAGCCTCTATACCCTCGCCCGTTTTTGCGCTGACGGGAACGATCGCTTCAAAATCATACTGCTCCGAAAGAGCGGCAATTTTAGAGATAAGCTCTTCCTTACGGCTTATCATATCTATTTTATTAAGAGCTGTTATAACAGGCATTTTTGCCGAGCGAAATTTATTTATAAGCTCCTTTTCCGCGGCGTTAAGCTCTTTATCCGTCGCATCGACGACAAACAAGCACTCTTCAACGCCCGAAATACTGTCGTTTACCGCCTCAACCATATATTCGCCGAGCTTGTCCTTAGGTTTAAAAAATCCCGGAGTGTCGGTAAAAACAAGCTGCACATTATCATCGGTAGTCAAAACGCCCATAATTTTTGTACGGGTGGTCTGAGGTTTACCGGATACTATGGCTATTTTACTGCCTATAAGTCGGTTGAGTATCGAAGATTTGCCGACGTTTGCCTTGCCGACTATGGCTGCAAAAGCTGATTTTGATTCGTTCATTTTTTCTCCTTATCCGCTCTGTCGGAAGATTTTTTCTTAATTTGCGGAAAACCTTTAAATATAAAAATAAAAGCGACAACAAGACTTAAAAGAAACAGCACAAAATATAATATGTGCTCCTTAAAATAAACATAAAGTGCCGAAAAGGCCTTTGGCTGCCACATTATCATAATTCCCGTGAGAACGGCAAATATTGCCGATACCAAAACGGCTCCTGCCGCGGTATCCTTTGCCGCCCTGCCGTTATCAGTCCATTCGGTGCTTGCCAAATCGACGGTTCTTTCAACTGCGGTGTTGACAAGCTCAAGAGACACAACAAGCGCGTTTGCAAGAAATATTATCGCAAACTGAGTTCTTGTAATCTCAAAAAAGTCCGCCATCAGCAAAAAAGAATACATATATATCATACAGACAAAATGTATTCTCATATTGCGCTCGTGTTTAAGTGTGTAAAATATTCCGCGGAAAGCATAGCCGAAGCTCCTTATGAGCCCGCGCATCAGATTTTATCCTCACTCTGGTCTATATAATAGCTGCCGTTGCGTTTGAGACCGAGCTGTGTTAACACAGTCTCCTCTTTTTCGCGCATATGTACCGCTTCAAGACCGCCGTTCACATGGTCATAACCAAGAAGATGCAAAAGAGAATGGACGGTCAAAAACGCGATTTCCCTCTGAAGAGAGTGTCCGTATTCCTCTGCTTGAGCTACTGCATGCTCGATTGATATAACTATGTCGCCGAGCATTTTTGCACCGGTGTCATGATTTATATCGTAAACGCCGTTTTCACCGAGCGGAAAAGACAAAACATCTGTTGACGCGTCGATATTACGGTGTTTTTTGTTAAGCTCTCTTATCTCGGCGTCGTCCACGAAGGACACGCTGATTTCGGCGGAGCCTTCAAATTGCTCCATTGCGAGTACCGCATTGCAGCAGCGACGAACGAGCATACGCACACCCGTAGGTATTTTTACCGTTTTCTGTTTGTTTGAGATGATTACCTTAATTTTGTCTGTCATTTTCTTTTCTCCTCATTTTTCTCATATGCTTTGATTATATCCTGTACTAATTTATGCCTTACTACGTCCTTTTCGGTGAACGTATTTATTGAAATATCCGGAACATTTCTGAGTATTTTCATAGCGTCGGTAAGCCCAGACCTTTTCCCGTCCGGTAAATCTATTTGGGTAGCATCGCCGGTTACTACCATTTTAGAGTTGAAGCCGAGTCGGGTCAAAAACATTTTCATCTGCTCGCGAGTGGTGTTTTGCGCCTCGTCAAGTATTATAAAGCTGTCGTCAAGAGTTCTGCCGCGCATATACGCGAGCGGTGCCACCTCAATAGAGCCGCGCTCCTGATAACGGGCGAACGCCTCTGCCCCGAGCATATCGAAAAGCGCGTCATACAGCGGTCTTAAATAAGGGTCAACCTTTTGCTGCAAATCGCCCGGCAAAAATCCGAGCTTTTCGCCTGCCTCAACCGCCGGACGTGTCAAGATAATACGATTGACCTCCTTTGCGCGAAAGGCAGTGACAGCCATGGCGACGGCAAGATATGTTTTACCCGTGCCGGCAGGACCCGCACCCAAAACTATTGTATTTTTTCGTATTGCCTCGACATACTTTTTCTGACCGAGCGTTTTCGGCTTTACGGGTTTGCCCTTAGATGTTATGCAGACGCAATCGCCAGATAAGGACATAAGCTTGTCCTCTTCGCCGTCCTTAACAAGAGATATAACATATCGCACGTTTTGATCGGAAAGAGCTTCGCCCTTATTTATGAGGGCTAAAAGGCGCTCTATGGCGGTTGTGGCCTTAGCCACATTTTCCGCCTCGCCGCTTATTTTAAGGTCGGAGCCGCGATTTAAAACCGTAACCGAAAATTCACTTTCTATAAGTCTTATATTCTCGTCAAAGCTGCCGAATAAGCTTACGGCATTTTCCATACGGTCAATACTGAGGACCTGCTCAAACACTGAAAAACCACCTTAGATAATTTTCTGTCGATATTTAATATATAGTATCACAATTTTTGTGATTAGTCACTAATTTTTTTCAACAAAAATCTCGCTCTCAACGCCTATTTGTTTTTCACATTTGTATGCTCCGCTGAGTCTTGAACCGTTTTTTTGTATATCAGAGGAAATAATCTTACAATTTTTCAATTCGCTCCTGCAAAGGTCCGTGTATTTTTTTGCCGACAAAAGCTCCCGACAGCTTTCATCCTCCAACAAAAAATCTCTGTTGTATTCGGTAGCGCGCACCCTTATTATACCCATGGGCAAGACGGTTTTATCCGTTGACGCAAGAAAGCTCACCGCATATTTTTCTCCGTAATCGGGAACACCTCCGAGCGGAATTTTAACATTGAAAAAATACAGCGCATACCTTATTTTTTCACGCGAAGGCGCGCAAAATTCCGAATTTTCAAAATCGGAAGAAATGTTTTTTTCGACTTCCGCATACACGTTGCCTGCCGCATGTACGAGAGATTCGGTCTTGTCTTGATTTGTCTTTACCCCGGATATGAGAAGATTGCCCTTCAGCACGGCAGAGCCTGCCTTTATTTCCTCTTGACCCGAATACAACTGTACCTTGGTCACCACGCCGTCCTCCGACGCAACTATATTACATGGGGTTTCGTTGTCCTCTATCTTCGGTGCCGGCACGCTTTCACGCACCTCCACGGACGCATTAGAGCCGTTCAGATTGACAACCGCAAACGACAAATCACCGTCAAATATTTTTAAAGCCTCGTCTGAAATCTCTTTTGCGTTTATATCTCGGCGCTTTGCTCCTGGTTTTACTCCCAATGAAGAAAATACATTGAGAATTTGCTCGTCTGATATGTTTTCGTTTCCGCTGACGGATACAGTCCATATCATAGTCGATAAATACGAAACGGTGATTATCGCCGCGGCAACGCCTATTACAAGTCCCACTCTCTTTCGCTGCTTAAATGTAAAAAAAGGCAAACCCGTTTTTTTGATTATTCTTGTTTTTACCCCGGAACGCCTTACCGCCTCCCTGATATTTTTATAGTCTCGAAGCATAGTTTTTGCATACAGCTTGTCTTTTACTCGTTTTACATCCCACAATCTTACGTGATAAACGGAGCACAGATTTATAAAGCGTTCGGGAAAACCACCCTCCGCGCAAAATTCAACATATCCGAAAATAAATCTCAAAAAACGTATTATCGACATAAAATCACCTCAGCCCGTAAATTCAATCGAAATTATACTGCCCTTTATCACCGTCTGTTCGTCGGAATAAGAACACAGCGTAAGGTCGCTGCCGCAAAAGGTAACGGTCAGAGAGCCTGCATTAAGCGAAATCCTGTCATTGTCATATTCCGTTATTCCGAAGCAGCCGTCAACGACCGCCTCCTTATTGCCCTCCGTCTCAATATGCGGCACGGACGGGCTCAAAATTTTAGGCATATCAAGCGCGCCGACAATTTTTTGCTCGGACGCTTTTTTTCGCTGCTTTCTTCTTGCGGTCAAAACCGATCCCTCCGAAAAGTCATTTTAAGCTCATATATAAATATGCCGCCTCATATATTTAAATTACGGAAAAGGGTGAAAAGAATGGATAAAAAGCAATGCCGAAAATATATAGTTCCGGTTATATTGACTGCTTTGGTGTGCCTGTTTTTGTTTACAAGGCCGGAGATATGCTCCGAGGGCGTCAGAAGCGGAATACTTTTGGCGGCGGAAACGGTCGTGCCGTCCCTGTTTCCGTTTATGACGGTGGCCTCCTTTCTTCTGCGCTCGGGTCTCGGAGAAGCCGCGGGAAAACCGTTTGATAAGGTGTGCGAAAAGCTGTTCAGGCTTCCGGGCGTTTTGGCTCCGGTTATTATTATGTCGCAGATAGGCGGATTTCCCATAGGCGCAAAAATGACATATGAATTGCTCAAAAAAAATGCTATAACCGAAAACGAGGCGCAAAGAGCTTGTCTTTTTTGCATAAACGCGGGCCCCGCCTTTGTGATAGGGACGGTTGGCTCGGAGATGCTCGGAAGCGTCAAAGCCGGCGTGCTGTTATACATATCCACTGTTTCGGCATCATTTTTTACCGGTATCTTTTCAATTGCTCTGTATGATAAAGCGGCGGAGGAAAAGGGTAAAAGCGAAATTCCGTTTACACTTTGCGACCCTGTCGGAGCTTTTGTACGTTCCGTGGGTGACGCCACAAACGACGTAATAAAAATATGCGCCTGGGTAGTTATTTTTAAAACCGTATGCGACGGTTTATCTACCTTACCTATACCGCCCGGAGCTGCTCTTTTCTTTGAATTCATCCTCGAGGTCACAAACGGCTGCCGCGCCGCCGCCGGAAAAGCTCCGATACCCGCCTTGGCCGCAATAATATCCTTCGGCGGTCTGTCGGTACACTGCCAGATAATGTCGTATCTCAGATACACAAAGCTCAAAATGCGGTATTTTTACACGGCAAGAGCGGTATGCGCGTCTTTTTCGGCAATAATATGTATGGAGCTTTTAAAGGTCTTCCCATGCGAGGTATCTGTCTTTGCAACCGACAGCTCCGTAACTCCGGCAGCCTATTCGGTTTCCGTACCGGCTCTTGCGGCACTGCTTATAATGAGCGTGCTGCTCATCTTAGAGGTTGATTCGGATAAAAAAATGTGTTAGCATAGTAATACACAATGTAATCGGGGTGAAACGGATGAAGGATAAGATGCTTGGCGGAAACATTTCTCCGAAATGTGAATACTGTGAATTTTCAACGCCGACAAATGACGGCGATACGGTGCTCTGCCCCAAAAAGGGCGTTGTGTCAAAAGATTGGTACTGTAAAAAATACAAGTATGATATTTTTAAACGCGAACCGAAACTACACCCGACAGCGCCCGAATTTTCAAAAAGCGATTTTGAGATTTAACATAACAGCCGTCCGAGAGACAAAAGCAGTTCTCGGGCGGCTGTTTTTTCGATAAAAAAGCGAATATATACTTAAGAGATTGAAAAAGAGAATAAAAGTGATATACTATTATAATCAAAATTTCATTCAAAAGGAGCAACTATGAAAAAGTATTACGCTCTTTATAAAAAGCAATTTATCTTAGGGCCGGCGTTTAAGCTCGCCGAGGCCATACTTGAACTTTTGGTCCCGCTCGTTATGGCTAAAATCATTGACGTGGGAATCAAAAACGGCGATGTGCCATACATTATAAAAATGGGGCTTTTGATGGCAAGCCTCGGTATACTGGGCCTTTTGTGTGCCATAGTATGTCAATACAGCGCTGCCGTTGCCCAACAGGGAGTTGGCACGGAAATCAGAAACGATATGTTTAAAAAGATAAATTCCTTTGCACAAAGCGATATTGACGCCTTTTCTTCGTCATCGCTTATAACGAGAATTACGAACGACGTAAACCAGATACAGTCGGGCGTTGCAATGTTTATACGTCTTATGTTTCGCTCGCCGTTTTTAATAGCCGGTTCGCTTATTATGGCAATGAAGCTTGATCTTAAAATGTCAATAATCTTCTTTGCAGCAGGTCTTTTGGTCAGTCTTATTATGTACTATGTTCTGACTAAGAGCCTGCCGCTTTACAAGGTGATACAAAAGGTACTTGATAAGGTCTCGCTTGTTGTCAAGGAAAATCTTTCAGGCGTCAGAGTTATACGCGCATTTTCAAAAAGCAATCATGAAAAAGAGCGCTTCGGCGATAAGAATGACGAGCTGACTAAGATAAACTTCCGTGTGGGTAGCCTTTCGGCACTTCTGAACCCAATGACATTTGCCGTGATGAACCTCGCAATAGTAATTTTGCTGTATTTCGGTGGAAAAAACGTATATTCGGGCGAGCTGTCGCAGGGAAAAATAATAGCACTTATAAGCTATATGACACAAATACTTCTTTCAATAATCGTATTTGCAAACGTCATAGTCGTATTTACAAAGGCACTCGCAAGCGTTCAGCGCGTTAAAGAGGTATTGGACGCCGAGCCGAGCATAAAGGATGACGACGCGGCATATCAAAACGGCGATGAAGCCGCTACGGCGGTCGAATTCACCGATGTCAGCTACGCGTTCCCAAAATCCGACGAAAACGCCCTGTCAAACATCAGCTTTACAGCCGAAAATGGCGAAACGATAGGAATTATAGGCGGTACGGGCGCAGGCAAAAGCACACTCGTAAATCTGATACCGCGCTTCAGCGACGTTAAAAGCGGCAGCGTCAAGGTATTCGGCCACGATGTGCGAGACTGTAAATTCGGATATTTAAGGCACGTCATACATGTTGTACCGCAAAAGAGCAATCTTTTTTCGGGTACAATAAAGGACAACCTGCTGATGGGTGACCGCTCCGCCGATGACAGAGACATTGATTTTGCGCTCAAGGTTTCGCAAAGCGCGGAATTTGTATCAAAGCTAAAGGACGGCACAGACACCTTAATTGAGGAAAAGAGCAAAAATCTGTCGGGAGGCCAAAAGCAGCGTCTTTGCATAGCAAGGGCAATAATGGGGCACCCTCGGATATTGATTTTTGACGATTCATCAAGCGCGCTTGACTTCGCCACAGACGCAGCTCTGAGAAAAGCTTTGAAAGAAAACTTAAATGACACAACAGTATTTTTGGTATCGCAGCGCGTCAACACGGTAAAGAATGCCGATAAAATACTCGTTCTCGACGACGGTGAGCTTGTGGCAACCGGTACGCACAAGGAGCTATACAAAACAAATGAAGTATACCGCGACATTTGTCTGTCACAGCTTTCAGAAAAGGAGGTTGCCTCCGTATGAAAAACACAAAACGTCTCATAAAATATATAAGTCCGTTTAAATCCAATCTCTTCGGGGCGATTTTTTCCGCATTTGTCGGCATTGCGCTGTCGCTTATGGTCCCCATTCTCATCGGTAAAGGCGTAGACTGCATAACGGCTAAAGGCGACGTCGATTTCGCAAGGCTTTTTAAGGTCGGCGCGGTTCTCGCGATATGCATTGTTGTTTCGGCGCTTTTCCAATGGATAATGACGTATAATTCAAATAAGCTCTCATTTAAAACCGTTCAAAAAATGAGAACCGAGGTCTTTGAAAAGCTTACAAAGGTGCCGCTTTCATATATTGACTCCACGGCACACGGTGACATAATAAACACTGTTGTCACCGACATAGATATTGTCTCCACCGGTCTTTTACAGGGATTTACCCAGATATTCTCCGGCATTGTGACAATACTCGGTACGCTGATATTTATGTTCACGATAAACTGGTATATCACGCTCGCAGTTGTGGTGCTGACTCCCCTTTCGTTTTTTGTCGCTTCGTTTATAGCAAAGCACGCGCACAAAAATTACGTAAAGCAGGCAAAATACCGCGGTGAAATAACCGGATTTGCCGCCGAGATGATAGAGGGAGCCGATATAGTAACAGCATTCAACGGTGAAGAGGACGCTTACCGTCATTTTCACGAAATAAACGAAAAGCTTAAGAAGGTCGGTACAACCGCGCATTTCTATGCGGCACTTACCAATCCCTGCACAAGATTTGTTAACGCTATGATATATGCCGTTGTTGCTGTTCTCGGCTCGATACTCACGGTAAAGGGCGGTATTTCCGTAGGTAAGCTCTCTTCTTTTCTCACATACTGCACACAGTATACAAAGCCGTTCAACGAAATATCAAGCGTTGTTGCCGAATTTCAGAATGCACTTGCAAGCGCCGAACGTGTATTCAAGCTTCTTGACTGCAATGATGAACCGTCGGACGAGGGAGCAAAGGAGCTTAAAGCCAAAAACGGCACGGTTGAATTTAACAATGTTTCGTTTTCATACAGCAAAAACAAGCCGTTTATCGAGGGACTTAATATAAGGGCTGACAGCGGCAAAACAATAGCCATAGTAGGCCCCACAGGCTGCGGCAAGACAACGCTCATAAACCTTTTAATGAGATTCTACGATGTCACCGGCGGTGAAATTGACATAGACAACGTAAATATAGCCTCTGTCACGCGCGACTCGCTGCGTTCCGGATTCGGAATGGTTCTTCAGGACACCTGGCTGTTTTCCGGCACAATATTTGACAATATAGCTTACGGAAAGCCAGACGCCACACGCGAGGAGGTAATTGAGGCGGCAAAGGCGGCTCACGCTCACAGCTTTATAAAAAGGCTCGAAAACGGCTATGACACTTTTATCTCGGAGAGCGGAGATAACCTCTCGGAAGGTCAAAAGCAGCTTTTGTGCATAGCACGAGTAATGCTTACAAAGCCGCCTATGCTCATTTTAGACGAAGCCACAAGCTCCATTGATACAAGAACCGAGGTCAGAATACAGAAGGCGTTTGCCCTTTTGATGGAGGGCAGAACAACGTTTATCGTTGCACACCGCCTCTCCACCATAAAAAATGCCGATGCAATTCTTGTAATGCGCGACGGGAAAATAATCGAACGCGGACGTCACGATGAGCTTATAGAGCAAAACGGATTTTACAAAAAGCTCTATAACAGCCAGTTTGCCGTATATTAAATCCCGACAGAATAATAAAAAAGCTCCGCAGTTAAGGTCACAAGCCAAAACTGCGGAGCTTATTTTTTTGTTTACTTGCCGAGTTTAATTTTTACAAATTCCTCTATGTACTTTGCGGTCTTATCAAATCCCGCAGACGAGCTGTTTATACACAGGTCGTAGTTTTTGAAGCTGTCCCACTCGCGGCAGGTATAGTAGCGGTAATAATCGCTGCGGTGAGCGTCAATCTTTTTGATTTTACGCTCTGCTTCCTTATCGCTGAGCGACGGCTCAAGCACCTTGACGTTCTTAATGCAATCGCTCATGGGTGCCCAAACAAACACCTTCACGACATTCGGCATATCGCGAAGTATATAGTCGGCACATCTGCCTACTATTATGCACGAGCCCTTTACGGCAAGGTCTTTAATTATTTTCGCCTGATAATTAAAGATGTTTTTATGTGAAACAAAAGCACTGCTCTCCGGCGGAATCAAATCGCCCGTATATCTGTCACTTGCCGGAGAAAAAATACTTTTTTTCACTGACTCATCGTTTTGGCCGAACAGCTTTACGTTTATTCCGCTCTCCTCCGACGCCATATAGACAAGGTCGCGGTCATAAAAGGGAATCGAAAGGTTTTTTGACAGCATTTTGCCTATTGTTCTGCCGCCGCTTCCGTATCCTCTTGCGATGGTAATTACAAATTTTTCGTTCATAAGCTCACCGAACCTCTCAAAACGATATGATATTATTCGCCGAGATAAGCCTTTTTAACCGACTCGTCGTTTATAAGGTCTTTTGCGTCTCCCGAAAGAGTTATTTTACCTGTTTCGAGTACATATGCCCTATCGGCAATCGAAAGAGCCTTCTTGGCGTTTTGCTCAACCAAAAGAACGGTTGTTCCGCTCTCATTGATCACCTTTATTATATCAAAGATTTCCGAAACAAGCAACGGGGAAAGTCCCATGGACGGTTCATCCATCAAAATAATTCTCGGCTTGGACATAAGTGCTCTGCCCATTGCAAGCATCTGCTGCTCACCGCCCGACAACGTACCTGCAACCTGATTTTTACGTTCCTCAAGTCGCGGAAAACGCTCGTAAACCATTTTAAGAGTTGAGGCAATTTCGGATTTATCCTTGCGGGTATATGCGCCGAGCTTTAGGTTTTCGAGTACCGAAAGCTGCTGGAAAATACGTCTGCCCTCCGGAACATGTGCCATACCCATGGAAACTATTTTGTGCGGCGGAGTTTTAGTAAGCTCTTTGCCGTCAAACACAATAGAGCCTTTTTTAGCCTGAATAAGGCCGGTGATCGTGTGAAGAATGGTTGTTTTACCCGCGCCGTTGGCTCCGATAAGGGCAATAATTTCGCCCTCGTTTACATCAAAGGAAACGCCCTTAATAGCCTTTATAACGCCGTAATTAACTTCAAGATCCTTAATTTCAAGTAATGCCATAGCTGCTCCTCCTTATTCGCCGAGATATGCTGTGATAACTTCGGGATTATTGAGCACATCGGACGTTTTGCCCTGACACAGGACATGACCGAAGTTAAGAACCGTAAGCTCCTCGCATATGCCGGAAACAAGCTTCATATCGTGCTCTATAAGAAGTATTGTCATATCGAACTCATCGCGGACAAAGCGTATTGTCTCCATAAGCTCCTCTGTCTCATTGGGATTCATTCCCGCCGCCGGCTCGTCAAGGAGCAAAAGCTTCGGCTCAGTCGCAAGTGCTCTCGCTATTTCAAGCTTGCGCTGCTTTCCGTACGGAAGATTTGAAGAAAGATAAGACGCTTCTTTATCAAGGTCGAAAACCTTTAAAAGCTCCATGGCCTTTTCGTCCATTGCACGCTCTTTTTTGAAATATGACGGAAGCTTGAATATACCTGCTGCCGTATTGTACTTATAATGATTGTGAAGTCCTACCTTAACATTATCAAGAACCGACATCTGACCGAAAAGTCGGATGTTTTGGAAGGTTCTTGCAACGCCTGCCTTGCATATATCTATGGTCTTTTTGCCCGTTATAACGGTGCCGTCGAGAGTAGCCTGACCCTCGGTAGGCTTATATACGCCCGTAAGAAGGTTGAATATGGTCGTTTTACCTGCGCCGTTCGGTCCTATAAGACCATAGAGCTCGCCTTTTTCTATTTCTACGTTAAAATCATCAACGGCTTTAAGACCGCCGAAGGTTATGCTTAAATTTTTAGCTTCGAGCAATGCCATAATTACCGTGCCTCCTTTTTGGTCTTACCGTTTCCCTTTTTGAAGAACTTTTTTATTGAATGAGTCTCCCAGAAAGCGATTGCCTTGGGGCTTGAGGTCATTATCATCATAACAATAAGCACTACTGCATATATGAGCATTCTGTAATCGCGAAGTCCGCGGAGAACCTCCGGCAAAGCCGTAAGCACACACGCTGCGATTATAGAGCCGCGTATATTGCCTATGCCGCCGAGAACTACAAATACGAGTATCATTATTGACATATTGTAGCCGAAATTCTTTGATGTTGCGGCAAGCACGCTGAGGTTATGCGAATACAAAACGCCGGCTATGCCTGCAAAAAATGCGGAAAGCGAAAAGGCGATAAGCTTATATTTAGTCACGCTTATACCCACCGATTCGGCGGCTATACGATTGTCACGCAGAGACATTACCGCTCTGCCGGCGCGCGAATGAATAAAGTTCAGAATTACAAACAGCGTGATAAGAAGAAGAACTATACCAATTACAAATGTTGAATCGTTGGGTGTTCCGGTTATACCGAGCGGCCCGTTTATAAGAACAGTACCGTCAGCCTCAAGATTTAACGACGACTGACTCGTAAAGGAAGCGTGAATACCGTGACTGTCATAACCGACGTATATTGTTCCGAGTATGTTCTTAATTATCTCGCCGAACGCAAGCGTTACTATTGCAAGATAGTCGCCCTTTAATCTTAAAACCGGTATACCTATAAGCACGCCGAATATTGCCGCGCAAAGTCCGCCGACAAGTATGGCGAGCGGAAAACGAATCCATGCATTTGTAAGAGTGTTTTGCGTAACTACCGAGAAAATCGAGCTTGCATACGCACCGACGCACATAAATCCCGCATGGCCGAGCGAAAGCTCACCGAGATAACCGACTACAAGGTTAAGAGAAACGGCAAGTATGGAGTACATACACAGAGGAACCAAAAGGCCCCTCAAAAGGCTCGATATATTTCCCGTGGACTTGAGTATTTCAACTACGGCAAATACAACTAAAACCATAGCGTAGGTTATGAGGTCGCTTCGGGTACTTTTTTTGATTAGTTTTGACTTTGTTGATGCCATCTTTGTACCCTCCTTAAACCTTTTCAATATACTTCTTGCCGAGAATGCCCGTCGGCTTAACAAGAAGCACTATTATAAGTACGGCAAACACAATAGCGTCAGCCATCTGCGAAGAAATATAAGAGCGGCTGAGTATTTCTATAACGCCTATAAGCACACCGCCGATTACGGCGCCCGGAATAGAACCGATACCGCCGAGAACGGCAGCTACGAATGCCTTAATGCCGGGCATTGCGCCTGTCTGCGACGAAAGTGTGGGATAAGCCGAGCAAAGGAGCACGCCTGCAACGGCCGCCAGCCCTGAGCCTATGGCAAATGTGAGAGAAATGGTCGCATTTACATTTACGCCCATAAGCTGAGCCGCTCCCTTATCCTCGGATACTGCGAGCATTGCACGGCCCGGCTTTGTCTTATTTACAAAGAGAGTAAGCGAAACCATTATTATGAGCGAAACTATTATGGTAACTATAGTTTCGGCGCTTATTGTTATTTTACCGCCGGCAAGCGTAAGTGCCGGTAGATTTACAATAGAGGTAAAGCTCTTTGCCTGCGAGCCGAAAATCAAAAGTGCCATATTCTGAAGAAAGTAGCTGACACCTATTGCGGTTATAAGAACGGCAAGAGGAGAAGCGCCTCTTAACGGCTTATAGGCAAATCTTTCTATTGCCATACCGAGCAAGGTACACGCCGCCATAGATATAACGAGTGCGAGATAAGGATTTACCCCGGCGTATGAGGTCAACGCAAATACTATGTATGCGCCGACCATTATTACATCGCCGTGCGCAAAGTTAAGCATTTTGGCGATACCGTAAACCATGGTGTAGCCGAGCGCTATTACGGCATATATACTGCCGAGACTGACGCCGTTTATAAGGTTTGTTATAAAAGTCAATTTACTGCACCCCAAACTAAAAATGTTTCTTGTTTAAAATATAAATAGTATAACATATCCTCTTTGCCATTACAACGAGAAAAATATGCAAAAATGAATAATCAGGCGGCGCGCTTTTCATTATATTTCACCCAATTAAAGCGATAATGCAGGAAACAAAAAGGGTCGGCAGCCGTAAGCTGCCGACCCGTATTCAGCCTTTAACCGAAGAAATCAGTCCATCGGCTGATATTCGCCGTTTTCAATCTTAACCGCTTTCGGCTCTTTGTTTACTTCGCCTGTTGCTTTCCAGGTCATACCTGAACCTGTTACACCGTCAACGGTGATTTCGGTCATGGCTCCCTTGAGAGCATTGCAAATATCGGAAACGCTCATATCGCCTGTAACACCTGCTTTTTCCGCAGCTGCCTTTACAACATAAACAGCGTCATAAGCGTCTGCCGCAAACTGATTAAGAGTAGACGGGTCATACTTTGCATTGTAAGCAGTAACGAACTTCTTGGTTGTCTCGTCGGTAGCATTAGCTGCAAACGGGGTAAGAAGCATTACGTTTTCTGCAAGAGACTTATCAAAGTTCTCGATGTTAAGAAGTCCGTCAAGACCGTCGCAGCCGAAGAACTTAGCGGTAATACCGGCGTTCTTAGCCTGAGAAAGGATAAGAGAAGCTTCCTGATAATAAATCGGGAGGAATATAAGCTCTGCGCCGGAAGCCTTAATCTTTGAAAGCTGAGAAGAGAAGTCCTGCTTGCTGTCGCCTGTGAATGCCTCGGAAGCTACAAGGTCAAGACCCTTTGCAGCCGCTTCAGCCTTGAAGTTGTCATAAATGCCCGAAGAATAAGCGTCGGAGCTGTTATAGATAACAGCTACCTTTGTAGCAAGACCCTTGCTTGCGATATAGTCTGCGGAAGCAGTACCCTGGTTGGGGTCTGTAAAGCAAACCTGGAAGCAGTTGTCATTTGCTATTACCTTAGCTGCCGAAGCAGAAGGTGTTATCTGGAACATATTATCAGCCTTAGTCTGGCTGACAACAGAAAGGCAAGCACCTGTGGTAACGGTGCCTATGAATACCTTCATACCGTTATCCTTAAGAGTATTGTATGCGTTTACTGCTTTTTCGGCATCGGCTTCATCGTCCTCCATCTGGAACTCAAGCTTCATACCGTTTACGCCGCCTGCAGCGTTAATTTCGTCAACAGCAAGCTGTATACCGTTTTTAACGGCAATACCGTAAGCTGCCGCGTCGCCTGTAAGCGGTCCGCTGGAACCTATTTTAAGTGTTTTACCGTCTGAAGAGCTGCTGCCGGTTCCCTTACTGCCGCAAGCCGTAAAGCAAGCTGCAAGGAAAGTCAAAGCAAGAACTGCTGCCAGAACCTTTTTCAATGACATTTTCATAAAATGACCTCCTGTAGCTAATTTTGCAAGATTTAAAAGCGAATCCTGCAATAAATCATTTATGATGAAAATTATCTTACACGCAAAAATATGATTTGTCAATAAATAGCCGAAATTTAGTCGCGAAAAGATGACGAAGTTGCACAAACACAGCACTCTGTTTTTGTGCACTTTTGAAAAGCCGTTGATTTTGTCGTTTTATGTGCTAAAATCCATACGGCGTTTCCGCAGTTTAAAGACTACGAAAAAAGCAAGAAGCCGCGGATAATACCCACGGCTTCTTGCTTTAAGACTTTATATAGAAATGGAAGATTAAGCTACGTGAAAGCTGCCTCTCTCGGCACCCTTTCTGCCGCCGTCAACAAGCTTGAATTCACGGTTTTTACGCATTTGCTCAACACGCTTTTTTCTCTTGTATCTGCGGTAATTGACAACTATAATCATCTTGACCTTTTGCTCAAAGGCGATGAACTTATCCTCCTTATAAAATCCGTATATAAGAAAGATAATAACTGCGAGCTCTATCATAGAAGAAATGGCTGTGAATGCTGACATATTAAGGACCTCCGGTTCTTTAGAACATTTGTTTGTGTTTCATTACACCCTTATTATACCAACAATTTATATTTTGTCAATACAAATGTTCGGATTTTTTCGGTATATAAGTCCTAAAATTAGGACATTTGCGTTGCGGAGCTAATGCTTTTTTAATTCCAAACGCATAATACCACAACATATTGTGTTAGTCAATACTTTAGGCACAACTTATGCTATTTATACATAAAACGACCAAATAATTGTTTGTTCGGTATTTATTATGGATAATATTTATGGTACAATAATACGGTCAAATATATGTAATTTCAGTAAGGAACGGTAAAAAGAAATGTTCGTAGATATAGCTAAAATAAATATTAAAGCAGGCAACGGCGGCAACGGTGCGGTTGCTTTTCACAGGGAGAAATATGTGGCTGCGGGCGGTCCCGACGGCGGCGACGGCGGAAGAGGCGGCAACATAGTATTTCAGGCAGATGACAGTCTTGCCACATTATCCGATTTCAGATACAAAAGAAAATATAAGGCTCCGAGCGGTGAGGACGGCAGAGGCGCAAGGCAAAACGGCAAAAAAGGTCAGGACCTTATAATACGTGTTCCGCGCGGCACGGTAATACGCGAAGTAACAAGCGGAACGATTATGGCGGATATGTCAACCGACGAGCCGTTTATAGCGGCGAAGGGCGGTAAGGGCGGATGGGGCAATTCTCATTTTGCCACCTCGACACGCCAAACTCCGCGCTTTGCGAAAAGCGGCGCTCCGGGCGAGGAGTGGGATATTTCGCTTGAACTGAAGCTCATTGCCGACGTTGGTCTTATCGGCTTTCCGAATGTAGGTAAATCCTCGCTTTTGTCTGTGGTGAGTGAGGCGAAGCCCATTATAGGCGATTATCATTTCACAACTATAATACCCGTTCTCGGCGTTGTCACCATGGGTCCCGAGCAGAGCTTTGTAATGGCGGATATTCCGGGTCTTATAGAGGGTGCTGCGGACGGTGTGGGTCTCGGTCACGAATTTTTAAAGCATATAGAACGCTGTCGTATGCTGGTGCACGTAGTTGACGTCGCCGGCAGCGAGGGAAGAGACCCGAAGGAGGATTTTGAAAAGATAAACGAGGAGCTTGTAAAGTTCAATCCCGAGCTTGCAAAATGTCCACAGATAGTGGCCGGCAACAAAATAGACCTTGCAACCGACGAGCAGCTTGAGGATTTCAAGAGCTTCATTGAGAAAAAGGGACTTCCCTACTTCCCGATAGTCGCACCGATAAAATACGGCACAAAGGAGCTTATAAATGCTGTTGCGGAAAAGCTCTCTACCCTGCCTCCCGTAAAAAAATATGAGGCGGAGGAAATACCGCTTTCGGTGCTTGAAAGCAAAAAGAACAACGGCTTTAAAGTTACCGTGAATGACGGCGTATATTCTGTTGAGGCGGACTGGCTTTACAGGATACTTTCAAAGACCGACCTTGACGACTACGCGTCGCTTCAGTATTTTCAAACGGTTCTAAAGTCGAGCGGAATAATCGACGAGCTTGTAAAGCAGGGAATTCAAGAGGGTGACACCGTTTCGATTTACGATCTCGAATTCGACTATATACCGTAATTACCGCGGTATCAAAAAGGGGTATATAAATGTTTGCTAAAATCATAAGCGTCGGGCTTTTCGGCATGGAAGCCTATATGACCGGCGTCGAAGCGGATATTTCGGGCGGTATGCCGCGCTTTGACGTTGTAGGACTTCCCGATACGGCAGTCAGCGAGAGCCGCGAAAGAGTCCGCTCCGCCATTAAAAATAACGGATTTGACTTTCCGCCGTCACGCATTACAATAAATCTCGCACCGGCGGACATAAAAAAAGAGGGGCCGATTTACGACCTGCCCATTCTGATAGCAATACTTAAATCCACGGGGCAACTGTCCTGCGATACCGACAGCTCGGCTTTTTTGGGAGAGCTGTCGTTAAACGGCGAGGTGCGCAGAATTAACGGCGTTTTGCCGATGGTTATTAAAGCACAGCGTTGCGGTGTTAAGGAAATATATATACCGGCTCCGAACGCTGCCGAGGGCGCTGTTGTGCGCGGCATAACCGTATATCCCGTAAGGAACGTCGGGCAATTGCTGTCACATCTCACGGGCGGAGAAAAAATAACACCCGTTTCCGAATCCGATTTCAAATCTTACAGCCTGCCCGATAATCTGCCGGATTTCTCAGACGTCAAGGGTCAGCACGAAGCTAAAAGAGCCTTAGAAGTTGCCGCCGCAGGCGGACACAATGTTATGATGATAGGGCCTCCGGGCTCCGGCAAGAGTATGCTCGCGAAACGCATACCGTCAATCTTGCCCGATATGACATTTGAAGAATCGCTTGAAACAACCAATATATACTCGGTAGCGGGAGTTTTGCCCAAGGGAATATCCCTTATAAAAGCGCGTCCTTTCCGCTCGCCGCACCACACCGTCTCCCCTGCCGGACTTTCCGGAGGCGGCACGGTACCGCGCCCGGGTGAAATATCCTTAGCGCATAACGGCGTACTGTTTCTTGACGAGTTGCCCGAATTTTCGAGAACGTCAATGGAAGTTTTACGTCAGCCGATAGAGGACGGTAAAATAACAATAGCGCGCGTTGCCGCAACATTTTCATATCCTTGCAGCGTTATGCTTGTATGCGCCATGAACCCGTGTCCGTGCGGTTACTTCGGACATCCGACAAGAAAATGCACTTGTCCGAAGGGCGCGCCGCAAAAATATCTGTCAAGGGTATCGGGTCCTCTGCTTGACAGGCTTGACATACATATTGAGGTTCCGCCGGTTGATTTTGACGCCCTCTCGCAAAAGGAAGGCTCCGAAGAATG
>HF993131.1:102410-103408 GCA_000432435.1 Eubacterium sp. CAG:180
TTAAGGCAAGAGTCAACAAGGCAAGAGAAATTCAGCGCCGCCGTTTCAAGGGGACAAGCGTCACCTGCAACGCTAAAATGGATTCTGCACTCACAAGAAAATACTGTATTATGACCACGGCAGCGGCCAACATACTGCGGCTCTCCTTTGACAAATTGGGTCTTTCGGCAAGAGCCTATGACAAGGTGTTGAGAGTGGCAAGAACAATAGCCGACCTTGACGGCAGCGACGTGATAGACACCAAGCATATAGCCGAGGCGGTACAATACAGAAGTCTCGACCGAAAATTCTGGAAGGAATAAATAAACGCAATACAAAACGGCTGTAAGAGCAAATCTTACAGCCGTTAATTTTATTGTTCTTTTTTATATTCCGTCGTAATAGCCTTTGTCGATAAGCTCGCCTATCGAAGCTACAACAGCCGGCTTATCCTCCTTATATGTTACGCCGTACCACTTATCCTCGGCGACGAGAACATTAACCTTTTTGGTTCCGCTCTCGATAAGAGAAGATACGACGGACGGGAGATAATACTCGGATTTCGGCACATTCAGCTTCTCCTTAAGAAAAGAAACAAACCCATCCTCTATGTATTTGAATACATCGGGACGAAATCCCCAAAGGTTCATGGAAACGACCGTATCCGGCGACAACGCATTCCAAGTCTTGCCGTCATCCTCGGTAAATGAGCAATCGCTGCGAATCTTTGTATATTCGGTGACGCTCTCTAAGGCATTATTATCTGTAACACAAACGCCTCTTGAAACAGTACCGTTTTCCGTAAGCGTATTCTTGAGTCTGAAGCCGACCATACAATAATCCTCTGAGGCCGATGACAGCTCGTCGTAAATCTTCTTAAATGCGCTTCTGCCGTAATAATCATCGGCATTTACAACCGCAAACGGCTCTTTTACAACATTCTTACAGCAGAGAATTGCATGAGCGGTTCCCCACGGCTTTTGACGGTCTGCAGGGCAGGTAAAGCCCTCCGGAAGAGC
>HF993131.1:103459-171937 GCA_000432435.1 Eubacterium sp. CAG:180
TCTGTCTCCTGAAAAACGTACTCAACCTTAACCTTTTTTTCTATACGTGAGCCGACGATACGTTTAAAATCATCCTCGATTGCGTGTTTTATAACAAAAACAACCTTATTAAAGCCTGCCTTTACCGCATCGTAAACCGAAAAATCAAGAATTACCTCTCCGTTTTTCCCTATCGGCTCAAGCTGCTTTAATCCGCCGAAACGACTGCCCATACCGGCAGCCATAACAACCAAAGTTATGTCCTTACCCATTGTTTTTCTCCTTTAGCCCCATTGGCTTGTTTTATTTATTATTTGCCTCTTTTTCGGTTTGCTCGGCTATTGCCTCGTCCTTTTCAGCCTCTTTTTCGGCTTCCTGTGCCGCCTTTTCGGCTTTATCAGTCTTAATTTCTTCCGCTGCCTTACGAGCCTTTTCGGCTTTTGCCTTTGCCTCTGCCGCTTTGGCTCTTGCTTTTTCGGCTTCTTTACGGGCTTTTTCGGATTCCTTGCGTGCCTTTTCCTCGGCATCGCGTTTTGCTTTTTCTGCCTTGGCAACGGCTTCTATTTTTGCTTTTTCTGCCTCTCGGCGTGCCTTTTCGGCTTTTTCTGCGGCATCTCGCTCGGCCTTTTCTGCATCCTTGCGCGCCTTTTCAGCCTCTTTTTTCACCTTTTCATCGGCTTTTTTAGCTTTTTCCGCCGCTTCGCGCTCGGCTTTTTCTGCATCCTTGCGAGCTTTCTCGGCATCTCTGCGGGCTTTTTCGGCGGCCTTTTCTGCATCCTTGCGCGCTTTTTCACGTTCCTTGCTCTGCTCGTACTTTGCTTCGCGCTGTTCACGCTCAACCTTTATTTCAGCCATATGCTCCTCGCTGATACCGGTGTTGCGCCAAGTATGGATTATTTCCGGAGCGGCAAATATCTCATCAAGACGTTTGATAAACGGAACAATCTCGCCGAAATCAAGCGCTCTGTGGTCAAAAGCAATACAAAGCGGCATAACCTGACGAATGGCTATTTCCTTTTCGCCCGCTTCATTTACAACGACTACGGGCTTATCCTGAACGGCACCGACTGCTATGGCACAAACCTGCGGCGGAACAATTTCAAGCAAGCAGGTTTCACCGCGTTGCGCACGGTAAACCGAGCCGATATTTGAAACGGTTATCGTACCCTGCTCGATATCGTGCTTTGTAAGCCTGTCATTTTCGGGAATTTTATAATAATTGCTCTTTTCCTTTCCGCTGAGGGTCTTAACCTTGTGCTTACCGGTCTTTGAGCCGATAAGACGATAAAGGGTTTGTTTGATTTTGCCCTGCTTTAAAGCTGTAAGCGTGTTATCAAGAGAGACATCAAACATAACCTCGTCAAGATTTGTGTTTGCGACACGGCGGTTTACGTCCGCGATATACGAAACCATTTCATCAAGGTTTTTGTTTTCAAAGTTGTGAAGATTTATTGTCATCATCTCGCCGCTCGGCAAGACCATCGGCATAGAAATATCAATATTTTCAAAGGTATGTATTTCGCCTCTGACAAGCTTGCGGTCAAATTCGATATGAGAATTCATAATCGGATCCGCTTTGAGCCCCTCAACTATTATTTTGAGCATAAGAGTATTTAAAGTGACCTTTTTCTCGGGCGGACAATCTTCATTAAGCCTTTTATACTCTATCATAAATTCGGTGACGTCCGGCTCGTAGTTGTATGTAACGTGAGGAACATTTGCCCACGATTCGGTCGTCATATTGGCTACAATCTTGCGCTGAATACCGAAATGTATGGTGTTGGTTTTTTTCATTTTGTTTTTTGCCATTAATATTCCTCCATACAAACTTTACTTAAATAGTATAATACAAATCATTTTAGAAATAAACTTTTTTTTGCGAAAAAATCACATTTTACATATTATGTCAAGCAGCTTAACAGTTGTCTATAATCGCACAAGCGGTATTTGTATATTTCCGACAAAAAAACGCAGATTGAATTTGTATTTATATTGGAGTATAATAATATAAAATTTATAAAGCGAGGAGATTTTGGATAAAATGAACAAACAGACCGAAATAAAAGAAAGCACCGTCCTTCTTATGCCGGACGGGAACCTTGCAAGACCCGGCTATTGTAAGCACAACCTTTTCAGATATAATCCCGAAATGATAAAACGTGAAAATACCATGCGCCTTAAGGAATGGGATTATTACCAGATAAGCGACGGAAATATAATGATACAGCTCAATTTCTTTAATATATCGCTTGCCACCTGTGCTACTTTCGGACTTGTTAACCTCAAGACCGGCAGAAAAATAAGCGGTATGGCAACTGAGCTTTTCACGCCGCACAAGAACCGACTCAGCAAAAACGGCGACGTTCCGAACTATACCGAATATAAGCGCGGAGGAACAAAGCTTATATTTGACGTTCGCGAAACGGAGAGACGCCTCTATTTTGAAGGCACGGCTTCAGGCAAAAAGGTTAAATTCGACGTTACCTGCTATAAGCTTCCCGAGCACGAAAGCATAACAATAGCGACTCCGTTTAAGGAACAGGGATGCTTCTTCCTTACTCAAAAGCTCAACTGCCTTGCGACAGAAGGCACCGTTGTTGCCGGGAACGAGAAATACACATTTACAAAGGATAAAACCTTTACGGTTCTTGACTGGGGGCGCGGTGTGTGGCCGCACACGAATACATGGTACTGGGGAAACGGCAGCACTTATCTTGACGGCAAGCTCTTCGGCTTCGAGCTTACATGGGGCTTCGGCGACGAATCAAATGCAACCGAAACAGCTATATTCTATGACGGTAAATGCCATAAAATAGGCGCAGTGCATCTTGAGAAAGACCCTGAAGATGGCGCCGGATGGATGAATGAATGGCATTTTATTTCGGAGGACGGCAGACTTGATTTGACCATGAAGCCGTACTACGACCACTATACAAACATGCTTCCGCTCAACCTGTTCGGTATGAAAACACATCAGGTTCACGGACTTTGGAGCGGCAAGGTCGTTCTCGACGACGGCACGGAGCTTAATATTAAAGATATGTACGCATTCTGCGAAAAGGTTCACAACAAATTCTGATAAAAACTCCGGCTGCTTACTAAACAAAAAACGCTTATTCCGAAAAATCGGAATAAGCGTTTTATTTTGGGCTTGCTTTACTTTATTCGCCTGCTTTATATTTGCCTGCCATAACGAGGTCAAGCACGGAAGCATCGAAGAGATCGACAACACCGTCTCCGTTAAGGTCCGCCGCAGCAAGCTGATCATCGGTAAGAGTTTCAATGCCGAGCGAATGATATACGATAAGGTTGTAATCCGTACTGTCAACCTTGCCGTCGTCGTTCACATCGCCGAACAAACGTATTTTAACCTGTACGTTAAATTCACTCTTATCACTGATAAGAGCCGAGCCGCTGACAGCGCGGAATTTGTAATTATATGCTCCGCTGCCGTTTGTGGTGAGAGTGTTGCCCTCAATATTTGTCCACTCGCCTCCGTTAAGCGAATACTGATATTTAACGCCCGACGAAGCCGAAGAGCTGAGAGTAAATGTCACATCCTGCCTTACAAGCGAACCGGAAGCCACATTTTCTTCACCGCAAGATGCCGTTACCGTAACGTCCGCCGGAACGCTCTTATCAATCATAACGACAACACCGTCCGACACATCGCTCTCAACGCCCGCTTTATTAACAGCCTTAAATGTATAAGTCTTATTGCAGTTTTCGGCAATATTGAGAACGCTGCCGTTCATCTCCTTAAAGCCCGATCCGTCGTCATAGTAATATGTAACGCCGGTATTGCTTGTAGCCGAGAGAACTATTGTAACGTCGCCGCTTGTCCACTCGCCTGTTTTACCGTAAGAAGATACGGTAAGCACGGGTTTATCGCCGTCGATATTTGTAACCGTAAATATCTTTGTTGCAACTCTGCCGTTTTTGCCTACTACGGTAAATACGTATGTACCGTTCTGTGACACGGTGTAAGAGTCTTCATTGGTTATATCCTGACCGTTGCAGGTAACCTCGCGAAGTCCCGACTCGCCTACCTCGGTGCTTATGTTTATCTTATAAGGATTCGGAGTAACATCGGTAACCTCGGGAGTAAGAGTTATTTCGGGAACCTTTGCATCTATCATTACGTGATAGCTGTCAGAGGGATAACTCTCGGTGCCGGCATTGTTAACGGCTTTAAATCTGTAAACGGCGTTGGTTGTATCGGTTATCTCAATGCTCGCGCCGCTGTCGATAAGAGTCCAGCCGTTTCCGTTGTCATAATAATAGTTAATACCGGAAAGAGAAGCTTCCTCGGTAGAGAAGTTGAAGGTAACGCCTTCACCCGTCCATCTGCCGAAGGTACCCTCGAACGAAACGCGGATAACAGGTACCTGACGGTCTATCTTAACCGTAAACGCGGTGACGTTGCTCTCAAGAGCCGCATAGCTCTCGGCCTTAAATTCGTATTTATGCTCACCTGTTTCGGTTGCGGTAAAGGTATTGCCCGAAAGCTCCTGCCATTCGCCGCCGTCAACACGGTAATAATATTTATAAATTCCCGAATAAGCCTCGGAGGAAAGAGTTATATTTACATCTGTTGCGCTCCAAGCACCCTCTTGATATTCCTTATCACCGCCGTATACAGCGGAAACGGTAACATCGGTGGGAGCCGTACCGTCTATAACCACGCCGTCCGAACGAAGTATCGCGGAAACATTGCCTGCCTTATCGGTAGCTCTTGCCTCTACAAAGCCCTTGAAATCGGGGTCTTTAGCCGGTTTGTTTTCGCTGTCGTAGACGCTCCAGTCGGAGCCGGTCGGCTGACCGTTTGCATCTACAAAGCGATATTCAATTTTGTCTATTCCCGATACGCCCTCATCCGACGCATCAACGGTAATTTCAACAGTCTTGTTAAAGAATCTGCATAAAGTGTCCGCCTTGCTGAAGAAGTTTCCGGAAACCTCTCTTGCGACACCGCCTATACCTTTGTGTAAAACGGTTATGCTGTTTACGGTGGGAGCAATTTTATCGATATTGTTTATAACGATGCTTTCTTCTGCCGTAAGGCCGTTACCCGCAGTTACAACTACGGTGTAGGTTCCGTTCTCAGCAACGGTAAACGAATCATGAGAAGCGGTTATATCCTCACCGTTTAATGTAACGGAGGCTATTCCCGAAGCGCCTACGTTAAGACTTCCTATTGTAACATCATAGCTCTTATTTGTAAGCTCGGTTACGGCGGGAGTAAGTGTAAACGAAGGCTCTATATCATCACGCATAACGGTGTAGCCCTCTGTGTAATCGCTCTCAATACCCTTGGAATTTACAGCCTTAAAATAATATGTATCGCTGCTGTTCACATTTACGGTAAGCGTGTTGCCTTCCAATGGTGCTTCTACGCCTGCGGAATCGGTTTTAAAGTAATACTTAACTCCGTCAAGCTCGTGAGTCGATGAAAGAGTAAAGGTTACGTCCTTGCTTGTCCATCCGCCGTTATAATCGCCTTTATCAACGCTGACAACGGGTTTACCGTATACAATTACGGGGAATGTAGCCGAAGCGCTGCGCCCCGCATGTGTGTATGTAACGGTTATATTCTGCTCAACGTCGTAAAGCTCCGGGTCAAATGACGATGTGTCAACCGTGTAATCGGTGACGTATTCGGACTCGGCGTTGCTGTAATTTGCCTTAACCTTAAGGCCCGAAAGATCAAGGGTCTTATCGCCCTCGAGATAATCCTTTTTAGGATTTTCAAGCTCAATTGATGTTACCGCCTTAGAGTGAACGGTTATCGGGAATATTGCGTGATATGTTTTGCCGGCTCTTACTACGTTAACTATAATATACTGCACCGAATCAAGTATCGAAGTGTTGACGGAGCTTACCGTATAATCCGTTACCGGAACGGAAAGCTGATCGTCGGTATAGGCGTTTGCCGCCTCTTCACCGTAATACTCGGCAATATCCGCACGATTATATGTAAGCTTAACCTCCATACCGGTGAGATCGAGCTCTGTGCTACCCTCTACATAATCGGTCTTAGTGGGCGCGGTAAACGCAATACTTATCGGCTCAACCTCAACTACCGTTATATTCTTTTGAGTTTCTACGTATGCGCCGTCAACCTTTGTAACGCCGTTCCTGCCGAATGCATGTAGTGTTGTATCGCCTGCCGAAATACCCGTGACGACACCGTTTGAATCGACCGAAGCATATGCGTTCTTCTGATTTACGTCGCCGATATTCCAATCGGAGGTCCAGGGAGCCGAGCCGTCGTCCTTAGTGAGACCCCAGCGCTGCTTATCGGCCGAAATTCTCTCGGGAGAGAATTTAGCGGTGTAGGTAACCGGAAAATCCTTGATTACATAATCATTTCCCGTTATGGTAACTCCCGTGAGGTGTCTTATTGAGTTACCGCGTACCGTTACCTCTACGGATTTAGACACGCTTCCGATGGTTGCGGTTATTGTGACCTTTTTGGTGTTCCAAATGGCCGTTCCGCCGGAATCAAGACCTTTTACAAGACCGTTTGCATCAACAGTAGCTATTGACGGGTCGGAAGAAGTCCATACGACAGTTCCGAGAAGTGCTTGGTCGTAATCGGACGGTGCTATATTCGCGATTGCAAGCTGCGTGGTCTTGCTCTCATTAACCGCTGTGCTGCCGCTGATGCTGAAGTCTGTTATCGCCTTGCCCGCCGTTACGGTAAGAGAGTCCTCAACGGTTTTATCATTAAGAGTTGCTCTTACGTGTATTTCGCTAATACCGCTCGATTTCGGGGTGAATACACCGTCGGACGAAAGCGTAGCAAGCTTTGTCTCGGCGGGTGCCTCGGCGGTTGCCCATATTATTTCTTTTGTATCGGGATTTGTAAGTCCCCACTCTCGTTTTACCGACGAGTTTGTGTTAAGTCTTGACGGTAACACATTTGCCTTAAAGGTAGTCGGCGTATCATTGGGAACGGCACTGTTACCCTCAATTTCAACAGAGGAGATACTGCCGACCACACCGGCTCTTGACACCTTTATTGTAACATTTTTGGAAACGCCGCCCGCCGTTGCGGTAAGGGTTGTGGATTTACTGTATTCAACGAGTCCGTCGCCGCCGTCAAGGCCGGTTACCGTACCGGAGGCATCAACCACGGCAATCGATTTATCGGCGATTTCCCAAGTAAGGTCGCCGGTATATGCTCCTGCGGGAACAACATTTGTAATTGCAAGCTGCGTTGTGGAGCCTTCACTTACGGATACGGATGAATCTGTTACGGTTTTTGTGCCGCTTATAATATCAAAGGATTCAACCGGGAGATCCTTCTGTTCAACTACATTAAAGGTTATGGTATCGACAAAAGCTACATTGCTCGCGTCGTATGCCCTAACCGTTACCGAGCCTGCTGCAGTAAATGTGACAAGTCCCGTATCGGAAATCGTTGCACGCTTGCCGGAGCTTGTATCAAATACGCTGCCGCCCATCTCCCATTTTACAGAGTGTTTAAGTCTTACCGGTGTTACCGCCGCGTAAAGCTGAACCGTTTTGCCCACGGCAACGGTAAGAGGAACGCTCTTTTTATTGGTTATATGAGTTCCGGTCGGAAAGATGTTCGCAATAACACTCTTTTGAACCTTTATTTTAATTTTGTCACTTGCAAGCTTTGCTCCGCTTGCGTCATATATAGTAGCTGTTATTTCGACATTCATATTGGCAAGAGCAGACGCAAGGCTGTCCGCAAGAGTATCACCTGCAATGCCTCTGACAATAGAAACTATCAGGTCATCGTTCATACTGTCAAGATTAACGCCCGACTTTTCAAGCTGTTTCATAATCTCGTCAGCCATTTTATCGCCTACGAGAGGAAGCACGCGCACGTTTTCATCAAGCCAAAGCTGAATTATAGCCGTCTTTGACGAATCATATGCCGTAACCTTACCGTTATCGTCTACGTCGGCAAGAAGCGGTAGGTTACTCTCCCACTTTACCGTAGTACCCTCAGGCAATTCGCCTGTCGTGGTATACTTTAGTTGAAGCGTTTTATACTCGGTCAACTGCTGTATTTCGGTAATGTCATTACCGTTTTCGTCCGTAATGTTAAGCGAGACTTCTGCCGCGTAGCTCACAAGAGCAGACGGAACCAAAGTCAACAGCATAATGACAGACAGCAAAACACTCAAAATCCTGGTTGATGTTTTTTGCATACAGATCTACCTTTCCTAAAAAACCGTTTTTACATACAAATAATAACAAATTCTACATATTTTTTCAATGCACACATTTTTACAAATAGTATTATAAGCCGGTCTGTGTTTTAGTGATTATACAAATACGAACAAACAAAAAAGCGCGGAATTACACACTCCGCGCTTTAATAACATATTGATATACCGCCTTACCGCATTGATAAAGCGTTTATTCCTCAAGCTTTTTCTGAGACTGCATTTTGAGATACGCATTTATGAAACCGTCAATATCGCCGTCCATAACCGCATTGATGTTACCCATTTCGTAGCCCGTGCGGTTATCCTTGACAAGTGTGTACGGCATAAATACATACGAACGTATCTGATTGCCCCAGCCTATCTCTTTTTGGTCGCCCTTAATATCCGAAATTTTGTCAAGATGCTCACGCTCCTTGATTTCAAGAAGCTTGGATTTTAACATTCTCATGGCAACCTCTCGGTTCTGATGCTGACTTCTCTCAACCTGGCATGCTACAACAATTCCCGTCGGGATATGAGTAAGTCTTACGGCAGATGAGGTTTTGTTTACCTTTTGACCGCCTGCACCGCTTGAACGGTAAACATCCATTTTAATGTCCTCCGGAGCTATTTCAACCTCGACCGTATCATCGATTTCGGGCATTACTTCAACCGAAGCAAAAGAGGTATGGCGTCTGCCTGCCGCATCAAACGGGGAAACTCTTACAAGACGGTGTATGCCCGTCTCACTTTTCATAAAGCCGTAGGCATTTTCGCCCTCTATGAGGATACTTGCCGATTTGAGCCCTGCCTCGTCGCCGTCAAGGAAATCAAGCGTAGTAACCTTAAAGCCGTGACGCTCGCCCCATCGGCAGTACATTCTGAAAAGCATCTGCGCCCAATCCTGCGCCTCGGTTCCGCCTGCACCGGCGTGGAAGGTAAGAATTGCATTTTTGGCATCATATTCACCGCTCAAAAGCGTTGTAAGGGTCATGGTGTCAAGATCACTTTCAAACTTTTCGACGCTCTCGGTGCACTCATCGAGCATACCCTCGTCCTCTTCTTCATTTGAAAGTTCAATCATAACAAGCGCATCGTCATAATCCTGCCTGAGCTTTTCATAAGCCGCCACTTTGCTCTTGAGGTTGCTTGTGCGCTGAACGACCTTTTGAGAATTTGCTATATCATCCCAAAAGCCGTCAACAGTCTGCTCTTTTTCAAGCTGCGCTATCTCTTCTTTCATCTTATCAAGACCCAGAGCCTCGGAGAGGTCATCAAGAGTCTTTTCGTGATTTATAAGTCGCAGTCTCAATTCTTCGTATTGAAGCATAAATATAATTCCTTTACTTATAGTTTTTATATATTTACAAAGCTTAGTGCCTCGCCGACTATTTAATATCGGCTATGTCATAAGGCGTTTTTTGATACACAAAGTAGTTAAGCCAATTTTGGAAAAGCAGGCTTGCCGCACCGCGCCAGGTGTCTACGGGCGTTTTTTTGATGTCGTTATCGGGGAAGTAATTGTGCGGCATCTTTATGTCAAGACCCTTTTTTAAATCGCGGAAGTACTCGCGAGCCAAGGTGTCGCTATCATATTCGCAATGACCCGAACAGTAAAAATTGCGACACGCCATATCCGACACGAGATGGACTCCGGCTTCCTCGGAATAAGACAAAATCTGAAGGTCCTTTACTCTTATTATATCCTCTTTTCGGTTTTCCGTGTGACGTGAATGCGGAACATAAAAGAGATCGGAAAATCCGCGCAAAAGCGGATGATACAAATCAAGCGGTTGATGGCGAAATACGCCGAAAACCTTCTCGGGAAGCAGATGCTTCGGAATACCGTAATTATAGTAAAGCGCAGCCTGCGCTCCCCAGCATATATTAAATGTGGAATACACATTTGTTTTTGCCCAATCAAATATTTTGCAGAGCTCGTCCCAATAATCGACCTCTTCGAAGTCCATCATCTCAACGGGCGCTCCGGTAACTATCATACCGTCGAATTTTTCGTCCTTGACATCGTCATAGGTTTTGTAGAATTTGAGCATATGCTCCCTTGACACATTTTTTGAAATATGGCTTTTTACCTGCAGCAAGTCTATTTCAAGCTGAAGCGGAGAATTACTGAGAAGCCTTAAAAGCTGAGTTTCGGTCTCGATTTTTGTAGGCATTAAATTCAGTATTATAATTTTAAGCGGACGAATGTCCTGCTTGACGGCTCTGTCCTCCGTCATAACAAATATATTTTCAAGCTCCAGGCTATGATGCGCCGGAAGCTGATTATCTATTTTTATGGGCATACAGCCACCTCTTTCAAGAAGACGAACCTCGGTCTTTTACCCGTTTAAGTTCTGACAAAGTATTATAACATAACACATCACCGTTTGCAATGCCGATACACATAAAAATACCCCGACCGCAGTCGGGGTATTTTAAACTTATTTATTACCGTTTATATCAGCAAACGGGTTTTGTGTTTTCCTCTTCCTCGTCATCCTTACGTTTTTTACGAAGAATTATGAAGAATATAAGTGACAATCCACAAAGGAAAACAGCAGCTGCGGCGAGCGGATTTTCACGGATAAGTTCACCGGTTTTGGATATTACCGGGTTATTCATTATCGGGTTGCCGCTGTCGCTCGGTTTGGTTACCGGAACTTCGTTTGTCGGCTCCTCTACGGGTGTGCCGGGAACAATATTAATAGTACCGTCGTCGTTAACGACAAAGTCGAGCCATAAGGTATTGGTGCCCTTCGGAACAATTGCAATCTGCGAGCCATCATCAAGTTTAATAACGGTTGTTTCTGTTGCCGTATCACTTACGCTTACCGAGAAAGTAGTCTTGCCGGCTACTTCACCGTTTTCGTCGGTGATTGTTACAACATGGAAACCGTCTTTAATAACGTCAACGCTGTATGCACCGTCTTTTCCTGCCTCAGCCTTGATTTCGCCGAGGTCAATGTCGAGCTTAGCGCCCGGGAAAAGGTTTTTACCGCGATACACATTACCATTCATACCCATACGAACACAAGGATCTTCGTGATCTCCGCCGGGATTTGTAGTGCCCGAGGGATCTGTCGGAGCTGTCGGCTCTGTGGGTCTTGTAGGCTCGGTAGGTTCTGTGGGATTTGTAGTCGGCTCTGTGGGTCCGAAGCATTTTTTAAATGTGAACACAATGTTCATATTGGTGGTAACCGAATCAAATCTCAACATACCGTACTGCAATTTACCGGTATAATCTTTACCGTTTACCGTGACACGCTCAAGGTGGCTGTCAAGCTTTGCAACAGCTCCGAGAGAAAGCGAATCAAAACGGTCAACGGCGAACTTAGCACCGCTTGCAATAAGGTTGCCGTCTTTAAGGACATAACCTCCGTCGTTATACGTTACGGTAATTTCATGGGTATTCGGGACTACAGTTTTAAGCTGTGTTTTACCGATTTCACCTGCCTCGGCGAAAACGCAAAGCTGCATGGTGAATATAAGCAAAACAGACAACAGCACACTGCAAGCCTTTTTCATGAAACCACCTCCTTAAAAATTTTAAAAATCAAAATCTGGCAATAATTATGCAGGAACGTACTCTACGGTATAAAGCATGTGGCCGACATACTCAGCTATGGGAGCATTGAAGTCAGCGATTGTAACGGTTGTTGCAGACTTAACAGCGTTGTTAAGCTCGGGATATTCAGCAACTTCTCCGCCTGCTACGGTGAAGGTGAGGAATTTATCGGTAGCAGCGTTTGTCATTTTGCCTGCGTCCTTAGCAGCAGCCGAAACCTTGAGCTTAGCGCCGAGCTTAAGCTGAGAATCAACGGTGTAAGAAGCGTCCTGAGCTGTTGTGTCGTTCCAAGCAACTGTGATCTCAGCAGGAATGGTAACGGTGTAGTTTTCGGGATCGTTGTTCTCCTTATCGGTTGTCTTTGTCTTAACCTGAACATCGGCGGTCTTGGGGTCTGATTCCTTGGTTATTGTAGCTGCGAATGAGGGAACCGCAATAGCGGCTATCATCATAACAGCAAGAAGAATTGATACTATCTTTTTCATAATTATAACTCCTTGATGTACTTAATGTTTAATGTTGAATAAATTATTTGTCAACAACTGCTGCTGTGAAGGTAACGGTAGCATCGCTGTAATCGGTGATGGTAGCGTTCCAAGCTGCTGCTGCAACGTCAACGTTAATGTTGTAAGTATTGTTAACTACCTCGGCAGCAGTCTTAACGGAAGTGTCGCCGCTGAAGGCGTAAGGAATGGTATAGCCGTTATCGGTAGCGGGCTTCATTTTGCCGTCGGCAGAAGCAACCGAAACGGAAAGACATTTGCCGGTCTTGAGAGTTGACGTAACATTGTAGGTGAAGGCTGAGGTTTCAGCGCCCCATTTAACGCTCATTTCAGCAGGATATGTTACTGTGAAATAACCGTCTGCGGGAACGTTTGTTGTATCGGTCTTAACGGTTGCGGAACCCTTGCCGTCCGCTGTATCCTTATTGATTTCAGCTGCAAAGGACGGAACTGAAACTGCCGCAAGCATAGCCGCCGCAAGAACTAATGAAAGTAACTTTTTCATAATATAACTCCTTTTCGGATTAAAAAATTAAGCTATCGCTTCAACAGAAGCTGTAAATGTAAGAGTATCTTCATACTCATCAATGGAAACGGATTCCCAGTTTTCCTTAGTAATATTGACATTTACCGAATATGCGCTGTTGGTAACTGTCTCGTGACCGGTTGTTATGTTGGTATCACCGGCTATAGTGTAAGGAAGAAGTCTGCCGCCGCCTGTATGGAGATTTGCGTTGTCCTGAGCTACAGTAACACGGAGGTTATTGCCGCTCACAAGCGTACTCGATACAGTGTAACCGATTTCGGTACTTTCGGTGCCCCAATAAATGGTGGTTTCGGCGGGATAAGAAACGGTAAAGGTACCGCTTATTCCGCTTCGGTCGGTAACTACCGAGGAGTTACCGACGCCACCGGAAGTAGACTGGTTTATTTCAGCAGCAAAAGCGGGAACCGATATAGCCAAGAGCATCGCAGCTGCAATGACTATTGAAAGAATTTTTTTCATAATTGGTTCTCCTTGTATTTTGGAAGGGTTTCCGACTCTTAGATTGTAGCGGGAGCTATCGAAACCGTAAGTGTAAGATTGCCCTCGTACTCATCTACCGGAACCTTTGCCCAATCAGCTGAGGCAATGTTTACTGCTGCGTTAACAGCTTCATCTGCAACAACTGCAGAGGCTGAAGTATAAGCTGTGGTGCCTGCTACGCTGAAAGGAAGAGTAGCGGTATTGCCTGATGCGATAGCCTTGAGGTCGGTTGTGCCGTCTTCCTTTGCTACCGTAACATTAAGACGGTCGTTTGATTTGAGCTGGCACTTTACGTTGTATGTAAAGTCTGTGCTTTCTACGCCCCAGTAAATAGTGGTTTCTGCCGGGAAGGTTACCGTGTAAGAAGTCGCCTCGGGACCGTCGGGACCGGTTTTTGTAGAAGTAATAACCTTAGCCGTATCGGAGGTATGGTCGCTTGTAAGCGTCTTGTCAGCTGCAAATGACGGAACGGAAACCGCTGCGAGCATTGCCGCCGCAAGAGCTATTGAAAGTAATTTTTTCATTGTGGTTATCTCCTTTCAAAATCAAAGGCTTACGGTGAAAGTAAGAGTATCGCTGTACTCGCCGACGATGGCGTTGTTCCAATCGTCTGCGGCAACCTTAACCTTGAGGGTAAGTGCCTTTGCGGGATTGATAACGGGGCCGTCAGCTATAAATTCGAGGTTAGAGTCAGCCGAGAAATCGTAAGCCAATGTCTCGTTTGCATCCTCGGTAAGCTTCATAAGTCTTGAGCCCTCAACGCCGATTTTAAGCTTCTGGCCGTATTTAAGGTGAGACTCAACAGAAAATCCGTCAAGAGCTGTTTCCTCTGCGCCCCAGTAAATTGTGGTATCGGCCGGAATTGTAACGGTGTATTTAACAGCGTTGTCATCGGGAGCATCAGGGCCTGTTTTTGTGGAGGTCTTAACAATAGCTGTACCGGTATTGTCAGTCTCCTTGGTTATGGGGTTAGCTGCAAAAGCGGGAACCGAAGCTGCTGCAAGCATAACCGCTGCAAGTGCAATTGAAATAAGCTTTTTCATTATAGTAGTCTCCTTTCAATAATTAAACCTCAGCGGTAAAGGTAAGGGTGTCGTTGTAAACATCAACAACAGCTCTGTTCCAGTCCTCGCTGCTTATTGTAACCTTGAGGTTTTTGTCAACGGCCGGAGTTTCCTTGTTGCCGTAAACTACGGGGCTGTCTGCCGTGAAAGCGTTGTCACCCGAAAGAGTATAGGGAAGAGTGTAAACCTCGCCTGCTGCGGCATCGGTCTTCATAGAGCCTGTGCCTGCTACGGTAACCTTGAGAGCCTGGCCTCTCTTGAGGTGAGACTCAACAGAGTAAACAAGATTTGTCTCCTCGGTGCCCCAGTAAATTTCTGTATCTGCCGGAATAGAAACGGTGTATCTGACAGCAACATCCTCAGGCGAATCGGGGCCTGTTTTTGTGGATGTCTTAATTATGGTTGTGCCGGTCTGCTCTGTTTCCTTGGTTATGGGATTAGCTGCAAAAGCGGGAACCGAAACAGCTGCGAGCATAGCCGCTGCGAGTGCGATAGAAATAAGCTTTTTCATAATTTATCTCCTTATATTTATTACGCGTTAGTATATTCTGCCGTAAAGGTAAGAACATCTGTATGCTCACCCGAAGCGGCTTTTTGCCATTCAGCCTCTGCGATGTTCACGGAGAGGTCATAAGACTTCATATAATCGCCCGGTAAAAACGCCATTTGCTCTGCGCCTGTAAGCGTGTAGGCGATAGTCTTTGAGCTGTCTAAAGTGTTGACAAGCTTTGAGCCGTTGAGCGATGAAACAGCCACCTTAACGGTCTTGCCGGGAGACAGCCACATTTTAGTTGCCGTAACCTTACCTATTGCGTAAGAAGTAGCTTCCCACGGTATTTCGGTATCGGCAGGAATTGTAAGCTCATACTCATCCTGTTTGCCCTCGCCGGTAAAAATCTTTACGGAGCCTACGGGGTTCTCTTTGTTCAGCGTAGCCGGAGCCGCGAAAGACGGAACAGTCACGAGCGACAATAAAAGCACTGAGAGCAAAACTGATAATGTTTTCTTCATAGAACCACCTCCTTATGGTCTTGATAAAGCATTTAATTTGTTAATTAACCTTTAGTGTAATCTACGGTATAAGTAAGAGTAGTCGAATACTCGGCTATCGGAGCGTCCGTCCAACCGGAAATCGTCAATGACGGTTTTTGAGCGGGAAGCGCTCCCTCATTTGTACCTGTAAATTCTGTGGAAGTAAAGTTCTGTGAAGTATACGGAAGAGCGTATGTCGATGTTGCTGCATTGGTAAGAGTGTCATTTGCGACAGAAGCGCTGCGTGCTACGGAAACACCAATCTTGCTGCCCGTATCAAGTGAAGACGTAACCTTATAGGAAACATCAACGGGTTCCGTCTCGCCCCAAGGAACATCTATTTCCGCAGGAATTGTAACCTCAAAGAAGTCGTCTGCGGCAAAATGAATATTGATAGTTTTTCTGACAGGCTCGTTTGTTGTCTTGTCAACAGCAACCTCACCGGTAGCATTATCGATAAGCTCTATTGTAATAACATCTTCACTCGTTACGGTAACGCCCGTGACGGTAAACGTAAAGTTTATTGCCTTGGGAGCTGCCGCCGAAGCGGTGTTATTTGCGACATCCGCGGTTTCGGGAGAAGTGTTAAGAGCTTTTGCCGTTACGGTCTTTTCAATCGCACCCGTCATTGCAACGTTGTAATCGAGGATGTTGCCTGAAACGTCCTTAAGACCTCCGTTTTTAGAGGTTACACGAAGTGTGTAGCTTCCGTCCGGATAGTTAACGGCATTTGAAAGAGTAAAGACTGCGGTTCCCGTTGTTGCATCCTTATTGAGAGCGACGCTGTCTTTGTCTACCTCCGAAGCAAAGTTCGGGAAAATACGGAGGGTATCTATAATACCGTGGAGAGCTTCGCCGTCCGAGGAATTAACGGTGTTACCGTCGTTAACCTCTTGAACCTGCCTTATATAGCCCTTAAACGAATTGTACTCTTCAACCGCTTCAGTTATTGCGGTGAGGTCCTGAATACCGCTATTGTCCATTTGACCCTTAACGGTATTGTAAAGAGCCGTGTACTTTTCTTCAAGTCTAACAACGCCGCCCTTAACCGTCTTACCGGTGATGTCGTCGGTGTAAGTTTTGATGTTGGCAAGCACCTTGTTAACCGCCTCGGCCGCCTTAGCATAATTCTTATACTGAGGAGCACTTGCAAATTTGTCGGCCTTATCAGTTAAGATATACTTAGCGTAATAATCAAGGTCGTTATACTTTTCGAGGTAGTTTTCAAGCGCCGCGGTCTGGCCGGTAGGCATAAGCCTGCAGTCGGTCGTAAGGTCGGTCGCTTTACCGGTCTCGCCGTACATTGAAGCAACAAGAGCGTTAAGGTCTTTAATACCGGTTATAGCGGTACCGGAGTCACTCGTGTAGCCGTCACGGTAAGATTCGAGAAGTCTCAAGCGTTTTGCAACCTTATAAAGGTTTTCCATTTTTGTGACGTTCTCCGTACCGAGCGCCGCAATCGCCTCGTCGGTATAGCGCTCATAAGACTGCTCATACCAATTGATTATGTTCTGTACGTCAGCCGCGGTGATAGAATATGCGCCGTAATTTATAAGCGGCTTCTCTGTTCCGCTCTCATCGGTGCCGATAACAAAACCGGGATAAGGTAAGGCATTGCTGTCTGTTACGGAACCGCCGGTTGCTGCAGCCGGCATAGCCTCAATCAAAGGTTTCAAATCGGCAACCGCAATTTGCGGCTGATCGAGCAAAGTGATGCCGTCGTCGATGCTCTTGTACTTTTGAAGCACGCTGTATGCTCTTGCAACGGAAGGTATTGTCTTTTGATAATCCGAAAGCTGCGCATAAAGAGCAAGTGCCTTGTTTATCTTTTCGGTACGAGTGTTCGCTTTATAAATATCAACATCCGCTACCGCGTTTTCAAACTGCATTGAAGTAAGAGACTTAACCTGTGCATAATCGTCGAACGAAACGTCGCCGGTTCTGTTTTGTACGCCTGCGCCGTATGCCGAGGTACCCTGTCTGTATGTAAAGCCGACAGAGCCTATTGTAAAGCTCTTACCGTTCATTGCGGCTGCGCTCTTTCCGTTTACGGACGAATCGTCGTAATTTGACAAGGGCGCTATACCTATGGTAACACGGAAAATGTTGTTAAGGGACTCGGCTTTTTCATCTATACGATAGTTAGAGGTTGCCGAAATACCCTGAACGCCTCTCGAGAACTGGAAGAGCGGAACCATAACATAGCCCTTGTAGTGAGAAAGGGTCAGGTAATCGCCGTCTCCCGTATCTATGCCGTACTCCGAGGTGTAAGCGTAAATTCTTCTCTTGCTTTCATCCTTGGGAATACATTTAGCCCATTCACCCGTCTTGGGGTTAATGAGATAGAAGTAAGAAGCCGCGTTGTTGCTGCCGAAGTCGAGGGTGTAGTCCTCGGCGGCACCTTCATAGTATGAGCTGATATTAAACGCCATTGAGAATGTGTCAAGCTGAGAGAAATCGGCGTAGAATACAAGCGCCAGACGGTCGGTTTCGCCTATGTCATTTTTGGTATACGACTTAGCAAAATCGCCGAGACTCTCAGACGACATATTGTTGGCTCTCAGCGCGGAGTAATCGCCGCTGCTGCTCGGTTCCTTGTCAACAAGTCCCTTTGTAATGCTTATGCAGTTATACCAGCCTTTTCTGTCTTCGGCATACTGGTTATTTATGGTAACCGTTGCGGCGTTTTTGCCCTCAAGGCCGTTTGATGTAATGATTGCCGAAGTACCGTTTTGACGATAGCTTGTAATACCGTTTCTCTGCGGGTCACTACCGAGAGCGCCGGTCGGTATAAGTGTAGGCGTTGCGGTATCCTGAGAGTGCGCCGAAAGTGAAGCAAAGGGAACCTGATATGTCAAATATCCCTTAGAATAGTAGTAATCCTTACCTACCTGGCCGGTATATTTTGAGTTTTCAAATTGCCAGCTTCTGGTGCCTTTTTCCAAGGAATCGAAGTCACCGAACGGTATAACCTTGTTGTTTGTAAGCGCCTGACCTATTACAACAGAGTTGTCGGCAAGCTCTTCTTCTATGAAGCTGAAGTACTTTAAGAGCTTCTCCTCTTCCGCTCTGCCGAGCATAGTGAGCTGGCTTAAGTTAAGGCGGATATAAACCTCATAAAGGCTCTTAACAACGGCTTTATCCTCATCGCTTACCGCGAGAGTATTTTCGTCGAAATCGGGAAGCTGCTCAAGCTTAGTTGAAATCATCGGAATGAAATCCTCTGCCCCCGAGTTAGCAGAGCCGTAGGTTTTACCGTCTATACAAGCCTGCTTGGCGGTCTTGTACTTTTCCCAAGCCTCGGTCATACCGAGTGCTGCCGCCTTGGTATCGAGCGCAGAATCCTCAAGGAAAGATGCATCGATTATACCGGATTTTCCGGCTTCTTCGGATTTGTTATATTCCTCAATTGATTTTTTATAACCGGCTATCAAGTCCTCGATATACTTAACGGCGCGGTAATCGTAGGAGTTCGGATCTTCAATGTACTTTTGGCAGGCATTGAAAATAGCGCGCGGAATTTCTGTTTCCTGGTCATAATATGTCTTAACGGGCGTGCCTGTGTTTGTTTCTCCGTTAAGGGTATTTTCGCTGTATTTCTGACCGTCTGTACGGTAGAACAATACATTATCAAGGAAAATCTTTTTACCTACGCTGCCGTTGTTGGTTTCAAGGCTCGTAGAAGCCGGGTCATACGAGCAGCCCGTGAACTTAAAGCCTGCGGACATAATATCCTCGATAGCTTTAAAAGCATTTGTGCGATTAACTACCGGATCTTCACCCGTACCGATTTTGGTCTTATCGATATATGCTCTTTTGGGCGAATTGGCTGTTGTCTTGCCACCGTCTTCCGTAGCCATGCACGGAGCGAGCATTGTGCCGCCGTCGATATAGTATTCGCCGCTAAGAGTCGACGTCTTGTTAATTCTGAAGGAATAGCGTCTAATAAGCAGAGCATCGGATATCGAAGTACCGGCAGGGTCAACAACTACCGGCTGCGAAAGCTTAATTTTCTCGTTATAATACTTGTTGGCATTTGCTTTAGTTTTATCCGAGCTGTTCCACACATACATATCGGGCATAGGCTTGTTTACACCGAAATCCTCGTTGGACTCCGTGACAACGGAGTCGGTTTCGGAGCACATAAACTGAAGCGGTATGCGGACATATCCCTTGAAATGGTCAAGGTCAACGGTACCGTCGTTTAACATAACCTTTTTCCAGCTGCCGTCCGTTTGCTGCAGGAATAAATATGGGGCCTCACCCATATAGCCTGCTTTTGTGGTGCCGACAGTTGAGTAAATTATATCGCCGTATCTGTTAAAAGCATTACTGCTTTCACTGTAGCTGTTGTCAAAATCCTGTGCAAAATACTTTTCATTTGCACGAAGGCGGAATGAAAGCCCCGTTACGCTGACCTCGGAGAAGTCGAGATAGTACCAAATCTCGGAAGCACCCGTCGGGTCCCAAGTCTGACGGCTCCATGACGTATCAAAGGACTGAGGGCTGTCGGTGGTTGCGGCGGACTCGATACGCATTGCGTAGCCGTAGCTATTGCCCGTGTCTTTAACGCCTACACCATCGGTTCTGCCTTCGACTGAAAGGTGATTACCCTCCTGCATATAGTCAAGTGAGCCTGACGTACTGCGTACATTGTTGACTTCGGCGGTTCTCTCGTTGATTCCGGTATCCGAAAACGAACCGTGGTCATCTGCGGTACCTTTTTTATCAAAGGTAAGGACTTCACGCACGGCAAGAACGTTGTTTGTAACGGGGGCATAAGCGGACGCATCGTATACATAAGTCGGAACATCCGAAACGTATGCGTTAACAGCCTCCGAGAACCAGCCGTCGCTGTCGTACGCCGTTATCGTAATATTGTAACGGTGGTCGTCAGACAGACCCGCAGGCACCTTTGTTTTGATTTCGTCTGCCGTAATCTCAGCCGTGTACGGTGCGGTACCGGTGGGACTAACCATCTTGCGCAGCAAAACCGTGCTTGTGTGAACTTCGGTATATGTTCCGAGATCAACAAGCTCTAACATATACCCGTCAATTGTTTTTGTGCCGGTTTTGCGCTCGCTAACCTTAGCCGCGGGGAAGCTGACCGTAATTCCGCCGTCGTCATTAAGTGTTGCAGCCGCTTCCCTTTTATCCGATTCGGTAAAGGTCGGTATCGGGTCATATTCGCCCTCGCCGGCCGCGAGAACCATGGGAATCGACGTTACCAAAAGCACTACGCAAAGCAGCACAGCAGTTATGCTTTTTCCGATTTTAATCTTTGAAATTTTTTGCATAAACTGCAACTCCTTTCCTCAAAATCTGTATTTTGAATATAGTTTCTTATGAAACCACGATGGTCGTTTTTAAATCCATATTATTAAGTTTACGCTGCTCTTTATCAAAGCTGTATGTCTTAACATGGATTGTTGCAGGATAAGTTCCTGCCGCAAGCTCACGGTTCAGCGTGAACTTTGATATTGAATAGCCCGGCGGCAAGAGATTTGAGGTATATATAACCTCGCCTGTATCTGAAAGCTCTATTTCTATAACAAAGAAGCACGGGTTTTCCTCGGGGTTTGAGAATACAAAGCTTTGCTCCTTGGTATTTGCCGCCAAGGGAAGCTCGGGAATACCGTAGACCTTTATCTGCCTGCCCCTTGTTTTTGTTTTATCGGGAATCGAGATTTCGCCCTCGCCCAAAACGGCATTTTGGTCGATTACGCCTGCGGGGGGCGTTGTGGTTCCGCCATCGCCGCCTGTCGGTATAACGGCCTTTAAAAGGAATATAAGACCTATTATAAGTGCCGCTATCAAAAGCGCAAACAAAAGCCAAAGTAAGAGCCTGTCTTTAACTATCGCAATGAATTTGTCAGCCTCTGTCTCTATGTAGCCGACTACCGCTGTATGAGGCATTTTCGTTGCGGCATACACCTTTTCGGTTTGCCCGTCGTCAGACTGCAAATCACCGATTTCGCGTTTGCCCTTCCCTATTTGACCGACAACCATATAGCCGCCCGAGGGATAGCGCGAGTCTATTTCTTTCTTTTTGAAATAAGAAACCGAGAAGCCGGTTTTGCCGTTTTTGTAAACGCCCTCGCCATCGGCTCCGGCAAGATGCCGAAATATAAGATCTGCCAAATAAAAAACCTCCGATAAATTGATTAAAAACGCTATATATAATAGTATACGATAAATCCGCACCGCTTCGGGTTTGCTTTAACGCTTGTTTCTCATCATTTTGCGAAAGAGCATCTATTTACCGATTTTAAGGCGCAAATGGGTACACTATTACACCGTATATTTATACTTAAGTTTACACTAAAAATGCTTTGGTGTAAAGAGTTTTTATCTAATTTAAAAACACATTTTAAATAGTCTTTAAACCAAATGTTAACAAATTGTGAACGCAGTTTGACATTCTTTTGTCATTTTGAAATGAAAATATGTAAAATTTTAGATTGCAAGCACACTTCGACAAAAATTGCCGCCGCTTTTGGTAATCTTTTACAAATTATACACCGGAAATTCTATGTAATCAATTCTCTTTCATAGAACTCTTCCGTTTAGCCTCTTGATTTTATCACGTGCTGTGCGACAAAAAAACGCCATTGTAACAAAAAGCCGTTTTAATTTCACAAACGCCCGAAAAGCACAAAAAAACGGGCTTGTAAAGCAAATTACAAGCCCTGAAATATTTATATCTATAAGATAATTTCGGATATTACGGAGTTGGAGAGTAAAAATCCGCGCCGCGTCAGAAAAATTCCGCCGCTCTCACAGCTGCAAAGCCCGTATTTTTCGTATTGCTTTGCGCTTTCAAGCATTTTTTGCGGTATCTCGTGATGAAAACGGGCGTAAAAACGCTCTTGAGTAAGCCCCTCGCGAAGCCTTAAAGCGAGCATACAAAATTCCTCTTCGTCGCCGCCGTCACCCTCAGTTAAACGCTCGTTGCCGCTTATGAAATACTCAATATCACGCGGATAATATGTGCGTTTTCCGCCTAAGAACGAATGTGCCGAAGCACCTATGCCGAGGTACTCCTCATCGTGCCAATATTTCAGATTGTGGCGGCTCTCAAAGCCGGGAACCGCAAAATTTGATATTTCATACTGCATAATACCGTGTTCTTCGAGGTATTCGCACATAAAAAGGTACATATCGGCCGTATCGTCGTCAGAGGGGAACGGCAATTTGTCTCTCATACGAAAAAACGGCGTATTCTCCTCTATTTTGAGAATGTAGCAGCTGAGATGCGGCACACCCGAAGAAATGCAGAAATCAAGCGTGCTTTTAAGGCTCTCTTTTGTTTGACCCGGCACGCCGAGCATGACATCAAGCGAAATATTATTTATTCCCGCTTTTTTTGCCCGCGAAACGACACTTTGAACCTCGCTTTTGCCGGCTCGTCTGCCTAAAATCCTACGTTCGCCGTCATTTGCCGACTGCAAGCCTATGGAAAGCCTATTTACTTTACACTCGCTTACTTTTTCAAAGAATTCGTCGCCGAGCGAAAACGGGTTGCACTCTACCGTTATTTCCGCATCATCGGTCAAAAACGTTGATTTTGCGCTGTTTATGATTTGACAAAGATAATCCGGAGCCAAAACCGACGGAGTTCCGCCGCCAATGTAAAGAGTATCAGCTTTACAATTAAGCTGTTTTGAATTGTTCCGAAGTTCTCGCAAAACAGCCGAAACATATCTGTTTTTTGTATCGTCATCGGCGCGAAACGAGTAAAAATCGCAATACGGGCACTTTGAATTGCAAAACGGAATGTGAATATACAGTCCTATATTATTCATCGTCTAATTTAAGCACAGCCATAAACGCCTCTTGCGGAACTTCTACCGTACCGAACTTGCGCATACGCTTTTTACCCTCTTTTTGCTTTTCAAGCAGCTTCTTTTTACGCGTTATATCGCCGCCGTAGCATTTAGCAAGCACGTCCTTACGCATTGCCTTTACGGTTTCGCGCGCTATTACCTTGCCGCCCACGGCTATCTGAATGGGAATTTCAAACATCTGGCGCGGAATATTGTCCTTAAGCTTCTCGGCTATTCTGCGCGCTCTCGGATAAGCCTTTTCGGAGTGAATAATAAACGAGAGGGCATCTATCATATCGCCGTTCAAAAGAACGTCGAGCTTTACAAGGCTTGACCTTTGGTAGCCGCAAAGCTCATAGTCAAACGAAGCATAGCCGCGCGTACGCGATTTTAAGACGTCAAAGAAGTCGTAGATTATTTCGTTAAGCGGGAGTATATATTTTAAGTCCACCCTGTCGGCGTCAAGATACGTCATTTCTTTATATTCGCCGCGTCTGTCTTGGCAAAGGTCCATTATGGCTCCCACATAATCCTTAGGAGAAAAGATGTGCGCCTCAACCATGGGTTCCTCCGCAAAGTCTATTGTTGCGGGGTCGGGGTAGTTGCACGGATTGTCTATTTCGACTACGTTTCCGTCGGTAAGATGTATTTTGTAGACAACCGAAGGTATTGTTGTTACGAGGTCGAGGTCATACTCTCTCTCGAGGCGTTCCTGTATGATTTCAAGGTGCAAAAGCCCCAAAAAACCACACCTGAAGCCGAATCCGAGGGCACTTGACGTCTCGGGTTCAAACGAGAGCGAGGCGTCATTCAGCTGTAATTTGGCAAGAGCATCCCTAAGAGCCTCATAATCCGCTCCGTCCGCCGGATAAATTCCGCAGAAAACCATCGGATTTACCTTGCGATATCCTGCAAGCGGCTCCGAAGCCGGATTTTCGGCAAGAGTCACGGTATCGCCTACGCGCGCATCGCCTACGGTTTTAATCGAAGCGGTGATATAACCGACCTCGCCCGAGGACAGCTGCTTTGTCGGCTCCAAGCTCTTGGCGCGCATATATCCCGTTTCCACAATTGTAAATTCGGCACCCGTAGCCATAAGACGCATGGTCTGCCCCGGCCTTACCACACCGTCAACTATTCTGACATAGACAATTACACCGCGATAGCTGTCATATACGGAGTCAAATACAAGCGCTCTGAGCGGCTTTGAATCGTTATCATCCGGAGGCGGCACAAGGTTTACGATTTCCTCGAGCACAGCGGGGACATTCTCGCCCGTTTTTGCCGAAATTCGCGGCGAATCCATACACGGTATGCCTATAACGTCCTCCACTTCTTTAGCAACGCGCTCCGGCTCTGCGGCGGGAAGGTCGATTTTATTTATTACCGGTACAATTTCAAGGTCGTGGTCAAGCGCAAGGTAGGTATTTGCAAGAGTTTGAGCCTCTATCCCCTGTGACGCGTCAACTATCAGCACAGCTCCCTCGCATGCCGCAAGGGAACGCGACACCTCATAGTTGAAGTCAACATGACCGGGAGTGTCTATTAAGTTCAGTTCATATTTTTTGCCGTCGGCAGCCTTGTAATCAAGCTTTACGGCACGTGCCTTAATGGTTATACCGCGTTCACGCTCAATATCCATATTGTCAAGAAGCTGCGCCTCCATATCGCGTTTCGCTACGGAGTCCGTAAGCTCCAACAAACGGTCGGCAAGCGTACTCTTGCCGTGGTCGATATGGGCAATTATGCAAAAATTTCTGATGTAGTCCTTTTTACCTGACATAAATTTCCTCTTTTATCTTTTTAAATCCCGTATATTATATCAAATTCGGAGTTAAATGTGAATACCGAAAATTATTTCTCACGGTCATAAAAAGACAGCATCGGCTTTATCTTTTTGCCGCCTATCACTCTCTGCTCGTAGTTTTTGGTTATTTTAAACACCGTCCCCGACAAAAGCAACAGACCTATAAGGTTCGGTAAAGCCATAAGACCGTTAAACGTATCGGAAAGATCCCAAACAAGCTGAATGCTCGACACGGCACCTATAAATGTCATTGCGAGAAATATTATTTTATACACCGCAGTCAGCTTTTTTCCGCCTATATATTCTGCGGCGCGCGAGCCGTACACCGACCAGCCGAGTATGGTTGAAAAAGCGAACATAACTATACCTATGGATACTATATAGGAGCCCCATTTGCCGAGCACGCTCTCAAAGGCATATATTGTTATATTAACTCCCTCAAGTCCGCTTTGCAGATTTGCCCCGGTAGTCAGTATTACGAGTGCCGTAAGTGTGCATATAACAATGGTGTCAAAAAACACCTGAAATATGCCCCACATACCCTGTGTTACGGGTTCCTTGGCATCAGAGGAGGAATGGACCATTACCGACGAGCCGAGGCCCGCCTCATTAGAAAATACTCCGCGCGCCACACCGAAACGCATGGCTCTTGAAATACCGTATCCCATAACGCCTCCTCCGACGGAGCGCATACTGAACGCCCCCGAAAATATCTCGCCGAAAGCGTCGCCTATATGGCGGAAGTTTACGATTATTATTATAAGCGCGCCTATTATGTAAAACGCCGCCATAAAAGGCACAAATTTTTCCGTCACCGTGACTATTCTTTTCAGTCCGCCGTAAATTATAACGGCTATAAGGGCGCAAACGACTATCCCCGTGACAACGCCCGGTATATTAAACGAACCCTTAAGCGCCGTGGATATTCCGTTGACCTGAGCCACCGAGCCTATTCCGAACGACGCGAACAGACAAAAAACAGAAAATATAACCGCAAGCCACTTTTGACCGAGTCCCTTTTCAATATAATACATAGGGCCGCCCACCCACTCGCCTTTTTCGTTTTTTCTGCGGAAATATATGCCGAGCGCATTTTCGGAAAAGCTCGTCATCATACCGAGCAAAGCAGAAATCCACATCCAAAATACCGCACCCGCTCCGCCGGAGGAAATAGCGGTGGCTACGCCTACAATGTTGCCCGTGCCTACCGTTGCGGCAAGAGCCGTTGCAAGTGCCTGAAACTGCGATATGGCTTTTTCGTCCTTGGTTTTTGTTACCTTGCGGTCTTTAAAAATTGCGGCAACCGTATTTTTAATTGTGTAGCAAAAACGGCGTATTTGAAAAAATCGCGTACCGCACGTGAGATAAAGACCGGTAAGCAGCATCAATATGAGCATCGGAGGCCCCCAAACGACGCTGTTTACCTTACTGTTGATATTCTGAATAAGCTCTACAAAATTTTGCATAGTACCTCCGAATGTGTTTTTATTGAATAACAAGAAAACGGGGCAAAAGCAGCTAATAACAGTATTGCTTTACGCCCCGATTTATTAAGAATAAAGCTTTCCGACTATGATGTTCACAAGAGAAACCGGCAATGCCTTTGAAAGTGCCAAAAACAGATGATATTTAGTGCCTTTTGTAGACAAAAGCTTCGGACGAGCTTTGGTTGCCGCAGCATACACCGCATCGGCTATATCGTCCGGCGACATACCGTTTTGCTCGTCGCGCTCCATACCGGCAACCGCTCTTTTAAGTGTTTCGCCGTAAAATTCGTCACCGGCGGTATTTTTCTCTCTTGCCGCGGTAAAACCCGTTTTAACATCGCCCGGCATTACGGCGCAGACCTTTATATTAAACGGTCGCACCTCGTTTGCAAGAGCCAGAGTCAGCGAATTTACAGCCGCCTTTGACGCCGAATAAAACGCCTGAAACGGTATGGCAAGCGGAGCCGCGAGAGAGCTGAGATTAACAATTCTTCCGCCGCCTTGAAGTCTCATATATTTAATTACGTTTTTTGAGCAAATAAAGCAGCCGAAGAAATTGACGTCAAACTGTTTTTTAGCTTCTGCAAGCTCTGTGAATTCAACCGCCCCTGAGATGCCGAAGCCTGCATTATTCACAAGTATATCAATGCTTCCGCTGTCATTATATATTTTTTTGAATGCCTCGGAAACCGAGTGCTCATCCGTGACGTCGCACGAGATATGCTTAACGCCGACCGTTTGAATCTTCGGCTCGCGGCGACTCAGCTCATACACCCTGTATCCGTTTTCAAGAAACTTACGGCAGCAGGAAAGTCCTATTCCGCTCGAACCGCCCGTAACAATTGCAGTTTTCATCAATCTCAACTCCGTTAAAGCAGGCAAAGGCGCAAAGCCGCCGCGCCCGTAAAATACAAAAGAATTTTATCACAGCGGAAACGTTTTCGCAACTAAATGCGAAAAAATATCCGTAAATTCTGTATGTGCAGCCGTATGTAAGATTATTATATTGCCTTGCCGTATAGTCCCGTATTTTGCCAAATCGTCCGTTATTTTATTTTATTAAACAAGCCGATAATAAATACGTCTATATTGCTTGCGGTATATTCGGCGATACCAAACGGCCGAGCTTCCTAAGACCGATTGCCGATTTTCACAATTTGCGGCGCTTTTACCGTTTTTTAACAGAATTACAGTTGCACATTTTGCTCATAAGCTTTAAAATTACAGTATATAGTTATATTGTCGCAGGCATTAAAAGCGGCACAAAAATCGGTATAAATCCGAATAAAATCAGCCGTTTCATATTCACAAAAAAGGATGGAAAAACAATGAAAAAGAAAAAAGAGAAAGGAAATAACAAGGGTTTATCGAGATACCTTGTGTCGGTATTACTGTTTTTGTTGTTCGAAGCGGTGGCAATCACACTATGGCTAATAAAGGATAATCTGTTTTATTTGCTGAATTTCAGCTACATAGGCACCTGTCTCGCATTGGGGACGGCACTTTTTACCGCCGAGAAACGCTATGCGCGTCATTTTGTACAGCTGGCAGTCGGAAGCTATATGCTGCTGTATCTCGGCATAATCTCCCGAGAAAATATGCAGATTGAAGGCTTTTGGTACTATCTGTTCCTCGGCGTTTTTGAAGCAGCAACCATTCACTATGCCGTGGCTAAAATCTTCGGACCGCTGCTGTTCGGACGTGGATGGTGCGGCTATGCCTGTTGGACGGCTATGGTTTTGGACTTTCTTCCTTATAAGCAGCCACGGAAGCCGCGAAAAGAAAAGCTCGGAATTCTGCGCTATGTGATGTTTGCGTTATCATTGGCTCTTGTGTCGGGTCTGTTTTTGTTCAAGGTCGCAAATCTTGAGAAAATTATGTTTTGGCTGTTTCTAGCCGGAAATGCGCTTTACTATATATCAGGAATTGCGCTTGCCTTTATATTTAAGGATAACCGCGCATTCTGCAAATATCTCTGCCCTATCACAGTATTTCTGAAGCCCATGAGTTATTTTTCGCTTTTGCGCGTCCACTGTGACGAGAGCAAATGCGTTCATTGCGGCAAGTGCCTGAAAGTATGCCCAATGAATGTCGAGGTTAACAAGGATTCACGCAAGCGAAAAAACGGAACAGAGTGTATTCTCTGCTACGAGTGTACAAAAAACTGCCCCACAAAGGCACTTCATTAAAGCGAAAAAGAAAGAAAGGTGCAATTCATTCGGAATTGCACCTTGTTTTTTACAAATTCAAAAAGTCTTTTCTGTAATCTACTCCAAAGTATTCGGCGAGCCGCTGCATTTCACCGTCCTTTATCGTGTTGACTCTCGGCATATTACAGGTAAGCATATAAATCTGCGCCGCTTTTTCCACGGTTTCGATAAGCCCGAAGGTTTCGTCCATCGTTCTCCCGGCAGAATATTTTTATAGACATAATACTGCACAAGTGCTAAAATTTAAGCAAATTCTAATTGAATTTAATTTTTAAAAATACTTTGGAAGAGTTGGCAAATGACAAAACAAAATTCTATGCTTACCGGCAAGCCGATAAAAAGTATAATTAAATTCTCGCTGCCGATTATGGCTTCATCGCTTTTACAGTATAACTATACATTGGTCGACAATATACTTGTCGGGCGATATGTAAGCACGGACGCTCTTGCCGCAGTCGGCGGAGTCGCCTCGATAAACTCGTTTATTGTCGGTGCGGCACTCGGCCTTACAAGCGGATTTACGATACCGGTGGCGCATGCTTACGGCGCAAAGGACCAAGACAGGGTCAACAGATATTCCGGAAGCAGCATTACGGTGTCGTTCTTGCTCGGCCTATTACTTGTTGTTGTCGCGCACATTATTTCCACTCCTCTTTTGAAGCTTATCGGCACGCCGGACGAAATTCTCGGTCTTTCCTCGGCGTATGTAAACATTCTTTACTTTGCAATACCGTTTCAGATGCTCTCAAACAATTTTACCGCAATTTCAAGAGCCGTCGGTGAGAGCAGAAAACCGCTCATATATTTTACGGCAAGTATTTTTGTAAATTTCGCGCTTGACATGCTGTTCATAAAGGTATTTCGCTGGAGCGTTGAGGGAGCTGCGCTTGCTACGCTTATTTCTCACATTACGGCAGCCGTCCTTACGGGAAATTACATTTTAAGGCGCAATACAAGCGTACATATTTCAAAAAAAGAGCTCAAACTCGACCTCAAGACAGCATTCATACAGTTAAAATTGGGAATACCCGTTTCGCTTCAGTTTACCGTTACCTCTATCGGGTCGATGTGTCTTCAAAGCGCGGTAAATTCATTCGGCACGGCGACTATTGCAGGCTTTACCGCCGCAGGAAGGGTCGAGAATATTGCAAATATACCGCTGAGCGGACTCAGCGTCGGTACACAAACCTTCGTCGGGCAAAACTACGGGGCCGGAAAGTACGATCGAATAATTAAATCGGTTAAAAAAATATTTACGCTCAACATACTTCTTTCCGTCGCTTTAAGCGTTGCTCTTCTGACGGCAGGTATGCCGATAGTCAGGCTGTTTATGACAGAGCCTAATGAAGACGTCTTGTTTGCCGCCCATAAATATCTTATCGCCACGGCGGAGTGCTTCAGTCTTGTCGCGGTGCTGTTCGTTTTAAGGAACACTCTGCAGGGTCTCGGCTTTACATATGCAAATGCGGTTGCGGGTGCCGGCGAGCTGATAGGAAGAATATCAATAGCGCTTATTTTCACTCCGCTTATCGGCTTCAATGCAGTATGCTACGCAGCCCCCGCCGCATGGCTTCTTGCAGACATCCCGCTTGCGATTATATATTTAAAAAAGAAGAAGAAATTTAAGGCGTTAGCAATGCGGAATATGAATACAACAGCGGATATATAGCCCTTGAAATTTCTTTATCCGCAAACGAAATAAAAAGAATTATCATTAAACAGTCGGGTAAATCTCGTTTTATATATCGATTTCATAAAATTATTTATATTGAAGTCAGCCGAGAAAGGAAATAATAATGGAAAAAAAGTGGTTATACAAAGTTGAAAACGATAAAATAAGTGTGCTTTTGTCTCTGATAGTAACGGTCATATTCGCTGCTGTTACGGCAGTATTGCATGGGTTTATTATCACCTTGGTATTTACAATAGTAATGGCTGCATTGACTCTTTGTTCTGCTTATCGTTTTATATTTATAAAACTTTTGATAGGAGAAGACTCGTTTTGCCATTGCAAATCACCTTGGGATAAAAAGGAATACAAGTACACAGATATATCAGAAGTTTGGGAAAGCACAGGTAAATCGGTAAACGGTGCGAGCCAGAACTATTTGAATTACAGAACCCCGAGCGGCGAAGTGGAAAAATTTTATTTTTCGCCGTGTCAATATGATGAAATTTCTTTTCTTATTGAGAAAATTGACAAGGATTATTTTAATAAGGAAGAGGCCGACGGTAGCGAAGATGAGCAATAAACAAAAATACGTGATTGACGGTAAATTATACGGAAAATTCCCAGTGCTTTTTTCTTCGGCAGTCAGCTTAGTGTTTTTAGCTTTGGCTGTTGACCAATTAAGAGGCGGGAGTGGTAAAATTTTTACAGTAGGTCTTATGTTTTCGGTAGGCTTTGCTTTGTCGTTGTTTGTTTCAATTCCGCTGATTAACAGATATTTTTTCTTTAAGGTATGCGTGGGCGAGAACGATTTTTCTCTTCGCACAGCTCCGTTTAACGAAAAGACATATAAATATTCAGAGGTGAAAAACGCAAAAACAGAGCAGAAAACGTCAATGAGAAGAGGCGGCGTTGTCTGTATTTATTATTTTTATTTCACGGACAGCGACAACAAAGAGCGTAAGTTTTTATTTGACAAATCCTTGTATGAAAAGGAAACAGACGCATTAAAGAATCGGATAAATAAACAAAATCTCACTCCGTAACGAAGTGAGATTTTTTGTTAAGCACCGAATTTTAAATTTCGAGACATAAGAATCAATAAGCGGTAGCGAAGCTGATTAAACACCCGTGGTCTTAAAGGTGCATCATCAGAAACCGATTGCAGCCATCTTGCCGTCGTCACGGCTTAAAAGCGGTGCGGCAATATCTGCTACGGTTATAGTTCGCATTTCGTCATCCGTCAAATGGTCAATGTCTGATTTTGCAAGTCGTGATGCCTGCTTTAATGAGGAGAGCTCAATCAAGTTCCTGACATATCTCCCGTTGCCGAAATCTTGCTTTTTTCTTGCGGCATCAAAAACCTCACCGAGCTTTTTATGCGCTTCTCCGGTAAACTTAAAGCCCGTTTTTTTAATCATCAAATCGGCTATATCTATAAGCTCGTCGGTACTGTAATCGTCGAAGTTCACATGAAATGCAATCCTTGAACGCAAACCGGGGTTTTTATTGAGAAACTCTTCCATTTTATCGGGATATCCTGCAAAAATAACAACAAGGTCACTACGGTTGTTTTCCATTTCCTGAACAATCGTGTTGATAGCTTCGTCGCCGTAAAGTCCGTTCCTGTCGTCAACCAAAGAGTATGCTTCGTCAATGAAAAGCACGCTGCCCTTTGCCATATTAAAATGCTTTTTGACAAGCGGCGCTGTCTGACCGACAAACTGCCCGACAATATCCGCTCTGCCTACTTCATAAAGATCGCCTTTGGTGAGGAGCCCGTTATCCTTCATTATCTGTGCAAACAATCGGGCAACGGTTGTCTTTGCGGTGCCCGGATTTCCCGTAAACACCATGTGCATTGACGGGCGGTCAGCCTTTATTCCTTTTTCCGCATAGAGCTTTTGCATTTTGAAAAAGCTTACCGCGTTTTCGATAACCTCTTTTGCATTGTCAAGACCGATCATTTCGTGCAGCTCTACGGCCGCATTTCCTTTCGGAGCTGCTTTTACTATCTCCGATTTTACTGTTTTTACATCTTTATACTGAGCATAAACGACGGTATGCAGTTTCTCCGTATACCACTCATCAAACCAGCGGTTTAGTTCTGTAATATGGAAGCTTTTTCCGTCCTTGATATTGTTGAAAAGCTTGTCGTCGGCATCTATTTTGTTATCCTTTGCCCTTTCGGACAGATAAATCTCAGCACGTTCGGCATTTGCCATATCCTCTGTAATTTCAACTATCGGCACAGACGTCAGATTTGCAAGAAAAGAATCGCGTGTTTTTACGGAATCGAGATTCGTCCAGAAAACAGTCAATACGGATTGGCAGAATGTTTTTGCCGTTTCACAAATTCTCTCAATGCTATTACGGTTGTTTCGCGCAAACCGGTCGTTGCTTTCATCATCCGAGTGATACCTGATGATTATTGCACCGCCTCCGCAGCTTCTGTAAAGCGCTTCAAGGGCACTATCGTTAAAACTATCATTTTCATAAAAGTCAACATAAGTATAACGCTTATTAAAAATTCGGCCGTTATCATACAGTGCTGAAATCAGCGAGCGCGAAAGTCCCTCTCTCGTTTCATTTAAGCGAGTTCTAAGGAAATAGTGAACAGGATGACCTATTGGGGCTTTAATCATTTTGCCTGCATAAATCCTGTCGATTTCCGGAAGAAAGCTGTCTGAATACAGATGTTTTTTCGCCTCGTCGACAATTTCCTCTCGGCTTTTTAATTCAATAATGTTTTCACCGTATTTTAAGCTGTTAAAACCGTGTTGATTTAATAAAGGAGTTATGCCAAATTTTTCGGTGAGATCTTCGTCATCTCTTATAAAATTTGAATATTCTGCTATTCGGAGATTATCCCTTAGTCTATCAAAGACCTGTTCTTCGATAGAGTTATACTCCGTCTTGAAATTGCATAATTTCATATAATTATCGAGGACACTTTTTATATTGCCGCGCTCATTTATAATCGCTCCGAAATAGATAACATTATTATTGCCGGTGCTTATGGCAAAAACATAGTCTTTTTTATCCGACTTGATATAAAACGTCTGTGAAAGGCTCTGCATATTATCAGCAAATTCATCAAAAACGTCCGACTTTTTTCTCGGAATTTCAACATCCGAAAGAACGGTAGCTTCAATTTTGTAATATCGCATAATAAACCTCCAAAAACAAATAACTGACTTCCGGCTTTTTCTTACGCATATATAATATCATTCGTGATGTACCTTTTTAAGTACATAAAATATCCTGTAAATACATTTGGCTTTTGCTGTCTTACATTCTTTTTTTGATAAACGGTAAGTACAGAATCCTACTGTGCCAAGCCCGACGAACTATATAAATGTCTTTCCGAACAACAGCAAGTAACTCGCTTACGTTAAGAATCATATTTCAGGATAGCTGAATTTCTAAAACATGCGGAGCGTGGCTCACCAACGAAATCTACAATCATTATAAAAACGATTTTCTTAATGATTATACAGACAAAATTAAAAAGCTTGTCACCGAGTCGGCACTTTTTATAAATGATTTTCTTATCTTTCTAATTGATTTTTTATGCTCTAATGGTGAATCTTGCGACTTTGCCCCACGGTGGAGTTACATCTTGATTATTTATAAGCCAGAGAACAGGAATATCGTTTGCAAGTTCCTCTTTAGGAAACTGAGCGTAACCGTCGGTCAAAATGATAATACAGTTTGGCTCTTTTTCTTTCATATGCTGATTGACATATTCAAAAATAATTTGAAAATCCGTTCCGCCTCCGCCTGCCGGTTTTATAACATTAAATTCCTCAAACGATGAAAACGGTTTCGGCTCAATAATCGCCGCATCAAAAAAGCCGAGCCAGCCTTGCAGTTTTCCGTCATATTGGTCAATCGCACCTTTTATTTCAGAATAAGCGGTGGTCATATCATTGTCTGAAATTGAACCGGAGGTGTCTATGAAGAACAATATATCACTAACATTATCGTTTTTGCCCATTTCATTAAAATTCGGAAGGAAGAACGGACTGTCTTGAAATCTTCTGTCCGGTGGAGAAAAGGAATAATCGCAAATTTCTTCCTGAATAAAATCGTTCAATATCGTTCTCCAGTTTGTTTGCGGTTTTTTTAATTTTTCAAGCATACGCTGTGCAAACATCGGAAGCGTTCCTCTGTTGTTTGAAGCATCACGGACTTTAATAGCTTCGCAACACTCTGCAAAATTCTTTACCCAGACATCTCTCAGCTTGCTGTCTTCTTCAAATTTTCCCCATTGAGAATGGTCGTCCCATCTCTTTGCATTTGATTTTTTGTTTCCGCTGTCAAAATTCTTTTGCTTGCTCTGTAACATCTCGTAAACTTCTTCGGCTGTATAAAGATAACCTTCCTTTCCGTCAGGAGCAATGTGCATACTTTCGCCGTATGTTGACAAGGTTATACTGCTCGCCTTGTCGTCATTCTCGTGCATAATAGTTGAATTTATCACTATATCGGCAGCAATATTATACCGTTCGTTATCTTTGTACTCACCTCTTAAACAGTGTTGAAGAACAACATGAAGTATTTCGTGCATCAAAACATAGTCTAATTCTTTATCTGACAGTTCTTCAAGAAAAAATGGACTAAACGCAATACGCACTCCGTCGGTATAGGCAGTTTCGCAACCCTCATCAATAGAATAAATCATATGCATTAACAGCAAACCGTAAAAGCCGTGACTACACAGAATACGCATTCGTGCCAAAAGAAGCCGATTGATATACTGCCTTACTTTTTTGTTAGATATTACCATTTAACAACTTCCCTTTCGAGTTCAGCCATGCAGAAAATTCGGGGATATTAAGAAGCTTCTTTCTGTAATCCTTTTCTATATACATATAGTCTTTAAGCAAAACCGTTGAAAAATCGGGAGCCATTTGTTGGGCATATATTATCGAATTTGCTATGCGCTTCATATCATCTCTATACTCTCTGGCGTAAGCAGTCATAGAGGCACACAACGCATACATGGCATCCGTGCGTGTAGGAACTTTTGGCTGTTTTCCGTCGAATATTTCTTCTATATTTGGCAGGTCCTTATAAACCTTTGACCATGTTCTGAATTCAATGGCAGGTCCAAACCCGATTACACCGGCTATCAATGAATACATCTTGTCAACATCAGAATCTACATAATTTAAAATGTTGCTCACCATCTCCCACGAACGAGGTGTTGCAAAAGCAAGGTCGTCGGCATTAGAATCAAAATTCATAAGACGCTCACGATTAAAAGTAAGAAATCCGACAACCTTTTCGTTTATTCCACTTTGAATAGCCCACTGTTTCCACGAATTGAAACTGACTTCAACCTCAATGTGCAAAAGTCTGTTGGCAAGTGCTTTTGGCATCTTAAATGCCACGGATTTGTCGGTTGTTCTGTTGCCGGCAGCAATGACTATGCAGTTTTCGGGAAGTTTATGTTCTCCAACTGCTCTGTCAAGCGTAATCTGATATGCCGCCGCCTGAACAGATTGAGGCGCTGCTGAAATTTCATCAAGAAAAAGGATATTGACAATGCTGTCACTTTCGTCCATTTGAAAAATTTGCGGTTTTAGCCAAACGGCAAGCGTCTTGTCTGCATTTGAAGTTGGAATACCACGCAGGTCAATCGGATTAAAAAGGAGCAACCGCACATCGGTGATATGTACCTTTTTTCCTGTTTGACTCTCTATTTCTTTTCCAATCTGTCGAACAGCCTGTGATTTGCCGACACCGGGCGCTCCCCACAACATAACTGACGGAAATTTTCTGATAGGCACATTTGCATTGATTATATTACAATATGCCGTTGTCAGTTCATCTACAAGTCTGTTAATATTCATCTGCGGAATATTTGCATTTTTTATTTGTTCTTTTCCGCTCACTTTTTATTTACCCCCAATTTATTATCTATTTCTGCAAGCTTTTCTTTTAATTCGGCAATAACATCCGCATAGTTTTCATCATTGCCAAGTTCCTTTTGAATGCCTTTTTTGCGCTCACCCATATTGAATAATTGCTTTTGCTGATTTTCTATATGCTTATCAAGATTGTTCAGATAGTTGTCGATTCTGATTAAAACGCCAACCTCTGTATCGCCGAGTTCAACATAATATTTGCCCTCCCGTTCTAACCAAACAAACGGCTTTCCCTTTGCCATATTTGCAGGCAGAATAATCTTAAATCCGCAATATTCGAAGGCTGTCCTTTCTTTGATTTGTAATTCATTGTTTTTGACTGCATTAAACAGTGTTTCACGCAAAAGCTTTCTTTTTTCCGCTTCTTTGTTTTTGTCAGCAGAGGTCACCGCAACCGGCACGTCTTTGCGATATTGGTCGAAATATTGCTTGTCCTGCATTGCCTTGTTGATAAGCTCTTTCTGATGAAGCATTTTTGAAGGGAGCTCTTTAAGTTCCTTATCAAGTCTTATTCTCGTTTCGACCAATTTTCTCTGCAATGTATAATACCGAGAAAGCTCGTTTGCTGTTTCAACACGCTTTTTAACAAGAGGGTTTCCTACTGCAAGAGCCTTAATTTCTGCATAATTCAAAACGGTATCCTCAACATCACTACCTTCACGCTCTGTGTACGAGCCTGACAACAAGCTTGTAATAAATCTCTGCTTTGTTTCGAGAAGTTGCCACGAATACGCATCAAAGCTTCCCTCGGTGATATAGCGGAATATTTGAACTTTTGGATTTTGATTGCCCTGCCTGAGTATTCTTCCTTCACGCTGAGTCATATCAGCCGGTCGCCATGGAACATCAAGATGATGAATGGCTATCAGTTTATCCTGAACATTAACTCCGATACCGAGTTTGAATGTAGAGCCGATTAAAACACGAATATCGCCGTTTCTCATCATCTTGAATAATGTGTTTCTTTTTGCCTCAGTTGTTGCATCATGGACGAACGCAATTTGCGACGGCAATATGCCTTTTTCAATCAACAGCCGTTTGAGCTCGTCATACATATTGAAACTCGATTTAGGCGTTGATGTGTCACAAAAGACAAGTTGCGTTCCGTCGGTTTTTAGATAAATATCAAAAACATTTTCGGCACAACGATACACTTTAGACTGCTGTGTAAATGGCTCATTCGAGTCAACCAACCTTATATCAAGTGCAGCTTTACGACCGTCTGTTGTGATTTTAAGCATATTATCAACGCTTCTGTTAACAAAGCCGGCTCTGACAACATCCGCACGAGAAGAAATAAGATCCAAATAATTTTCAAAGCTTAGCGTTTTACCGATAAGCGCATCCGAATAGCCATCAAACGCAGGGATTCCGTTAACCTCGTCCATATGATGAAAATCGGCAATCTGTGAAAACAGCGTTGTCAGCTCCGGCAGATTATGAAATTTTGAAAATCTTGTAGCAAGGCGGTAGCTTGAGGTATCAACATCTATTTCAAATTCAGTTGATTTTTCGGCAAACATACCTATCCAACTGTCAAAGTTCTGCAAATCAAGAAGTCCGAGTTCTCCGTTTTGTAAATATTTTTGCATAATAAACGCATCAGTTATTGAGTTGGTTATCGGTGTTCCTGTCGCCATAACAACTCCCCCTCCGCTTTTTTGAACTACACGAACCTTATCAAGCATATCTTTGCATTTTTTTGAGCCGCTGCGAGTAATTCCAAGCACATTGTCCGCTTTTGTTTCGATAGGTACATTTTTGTAATTGTGTGCCTCATCAATATAAAGACGACTTATACCAAGATCATCAAAGAAAACGCCGCAATCAATATTATCAAGCGTGGTCGCAAGTACGGCAAGTTGTTTCCCCAATTTTTCATTTTTCTTCCTAAGACTCTTGGTTACCTTTTTCGAATCATTCAACAAGTCATTTACTTTTTCTTTCATATCCCGAAGCTCATCGATGTAAAAATCTTGCGAAAGCGGTATCTGTTCGAAGCAGCTGTAAGCCATAATGATGCCGTCAAATTCTTCGTCTCTGATTTTTTCAAGCACCGTATCTCTCTTTGAAGGAACAAAGCTTTTGGGTTCAACAGTCAAAAGCTTTGCATTAGGATACATTTCAATAAAGATTTTTTGCCATTGACCGACAATGTTGTTTGGAACAACATACAAATTCTTTTTGGATAGTCCCATTCTTCTGAGTTCCATACCGGAAGCAATCATTATATAGGTTTTTCCGCTTCCGACATCGTGAGCAAGAAGTGTATTCGGCGTGAAAATAATTCTTGCAACTGCATTTTTTTGATATGGAAAAAGAGTTATATTTGGAGATAAATCCGGAAAAGTCAAGAACGAACCGTCAAATATTCTCCTGCGAACACAGCTATATTTGTTTTCAAATATGGTTTCCAGGCGTTTCTTACGCTTTTCGTCTTTCCACACCCAATCCTGAAACTCTTTAATCATTTTCTGCTGTTTTTCAAGTGCGAGCAAAGTTTCCTCTTTGTTGATAACACGCTTTTTGCCCGAAGCATTTATCTTGCAAGCAACCTCGTTCTTTACGGCAATCGTTTTCATATTAAGCGTTCTTTCGAGAATATATAAGGCCTCAAGTCGAGAAGTGCCATAAGAGTCCGTATCTGTCACGCCATGTCCATAGCGAGTTTTTTCCGGTATTTCCCATGTTCCGGTGAGCTCGTCATGTTTTACAGAAAGGTATTCTTGTGTGCTTTTACTGTTACTCCAGTATTTTGCTTGTCCGCCAAAAAGATGCTCAATGAAATCATCAATAACATCTGACGGCACCCACGGTGAACCAAGAGTTATATAAATATCCTCAGTTGCAACAGTCGGCGGAAGAACCGACTCAATGGCCTTGACATTATCTTTAAAATATCCGTTATACTTTTTGTTTGCCTTTTTTGCCTCTTTCCACTTTTGCATAAGATTGCCGGAAAGATATTCATCGGCTGTTTCCCAACCCTGATAAAAACACTCGTTCCAAGTTAACGGATTTTGATAAATTGAACCTTTCAGGGTGGTTATAACAGTCTTATAATCACTGCCTGTAACCGATGCAATGAATTCAATATCGACTCTTCCGAGAGTGGTCAAGGATTTTACAAGTGCGTCTGAGATACTTTCGATATATATTCCGGATGCGCGCTCATCCGCATTAAAAGGATTGTTCCAGTCAAGTGGAAGATCCATACAGGTTACTTCTTTAATATGTTTCTTCTGCTTACAGATTTTTTCTTCTTTTTCTCGCTTTTCATCTTCTTCTCGTTGCTTGCGTTCGGCTTCTTTTCTCTTTTCAACAGCTGCTTTTTTCATGAGCTTCAAATCATCAAATGCAATTTGAAGCGATTCAACGGCAACATCTATATCTTCCATGGAAAGTCTATCGCCAAAATCCTTTAAGTTTTGAAAAAACTCGTCCAATATATTCTTTGTATTACTGCTGCTCATATTGTCACCACCTTAACAGGAGTATACAAAAGCAAGTGGGACAAAAATAGGCCATCGCTTTATTGAAAACACCACCGAACACTTTTTTTGCATATAAAAGCACCACGATAAAAAGTATCGTGGTGCTTTTATATTTATATTCAATTTCTAAACTCTTTCATATCGTCAAGGCGGAGGAGGACAGGCTCGGTTTTGCCGTCTGCTGCGCCCATATCAATATCAATCCAAGTTTTTGTTTTGATTATTTTATTGCGATATTGTTCACCGTAATTCATTGTCGGTGTGTGACCGAAAACGGTTATAATATCGTCAAAATAATCATCGTCAATTCTAGGCCACGCCCAAATAAAAGCATCGGCAGGATAGTCGCTGATTTTTTTGCTCTTTTCAAACTCATCAATGCCGCTGTGACAAAGGAAATAATCCTTTCCGCCTGCCGTAACAGCTTCATACAGTGGGCAGTCACGCAGGTAATCGAGAATATCCGCAACCGTTTCGGGTGATTCTTTGTTAAGTTTTGCAAGCGATTTCAGCGTAACATCACCGCCGTTAAGCTGATAATTTGATAGAATTTCTATTTTTTCGCTGTCAAAATCAGCAATGCTGTCGTCAGTGATTTCATCAAACAAAAACTCGCAAGCAAGAAGCATTGCCTCGTGATTGCCGAGAACAAGCTGAACATTAGGCCGAGGGAGCAACCACCGCAAAATCCCAACACCGCCGTCGCCGTTTCTGTCAATCACATCACCGAGTATGTAAAGAAAATCATCCTCGCAAAACCCGGCTTTTTCAAGCAATGTTTTTAATTTTTCTATCGAGTAACCGTGTAGGTCGGATATTACATAGGTCATCGTTTCTCTCTCACAAATATTCAATCATATTGCAAAAAGATAAATACAATTCGTTTAGTCCAATGTAATTTTTAATATCATCTATACTGATGTACTCTTTTTTATCATAGTTCCAAATTCAAATATTTTGATGTTCGATATTATATAATATATCATTATATCATTGGAAATTAATTATTTTCAAACATCATATAATTTTAATGCATTAACCATATCCTGTTTGCACATATCGACAAGCTCTTTCGGTTCGGTGATTTTGATTTGGCTTGCATAAAGTCTTGCCCAATAGCGTATGTCATTTTCATTAACCTTAACGCTTGTAAGCACATTGCCGTCGCCGATATCAGTGAAATTAACATTCGCTCCGAACGAATCAAGTACATCTGAAATTAAATATTTAGGCATTTCAAATTTTGCCCTGATTGACTTACCGCCGAACATAAAAATATGCTCCTGCATATACTTTGCAACATCAAGACCCACAAGCCCCTCAACCTGTTTTTTAGGCTTTCTGGGTGTATCCAAAATTTCAATATTACTGATTCTGTCAATACGATAATGAGAAAGATTATCGTACTTATCGTAATTGCAAATAAGATAATATTTACCGCCGTTTGCCACCATAGTATATGGATTGATTATGTATTCTCTGACATCGCCGTTTTTGTTTATACGGTGATGAAGTTTTTTATCGACACCGTATTCGTTATAGAGAAACTTAACCTGTAAGCCATTTGAAATCGCCTCGTCAAGCACCTCTATAGTGTAAAATAATTCTTTGTTAATTTCTCTGTCGGCTGCTTCATAGAACCGAATATTTGCCGTACTGAATTTAAAATATTTATTTGATAAATCCTTGAGTTTAACAAGCAGTTCCTTTTTATTTGCCATCGGAATGCTTTTTGAGAACAGAACCGAGTCCATAAGCAGCCGAAGCTCAGAATCCGTAAATACATTGTTGTAATAAAAGCCGGTTAAAATTTCGCTTTTCTCAATTTCTCCCGTTGAACGATTTGGGGTAAAACGAATTTTGGTTGAATATTCAATGTTGTATGAGCCGTCATTGATTAAATCTTCAAGATTAGCTTTGACCGCTTTCCTATCAACCGTCATATCGTATTCGCTCTCAAGCCGCTTTTGGATTTCTCTCTGCGTCATAGGATGCTCGGCATCGGTGTTTCGCCTTAGTATATCGTAAATATACATATTCATCATTTTCTTTGGTCTGCTTCCAAGCATAATATTCACCTCAAACTTATTTTATATCTTATGCTCACATTATGCAATAGGTTATGCGACTTTTTCAGTACATAAGTTCCGCCGCATTTCATTCTAATAACACTTTAATAAATCATTTGTACCGTTTTTCGTTCATAAAGGCCTTTATAATTTACAAAAACAGTATGCTAAATATCTGATTTAATATTTATCAAAAAATTAGAAAGCAGGGTATATATAATGAAAATTTGGCTGGACGATATAAGACCTGCTCCAAACGGTTATATTCATTGTCACAGCGTTAATGAAGCAATTGAATTGATTAAAAACGCAAAAGAACCGATTGAACAACTTGACTTAGATCATGATTTAGGCGACTATGCTTTTGACGGTGGTGACGGAATTAAATTGCTTGACTATCTTGCAGAAACCGAGCAATATTATCCTGTCAAGTTGCACACAATGAATCCGGTCGGCAGAGAAAATATGCAACGACTTATTAATAGATATTGGAAATGAATTAATCACTAACGATAAAAGAGGTTTGCCCTTCAATCGGAGTAAACCTCTTTTTATATTTGCCTTGATTTAATCTTCCCAACTGATACAGTTAAGTAAACCGGCATTTTCGGTAATTTTTTTACTGTTTACCGTTACAATTGTTTTATTTTTTTTACGAATGTGATGCCATAGAACTACCCGACCGATAAATATACATGACTATTAGTTTTCTTGCGCATAAGAAACAGGAATATTGTTTTCTTTTGCGTATTTTTCCGCCGCAGAGCCCTTGTGACAATATATTGTCAGCTTATCGCAATCCGTAAAAATCTTACTATCAAATTCTGTCACACTATTCGGAATATAGATTCTTTCCAAATTTTCACATCCAAAGAAGGTATTTCCTTCAATCTTAGTTATATGGTTTGAAATATTTATTTCTCTTAGCTTTTTGCAACCATAAAAAATCCATCTTCCCATTGCTTTTATACTATTCGGAATTGATATTTTTTCTATGTTTTCACAACACTGAAAAGCATAGTGACATATTCCGGTTACACTCTGCGGAACACAATAAGATGTTGCTTGATGATTTCTCGGAAATCGCACAAGTAGTTTTTTATCTTTATCAAACAAAACACCGTCTAAAGAAGAATATTCCTCATTGCCCTCTGATACTTCAATTGATTCTAAGAGCAGACAGTCGTAAAAATCGGGCAACCAATCTATGGAGTTTGGTACAATCAACTTTCTCAGGTTCGGGCAGTAACTAAATGCGCCACCATCAATATGCCGAATATCCTCCGGAATCCTGAACACACCGTTTTCCAAATCCACGTCATAAACTGCGGTTAAAACTTTTTCAACTTCCATTATTTTCTTCCTTTCTTCAATTCTTATTTATATGATAGTAAAAGCAATGCACAAAAATAAGTACATATTTTGCTATTCAAATTCCCAACTGATACAGTTAAGCAAACCGCCTTTTTCGGCAATTTCATTTATATTAACCGGAATAATTGTTTTATAAAAAATGTTTTTTGCCAGTTCTATTGCCTCGTTATCCGTGTCAACACCGAACACCGGCAGGAATATAGATTTCTCCGTTGCTAAATAATTAAGATAACAACCGACGGCACTGTCACCCTTAGAGTAAAAATACGGAAAATCAATAACATTAAATCCGTAATTTTGCAAAGACTTTTTAACTTTCGTTTCAAATCCATACGGCGACAGCGGAGCATTAACGATAGCGGTATTTTCACCGACCAATCGCACCATACCGTCGGCATGTCCTGTCATATCGCTTTTGAGCGATGGAATGATTATTAAACTTGCTTCGAGCAATTTTTCAAGTTTGGCTGTGAGTTCTGCTTCACTTATGCCGTGATTTTCCGAAAAAACTCTGTCGCTTATGATAACTTTTTCTTTGGACGGAGAAAAGACCACATTCCCGCCGTCTAAATTTATATCGGAATAAACAAGCTTTTTGAAATCAAAATTCGGCACAATATCTCTGCGAAAATCGGTGCGAAGCTCGGGAGAGCCGTCAAGATAACTCGGCTCGTATCGAAATGACACATATTTGCCAGATTTAGTTTTCACAGGCATAAAATCCCGCAGCCATATATCTTTTGTATTATTTAATAATTTATATTTTATATTAAATAAATCAAGTGCGGCGAACATTCTGTCCGCCGCAGGTTTGTATTTTGGTGTGTTTAATTGAGATGAAAAATAAAGCATTGTATATTCCTTTATCAATGTCATCCATTAACTTTATATTTTAATTTTATTTATGAAAAACCTGTACGCTACTTTTGCGTCGGTCTTATCTTCACCTTTTAACCCTATTCGTTCACATTCTTTCCTCGTAAACGATAATGAACTATCATAAATTCTCAGTGTCGAGAGGTTATTTTCATCAATTCCCAAAGTTTTGGCCAAGGTTGTCGGTCTGCCTTCGCCAAAATTCATGTTTATATTATCATCAATAATCAGAGTGTTATCTTCTACTTTGACAGCACCTCTTATAAGTACATTATCAAGCTCAATTCGCGCTTCTGCCTTATTCGCTTTGCAGGCTAAATGAAGCATTCCACCGTAAAGAAAAAACTCACCGACCATGTTCTCATCGGTCAGAATTTTATACGCTTTACCATTTTTATCTATCTCATTTTCACTTTTTTTAGTACCATCCTCGTTATGAGTTGCTCTGTAAATATAACTGTAATAATCATCTGCAGGATATGCTTCGGTTACCGTTATTAAGTAATCGCCATCAGCACAGTGTATTATTTTACCTAGCAAATCATGTGCAAGGGTTTGTGCATCTTTATTTCCAACTAAATCTTTTCCCAGCTTTAATTCTTTTAATTCTTCCATAATAAAACTCCTTTTCAATTCAATCCCAAATTCTTAACATTACAACCGGTCCGCTATCCTTGAATATCTCTTCACCGACGGTAATTGAATATTTTTCATAAGGCTCGACCGAGGTTGCCCAAACGCCCTCTCTTTTCTTGAACTCATCGACAAGCTCACAGGTCGGAACAGCACTTAAATCAAAACTCATATAAATTCCCCCCTTGCTTATTTGCTTTCATTATAGCAAATCGTATTTTTTCGTCAACTGCCATCCGAGGCACTTATTTCGCCGTTTTATACGAGCAACCGCATAACACCCACATATTTATCTTTTTTCGGGATTGCTTCCGATCATAATATCTACATCGAATTTATGATCCATATTATGCAATAGTTTATGGTTCTTTTTTCGGACATAAAACATTTTTTAAAGCTGCATATTATTAAATTCTTCATCATTTATCTTTATTGAATCAAAGGTATAAAAATTATCAAGGCTTTGCACCGAAACTCTTGACGGGGTATCGTTAATATAATTCCACACACTCCAGTTTTCAAAGCTCGCTGTATTATTTGAAAACGAAGTAATGTACAATGCCTCCATAGGCATAATTTTCCCTAACACGCAAACATCTAATTTATGCTGCGGATAAAACAAGCAATCATCATTTGCGCCTTTGTATTGTTCAAATGACGACAAGGTTGAAACGATACAAATTTTCTTATCAAAAGCAAAATCATAAAAGTATTTCAACACTTCAATTTGTAATTTTGGGCTGTATTTTTTAAGCAAGGCCTCAAGATACGGAATGTAGACAATATCTATATTCAAATCGAGAATTTTTGATTTAATATCCTCTGTAAAAGCAATTATGTTATCATCGGGCATACACTCGCAAAAATAGAGCTTTTTATCATCAAATCAAGAAAGGTTGTTTTGGTGATTTTTTCGTCCAACAGCTTTTAAGAAATCGCGAACAATTGCATTAGAAAAAGGCGATATAATTAAAACTCGTTTGCCTACGTTAACGGCTTCGATAACAAAACTGTTCACCATTCTTATAAGATATGTATTAAATTCATCGGTACAAAACAACTTAAACATATCTTTTTCAAATATGCAAAGCTCATCTAAATCATTGCTACTCGTTTTTGTAAGATTTTGATTTTGTTCTTCCTCAAACGGGTTTAAGTATTCTTTAATACGATCGGTAAAAGGAGTTATTGCGGGTAAATTGTTGAGATACTGGTTGTCGGCATCTAAATCTTTAATTTCAAAGCTGTTGCAATTATCAATAAATTTTTTTGCCATTTCAATTATATGATCGTTTTTTGAGCGATTCATAATTTCTCCTCCGTTTTGCTTAATCCAAATAACATTTATAATGCTTGCTGAAATCCAACTTAATAATCGGTTCGCCCTCAATTTCAAACGCTTCTTTTATACCTAAGATAAACTCGTTTGATATATCCGGATTCATATAAACAATCGCTTTGTTTTTAGTTCCTTTGACAACCCTTCCACGAGGGTAGTAATTGTATGGCTTGTTACAATTTTGGGGCTTAACATATTTCCACAGTTTTTCGTGATTATATGTATCACCCGATTTTGCAATGCCGTCGGGATATTTACTTTTGTCAAACGGAATTGCAAGCAACTTATTATCAATTAACCAAAACACGCCTTGCTTCATATCATCACCCTTTCTTGATGTGATTATATAAAACGTTATGAACCGAATTTCGGGCATAATAAAACACCACAATGATTTCTCACCGTGGTGTCAATGTTATATTAGATTTTTCAAATATGGTTTGTAATTTTCAGCATTAAAACCACATCTCGCAGAAGGATGACGAAGCCCATAAACGTGAACATCTCTCTTTAGCATTGTTTTTGCATTTTTATGTTGTTCACCTTTTAAATAAACACAATGTCTTATAAAATCTCTTTTTTTGCCCACAAACAAATTACCGTTATCTAAATCAGGTTGTTTTTCAGCAGCTGTTTTATTTTTGGAACAACTAGGCAGATTATTATAAACTGTTCTACCGAAAACAAATACTATATCAATTTCATTTTTATTTATAAATTCAAATAATTCATTATTGTATATTTCTTTATTGTTTTTAATTAAAATTTTTGCTTTTGAATCACCTATACCACACAATCCGTCAACATAGTTTGCAAAATATACATTATTCCAAAAACTTTCAAATTCATCATCAATATCCTTTACATTTTCAAAAAAGCATTTAGCAATTTTATGAAAAAATTGATATTTCTTTTCACCTGGATTTGAATAAAAATTTTGAACTACTGAATCAGTAGTGAAATCATTATACCCATCTTTATCATAATGCGACTCTCCTAATATAAGTATTCTTTTACTTTGATGTTTTGCATTTTTACCTTCATAAACACCTTTAAACATTTTCATCACCCACCTAATAATAACAAATCAAACAGTTAATTACAACATTCATCAATCTTTACCGCTGAGCATATCGGCTAAGGCATCGTCCATTTTCTTTTGTGCCGAAGCCTCTAAATTCTTTGAATGTGCGACACGCTTTGCGTATTGAATTTTGAAATGCGTTTCAGAAAAAGAAAAAATAAAAGGCAGAGATTATCTCTGCCCTTGGAGCTACTGGCCGGACTTGAACCGGCGACCTGCTGATTACGAATCAGCTGCTCTACCAACTGAGCCACAGTAGCAAATGTTATTCAAAACAAAAACAGCCTTGATTTAGCTGCTCACATATTATAAATGAACCGCGCTGTTTTTGCAAGAGTAAAAAGCAAAAAAGTTCAGTTTTTGACAAACATATCATCTTGGATTGTGAAATCGCCGTATATGTGATAATATATTATAAGCTTGCAGGCTGTCTGTAATCGGATTTTCCGTTTACTTCGCACACAAGCTGTACTTTTTATTTAAAGGGGTAATATAATGAGCATAGCCGTAGTTACCGGTGCCTCCGGAGGTATCGGTGCCGAAATTGCAAAACGACTGGCACAGGACGGTTTTTCCGTTGCACTTATATATAACAGAAACGCCGAAAAAGCACAGAAAACGGCTGACGAAATAACTCTTTCGGGCGGCAGCGCAAAAACGTATAAATGCGATGTACGTGACAGCTCGGAAATAACTTCGGCAATTGAAGCAATAGAGCGTGACTTCGGCGAAATAAGCGTACTTGTAAATAATGCCGGAATATCCGAGCAAAAGCTCCTCACCGATATTACGGATTCGGATTGGGAAAATATGATAAGCACAAATCTAAGCGGTGCTTTTTACTTTTGCCGTGCCGTACTCCCCTATTTTGTTCACAGAAAATCGGGTAGGATAATAAACATCTCCTCTATGTGGGGCGAGACGGGAGGCTCGTGCGAGGTGCATTATTCCGCGGCAAAAGCAGGCCTTATAGGTCTTACCAAAGCACTTGCAAAAGAAGTTGCTCCGTCCGGAATTACTGTAAATGCAGTATCCCCCGGCGTTATAAACACCGAAATGGTGACAAAGCTCGGTAAAGATACCGTAGATATGCTGCGTGAAGAAATCCCCGTGATGCGACTCGGTACTCCCGAAGACGTGGCAAATGCGGTTTCATTCTTAGCCGATGACAGAGCGTCATATATTACAGGGCAAATAATCTCCGTAAACGGCGGCATAGTTATTTAGTAATTACAAGGTTCTGTATACAAAAATCGTATAAGCAAAAAACGGGATGTAAAACTTATGTTTTACATCCCGAATTTATTATTTGTCTTTTTTATCGCCGCCTACTCTTGACCAATCGACAAGAATATGCTCGTTATAGAAATTGCTTCGTTTTTCAAGCTCTTCGTTTACAAAATCGGTTCCGTCACGCTCGAAGAGAGTCGGTGTATCAGAGAAGAGGTTTGTTCCTATACCGAGCTTATTGCCCTCTATCTCAACGCCGATACTTGCGAGCATTGTCGGCAGCATATCAAACGTCGCCCACTCGCGGTTATGGAAGCGAGTATCGGGAGCCGAGGTGCAGTTAGGTGTGGGATTAAGTATAAGGTTAAAGCATGTACGTCTGTAATTCGGGTCAAAGTCCTTAAAGAAATTCTGATCCATACTAAGGTGGTCGCCGTTAATTACAATGGTAGTATTCTCATAGAACGGCTGAGACTGTATCCAACGTACAAACTTAACCGTCTCTGCCTGGCTGTAGAATATTACGTTTGCATACTGCTTATCAAACGGAGTCTTGGCATTGGGAGAAAGGTAGCCGTCCGGGAAGTGCGTATCAGCCGTTTCCATAACGAAATAGAAAGGTTTGTCTTCGCCTGCCAAGCGTGTAAGCTCCATCTTTGCATATTCATAGAGCTTGTCATCCTCATAGCCCCACCAAACGCTGTAATCTTGAGGAATAAAGTTATCTTCCTTCGCACGCTTGTGGTCCATTATCTTGTAATCGCCGTGCTCCTCAAAGAAGTAGTCAAGTCCGCCGAAGGATGCATCTGCACCGAACATAACGGTTTGATTATAGCCCTGTTCTTTTAATATATCACCTATTGTGGTAGCTCCCGGCAGGAAGTTGTCGGCAGAGCCGTATGCATTTGCGCCGACCGGCACCTTCATGGGCAAGCCGCTACTCATATTCACCATTGAAGCCACAGACCAGTTGGCGCCCGTCGAGGACGGATTACCGCCGAAGCCCTCGGGAAGATCCGAGAAATTGTAGCCCTCCTTTGAGAGCTTTCCAAGGTCGGGAAGAAGATTTGTGTCCATATATCCGCCGAGCTCTTTTGAGAAATACGAGTTCTCCATAGATTCGAGATAAATATGGATAAGGTTGCGTTTTTTCTCCGGGAAGGTCATTTTAACCTTTTTGGGATCGGCAAAATTATCTTCTATGTACGGCGAATCATCAGCATAAGCCGCATAGAGCTTTTGAAGAGAAAGCTTTTTTACACCGAACACCACGCCGCCGGAAAGCATAAGAAGTGCCAAGAAAAGAGCCGTGAGACGTCTTGCAAGTCCCGAAAATACTGTGCGCTGTTTTTCGTGAAGCTTGTATAAGATTTTTCTCGTTGAAAAAGCAAATACGCAAAACAGAACTGTTACCACAGCGGTAAGCAAAACAGGACCTTGGAACAGCGTATTCATAACCTCGGGGCTTGCGCCACCGGTGTCGGAATTCAAATTTATCATCATCTGGTCGGGTGTAAGTCCGGCAAATGTATCTGCCGCCCAGATGGAAGCCGTGAATGCCGCCATACCGAGAGCAGCAAAAAGCACCGACAAAATACGAAGTATCCATGCGCCGACCTTGTGCTTCGGCTTTGTGTGTGAAAAGGATATCACACCCTCGACAACACCGCGACCGAACAAAAATACAAGCCCGACAGCCAAAACAAATACAAAATACTTGAGCGGATACCATTTACCGTGCTCCGATGTCAAAAGCACATTCGGTATTTTCAGTATCAGCGACATAATTCCGAGTGATGCCAAGTTACTCACTAGAGTATCGCGTAACACTGCAATAATGCAAGCAGGCGCGTTTCTCTTGCGCGTCAACAGAAAAATATCCGCAACGCTCAAAAGAAGTCCCGCAAGAACTCCCAAGAACCAAAACATATATATCCCTCTTTCATTACATTGTAACGGTAATTTTACCATACATAAAATCCGTTTGCAAGGATATTTTTTCGCAATTTGCACAAACAGGAAACGCATAAAGTAAAAGCCCCGTAATTTCTGATAAATAAGGGGTTTTACGGACACAAGAATCCGCAAAGCCCTTTATTAAATATATTTAGTTGTAAATTACACTTTGCCGTATCAAGCTTATTTCATTGCTCATCGGAAAACAGTTTTTCCGCGTATCGCACAGCGCCCATGGCGTCCTTTGCGTAAGAATCGGCACCTATTCTGTCGGCATAATCCTGAGTCATAACGGCTCCGCCGACCATCACCTTACATTCGTGATAACGTTTTCTTAAAAGGCGAATGGTCTCCTCCATATTCACAACCGTTGTAGTCATAAGCGCACTCAGACCCACGAGCTTGACCTTCTCTTTTATTGCTGTATCAACTATAATTTCCGGGTCAACATCTTTACCGAGGTCGATTACATCAAAGCCGTAGTTTTCAAGCAATACCTTAACAATGTTTTTCCCTATGTCGTGAATATCGCCCTTGACGGTGGCTATAACTACCTTATTCTTTTTCTCGCTGCCGTTCGCTTCGGCAGGTATGCTTGCCTTGATTTCGTCAAATGCCGCCTTTGCCGCATCGGCACTCATAAGAAGCTGAGGCAAAAAGATTGTTCCGTCCTCAAAACCTTTACCGACAATATCAAGTGCCGGTATCAAATATAGATTTATAATGTCAAGAGGCTGTTCCGTCTTTAAAAGCTCTCTTGCATTCTCCCCTGCCGCTTTGGAAAGCCCGTTTATAACCGCAGTTTTAAGGTCGGTTTTATCATTTTTTGCCGTCGGTGCCGAATCCGACGTCTTGCTTATGTACGTCTCAAAATTTTCATCGTACCCGTTAAGCGCGCAATAGGAATAAAAAGCATTCATCATACTGTCGGATTTCGGATTTATAATACCTGCCGAAAGTCCGCTGCCCATGGCAAGAGTGAAAAATGCCGCGTTTATGTTATCGCGTTTCGGAAGGCCAAAGGAAATATTTGAAACTCCCAAAACCGTATTTACGCCTAGGGTGTTGCGAACATATGACAGAGCCTGTAACGTTCTCTTTGCGTTTTCAGCCCCGGTGCTTACGGTCATAGCAAGCGTATCTATTATGAGGTCCTTTTTATCTATACCGTATTCCTTTGCGGTATTTATTATTTTCTCGGCTATTTTGATTCTGCCCTCGGCACTTTCGGGAATACCGCTTTCATCAAGCGTAAGGCAAACCACGACTCCGCCGTATTTTTTAGCGAGCGGAAAGATTTTTTCCATACTCTCTTTTTTGCCGTTTACCGAATTTATAAGCGGCTTGCCGTTATATATGCGAAGTGCCTGCTCCATTGCCGCGGGATCGGAGGTGTCTATTTGAAGCGGAAGATTTGTAATTCCCTGTATGCCCTTAACGGTATCGCACATCACTTTCGGCTCATCGATTTCGGGCAAACCGACGTTAACGTCAAGTACATCCGCTCCGCATTCGACCTGAGACAGAGCCTCGGAAAAGATATATCCGCTGTCGCCCGAAACGAGTGCCGCTTTAAGTTTTTTCTTGCCCGTCGGATTTATTCTTTCACCGATTATTATAGGTCTTTCGCCTATTACAGCCGTTTTTGAGTATGATGTAACCGCTGTAATGCTTTTTTGCTTTACAGGTAAAACAGGGATATCCTTGCACAGCTTTACAGCCTCTTTCAGGTGTTCAGGCGTAGTTCCGCAGCAACCGCCGAGCAGCGAGACACCCATTTCGGCAAGTTCCTTTAAATCATTGGCAAAGTCCTCCGGTGTGACATTGAAAAACGTAACTCCGTTAACACATTCGGGTAACCCCGCATTGGGATTTACTGCCAAAGGCGTGCTTGAATATTTTAAAAGCTCCGGTAGAAGAGAAAGCATCTGACGAGGTCCGAGTCCGCAGTTAAAGCCTATTGCGTCAACACCGAGCCCCTCAAGCATAAATACCGCCGTCTTGATGTCGGAGCCGGTAAGCAGCTTGCCGCTCTCATCAAATATCATGGTTACAACTATCGGCAAGTCACAATTTTCCTTGGCGGCAAGAACCGCCGCTTTTATTTCGTATGTGTCACCCATCGTCTCGATAAGCACAAGGTCTGCGCCCGCTTTTTTGCCCGCGATAACCTGCTGCTTATAAAGCTCGTATGCCGTCTCAAACGGTAATTCGCCGTACGGCTTTAAGAGCTTTCCCGTAGGTCCCAAATCAAGAGCGACAAAGGTTTTATCCTTGCCGGACACGGCCGTTTTAGCTATATCTATCGCGGAAGTAACAATTTCCTCCACCGTGTAATCGGTACCCTTGAATTTCAGCGCGTTTGCACCGAAGGTGTTTGATTTTATTATATTGCAGCCGGCGTCCGCATACGCCTTGTGAATGGCATAAACGGTATCCCGATGAGTAATATTCCATGTTTCGGGAATTTCGCCGGCAGAAAGTCCGTTTTTTTGGAGCATTGTACCCATGGCTCCGTCAAAAAACAATCTCTCTTTACCTAAAAGGTCGATAAATTTCATAGCTTAACCTCTTCTGAATTCGCAGTTTTTATTTCCGCATGCGGCGCAGGCGTTAAAATTACAGTCCTTATCCTTGGTTAGCCCTATAAACGCCGTAACGGACTTTGTGGGTATCATCATACAATTCTCCGACAGGGTAAGCCCTATGCGCTTGGTGCAGTCAAGCAGCTTAAAAAACTCCTTTTGGCTCTCAAGCGACAAATCGGCATAACCGGGGCTGAAGCGCGGTCTTAAATAATAGCCTCGCTTCTCCTCTTCCTTTGCTATATTTTCGCAGACGTCATCGCAAAAGCTTTCGACAGCCGCCGCCGTTGCCGCTTGCATAACCGCCGCTCGCGCGGTGTCAACTCCCGCGTACCGTCTTACGAGAATATCGCTCTGCATACCGAGCGTTGCGGCAAAAAGCAATATTCTGTCGGAATTTCTCAAATGCTTCACAAGCTTTTCGGAGTGAAATTCGATACCGTCAAGCTTTACGGCACTGTCGGACAGGTATTCGAGTTTGCACTCTCTGTACAGACTTCTCGGCTGAATCGACGTAATTATTTCAATTTTAACGTGATTGATAAGGTCAAGGGTTTTTTCGTCCGCCTCACGACCTTTATAGCCGAGATAGCGAAGAACTTCCTTTGTGTTTATATCCATAAGTGAAACATCCTCTGTGCCGAAAAAAATCGTTATTACATTCTTTTTTATAATAATACAAAAGCAGTAGGAATTCAACAATTTAATTTCTTGACTTAAGGCGGCTCTTATTTTAAAATTAAGCTGTAAAGGGAGTGAAGAAATGCGACTTGACAAATTTTTAAAGGTTTCGCGTATCATAAAAAGGCGTACTGTGGCAAACGAGGTGTGCGACGCAAAGCATGTCAACGTAAACGGCAAGCCGGCAAGAGCATCTTACGATGTAAAAGATGGCGATGTTATTGAAATCACCTTCGGGCAAAAGGTCACAAAATATCAGGTCTTGAATGTAACCGAATATGCAACAAAGGAAAGCGCGTCGTCTATGTATAAGGAGCTTTAAAATGGGCTATATCGAAGATTTACGCAAGCTGATAGGTCACAAAAGAATTGTTCTCAACGGCAGCCTTGTAATCATAGAAAACAAAGACGGAAAAATTTTGATGCAAAAAAGAACATACCCGAAGGGCAAGTGGGGGCTTCCCGGAGGTCTTATGGAATTGGGCGAGTCAACCGTTGAAACAGCTGTAAGAGAGGTTCGGGAGGAAACTAATCTTACCGTCGAAAATCTCAAGCTGCTCGGTGTGTATTCCGGCAAGGATCATCTTTGCAAAGCGGAAAACGGCGACGAATGGTATGTTGTCGTGACCGCCTACACCACAAAGGATTTCAGCGGGACGCTTATGATAAACGACGGCGAATCGGAGGCTCTCGAGTGGTTCTATCCGGAAGAGATACCGAAAAACATCCCGTCTACTCACCGCCTTGTGATAGACGATTACAAAAACGGCTTATAAAAACAGACTTTTTAAAAATAAAAAAGGACTAAGCTTTTGCTTAGTCCTTTTTTGGAGCTGATAGGCAGACTCGAACTGCCGACCTCATCCTTACCAAGGATGTGCTCTACCACCTGAGCCATATCAGCAAACCGCACTACTTGCGAATGCTTGAATATTATACACAAGGAACTACCCTTTTGTCAACACTTAATTTGAATAAGGAGAGGCTTTTACGTCAATAATTTTCAAAGAAGTGCGAAACAGGGCCGTTTTAAGTCTATTTTCCCCGAGCTCGGCACAAAAACAAAAAAATATACTTTTTTAAGCTTACGCATATCCGGATATTTTACAAAAACAACCGCAAATTTCAATTTCACATGCACAAAAAGTCGTCTGTTTCTTGTGCGAACTCACAAAAATGTAACAATAATATCGTCACTTATACATATTGTATGTCTAAATACTACAAATTACCCGTAAAAAGAATATTAAACTTGCAAGAACTTCGCGAAAAGTGTATAATATTGTCATATTATATTGAGGGATTTTGCGCTTTATTTATCATTTTTTTGGTGTAAATTACTCATTCAGTGTAAAAACAGTATGTATGTAAGGTAATTCAAGGAGGAACATTTTGGGCGGAGATTTACACTGCCACACCAAGCTGTCCGACGGCTCACTCGGAATAGAGGACTTGGTTCTTTTGGCAAAAAAGAAGGGAATCGAGACAATAGCCATAACAGACCATGACTGTCTCGCAGGTACAGTAAGAGGAAAAATAATCGGAGACAGATATGGGGTGAATGTCATTCCCGGGGTAGAGCTGTCATCAAGAGACGAAAAAACAGGAAAATACGTAGATATACTTTGCTATCTCAGCGACGCACCGGACAGGCTCCAGGGGCTTTGCCACAAAAACTCGCTTGCCCGTAAAAAAGCAGCTCATTTTATGATGCTCCAGATTACAAAGCGTTATCCGGTATCGGCCGAATTTATCATCAAATGCGCCACCGGGTCAACAAATATTTTTATTCCGCATATAATGCAGGCTCTTATGGAGAGCGGCTATACAAACACCATTTTCGGTGATCTTTATAACAAGCTGTTCAACAAAGAGTCCGACGGCAACATTTTGGTAACGCCGAAATACCCCGATATCGAGGAGGTTGTCGGTGCGATTCACGACGCGGGCGGTATAGCGGTTCTCGCTCACCCGTATCTATACGATAACATCGACTCAATACCTCGTCTTATAGAATGCGGAATTGACGGAATTGAGGTTTGGCATCCGTCGGCAACCGAGGCACAGCGCGCCGAGCTTAAAAAGCTCGCTACCAAAAACAAGCTTTTAATGACAGGCGGAACAGATTTCTGCGGTCTTTACAACAGGTATCCGGTTTCCGTAGGCGACATTGATGTTCCCGATGATGCCGTTACAAAGCTTCTCGGATACAAGGCCAAAATCAGAAGAATGCAGAAAAAGGCTCAAAAAGCCGCTGAGGAAGCCGCAAAGTCAAATTAACCTAAGAAAGGCAGCCTTTAAAAGGCAGGGTTTACTATGGACGACAGCGATGTAAAAATTTTCAAAAAAGAAAAAAGAGATGACAAATTCGACGAGATCGGTCTTATCTCCAAAATGAACGAGGAGAGAGGCAACGGCAACATCGACAAATCAAAGCAGCTCGGCTCTTATCTTGCTTCGATTTTTCTTGACAAGGACGTCCTGCTTCAAAAGCTTCGTCCGATTATCGGCGATAAGGAGTACACAAAGGCCGAGAGTTTCCAGATAAAAATCCTTATGTTCTTTGCCGCCGAGTATCAGCTCAACTCGCTTTTGCCAAATAACATACTCCGGAACACGGCAATAAATGCCCTGTACGATGACATACACGACAAGGCAGAGGAATTCTACAAAGAGTTCTCCGACGGTGCCGAGTACAGCTTTTATTACCTCGCCGTCAGAAAAAACGACGACATATCGCAAAACATAGGTAAATGTTTCTCAATGCTATGCGGTAAGGGTAAGGAAAACGAGGAATACGCCTCCCTCGGCTCGGAGCTTTGGAGCGGCGTACTCGAAGAGGTAGAAGAAATAATACGCAGGTATGAATTTGTCGGTATGAAAAAATAAATTTAATATTGCGTTCGGGGACTGTAAAAACTTATGTTTTTGCAGTCCCCTTTTGTGTTGCGAACATTAGAATATAACGGAAACACCGCCCCGTTTTACCGAGGCGGTGTTTCCTATGCAATAAATTAAAATGAAAAGGGCAGGTTTGCCCCCTTGCCTCGGCGAAAAAAAGGGCAGAGCCGCCGAGACAGCTGCAAGGGGATGAGGAAAATGTACGGAAAAGCCGTTCGGAATATAAGCCCGAAGCTTTTCGTATGACAGAAACCGACGGCGTTTCTATCAATCGGTACGAACCAAACGCCTGTCGATTAGCACGAGAGTTAAATGTAATACGGATTTAAAACAAATCCTTTTAAAAGCTCTCGTACAAACAAAAAAGGCGCTGTGAACTACATCACAACGCCTTCGCTGTTTATGCTTAGATTTTATACCGAAAATATTGTTTAGTCAAGATTAAATGCGACGCAAAGTCATATTTCGTAACATTTCACTTAACTAAAGCGTTTACGGTTCGCCTGTTTGTTGTATTTTACAACCGGATTACTGTTTTGCCCCTTTATCAAACATCTCAAGAGCCTTAACGCTGACGGCATAGCAGCCTGCAAGACCCTCGGCGTTCATATTGTCATATGTATCGCGGCGAGTATGATAGTAATCCTCAAGCTTATGATTAAGACCCGTAACGCCTGTTGCTCTGAAGCCCGCCTGTGCAAATGCGGCAGAGTCGGTAGCACCGCCGAGCGGAGGAACCCAGCCCTTTTTGCACGGAATATTCAATTCTTTTGCTGCTTCCATAAAAAGGTCGGAGACGTCCTTATCGGCTTTAACGGTACCGTTAAGGTCGCGATAATTCGTCATAAGATATTTCGGGTCATGAATTGTATCATATGAGAAAATAAATGTGGGAACGTCGTCAAACTCTCCCTTGTGAGCCTCGCACCAAGCTTTTGCTCCGCGAAGGCCGGCTTCCTCTGAACCGGTAAGAATAACGCCTACCTCTGTGTTTTCAAGCTCGATGCCGTTATCCTTGAGAGCCTTGAGAATTGCAATACCCATATAGCAGCCCGAAAGGTTATCGTTGGCGCCGTCAACAATGCGGTTTTTATTCCACATCCAATAAAGGCCTACAAGGAACGGAACAAAAAGAAGTCCCCAAAGAGCCATTTTGAAAAGATAAGAGGAAGTATCTATAACACCGAAGGAAATACCGTTTTGGACCATATAAATAATGGATATTACCATATAATAAACTGCGCCAAGGGCGCAGATTACGGCATGACCCTCAAAGCCTATGCCGCCGAGCGCATAGTTTACAGGCCACTCCCAAGCAGCGTCCGGATGTCCGTTAAAGAATATGCGGCGTTTTACTTCGCCGGTGCACTTTTTAACTGCGGTAACATTGTGACCGGTAAGCTCGGGGAAGAAACGGTCAACGCATTTTTTGTAAAGGCCAAACTGTAAAAATACTATTGCAAGACCTGCAACAATGAGAATAAGTGAAATAATCGGTGCCACAAAGTAAAGCGCGATTGCCAAAAGAACGAAGGTAATCGTAAAGTATATCCAGCCGAAGAATGAGCCGGGGTTTTCTTTAAACGATTCAACGTCCGCACGTTCGCAGCCGCAATCCTCTTTAAGAACTTTTGCCATATACTCGCAAGCCTCTTTCTCTCCCTTAGTGCCGGGGCTGCGGGTATCCATATCCTTACAGATATGCGTGATTTCGTCAATCATGTACTTTGCTGCTTCGTCTTTTTTGTCAATAAGCGGTTTTAAATCCATATGAACTCTCCTTCTCAAAAGTATATCTAATATTTTATTATAGAAACTGTGCAAAGTCAATAAAAATTACCTTTGAAACGATTTTTTATATTCACGTAGTACAATACAATGTTGTGAACTGTCAATTTATGCATTTTATGCCTCGACTTATGAGACAAAATGTTGTATGATAACAAAATAAAATATATTTTCAAAGCAAGTGAGATGAAAAACGAATGTCTTTTATAGCCGGTACCGGTAAAACAAACGTCGATATTCTTTATGCGAGTCTTAAAAGGCTGCCGCAGTTGGGCGAAGAGCTTTATTCAGACGGTTTCAAGCTGTGTCTCGGCGGAGGAGTCCCCGGTACAATGGTGAATCTCGGCAGACTGAACATTCCAGTTAGAACCGCCACGTGGCTCGGTCTTGATATGTTTTCGGATTTTGCGTCCAATGAGTACCGCGACAACTCCGTGGAAATCACAAACCTTTATGAAGGCGGTGTACTTCCGCTTAACATAACGTCAGCAATGATAACTCCGGAGGACCGTACATTTGTAACCTACGGCCCCGACGCCGAAGAAAATGATGTTACCGCGGAAAAAATTTACCGAATGTCAACGGGTGCCAAAATAGTTGAGGTTCAAAACGGATACTATGACGTATACAGAAAATTAAAAGACGAGGGCACGCTCCTGGTGCTGGATACGGGATATACCGACGATATGAGCCTTTCGCTCTACCGTGACCTTATAGAGCTTTGCGACTACTATGTCCCAAATCAAAAGGAGGCTATGAAAATAACCGAAACAGCATCGCCCGAGGACGCCATTTCGGTGCTGTCAAGGTATTTTGAAAATCCCATGGTCAAGCTTGACAAAGACGGCTGTATGGGTATGGAGGGCGGCAAGGTCTTTACCGTTCCCGTAATAGACGAATATGTGCGCGTGGACTCTACAGGAGCAGGCGACGCATTTCTTGCCGGATTTATGTACGGACTTTTCAACGATTACCGGTTCAGGGACTGCATACTGCTCGGGAATTTAACGGGCGGTAAATGCGTAACGGGCGTCGGCTGCCTCACCGAGTATCTCACGGAGGAAGAGCTACTTAAAAAATTCAACGAATACAAAGCCGAATTTTTTGAATAAGGAATAAATAATGGAAAATAATATAAATAATTTAAGTCCCCTGACTCTTGCGTTTCTCGGCGACGCGGTTTACGGCTTGCTTGCAAGAAAACGCCTTGTGCTTGAAGCGAATCGCCCCGCCGATAAATTACATAAGCTTTCGGTTAAGACGGTTAACGCCGCTGCTCAGGCAAATGCGGCAAAGCTTATAATGCCGCATTTGACCGACGACGAGCTGTCGGTTTTAAAGCGCGGCAGAAACGCTCACACCAACCACACACCTAAAAACCAATCCAAGGGTGATTATCACTATGCCACCGGACTTGAAAGCTTATTCGGATGGCTGTTTTTAAAGGGCGAAGAAAATCGTCTTGAAGAGCTGTTCCGTATGATATGCGAAGGCGGCGAAGAAAACGCGGACAGAGAAAATAACTTATAAAATCGCAAGAGAATTTACAGTCAGCATATTTTATTTTTTGGGCGGAGGCATTTTGTATGCCGTATCCGTAAACAGCTTTCTTGCGCCAAACGGCATAATAAACGGAGGCTTTACAGGGATAGCCACCATACTCAACAGGCTTTTTTCGTTGCCTATCGGCACAGCGGTATTCATTATGAACATACCGCTTTTCTTTTTGGCATACAAAAAGCTCGGCAAAGGCTTTATAGTCAAAACGGTTTTCGCAACATTTACAGTATCGTTTATAATAGATTACACCTCCGCTTTTTTGCCGGTATATTCGGGTGACCGACTTCTCTCATCCCTTTTCGGCGCGGTTACCGGAGGAGCAGGGCTCGCGCTTGTCTTTGCCCGCAACGCAACCACGGGCGGAGTTGATACGGCGGCAAAGCTTATAAAGCTGAAGCATCCGCACCTGTCTATGGGACGGATCATTTTATTTTTCGATATTTTGGTCGTCGGCTCGTCATTCTTCGTGTACAGAAGCGTCGAAAACCTGCTTTATTCAATAATCGTAATATATCTAAGTTCAAAAACCATTGACTACCTGCTCTACGGTACAGGCGACGGCAAGTTGATATTCATAGTGACCGAGCACGGCAAAGAGATAAAGGAAAAAATAACAAAGGATTTTCGTCGCGGCGTCAGCGTATTAAACGCACGCGGAGGATACACGGATAAAGAAAAGAGCGTTTTAATAACCGCCGTAAAAATACAGGAGGCAGCATTTATTACGGCGGCAGTCAAGGAGACCGACCCAAAGGCTTTTTCCGTAATTACGGGCGCTGACGAAATAATCGGCGAGGGCTTCAGATATTAAATTTTCGGCTCCCGAAAACGCTGCCGCTCAATCCTTTAAAAGCCCGTTGAATTTTTCGGTAAACACCCTTGCCAGCGTAGCGTGCCCGTGCTTTGTGGGGTGAATATCAAGCTTTTCATCCGTGCCGTAAAAGTTTTCGGCATCCTCATTCATCTCCGGAGCAACATCAAAAACAAAAACCCTGTTTTTTGTTTTGCAAACATTTTTTATCGAGTCATTAAGTCTCGTAACATATCTGTTTGCCGTTTTCCCGACATTTATATATGAAAAATTGAGCGTTTGCTTTAGGAACGGGTTGTAAACCGTTTGCACTATGATATAGGCATCGGGATTCATATTTTTTATTTCATCGATTATGCGCGAAAGATTTTTTTCGTATTCATCGTATATATTTGTCACTTCCTCCGGGAAGAAGCCCTCGCCGTGCAGCAGGGCGTTTTTAAGTGCGTCTATCATAATGTCCTTGCGGTGAAAAAAATCATTCCCTCCTACGGATACAACAATCGCATCGGCATTTTTTATATCTGCCGCAGTCTTTTCGTCCGACAGACTTTTCAGCACCTCGCCGCTGTCATAACCGCTGACGGCATCATTATTCAATACCGCTCCGATATTATCGGAAAACAGCGTCAAATAATTATCCTCCTGTGAATCCAGTCCGTAGCCTGCGGCTATCGAATCTCCTATCGCGGTAACGACTCGCTCGCCGTACGGCGGAAATGATGTGATTTTTCCGCTGACGCTTTCATTTCTTCCGCACGCCGAAAAAACAATAAGTACAAACAAAATCACAGCCGACATTTTAAACAGCTTTTTCATATGAGCACCCCGACACTTTTTATTGCATTCAGTATTTTGTGCCGACAAAGCCCCGATATGCAAAAATCCGATACGGTATACGCCGTATCGGATTTTTTATTTGCCTTTTTGGTTTAGCTTTTCACTTTTTCTTTGCTTTCGGCCTCATATGTATTAAAAAGGTCGTTTACATTGTGCTTACCTGTGTGGTGATACGGGCGAAGCTTTAAAATTATCCACCCCACAACGGCACCTACCGTATTACACACAGTATCCTCCATGGTATCAATAAGTGCATAGCGCATTGGATCTCTTGCGGCTATGACATTCGGCAGGCCTATGCCGTGCTCTTCCGCCGCCTTTTCGGCAAGAGCAAGCGACCAATGCTGAGCGTCGCCTATCTGCGGAGCCACCTGGTCGAACACAAACTCGAAAAGTTCCCATGCGGTACCGGCAAAAAACGATATACCGAACGCTCCGAAAATCACAATCGGCAAATCGACCTTAACCTTGTCGCGCTTTTGCATACATACCAGTATTTCGTATCCTACAAATGTGCAAAGGACTCCGCCTACGCTGTGCATTACAAGGTCATACGCAGGGAAGCTGTAATAAAAATCCATATATGCGCCGCCGAACGACCCCATAAACAGCCCTGCCGCCAAAAAGTCCTGAATATACGACGGAACATAATGCATCCACCGTTTTTCCGGAAAAATCATAAATATTTCCCACAGGAACATAAGCAGCAAATTGGCCGCCGTTTGCAAGCTCTGCTGAACGTCCTTTCTCACAAAAACCGAATCAATGAACGCCGCAACCATAACGGCTCTGAGAACCCACCAATATATTATTTCCCATTTTTTCGCCTTGTTTTCACCGTGCAATATACGATTTATATAAGCCTTCGTATTTACCCCTCCGATTCTTTTTCAACACATTTTAAAATTGTGTCAAATCTTTTCTTATAGGATAACACATTCGAAAGGATTGTAAAGAGTAAAATTATTAAAAATAAATTAAAGTTTGATATTCCTTGCATTTTTAAGTTTTACAGCGGCAGTAGGCATTATTCGCTTATTACTATGCCCTCTTTTACGCGCTTCTCGGCGAGCTCTTTTGTCACGCGCTCTTTTTTATCGCCGGTGAGGTCATAGAAGAACATCGGTATCATACAAAGAAGAAGCGATATGCCCGGGACTATCGAAATAAGCGAGAACATACCCACTCTTATGCCGTGCGACATGGTGAGCGGATTTACCGTATAAGAGGTTCCGATTTTGTTAAGGTCAAGCTCGGTCAGGATGTACATAAGCACTATGACGCTTGTTGAAACCGCATTCCCGAGCTTACTTACAAAGGACTGGCAGGCATTTCCGAGCCCATTCTGCCTGCGGCCCGTGGTCAGCTCCATATAGTCAAGGCAATCGCCGACCATTGCGGAAGATACGCAGTTTATAACTCCGCACGGAACGCAAGAAAGAATAACAAACGGTATACACGCCCAGAAATGATTGTAGCCTATAAAGAATGTGATAAAACTCGAAACAAAGCCGAGTATGCAGGAAACGACTATAAGCTTTTTGTAGGACACTCTTTTGATAAGCTTCGGAACTATAAGCATTGCCCCGAACATACCGACAGCCGTCGCTACGGCAAACACCGTATTTACAAGCGATATACTCGACTGTAAAGCCTGCTCAGTCTCCTCCGGCGACAGGCCGGTAATATCCTTTCCGATATAAAACGAATATCTTGCAACGTGTATTGCCGCCGCCTGATACATATATCTGCCCGACGCCAATATGCCCATTATAACAACAAGCATAAGCGGCTTGCATTTAAATATGAGCTTTAAAGAGGACGGCTCACCCTTTTTACGCTTCGGCGGCTTGGGTATTTTGACGCGCTCCTTAACCTTGAAATACGTCATTACAAAAAGCAAATTGCCTATTATAGACGCCACCAAAGCAATCGACATATACTTTGTCTTTTCAAGCGCAAGTCCCGAGAGTCCTGTAAGAGACGGAAGTACAAAGCCGAGTATCATAAATATAGCCATGGGTACGGCCGAGCCTATACCGTTGGTTGTTCTCGCTATTGACAGTATACTGCCGCGCTCCGAAGGATTCGGAGTCATCGCGTTCGGAAGGCTCCAGAACGGGACATCGGACATTGTGTATATCATTCCCCATAAAACATACGTAACCGACGCATATATCATCTTTGCGGTCATTGAAATATCGGGAGCGTAAAACAGCGAGAGCGTAAGCAAAGCTATCGGAATAGGTGTTGCGATAATATAAGTCAGCATTTTGCCGTGCTTCGGCTCGTGGGCGTCCATTATCATACCCATAAGAGGGTCATTGATTGCGTCCCATATTCTTGCCAAAAACATTAAAAGCAATACGAATATAGGTGTTACTCGAAGCACATTCAAGTAAAAATCGGATATATACGACGACATTATCGCATATATCATGCCCTGCCCGAGTGCTGAAACGGAATATGTTATAAATTCTTTTTTAGGAACGTATTTCCTGTTAGGGTCATCAAGCATCTTGTTTTCCATTGTCTTCCTCCCAATCATAAATTTATCTAATTTTAACATAAAAATATAAAGAGTACCACATTTTAATGTTAAATTCACGTAAAAAACAAGATGTCCTTATTTGTTAAATATAACGAACAATGACGTGTAAATGTATATTACTTTACATATATTGCCGCTGCGGAATATGAAAATTGCCGAAGAGACGGTATACGTTCAAAAGGAACGCTCAGCCGTCACTTCGGCGTTTGTGTAAGCTATATTTAATTGCTCTCTCCGAAAAGCCGGAGTATAATGCCGCGCGATGACTCCGGAGTGCACATCTCGCCGCCGCTTGCTCAAGACTTAATATCGGGCTGCACAGTATATACTATGCAGCAAATGGGGTATCGGCAACCGTGCTTGCTTCGCGGCATCATCATGACGTTGCAACGGCATTTGCGTAAACCTTGTCGAGAAATTCATCCGTATAGTGCTTATCCATAAACTGCTCAAAGCGATTTTGCGGCGCCACTCCCTTGTCACGAGCATTTCTGCGAGATACGGCTTCACAGGACAGAATAATATCTATAAGAATAAGAATAAACATTATCCAGAAAAGCACCTTACCTATTTTAAGCGGTATTTTATGTATCAGCTTCATAAACAGCGGATATATGAGTTTAACCCATACAAGACCCATAATCCCCCAGAATACCGAATAAAGAGCGCAAACTCTGCCGTTGATATTAAGCGGCATTTTGCTGTAATCCCAAGATACGTGACCGAACACCAGCTCTTCACCGAGAGAGCAGATATATTCGGCAACGGTGCCCCAAATATATGACTTGATAAATACCTTCCACCAAGCCTTTTTTGTATCCTTAAACAAAAGATAACTCAAAAGCACGCCTCCGAGACCGTAGGCAAGGCCGAAGGGCCCGTAGATAAGAGATTGGCGACTCTCCCAATATCCGTGCTTCAGATAGCAAAACACCATCTCCACACAGTAGCCTATAACGTTACATATCATAAAGATATAGAAAACCTCATAGCCGCTGAGATGATTATCGTCATCTGTTTCAAAAAAATTCTTTTTAAAATTTTGATTTGCGTTTTTTATTTTTTCCTTGTCGAGCCTCTTTTTCTCCATAAGCCATTCCCCTTTATAGACAATTGTTGATAAATATAATACAGTCTATTTGTGAACGGAATATGAACAGAAGCGTACTTTTTAAGCAAATAAATAACAATAACGTTGTTTTATGTCAAAATAAACAGCGTCAAGTATTGCGTCATTAAAACAAAAAACTCCGACCGGCACCAGAGTGCCTATCGGAGTTTTACAGTCATTTCAGTCAAAACAATATGTAAAGCTGATTGCTTTAACAGCTTGCAGACGATATCGGGAGCATAACCATAGCGTGAAATTCCCTGTTTTTATCATCATAGAACCACGAATAGCTGCCGCCGTATTTCTCAGCTGTCTTTTTAATACTTTTTATTCCGTATCCGTGAGACTGTGCGTCCGGCTTGGCGCTCACAAGAGTTTCGTTTTCGCATTTTGGTGCTGTCAAGGCTGTATTTATGACGCTGACCACGCAGCTCTTACCGTCAATAGTATAAAGAGAAAACTCAATTTTACCGTTTTCTGTTTGCTTCGCCGCCTCAAAAGCGTTGTCAAGCAGATTGCCCACCATTGCCGAAATATCGCTGTCATGCACAAAGGACAGATTCGAGGTTAAAGCCTTGGCATTAAAATCAAGGCCGTTTTTACTGCAAAGAGCCGTATATTTGCCTATGATAATATCAAGCATCTTATTTCCGGTAAGCTGTGATACCGCGTAGTATTTACCGATATTACTGCAAAGCTCACCTATATAAGCCGTAACCTTGTCATTATCCGCTATGCTCTCTATTACGCCGAGATGATTCTTTATATCGTGAACCATAATATGCATATTCTCATTTTGCTTGTCAAGCACGGCGTAATAATCTCTGTTTATATCCTCTCTCTGGCGTTCCATATTGACCTTCATTATTTCTTCGGATTTGCGCTGCATATTTTCGTATACCGCAAATACCATTATATCAGATATGAAGAGCAAAACACTGCCGCCTATACAGGCATAAGCAAGAGTGCCGCTTATGTCAACGAGCAGTGACAATTTCGCTATAAGAACTATGATATACACACTTGAAAAAGGAGAAATCAACAGATACCAGGAATGGCCGTGGTCTATATGCTGTTTTTCACGCGAGGTGAAATTGGAAATCACAAGGCAGGAAATAAGGTACAATGTTTTGGCGATTACCGCCGCCATGGCATACAGCACATCGTTTGACCTGTAATCGGCTATATTTATGCCGAAGAAGCCCGAAATCAACAGTATACCTATAAATTCCGTTGCCGTAAGTACGCCGGCAAGCAAGACGCTGTGAAAAACCGCCGTCTTGACATTCGCCTTGAAGCCGAGCTTCAATATCACGTAATTTACCAAGAAGCCAAAGATAATATTTACCGCCACATTGTTATCGGCAAGCTTATTTACGGCATAATAAACGGCAAAACAGGCTATGCCCATAAGCAGCGTCGAGGGTATCCGACGTCTTACTCCGAACACTCGGTAGCAATACAAAAGAAGAGAACCGAGCTCTATCAGAAAAACATATACGGTTGTGACCTCGCCGAGCATAGTTCATCGCCTGCTTTCAAAATAACTCATAAGTATACGCTTTGTCTCCGCCTGACGCTTGGGTGCCACCGACACGATATAATGCTTTTTGCCGCCCTCAAGTTCGATTTCCGTTCTTGAGAATTTTACTATTTTATTCATATTTATGATAAAGCTGTTATGCGGCATCATAAAGAACGGCTCGGTCAGCTCTCTTTGCCACTCGGAAAGCGTTTTCTTTGTGCGGAAAACTTCCGCATCGGTATAGACCTTTGTTCTGCGCCTGTCCGTTTCTATCATAATAAGGTCGCAAAGCAATACCTTTTTATAGTCCATATCGCCGTCACGCAGGTAAAAGCCTACCGTGGTATCGTTTAAAGTGTCTATGGCACGGTCTATACCGGCATATAGCCTTTCGCTGTTTATCGGCTTTTCGAGAAATCGCAGAACCTTTAAATCCAACGCGTCGTCGAGATACTTTGAAAACGCCGTAACAACTATAAAAACGATATTCGGATTGTTTTTTCGCATCGCCTTTCCCACATCGAGCCCGCTGACAGGCCCTATCTCTATATCAAGAAAGGCAATGTCGAATTTCACTTCGCTCCGAGCAGCCGCTTGCCCGTCGGTAAACACATATATTTTGTGCGGAACCTCTCTGCGCGTAAAATAACATTCGACGTGCTTTTTTATCTCGTCCGCATAAATCTGCTCGTCGTCGCATATTGCAATATTCATTTAGCTCCCCCTCCGAATAAAAAATAAGGTATATCGCTTTGCCTTTACCGATATTGTATTATATTACATAATCCGATTAATTTCAATCTTTAAGAAGTTCGACAATCTTATAGATAAGGTTTAGCCTTTCCTTTGAGCAAAGCTTTAGAGAATCTTCGATATTTCCGACAATATCTTCTCTGATGTGTCCGAGCAGGAAAAAGTCGGGCGTTTTGCCCAATGTAACGCTTAGCTCCGTAAAGGTTTCCAAGCTCGGTATGGTATACCCGTTTTCGATATTAGATAAATAGTTGTTACTTATCCCCACAGCTTTAGCAAGTTCTTTTTGGCTGATCTTCTCCTTTCTGCGATAAGAACCCATCATTTTTCCCGCTGCTTTGTAGTCAATATTCATTGTTTAGCCCCTCTTTTTAGTGTAATTTACCCTTTCACTTTAATTTTAAGCATTTTAGTTTCAACGATTTAACACTTTAGCAATTTGCATTGACTTGTGTTATTATAGCACATATAATCGTGTTTGGAAAGAGGGTCAACACCTCAATCCAAAAAAAACACAGGGAGGAAGTACCAAATGAAAAAGACAGGAAAAACCATGAAGAGCTTTGCCAAAGCTCTCATCACGGCATCGGTTAAGGGCAGTGCCAATTCGGCGGCTACCACATTTATGTATCAGCCGAAAAAGCCCGAAGGTCTTGAGAAATTCTCAAAGCTCGGTAAATGATCGGTTCTTTATCGGAACAGATCGCAAAATGGCTGAAAAGCAAAAAAATTATTGAGGCCGAGGATGTCGATGTCTGCGGATACGGCATCTTTTGGCTGCTCAATATAATAGAGTTTTTGCTTGTTTCGGTCATTCTCGGCACGGTCTTAAGGATTTTACCGGGAGCGCTCGCATTTTTTATATCCTTTCTTTTGCTGCGTCTTTTCGGCGGAGGCTTTCACATGGATACGGAACTAAAATGTCAGATAACGTCTCTCGCAATAATAACGGCGTTCATAATTGCGGTAAAAATGACCGCCGTACAAAAGGCTTCTTTTTTCATGCTGCTTGCGGCGGCA
>HF993131.1:171968-177668 GCA_000432435.1 Eubacterium sp. CAG:180
GCAGCCGGTACTGTAGTTCTTTTTATTCTTGCTCCGACAGGAACGGGATATGAGGACGGCAGGATAACGGCTTATCGCAGAATATGTCGGCTCGTTTGCGCGGTATCACTTTTGACGGCAATCATTATGTTTGTCTTTAAAGTGTACTCCGCCGCATCGGGTATAGCGGCCGGCATTATTGCAGAGAGCCTTTTGTGCCTTGCGGAAATACTTAAAGAGCACCGTGCAACAACAAAATAATAACCCATATTCAAACACAAAAGGGACTGTAAAGCATAAAGCAATTACAGCCCCTTTTGCGTTATATTATAATATCCCCTCAAATTCAAAGTCTGAAAAGCGTATCTATGGGATTTTTCGGCTTTTGCGGCATAAGCTCTTCAGGACAGTCAAAATTTACAAGTATGGTGTCGTCGCCTATGACCTCAATTTCGTCCCATTTTATTTTGATGTCCTTCGGCTTGCCGCTCTTAAACGGAAATCTGCCCTTGCCGTATATGACTATTGAAACGATTGAGCCGCTCAGGGTATCAATCTCAACGTCACAGACAGAGCCGAGCCTTGCGCCGTCCTTTAAATTTATAATTTCACGTTCTCTCAAATCCTGCACACTGCAAACCATAAAAACACCTCCGCCGTAAATACGTATGACGCAAAGGGCGAAAAAATAACACTATTCTTTGATTTTCCTGATAGCCCCCTTCTCAAGCCTTGATACCTGCGCCTGTGAAATACCGATTTCAGACGCCACCTCCATTTGCGTTTTCCCCTGCATAAATCTAAGTGCCAGTATCTTTTTTTCGCGCGGTGACAATTCCTTTATGCTCTCCTTAATGGATATTTCGTCAAGCCAATCGGTATCCGTCTCACTTCCTCCGACCTGATCCATAACATATATGGTGTCTCCGCCGTCGGAGTATACAGGCTCAAAGAGCGAAACCGGCTCCACTATCGCCTCAAGTGCTAATACTACGTCAGAACGGCTCGTGCCAAGCTCTTTTGCTATTTCGTCAACCGTCGGGTCTCTGCCGAGCTTTGCCTGTAATTTTTCTTTTGCCCCGAGGGCGTGGTATGCCGTATCTCTTACAGAGCGGCTGACGCGCACCGTGTTGTTGTCCCTGAGGTATCGCCGTATTTCACCGATAATCATGGGCACCGCATAAGTGGAAAAGCGCACTTTTAACGACACGTCGAAGTTATCGATCGCCTTTATAAGACCTATTACGCCGACCTGAAAAAGGTCGTCAAGGTTTTCTCCGCGGTTTGTAAAACGCTGTATCACACTTAACACAAGGCGCAAATTGCCGTTTATCAGTTTTTCGCGCGCAGACTTATCACCTTCCCTGATTTTCTTGAGAAGCTCAAGCTTTTCCTTTTCCTTAAGAACCCTGAGCTTAGAGGTATCGACACCGCAAATTTCAACCTTGCTGTACTGCATGGCGCTCTCTCCTATAACTATTGTCATTAGGATTATTGCCGTGCAGCTCACTCTTAATACAAAACGCACCGTGAAAAATCGCGGCCGATTTTTTGGTGATATTTATTTAAGGTTAAATATCGTCTCCGGCAGCGAGTAAAAGCACTGTAACCAAAAATTGACACATATCGTCTGCTTTTTTGTTGACTTTTTTTATACATTCTGTTAATGTTAATATGAAAACATACCGTTACGGCAAACAACGTTTAAAATGCAGCTGAACGGGAGTGCAAGCCCCATGCGGTAAAATTTCACGGCTTGATAAAAAAACGTGCGGCAAATTAAAAAACTTTAAATTTACGCACGGATAATATCTATGATATTGTCCGTTTTTTTAGTTTTTGATAATTGTCGGCAACAGAACTTCGACAACAGTCAAGTCCCTCGAAACCGCAAACGGAACATACACATATACTTATGACGCGGCCGGCAATATTCTGAGTATAAACGACGGAACATATACCGTAAGCTATGTTTATGACGGATTAAATCAGCTTGTGCGTGAAAACGACCAAAGAGCAGACACCACAACCGTATATACATATACAAACGGTAACATTACCGGCAAAAAGGTATATAAATACACTCTCGGCGACGTCGGAGAAGAAATAAAGAGTACGAACTACGGCTATTCAAACAGCGAGTGGCGCGACCTTTTAACAAGCTTTAACGGTCAGGCTGTAACCTATGACGAAATCGGCAATCCGCTCACTTTTGGCAGTAAGTCGTTTGAGTGGTGCGGCAGGCAGCTTGAGCGTATAACCGACGGAGACAACACATATGTTTACGCTTACAATACCGACGGCGACAGAGTAAGCAAAACCGTAAACGGCGTAAAGACCGAATATTTCTATAACGGAAGTATATTGGCAGGTCAAAAGACGGGCGACGAAACGCTTATCTTTATGTATGATAATAACGGCGACGCTTTCGGTTTCATTTATAACGGCGAAGAATATTACTACATAAAGATTTTATAACTAATCCACTTGAGGGTGAAAACAAGGTGATAATATGATTTTATACAGCGATGAATATACTCGAAAGCTTGAGCTTGAGGGAAAATGGATTGATTGTGTCCGGTATTCGCACGAAAAGCTGACAGCAGATAGAAAAAATGTTTCGCTGTTTTTGAAACTATCGGTTAACACTTGGTATACCTTGACTTTAGATGGACCGGTACTTTCCTTGAAAAAAGGCGAATATGACACATTGACCGATATGTTGTGTCATTGTTTCAAGTATTTCAATTCTGCATTTTCTGCTAATGAGAACTGCCAATGGCTATTTGGATATATGATGGAAGTTAGACCAGATTTGTTTCTCAATTCCGGAGTGGAGTATACTGCAATAGAACAGCAAGGAAAAATTCAAATTGAAAAAGCAAGCGAAAATGGTAACATGTTTGCACAACTACTATTTGCGTTGGACAACCGTTCTGATAAAGAAATTGAAAGGAAACGGAAAAGAGTCAGTGAACATATATCAGAATATTTTGACGAAAGTCAGGAGGTGGATAAGTATTTCATTGAAATATTAACGACAAATTTTTAACATTCTACTGGGATATTCACAAGCCCTTAAATGTTTCAAGTAATTCCTGACAAGTGCCGTGGTATTCGAGCGGCGGTGATTGCCGGTAGACGGCATTTTGTTTCAGCAGGTAACCGTCCGAAAAGACACAGCCACGTAGGGGGCATCCCTCCGGGGTACATAACAGAATCCAGCGAGACGGGTTATTACCACCTCAAATCAAGGTACTAAAACCCTGAATTGTGTAGGTTCTTGAATGCTAATAGTGTTGATGTACTTGATGAAGACCAAAATAATGTTCTTGAGAATAATTTATTTGCATATTGCCTTAATAATCCTGTAAATATGGTCGATTATGATGGAAATAGCGCAGTAGCTATAGCAGGAGGTTGTGGTTTATATGTATGGGCGTTTGCCGGGGCAAATGCATGGAATATTATTGGTCAAGTAGTACTTGTTGGAATGGCTGTTGTAACTATTGTATTAGCAATAAAAATAGTTTACGATAAAACATCTGGCAAAAAAACTACAAAAAATGGTTCGCAGACTGCCGGACACAGGACTACTAAAAATGGTTCAAAGAGAAAAAACTAATGACAAACATACAAGACCAAGACCGGGGCGTCAAAGTGAAAAGAAAAAGATGAAACCGTCTTGGAAAAGAAGGAGGTAAAATAATATGGATATTATAAACAGCATAAAATTTTGTCGAGACAAGCGAAAGGTTGCAAACGTATACCTCGATAAAGAGGACACATGCCATCATCTGACGGGATATATTACCGCCTGTAATGATGACGAGGTGCTGATAGCCCACATTAACACACGAGGCGAATACGACGGATTTGTATATGAATATGCAAGCAATGTTTATCGTGTCGATTATGACGGAGAGTATGAAAATAAAATCGGAACGCTGTATAAATTAAAACATCAAAGTCACCCGCAATTTGAACCTGATGAAGAAAATATTCTCTTCTCATTGCTGAAATTTGCCGAAAACAGCAAACTTTTGGTTTCGTTGGAGGATGAAGAGAACAGCGTAACCGGTTTTTTGAAAAGCTTTTCCGACACCCAAATTGAGCTTGAAACCGTAAATGAATACGGTAAATACAGCGGTGTTACCGTAATTGATTTGGAAATGGTTGAAACCATTTCCGTTGACACCGATTACGAGCAAGACGTTAAATTGTTGGCAGATAATAATACAGAGAACGGTTCTGTGTGTTGAAAGCCGTGCGAAACAGTTGAAGTGTGTATATTTATTTTATAATACACCGCCTTGGCTCAAATGAACCCTCTGCGGTACAGAAGCTACTATTACGACAGCGAGACGGGTTATTACCACCTCAAATCACGCTATTATTCTCCTGAAGTCGGACGATGGATTAGCCCTGAACCTAATGTTGATTATGGTGAATTTGACGAAGGTTCTGAAATCCTTGGATACAATGTGTATGCTTATTGTTTCAACAATCCCGTTAACAATTTTGACCCCAAGGAGAGTTTGTAATATCTACAGCTGTTCTAATTGGAATTGGTATTGGCGCATTGATTGGTGGCGGTGCAATAGGCGGCGGAACTACTGAAGTTCTCAAGGATGTCGGCTCAAATGTACTTGGTAAAGTCGGTAAAAAGCTGGTTGAAGACGGCGTTGATATGGCGCTTGATCTTACACAGACGGCTACCGAAAACGGTGGATTAACAGGCAAAGATGTTCTGTTTAGTGCTGTAACAAGCTTCGGCGGAGATTTAGTCGGTGCTGCAAAGACCAACTCTACTGCAAGAAATCAGCTTATTGATGGCGCTACAGATAACAGAGCTATTAAAGATGCTGTTGGAGATAGTTTAACTGATAATAAAGCAGTTAAAAATGCTATCGCTGATAGTGCTACGGATAATAAAGCTGTTAAGAATGCTGTTAAAGATAGTACCTCTGAGGCAACAAATGTTGGATTAAAAAATGGTAGTAAACTCAAAACAAACGATGCTTTAGATGCAGCAGAAGACTTTCTCGGAAAAGGATATAAGGATGCAGGAAATGGTCGTTTTATTTCGGCTGATGGTACAAAGGTTGTTAGAATGGGAGATAATGATATTTTGGGAAAACATGGTGGTGGACCACATATGAATTTTGAAACCATGGCACCAAATCCAGCAAAACCGGGAAAAATGCAAGTTATTGATAATATGCATATTTATTTGGAGGATTAATATTTTGAAAACAGAAATTGAAATAATACCATACAATTCTGAAAAAGGAATAGAATTTAATTGGGAATATGGTTTCGAAATTAATACATCATTTGATAAGGAGATATTAATTTCAGCGAATAAGGCTGGTTTGATTTCTTTAGCAAGACATTTATTAACATTAGCACAAGATAGTGTTCCTTCTGGAACTCATATTCATTTTGATGATTTAAATTCTTTAGAAGATGGTTCTATCGGATTAATTATAGAAAAACTTTAAATAAAAAGTAGGAACACAAGGAAACGATTTTATTGTACCAAATAGGGCAGAGTGGGCAACCACACCATTATTCGGGCAATCCGGCGGTGGTGTACAGTGGTGGATATCTGTATTAGGATAGGAGGATAATGTGATGAAGAAAAATAACTTATTTATTTGCTCGTTGGTTGACATATTGGATTGTGCGGAAAAAGAAAAAAATGCAATACTTGATGGG
>HF993131.1:177715-212287 GCA_000432435.1 Eubacterium sp. CAG:180
GGAATTTAGAACAAGTACAAAAAGTCATCGTTCCTGAAATAAGCGAATTGCTATCGTATGCAAATAAAGGTAAAATTTATTTCAAGTATAGAAAGAAACAAAGACTTTTGGAATCATCATATTTGATAACAGATTCACTAAATGATTTGTCTCATACCGCTTTAGGAGAGTGTGTTTTGAGATTACAAAATCTTTATGACACTTTATGAGATGTTATATCGCATACTTCCATTCCACTCTCCTCATAAAAGTGGTCCTCACCAGCAATGGCACTGGCAACGGAACACATGGAATCCAAAAACAGGTGGAATTACAGGACGTTCAATTCACTGGACACTATTTGGGAGGAGATTTTGATGAAATTTGCATATGATAAAAGTAAGGCACAGCATATCATAAATCATGAAGATATAATGCTTAAAACATATTCTAAGATTATTAGTACCTATACATCATTGTTTGAACAATACGATTGTTCTCTTAAAGTTAGACTTTTTTGGATTGATTTTTCTACCGAGAGGCGTTCTAACCGTCGTTTGCCGTTTCGTATTGGTTATGCGTGTTATGTATGTTGTGAAGTTCAGAGAGACGGCAAAGAAGTACAAGTAAAAAGTGCTGATGGCGAAGCAGATTACTATTCATTATCAGCTACATGGATGGTGTCATCAATAGAAAGGAGCTTTTTAAAAGCAAAAGCATCACTATATTCAGACACTGATGATATTGAAAACGACATGAAAGAATTGTTTCGGTTGTTATCGAATGACCAATAGAATATGCTATTGTATATACTGGAACTACAGAAATTAAGTGGGATGATAAAACCACGAAAACAATATATACCGATGTAGGTTTTAGTGGATATGCGCTTTTAGCCCTTCCTATTTTCTAACCTCAGGTGAGCCAGCCCAAGCTCCGGAAACGTTTCCACAACCGGTGCCGGCACAGTAAGAAAGGAGAAAAAAATGTTGTATGGAATGTTCAGATTAGGCATTGGGTTCATAATTGCTATTGTTCTCTTTGTTCTTATTAAATATACTAAAACAATATATAAGCGTAAATGTTGTATTGCAGCATTTATAGCTGTTTCAATAACTGTCAGCTTGTTGTACCTGATTCCGTTTGAAAACGCATTTATTACCTTTTCTACTCCTGAGAAAGCATTTCATTATACAAACTCTTGGGATATAGACAATATAGTCAGCGGAACGGAAACAAGCTTTGTGATTGCAAGCAAAAACAATGTGAATACTTATAAAATTGTCCCTAAAACGCAAAAAGGCTGGAAAATTAGCAGTGCATTGGCAACAAAAGATATGTTTCAGTATTTTTGCAACGGAATATCTATTCATATATACAGATATAAAAACTCTTCGGATTATTATATCGCATTGTTTGATACTGATGGCGGTCAAATCAATATAACTGACAATCGTGGTTCCAACTTCATCTCCGTAATACAGAATCAGTCAGCAGATATTGAACCGGTTTATCATTACTATGCTTGCATAAATAATATGGATAGCGAATATGTTATTACCCTTAATGGCGAAGATATAAAGCTGCCAATAACAAAATATAGCTGATACTTGCGGCCTTTGCGTCCAAGTGAATTGTTTTTAACCATGTAAAGCACCCTCTACTTTTTAAATGAAAGTGGAGGGTGTTTTTTTGCATTTAAGGGCAAATCAGACGTTTTTTTGTGAAAAGCAATCCGTGTTGTATTTGTTCATGTGAAAACTTTTGCCCTATAGAATACAAGGGTACGTGTAAGATTTGGGTGAATCCGAAATCTGCATTAGTAGATGTGAAAGAGGTGTAAAGAATGTTATTTGATATATCAAAAATAGTCACGCAAGATGTTGTAAATGCTATTAAAATGTTACGTATCAGCACAAATGCAGTTAACAAATATCTAAAGTGAGCTGATACGTAACATTTTTTGCCGTTCGTAATATAATATACCCCTCTTGATGTAGGTTGCACATCAGGAGGGGCGCTTTTATGCTATAACTAATAGTGTTATTAAGCTGATAAAATACATGTTTAAATGAAAACAGCTTAACTTATAGTGCTGAATTAGCGGTCTGAAAAGGACAAAAATATAAACCGGTCGAAAATAACCGGTTTATATTTCTTGATTTTCCAAAATTTCAGTAAAATATAGTATGGCTTTTTTACTGCAATTTTACTGCAGTTATGGAGTGAACAAGAGTGAATGTAAGGGATTGAAAGGGCGGAAACGTCTAAAAAAGCTCTTTGATACGCCTATATTCACGCTTGTTCTTCATAGTTCACGGTTGCAGCCGCGAAGCGATGGTGCGGATAACAGGACTTGAACCTGCACGCTTTTCGGCACAAGATCCTAAATCTTGCGTGTCTGCCAATTTCACCATATCCGCAAATTTCCGTTATTATACCAAATGTTTTTTTCAATATCAATAGACAAATTAGACATTTTGTTATATAATAATTATCAATTATTGTACAAAAGGGAGTTGTAGCAATGAGAAGTATTTTCACCGACAAGGTTTCAGACACGATGCCGCTGCCGGAATATCCGCGGCCTCAGCTTGTGCGCGACGGATGGCAAAATCTTAACGGCCTTTATGATTATAAAATATCAGACAGCAGTGAGAAAAAGCCGAATGATATTGACGGAAAGATTTTAGTTCCATTTGCTCCCGAGTGTTTTTTGTCAAAGGTCGAAAAGGGATTAAAGCCCACCGAAAGACTTTGGTATTTTAAAAAATTTTCATTAAACGACAATTTGAAAGGAAAGAGTATTCTTTTACATTTCGGAGCAGTTGATTGGGAATGCAAAGTATATATTAACGACACCTTTGTAGGTTCACATATCGGCGGTTATTGCGCATTTACTTTTGATATTACCGACTTTTTACGTGACGGTGAAAATGAACTTTCCGTTTGTGTATTTGACCCAACGGATTCTGGCTGGCAGCAACGAGGAAAACAGGTTAACAAAACGCACGGCTTTTGGTATACGGCTACATCCGGCATTTGGCAGACAGTTTGGCTGGAGGCGGTTGACAGCTGTTATATCAGAAAGCTTGATGTTGTTCCCGATATTGATAACAATCTTATATCAATTGATATAGACTTATCCGCCGAAATGAAAGGCGTTAAAATTAAAGCCCGGATAATGGACGGCGACAGCGTTATAGCCGAGAAAACAGTTAAGCAGCATGACGAAATCAAGCTTAAAAAGTACGAATATTGGTCGCCCGAAAATCCCAAACTTTATGATTTGTTTATTACCGTTTCCGTTGGAGATAAAGCGGTAGATTCTGTTAAAAGCTATTTCGGCATGAGAAAGTTCTCAATAGGGCGCGACAAAAAGGGAATAACACGTCTTTTCCTTAACAATGAACCGTATTTCCAAAAGGGACTTTTGGATCAGGGTTATTGGTGCGACGGAGGACTTACGGCGCCTACGGATGAGGCTATGATATTTGATATTTCTGAAATGAAACGTCTCGGATTTAATATGTTGAGAAAACATATTAAGGTTGAGCCGATGCGTTGGTATTATCATTGCGACAGACTCGGCATGCTTGTTTGGCAGGATATGGTAAGCGGCGGAGCGTACATCGGAGATTTCTACGCGGGAGTTTTACCTAATGTAGGTATTTATAAGCTCAAGGATAACAAATACAACAGATTCAGCCGCGGCGATAAAAAATGGCGTCGCAACTACTATGAAGAGCTTGAAGAAATGATAAAACAGCTTTACAGCGTCACGTCAATTTACTGCTGGGTTCCGTTTAATGAGGCATGGGGGCAGTTTGATGCTTTGAAAGTCTGCGATTTTGTCAGAAGCCTTGACAGCCATCGTGTTATTGACCACGCAAGCGGTTGGTATGATCAGGGAGGCGGAGATATTGACAGTATGCATAAATATATCCTCCCGATTCATCTGAGAAAATCAAAAAAACGCGCTTTTGTAGTTACTGAATTCGGCGGCTATTCGAATATAGTTCGGGGCCATACTTGGAATGAGAAAAAAGCATTCGGATATCTTATGTTTAAATCCAAAGAAAGTCTTACGAAGGCCTATAAAAAACTGCTGGATAAGCAAATTATCCCAATAATAGATAAGGGCTTATCCGGTACCGTTTATACTCAGGTAAGCGATGTTGAAAATGAAGTTAACGGAATTTATACATATGACAGAGCAGTTTTAAAAATTGATGAGAATGTTTTGAAGGACATTAACAGTCAGTTAAGATATTGAGAGGATATATATGGCGGCGACAAACAATCAAAAACTTAAGCTTCTTTATATATTAAAGTTTTTACAAGAGAATACAGATGAGAACCACATTGCGCATGCCGAGGATATAAAGCTTTACTTGTTAAATCACGGTATTGCCGCAGAGCGGAAATCAATATACAGCGATATTTCAATCCTTATTGATTTTGGATATGATATAATTAAGAGTAACGGTTCCGGCGGCGGCTACTTTCTTGCAAGTCGTGACTTTGAGCTTGCCGAGCTGAGACTGTTAAGTGATGCGGTTCAAGCTGCAAATTTTATTTCTGCTAAAAAAACAAAACAGCTTCTGAATAAGATATTTACTCTTACAAGCGCAGAGCAGGCAAAAAAAATCAAATCTCAGGTTTATGTTGATAATAGGCCGAAATGTAAAAATGAAGAGCTGTATTATACAATTGATAAGCTTGACCGTGCTATAAACGATAACCGTAAAGTAAAAATAATATATCGCAGACGTATATTATCGGACAATCCTGACCAAGCTTATGAGGAAAAAGAGCATATAATAAGTCCTTATTCTTTAATTTGGTCAAGTGACCACTATTATCTTGTCGGTAACAAAGAAAAATACGATAATCTTATGATTATGAGAATTGACAGAATCAAACACACAGAGATTATTGACGATTCTTTTTCCCGACCGTTTTCGGAAGTGTCTCCTTACAAATTCAGCTTTGATTCCGCCGATTATGCAAGCAAGCACTTCGGTATGTTTTCCGGCGAACCTAAGCCGATTTCTTTATTGTGCAGTAATGATATTGTCGAAAATGTGCTTGACAGGTTCGGAGAGGATGCTAATATACACAAAAACGGACCGTCAAAATTTGTTTTAAATGCCAATTCAGCCGTAAATGACGGATTAGTTTCATGGATTATTCAATTTGGAGGAAACATTCAAGTAACCTCTCCAAATGAGCTGAAAAATATGGTGCTTAAAAGGGCGGAAGAAATCAAGTCTGCATATATAATTTGATTGTTGTGCAAAATTTACAAAAAATAATCAATATTTTCTGTCCATTATCCATAGCGATACTTGAAAAAAATCTAAGTTTGTTATAAAATAAACAAGATGAAAAATGTTAATTAACAACCGAAAGGATGTAAAAAATGAGTAGTGCTTTAAACAAAATGACAGTCGAAGATTTCGATGTCAAAGGTAAGAGAGTTCTCGTTCGTTGCGACTTTAACGTTAAAATGGAAAACGGCGTTATAACAAGCGACAAGAGAATAGTAGCTTCTCTTCCCACAATTCAGTATCTTATAAAGAACGGAGCCAAGGTTATCCTTTGCTCTCATCTCGGCAGACCGAAAGGACAGGTTAATCCCGAGTTTTCTATGAAGCCCGTTGCAGCTCGTCTCTCGGAGCTTCTCGGTCTGAAAGTTAAAATGGCTGACGATGTTGTCGGCCCGAGCGCTCATGCTCTTGCCGCCTCGCTTAAAGACGGCGAAGTAATGCTTCTTGAAAATGTCCGTTTTGAACCCGGCGAGACTAAAAATGATCCCGAGCTTTCAAAGGAATTTGCTTCTCTTGCAGATCTTTATGTAAATGATGCTTTCGGTTCTGCGCACAGAGCTCATTCTTCAACTGCCGGCGTTGCCGCATATCTTCCAGCAGCATGCGGATATCTTATTCAGAAAGAAATTAAGTTTATCGGCGGAGCTTTGGAAAATCCGAAGAGACCGCTTGTTGCAATTCTCGGCGGAGCAAAGGTTTCTGATAAAATCGGCGTAATCACAAATTTAATTGACAAGTGTGATACTCTTATCATCGGCGGCGGTATGGCTTATACATTTATGAAAGCTCTCGGCCACAATATAGGTGATTCTCTTCTCGAGGCTGATAAAGTTGACCTTGCTAAGGAAATGATGGATAAGGCTAAAGCTAAAGGTATTAAATTCCTTATTCCCGTTGATAATAAGGTGGGTAAAGAGTATAAACCCGATACTGAAGCAATGGTTGTTAATTCCGACGAAATTCCCGACGGTTGGATGGGACTTGACATAGGACCTAAGACTCAGCAGCTCTTTGCCGACGCTGTTAAAGATGCCGGTACCGTAATTTGGAACGGACCTATGGGCGTTTCCGAGTGGGACAACTTTGCAGCCGGAACAATAGCAGTTGCTACCGCCATTGCTGATAGTAACGCCATTTCGATTATAGGCGGCGGAGACTCTGCGGCAGCCATACAGAAGCTTGGCTTTGCTGATAAGATGTCTCATATATCGACCGGCGGCGGTGCTTCGCTTGAATATCTTGAAGGCAAAGAACTTCCCGGTATTGCAGCTCTTAACGACAAGAAATAATAAAAATACAGGTGAGTATTTTTACTCACCTGTTAATTATGATAAAGGAGTAATAATTATGAATAAAACACTTCGTAAAGCTGTTATTGCAGGCAACTGGAAAATGAATAAAACTCCGAGCGAAGCTAAGGCTCTTATTAAGGAGATGAAGCCGCTTGTAAAGGATGCAGATTGTGATGTGGTTCTCTGCGTACCTTATATTGATATCCCTGCCGCTGTTGAGGCTGCTAAAGGTTCCAATATAAAAATCGGTGCGGAAAATATTCACTTTAAGGCTTCAGGTGCATTTACCGGCGAGGTTTCGGCAGATATGCTCAAGGAAGCAGGAGTTGAATACGTTATTGTCGGTCACTCGGAGAGAAGAACATACTTCGGTGAAACCGACCAGACCGTTAACCTTCGTGCTCTTGCAGCTTTGAACGCTGGCTTTAAGACTATTATTTGTGTCGGCGAAACACTTGAGCAGAGAGAACTTGGTTATACTGAAACTCTTTTGAAATTCCAGACTAAGATGGCACTTACAAATGTAACAAAGGAACAGCTTGCAAATGTCATAATCGCTTATGAGCCTGTTTGGGCAATCGGTACTGGCGTAACAGCCACATCCGATCAGGCTGATGAGGGTAACGGCTTTGTAAGAGCTGCTATCGAGGAAGCCTACGGTAAAGATGCTGCTGAGAGCGTAACAGTTCAGTACGGCGGTTCAATGAATGCGAAAAATGCCGAAGAACTTCTTTCTAAAGTAAATGTTGACGGCGGACTTATCGGTGGTGCGTCTCTTAAAGCCCAGGATTTCTCCGTAATAGTTGCCGCTGCTTCTAAATAATGATTGAATAGTTAGATAAGGTGATTTGAATGAAAAAACCTGTTGTTTTATGTATAATGGACGGCTTCGGCCACAACCCGTCCGATTACGGCAATGCGATAAAAGCTGCTAATACTCCGCGGTTAGATGAATTTATGAAGAATGATCCCATGACATATATCGGAGCTTCAGGAATGGATGTAGGCCTTCCGGACGGCCAAATGGGTAACAGCGAGGTAGGTCATACAAATATCGGTGCCGGCAGAGTAGTTTATCAGGAACTCACAAGAATTACTAAGGCAATAACCGACGGTGATTTCTTTAAGAATCCGGCATTTATGGGTGCGGTTGAAAATTGCAAAAAATACGGTACGGCTCTCCACTTGATAGGCCTTTTATCCGACGGCGGCGTACACAGCCACAATACTCATCTTTATGCTTTACTGGAACTCGCTAAACGTAACGGCATTAAGGACGTTTATGTTCATTGTCTTCTTGACGGTCGTGACGTACCGCCGGCATCCGGAGTTGAGTATATAAAAGAGCTTGAAGATAGAATGAGCGAAATCGGTGTTGGCAAAATTGCTACCTTAATGGGCAGATTTTATGCTATGGACCGTGACAATATGTGGGACAGAGTCGGAATGGCATACAGGGCTATGGTCAACGGTGAAGGCGTACACAATTCAAACGCCGTTGATGCAGTCGAAAAGTCTTATGAGACAATCGATGGTGACGGTAAGCATCTTACAGACGAATTTGTTATGCCCACAGTATGCTCCGAAGACGGCAAAATTAAAGAAAATGATTCTGTGGTATTCTTTAATTTCCGTCCGGACCGTGCAAGAGAAATAACAAGAGCTTTTGTGGATCCTGAATTTAAAGGATTCGAAAGGAAGTATTTCCCTCTTTATTATGTTTGCATGACTCAGTATGATGAGACTATGCCGAATGTTAAGGTCGCTTTTGCACCTGAGGCTCTTAAAAATACTATGGGAGAATATCTTTCTTCTCTCGGCAAAACACAGCTTCGTATAGCTGAGACACAAAAATATGCGCACGTTACATTTTTCTTTAACGGTGGAGAAGAAAAAGTATATCCGGGCGAAGACAGAGTCCTTATCGATTCACCCAAAATTTCAACATTTGACTTGAAGCCTGAGATGAGTGCTTATGAGGTCTGCGACGCCGCTTGTGAGAGAATACTCAGCGGAAAATACGATGTTGTAATTCTTAACTACGCTAACTGTGATATGGTGGGGCACACGGGTGTTTTCCCTGCGGCGGTAAAAGCTGTTGAAACTGTTGATGAATGCGTCGGTAAGCTTGTTGATGCAGTCAATAAGATGGGCGGCGTTACACTTATAACCGCGGACCACGGTAATGCAGATAAAATGTATGCTGAGGACGGAACACCGTTTACTGCCCACACAACCAATCCCGTTCCGTTGATTGTAGTAGGTTATGATTGCAAGCTCAAACAAAATGGCGGCAGACTCTGCGACCTTGCGCCTACAATGCTTGACATTATGGGACTTGCAAAACCTGCTGAGATGACAGGTGTTTCTCTTATTGAAAAGTAATAAGCTTCACCATTAGGGTTGCTGTAATTACACTAACCATATTGGCACACAGCGAAGCAAAAGCTGTGTGCCTTATCTTTTTTATACCTATTGCTCCGTAATAAACGGTTATTACATAAAAAGTGGTTTCAGTTGACGCCATTACAGCGGAAGCACATCTGCCTATAAATGAGTCGCAGCCATAGTCTTTTAGCAGATTTTCAAATATGCTTAGGGACCCGCTGCCTGACAGCGGAGTTAGTGTTATCAGAGGTATCAGTTCGGCAGGGATACCGATATTTGTAAAAACAGGCGTTATAAGTTTTGTGAAGTAATCGCAGAGACCCGATTTTGTAAACATATTTACTGCCAGCATCATTGCCGTAATCGCCGGGAAGATGGCCAACCCGGTTTTGAGTCCTGACGGCACGCCATCGGTAAAATCCTGAAAGACGTTTCTCTTTTTCAAGAGCGAATAACATACTGTCCCTGCAATGAAAATAATGAATATGTAAGCACCTATTTTATTCATATTTGTTACCACCGAGCATCTTTGTCAAAATAATACCTGTTGCGACCGATGCAAATGAGGCTACGAGCGAAGCCGCCACAAAGTCCAAGGGATTTGCGGCACCGTTATTTTGCCTTACAGCTGCTATTGTAGACGGAAACACCTTTAAAGCTGTTGAGTTTAAGACTACAAACATAACCATATTGTTTGTGGCTGTATATCCGTTAGGTCTGTCTTTTGCAAACTCTTTCATAACCAATATACCAAGCGGAGTCGAGGCGTTTCCAAGTCCTAACAGTCCTGCTGCCATGCTGAGACTTATCGCGTCAAAAAGTTTGCTTTTGGGTTTTACATCTTTAAATAAAAGCTTAATAATAGGGGACAGGGCCTTTGAAAATAATTTATTTAAGCCTGATTTTTCTATAATATTCATAATGCCACCCCAAAAGCAAAATACCCCTAATACAGATAGCAAAAATTCAACCGATTGTTTGCCGGATGCAATAATAGCACTTGATAAGCCCTCTGTACTGCCACAAATAAATGAAAATATTACGCTTAGAAGAATTATGGCACACCATATATAATTCATCACTTCTATCACCGATACCATGTATATTCATATGAAATGATAAATAGATATTGCATTTTCGTTGACATAATAATTTTAAAATGCTATATTATGTCAAAAGGAAGTTCCGAATGTTGCTTTTTGTTGAATGTTAGGAGTGAATATTATGAAATCTACGGGCATGGTCCGTGGAATTGATAAAATGGGCAGGGTGGTACTGCCGACCGAGACCCGTAAGCTTTTGAACCTCGTAGCAGGTAAAAGTGCCGTAGAGATATATACTGATGACGACTCCATCGTTTTAAAAAAATATGTTCCGGCGTGTATTTTTTGCGATAGTGTAGATGATATTGTAGAGTATAAAGGAAATAAAATTTGTAAGCAGTGTATTGAAAAACTAAATGCACTTGCAGAAGAATAAAATGCGTATTTTTATTGATGCCGACGGATGTCCTGTCACCGAATCAGCCATTAATTTTGCCAAACAACACAATATAGAGTGCTATGTTGTATGTGATACTTCTCATGAATTTTCGTTTAATTATGCAAGTGTTATTACAGTTTCAAAAGGCAAAGACAGTGCAGATTACAAAATAGTCAATCTTATATCACCCGGCGATATTGTGGTAACGCAGGATTATGGTCTTGCTGCTATGTGCCTTGCAAAGAATGCAAGGGCTATAAATCAAAACGGTTTGATTTATACTGACAATAACATTGACTTTCTTTTGCAGTCAAGGCATATTTCTCGTGAAATTCGTATGTCTGGCGGCAGAACGAAAGGACCGCATAAACGAAAAGATTTTCAAAATGAAGATTTTTTAAGGTCTCTTAAAAGTTTAATTGAGAATAAATAAAAAACGATATCGAAGATTTAACTTCGATATCGTTTTTTTGTGTTGATTGTAATTAAAGGTTACTTACATGATAACTGAGAGTCATAAGGCTATCGGAAAGATGTACATTTTCAACTGCAACATTTGGGTAATCCGAAGCAATATCATAATGACTGAAATTCCAAAATCCTTTTACACCGAGTTTAACAAGCTCATCAACAATTTCTTTTGCATTATCGCTTGGTATACAAAGCACTGCAACGGCAGGGGAGTTGTCGCGACAAAAATCATACAGACCGTTAATATGTCTTACGGGTATGTTACGTACAAGCTTGCCTGCAAGTGCTTCGTTTTTATCAAAAATACCGATGAGGTTAAACCCGCGTGCTTCAAAAGACATATGAGAAGCTATGGCGTGACCGAGATTTCCTGCACCTATTAGTATAGTCTTAAGATGATTGTTGACACCGAGTATAGAACCTATTTCTTTGTACAGCTGTTCGACATTATATCCGTATCCTTGCTGACCGAAGCCACCGAAGCAATTAAGATCCTGGCGAATTTGTGAAGCGGTAAAACCCATTCTTTTTGATAACTCACCGGATGATATACGAACTGTTCCGTTCTTTTTTATTTCACCTAAAAAGCGATAATATCTCGGAAGTCTTTTAACAACAGATAACGATACCGAATCATTTTTTGCCATTACTCAGTTCACCTCACTTTGAAAGCTTTTGAACGGTTTCCATTACATAATCGCCGAATTCGCTGCATGTTGCACCGTCTTCTCGTCCGGTAATTACATATTTTTTATCGGTGAACATACAGTAATCCAGAGCCTTTTCAAGAAGATCTGCTTTGTCTTGTTTACCGATGTGCGACAGAAGCATAACTGTAGCACGGAGCATGGAGCAAGGATCGGCATATTGACCTCTTCCTTCGGAAATCATACGCGGAGCAGAACCGTGTATAGCTTCGAACATTGCATATCTTTTCCCGAGATTAGCACTTCCTGCCGTGCCGACGCCGCCTTGGAATTCGGCAGCTTCGTCGGTTATAATATCGCCGTATAGATTCGGGAGAACAAAAACTTTAAAGTCTTTGCGGCGCTTTTCATCAATAAGCTTTGCTGTGGTTATGTCGATATACCATTCATCAGTAGTGATTTCAGGGTACTCCTTGCCGATATTTTTGCATATGTTGAGGAATTTACCGTCTGTCGTTTTAATAACATTAGCTTTGTTGATAATTGATACGCGATCTTTGTGATTCTTACGAGCATACTCATACGCCATTTTGGCAATTCTTTCCGAACCTTCACTTGTTGCTACAACAAAATCAAATGCAAGATCGTCGTCAACATTTATGCCCTTTGAACCTACGGCATAAGCACCCTCGGTATTTTCGCGGAAAAATGTCCAATCTATTCCTTTTTCAGGAACTTTTACAGGGCGAACATTTGCAAATAAATCAAGAGCTTTTCTCATGGCAACATTGGCACTTTCGATGTTGGGCATACCGCTGCCTGCTTGCGGTGTCGTTGTTGGGCCTTTTAAAATAACGTGACATGATTTAAGCTCTTCCAGAACATCGTCGGGAATAGCCTGCATATGGGCAATTCTGTTTTCTATTGTAAGTCCGTCGATGACTTTAAACTCAACTTTTCCGGCTTTAACATCGTCTTCAAGCATATACTCAAGAACTCGTGCCGATTCTTTTGTTATAATCGGTCCAATGCCGTCTCCGCCGCAAACGCCGATGACTATTTTATCAAGTTTATCATAGTCAATACTGTCCTTTTGAGCTTTAATTCTGTCTGAACGTTCCGATTGCTCGCGAACGAGTGCTTCAAACTTTTTTAAAGCTTCCTGCAAATTTTCTTCAGTCATTTTTATCCTCCTATTATAATGATTCTCTTGTGTAGTTGAGAAGACCGCCCGCAAGGATAATATCCTTTTGGCGTGTTGACAAATCATATTTAAGCTCGAACTTTTCGCCGGTTGTTTCGTTAAGCAACATCACGGGTTTGTCTGAGAGTATCTCGTCTTTTACATTTTTAAGACCGAGAAGGTCGCCCTCGGAAATCTTGTCGTAATCATCGGGGTTTTTAAAGTTGAGAGGCAATATACCGGCATTAATAAGATTTGCACAGTGAATTCTTGCAAATGATTTTGTGATAACCGCCTTTATACCGAGATAAAGCGGAACCAAAGCCGCATGTTCACGAGAAGAGCCCTGACCGTAGTTGGCGCCGCCGATTATAATTCCTTTGCCTTCTTTTTTACATCTGTCGGGGAATTCCTTGTCGCACACTCCGAAGCAGAACTGTGAAAGGTAAGGTATATTTGAGCGATAGGGTAGTATCTTGGCACCTGCCGGCATAATATGATCGGTGGTTATATCATCTCCGACTTTGAGAAGTGCTTTAGCTTCAATGCTCTCCGGTAATTTTTCGGTTTTTGGGAACGGTTTGATGTTTGGACCGTAAATAACCTCAACCTTGTCTGCGTCTTCTTCTGAAGCGGGCATTTCTATCATATTGTCATTAACAATAAATCTGTCGGGCATAAGGATGTGAAGCGGTTCTCCGTTTTCTCTCGGATCGGTCAATACACCGGTGATTGCCGATACCGCGGCAGTCTCGGGGCTTACAAGGTATATTCCTGCGTCTGCGGTTCCTGAACGTCCCTCAAAGTTTCTGTTGAACGTTCTGAGAGAAATGCCTTTTGAATTAGGCGACTGACCCATACCTATACATGGTCCGCAAGCGCTTTCGAGAATTCTGGCACCCGCATTTATCATATCCGAGAGTGCTCCGTTGAGTGCAAGCATATTAAGCACCTGCTTTGAACCCGGAGCGATGCTCAGGCTGACGTTTTCGGCAACGGTATGTCCCTTTAATATAGCCGCGACTTTCAGCATATCCATTAAAGAGGAATTAGTGCATGAGCCTATGCATACCTGGTCAATTTTAATTTTGCCTATTTCAGAAACCTTTTTTACTTTATCGGGCATATGCGGCATAGCTGCAAGAGGCTCAAGAGAAGAAAGGTCTATTTCAATAAATTCGTCGTATACCGCATCGCTGTCGGCAGAAAGCTCTGTCCAATCATCAACTCTGCCTTGTGCTTCAAGAAACGCCTTGGTTATTTCATCTGACGGGAAAACCGACGTTGTTGCTCCAAGCTCAGCACCCATATTAGTTATAGTTGCTCTCTCCGGAACGGATAAAGATTTAACGCCTTCGCCTGTATACTCGATTATTTTGCCTACACCGCCCTTAACAGTCATTCTTCTGAGAACTTCAAGGATTACGTCTTTGGCCGTAACATAAGGGCTGAGTTTTCCGGTAAGATGTACATTGACGATTTTCGGCATGGTAATATAGTATGTGCCGCCGCCCATTGCAACAGCTACGTCAAGTCCACCTGCACCCATAGCGAGCATACCTATACCGCCGCCTGTGGGTGTGTGGCTGTCAGAGCCAATAAGCGTTTTTCCGGGTTTGCCGAAACGTTCTAAGTGTACTTGATGGCAAATACCGTTTCCCGGACGAGAAAATCTAATTCCGCGTTTCTTTGCAACACTGCCTATAAAACGATGGTCATCTGCATTCTCAAATCCTGTCTGCAAGGTATTATGGTCAACATAAGCAACCGAAAGCTCTGTTTTAACTCTTTTAATGCCCATGGCTTCAAATTCAAGATATGCCATAGTGCCGGTTGCATCCTGAGTAAGAGTCTGGTCTATTTTGAGACCGACCTCACTGCCGACTTTCATTTCTCCGCTGACAAGATGTGACTTAATAAGCTTTTGAGCTACTGTGTAACCCATATAGATCGCTCCTAACTTTTTCACATTTTTAACAATCTTATTTTAATCCATATGAAATACTTTGTCAATGAATTATCAAGTGAATTTTCATCATATAACCTGATTTTCTTTAATAATAGGGAAATAGAGATTATATCATAGCAAGTCTGCATAAATATAAGAGGTTTATGTGTACCGCTTTGCGCTTGAAAACAAAATAACCTAAAAAAAGCAAAAAAATAAAGCTTACCGCTTAAAAAGGCGGTAAACAATATTTTTTTGCCCAGAAAATATTTGATCCCCTCAATAAACTAAATTATATACGTCATAATGGAAAAAGTCAATAAAAATTTTAAAAAAGTTTAAATTCTTTTATAAATTAAATGAGTTTTTGATTCGAACTTGAGAAAAAGTAAAAAACAAGTGCTTTTTTACACTAATGGCAATAACAGTATTTTAAATATCAACCTGGAACAGCTATTGCTATAAAAAAACATTTGTGCTAAAATAACTACAGTTATAAAATGAGTTATTATGGGCATAATGATATTTGACTTTATATGGGGGTATTGTTATGACTTATAGTAATTTGATTGAACCTATTTCTCCAAAAGAATCTCCCACGGAATTTCCGGATGCTTCGGTAGACGAAGATGACAATACGGACGGCGATATAAAACAGATTGTTGAGACGGGTTCGGTTACTGTTTCCAAAGACGGTCATTATATTCATTGCCTTACTGTGATAGGGCAGATTGAAGGGCATTTTATATTGCCGCCGCAAAATAAAACAACAAAATATGAGCACGTTATACCTCAGCTTGTTGCTATAGAAGAAAGTAGAGATATAGAAGGTCTGATTATAATTTTGAATACCGTCGGTGGAGACATAGAAGCCGGGCTTGCACTTGCGGAACTTTTAAGCGGTATGAGAAAACCTACTGTATCGCTTGTTCTCGGCGGGGGGCATTCAATCGGCGTGCCGTTGGCGGTTTCCGCTAAAAAGTCTTTTATTGTTCCGTCGGCAACAATGACTGTGCATCCGGTGCGAATGAACGGGCTTGTACTCGGCGTTCCTCAAACATTGTCTTATTTTGATAAGATGCAGGAAAGAATAGTAAGATTTGTTGCAGATAATTCTTCGATGAAATCAGAAAGATTCAGAGAACTTATGACTGCAACCGGAGAACTCGTTATGGATGTCGGAACGGTTCTTGACGGAGAAGCTGCTGTAAAAGAGGGCCTTATTGACAGTCTCGGCGGTTTATCCGATGCTCTTGATTGCCTTTACGGTATGATAACAAAGGAGAATAGGTAGTGGTTCTTTATTCTGTGATTTCGCCATATGAGATTTTTCCTTTTACGGCGCCGGAAAATTCAGTAAGGTCTATTGACGGTGGTTATGTGGAATATAGAAATATTAACGGAAAATGTACCGCAGTTTCTTTGCGTTCTACAAATCCGTATGATTATATATCTTCAAAATATTTTAATCCAAAAATTCATTATCGGAGGATATTATGAGTGTTTTAAAAGCTATTATTTTGGGCATAGTGCAGGGCGTTACCGAATTTCTACCGGTTTCGAGCAGTGGACATTTATCACTCTTCCATTATCTGTTGGGAACCACAAGCGATACATCCCTTTTGTTTGATGTAATGCTTCACTTGGGAACTTTAATCGCAGTCTTTATTGTTTATTACAAAACTATTTGGGCTCTTGTTATTGAGTTCTTTAAACTAATCAAGGACATTTTTACAGGTAAATTTAAATTTAAGGAAATTACCGGAACAAGAAAAATGCTGATCATGTTTGTATTTTCGTGTATTCCGTTGCTTTTCTTGCTTATACCTGTGGGCGGCGGTCAAAAACTTATGGACGTTTGCGGCAGTTTTGCTGAGGATGATAACCTTTGGGTCGAGGGATTCAGTTTCCTGTTAACAGCTGTATTACTTCTCACTTCTACATATATATCAAAGAAAAAGAAGCTTGTTAGAGAAGTTAATACGACAGATGCGTTTGCCGTAGGTGTAGCTCAGGCGTTTGCTGCGGCTTTTCCCGGGCTTTCACGTTCCGGATCGACGATATCAACCGGTATGATGTGCGGCGTAAACAAGGAGTATATGGTTCAGTATTCGTTCATTCTTGGTATTCCTGCAATAATTGCCGCTAATATATCTCAGACTAAAGATGCAATTGAAATTCATCAAAGCATCGAAGTGTTGCCTACCGTGATAGGCATAATTACTGCAATGGTAGTAGGTGTTCTTTGCATTAAACTTCTTCAATGGATACTGAAAAAAGATATGTTTAAATATTTCGGATATTATTGCATAGCAATCGGTATATTTACGCTTGCGTGCCAGATATTCAAAATTCACTTTTAATGATTTTAATGGAGCTGAATTAAATGCCGGCAACAAAAAATAAGAAAGTTTCTCCGCCGAAAAGAGGAAAAAGACCTTCTTCTACAAAAAGCACAAAACAAAATGAAGAAAAAGCGGCGGCTAACAGGCAGCTTGCCGCAATAATTCTTTTTGCCGTTTCGGTCTTTTTTATATGTCTTTCGTTTATTAACGGAGGAGGCTTGTGGGGTGTTTTACGGACTCTCAGTTTTGGCCTTTTCGGCTTCTCGGCATTTATATGGCCGTTGATTTTAATATATATTGCAGTTATGGCTACGCTTGATAAGACCGACCAAAAAATCGGAGTTAAGATTTTTGAGGCCGCAATGCTGATAATACTTTTATCCGCTGCTATACATATTTTCGGCTTTCACGGGGTTGTTGACTTTTCGGAAAATGTTATAGATGCCTACAATGCTTATAGATTTGACGGTTCACTTGTCGGCAGCGGCGCTGTCGGCGCAATAATAGGCGGTGCGATATTGCTTGCTACCGGCAGCAGCAAGCCGGCTGCGATAGCTATTATTTTGATATTAATGTTCTTGTTTTTAATGCTGATGACCGGGACAACCTTAAAAAAATTGATGAAGGGTGTTTACAGTCCTGTCAAGAAAGTCAGTGAGTATCGTGAGGAAAAGCTTGAGCAGCTCGCGAGTGCGGAAGAGCGAAATCGAGAGTCATTTAATCCCGATGTTGATTTAGGCCCGGAGCCGGTTACGGAAAAATCAGCAAAGAAATCAAAGAAAACAGCCGATATTGTCAAATTTGATAATGTGGATAAAAAAGAACAAGACGAAGCTGAAACAAATGAACTTACGGAGTCAAAACCGGTGCTTCTTGATGATATAATTAAAAAGATGAACGGTGACGAAGCAAATTCACAAATTTCAAAACCGATAGAAGAAGCTGCAAAAAGCTCTGCGTCTGCTTCTGCGTTAAAATCGGTAAAAGGCACCTTATCCGATGATGAAAATGACAAACCGAAAGCCGAATATCAATTGCCTTCGTTAGATTGTCTGGCCGAGCCTAAAAACGGCCGAAATGTTAAATATGAGGACGAACTCAAGGCGAATGCCACTAAGCTTGTTGATACTCTTAAGAGTTTTGGGGTTGAAACAAGAATTGTTGATATAAGCAGGGGACCGTCGGTAACTCGCTATGAAATCCAGCCTGCCGCAGGTGTTAAAATCAGCCGAATAACCAATCTCTCGGACGATATAGCATTAAACCTTGCAGCTTCGGGTGTCAGAATTGAAGCTCCGATACCTAATAAGGCGGCTGTCGGAATAGAAGTGCCGAATAAAAACCGTTCTACGGTTACTCTGCGCGAAATTATAGATACAGATCAATACAGAAATGCGAAATCAAAGCTCTTTGTCGCGTTGGGCAAAGATATTGCGGGAAATTGTACATATGCAGACCTTGCCAAAATGCCGCACCTTTTGGTTGCCGGCACTACCGGTTCAGGTAAATCTGTATGCCTTAACTCGATGATTGTCAGCATACTTTATAATGCAAAACCCGATGAAGTTAAGCTTCTTATGATAGACCCGAAGCAGGTTGAATTTACGGTCTATAACGGAATTCCGCATCTTATAGTTCCTGTTGTATCGGACCCGCGTAAAGCTTCGGGTGCTCTTGCGTGGGCGGTTACCGAAATGTTGTCAAGATACAAAACTTTTTCGGATAACAATGTGCGCGACATCAGCGGCTATAACAGCATATGCGAGAGTATCGGTCAGAAAAAAATGCCGCAAATCGTTATTTTTATTGATGAGCTATCAGACCTTATGATGGCAGCGCCGCACGAGGTAGAAGATTCTATTTGTCGTCTTGCTCAAATGGCACGTGCTGCGGGAATGCACCTTGTTATTGCCACTCAAAGACCGTCTGTTGACGTAATTACAGGTCTTATTAAAGCTAATATTCCCAGTCGTATCTCATTAAAGGTTTCATCCCAAATCGATTCGCGCACCATAATTGATACGGCAGGAGCTGAAAAGCTTTTAGGTAATGGCGACCTTTTATTCTACCCGGTAGGAATTGCAAAGCCTCAACGTATACAGGGTTGCTTTCTTTCGGATAAAGAAGTAGAAACTGTTGTTGACTTCATTAAAAAGCAGGAGAAATCTTCTTATGACGATGAAGTAATGAATGAAATCGAGCGACAGGCTGCAATGGAAAAGAAGAAAAACGGCGGAGCTGTTTCGGACGGTGATGATTCCGACGGCGAAACAGACGAAATGGTTCCGAAAGCAATAGAGGTTGTCGTTGATGCGCAGATGGCTTCTACAACCCTGCTTCAAAGAAAACTTAAGCTCGGTTATGCAAGAGCCGCAAGAATTATAGATACTCTTGAAGAGCGAAATATTATAGGTCCGTATGAAGGCAGTAAACCGAGAAAAGTTCTCGTAACAAAGCAACAGTGGTATGAGATGAATGCTTTGGCACAGGGTGGAGCTGCAAAAGATTATACTGCCTCCGATGAAAAAAACGATGATACGGAAATTCCGGAGTAAATTATGAATGGTTTCTTACCTGTAACAAAAGAAGAAATGATTGCGCTCGGATGGGATAGCCCTGATTTTGTTTATGTTTCCGGTGACGCATATGTGGATCATCCCAGCTTTGGTGCAGCTATAATTACACGTGTGCTGGCATCTCAAGGATTTCGGGTGTGTATGCTGTCGCAGCCTAATTGGAAAAACACATGCGATTTTATGCGTTTCGGCAGGCCGAAGTATGGCTTTTTGCTCTCTTCCGGCAATATTGATTCTATGGTTGCTCATTACACCGTAGCTAAAAAGCCTCGAAGTAAGGACGCGTATTCTCCCGGCGGAAAAATGGGAAAAAGACCTGATAGAGCCGTAATCGTTTATTGTAAAAAAATCAGAGAAGCTTATAATAACATTCCTATAATAATAGGCGGGCTTGAGGCTTCGCTTCGCAGATTTGCTCATTACGATTATTGGGAAGATAAGCTACGACCCTCGATTCTTTTTGACTCGGGGGCTGATTTGCTTATTTACGGAATGGGAGAAAAGCAAACGCTTGAAGTGGCGAACAGGCTGAAAAACGGTGAAGATATACATTTGATGCATGACATTAACGGAACATGCTATGCTGTTCCTGTTTCCGAAACTCCGCTGTACGGTAAAGAATGTCCATCTTACGAGAATGTATTGAAATCCAAAAAGGAATATGCTGTTTCAGTGAGAATTGAGCAGGATGAGCAGGATCATATTCGCGGAAAGCTTCTGAAGCAGCGTCACGGTAATATGATGCTTGTGCAGAATCCGCCGATGTCTCCGTTAACAAGAGATGAGCTTGACTTCGTTTATTCTCTTCCTTATACTCGTGAGTATCACCCTATGTATGAAGAATTTGGCGGAGTTCCGGGGCTTGAAGAAGTAAAGTTTTCGATAACACACAACCGCGGCTGTTTCGGCGCGTGTAACTTTTGCTCGTTAGCATTTCACCAGGGGCGGTTTGTTACATCAAGAAGCAAAAAGTCCGTTCTCGCCGAGGCTGAAAAACTGAAACAATTACCTGATTTTAAAGGGTATATACATGATGTAGGAGGCCCAACTGCAAACTTTAGGTATCCTTCGTGTGAAAAACAGTTAAAAAACGGCTTGTGTAAAGGTAAAAAATGCTTGGCTCCGAGTGCTTGTCCCGCTCTTAAAGCGGATGAAACTGAATATTTAGATATTTTAAGAGAACTGAGAAGGATTCCGGGCATCAAAAAAGTTTTTATTCGCTCCGGTATAAGATATGATTTTATGCTAAAGGATAAAAATAATGATTTTTTCAAAGAACTTGTAAAATATCATATAAGCGGGCAGCTAAAGGTTGCACCGGAGCATTGCTCCGCCGCAGTTCTCGACAAAATGGGTAAACCGCATATAGACGCTTACATAGAATTTTCAAAAAAGTATTTTGATTATACTAAGCGTATTGGGAAGGAACAGTATCTTGTCCCATATCTAATGTCTTCACATCCGGGAGCCACTCTAAAGGATGCGGTTAAGCTTGCGGAATTTATAAAAAAAGAACATTTGCACCCGGAGCAAGTGCAGGATTATTATCCCACTCCGGGAACAATTTCAACTGCAATGTTTTATACGGAACTTGACCCGTATACACTTGAGCCTGTGTATGTGGCGAAAAATCCGCATGATAAGGCCATGCAAAGAGCACTAATGCAGTATTTTAATCCGAAAAATTATGATCTTGTTGAAGAGGCACTTAAACGCGCCGGGAGACAGGATTTAATCGGCCTCGGAAGCAATTGTCTTATAAAGCCGCGTCCCGGAACAAAACAAACCAAAGCAAAACAATCTTACGGTAAAAATGGTAACAACAGATATGGCAAAAAGAAGAAAAACAAATAAAAAGCAGATATTGATATTCGCAATTATCGCTGTTTTGTTTATGGTTTCCGTTGTAATTACATATTTCCCGGGAAAGGTGTTTCCTACTTGGAGTTCGATTTACCGTTATGCCGGGGTGAATGAGACTGCGAGTACAGACACATATCCGTTTATGGTGAGCTATTTGGACGTCGGTCAAGCTGATTGTGAGCTTATAACCTGCGGCGGTCAAGCTGTCCTGATTGATTCCGGAGATATAGACGCATACGATAAAGTTGCCGCTTATCTTAATGCTCTTGACATTAAAAAAATAGACTATTTTATTTTGACACACGCACATTCCGACCATATCGGCAGTGCCGCAAAAATTATTCAAAATTTTGAAATCACCAATATAATTATGCCGCGTTATACAGAGCAGAATATGCCCGATACAAACATTTATACAAATTTGCTTCAGGCTATATCCGAGAGCGGTGCAACGGCTTATGCCGCAACTCCCGGAGACAGATATGATTTAAACGGATTTTGTTTTTCTGTTTTGGCACCTAATGCCGATTATGAGGAGCTGAATAATTCTTCGGTGGTTATTAAGGCGACTTACGGTAAAAATTCATTTTTATTTATGGGCGATGCCGAGAAAAAATCCGAAAAAGATATTTTAAATGCCGGATTTGATGTTTCGGCGAATGTGATAAAGCTCGGGCATCACGGCAGTAAGACATCTTCTTCGGAAGTTTTTCTGAAATCTGTTAACCCTACGCTTGCAATTATATCTTGCGGCGTGAATAATCAATATAATCTGCCGTCTGAAAAAACTCTCGATATGCTCGACAAGCTCGGTATTCAGTATAAGCGTACCGATGTGAGCGGTACGATTGTTGTTGGCAGCGACGGTGAACACATTTATGTATCAACGGAGAAATAGCTATGGATGAGTTTTTTGTTGTAGACAGGGTTGAAAACAATATTGCGGTTTTAGAGTGTCCCGACGGTAAGTTCTTAAATGTTGAGGTTGATTCATTGCCTTTTAAAGTCAGAGAGGGCAATGTTTTATTAAAACAATCGGACGGTACATTTACGTTGTCAAATGACGAAGAGAAAAAAAGAAAAGCCCAAGCCTATTCTCTTCAGGAAAAAATTTTCGGTAATAGGTGAAAAAGACTTGCATTTACATTTAAATAATGGTATAATGCTTCCGCAATTCGCACGCATGGTGATTATCGCAAAATTGCATTTTTATGTCTTGCGTTAAAGTGATCTGTGCGGAGGATAAAATAAGGAGGACAAAACAATGTCAGTAGTATCAATGAAACAGCTTCTTGAAGCCGGTGTACATTTCGGTCACCAGACAAGAAGATGGAACCCGAAAATGGCTGAGTACATTTTCACAGAAAGAAACGGAATTTATATCATCGACCTTCAGAAAACGGTCAAAAAGCTTGAAGAAGCTTATATGTTTGTTCGTGATCTTGCAGCCAACGGTGAGGAAATCCTTTTCGTAGGTACCAAAAAGCAGGCTCAGGATTCTATTAAAGAAGAAGCCGCTCGTTGCGAAATGCCTTATGTTAACGCTCGTTGGCTCGGCGGTATGCTTACCAACTTCACTACAATTAAGCAGAGAATTAAGAGACTCGGTCAGCTTGAGGCAATGAAAGAGGACGGCACATTCGATATGCTTCCCAAGAAAGAAGTTGCTAAGCTCGAGCTTGAAATCGAAAAGCTTGAAAAGTTTATGGGCGGTATAACCGAAATGAAGAAACAGCCGGCTGCTATGTTTATAGTAGACCCGAGAAAAGAGAGAATAGCTGTTGCAGAGGCTAAGAAGCTTCACATTCCGATTATCGCTATTGTTGACACAAACTGCGATCCCGATGAAATCGATTATGTTATCCCCGGTAACGATGACGCTATCCGTGCCGTAAAACTTATCGCCGGTGCTATGGCTGACGCGGTTATCGAGGGCAAGCAGGGTATGCAGGGCGCTGCAGCTGCAGAAGCTGAAGACAACGCTGATGCAGAAACCGAAGCTGCTGCGGAATAATTTTGAAGGAAGCAAAGCCCGTGCTTTAGTGCGGGCTCTGTTTAAGTTTAATTAACTGGAGGAATAAATTATGGCATTTACTGCAAGTGATGTAAAAGCTCTTCGCGAGAAAACCGGCGTTGGCATGATGGATTGCAAAAAAGCACTCGTTGAGTCTGACGGCGATATGGATAAGGCAATAGATTTTCTCAGAGAAAAAGGTCTTGCCGCAGCTACCAAGAAGGCAAGCAGAATTGCTGCCGAGGGCGTAGTTATGGCTTACACCGATGAAGCAAAGCAGACAAGCGTTATTATCGAGGTCAATTCAGAGACCGATTTCGTTGCAAAGAACAATAAGTTCCAGAACTTTGTTCTCAGCGTTGCTAAGACTGTTATAAATGAAGATCCCAAAGATGTTGACGATCTTCTTACAAAGAAGCTTGACGGAAGCGACAGAACAGTTCAGGAAAATCTTCAGGATATGGTTCTTGCTATCGGTGAGAATATGAAGATTCGCCGTTTTGAAAGAGTTACCGGTATTGCCGCAACTTACATTCATGCGGGCGGTGCAGTAGGCGTTCTTGTATCTTTTGATACCGATGAAAAGACTGCCGCGGCTGCTGAATTTAAGGAGATGGGCAAGGACGTTGCAATGCAGATTGCCGCAATGTCTCCCGCTTATCTTGACAGAGCAAGCGTTCCCGCAAGCGTTATTGAGCATGAGAGCGAGATAATCAAGGCTCAGCTCGCTGAGGATCCTAAGATGGCAGGCAAGCCCGATCAGGTTCTTGCTAAGATTGCCGAGGGTAAAGTCGGCAAGTATTATAAAGAAAACTGCCTTCTTGAACAGGAGTTCGTTAAGGACGGTAGCATGAATGTTCAGAAGTATGTTGACTCCGTAGCTAAGAAGCTCGGCGCAGACATCAAGGTTACCGCTTTCATCCGCTATGCTAAAGGCGAAGGCCTTGAGAAGAAAGAAGAAAACTTTGCCGATGAAATTGCCAATATGGTTAAGGGCTAATATTTTCTGATATTAAAGAAAAAGAGCAAGCTAAGAGGCTTGCTCTTTTTTGTTGAAAACCAAAGGGTATTATGATACAATTTAAAAGATAATTTTGGCGTGGATAAACACCTTTGTATGTAAAACAAAACAATCGCATATATAGGACGTTTTAATTGAAAACGGTAAAAAATATGATATACTGATAGATATAATAATCAGCACTAAAAGCTCATAAAATTTAACGGGTGATGTTTTATGAGCAAAAGGGTGTTTCCCATATGTATATTTATTTTATGCTTTTTTTGTGTAGGCTTTTATGTTTTAGAATTTCTGCGTGCTACAAGTAATGTTTCGACCGGAAAATTACCGGGAAAATGTGAATACACAATCGTGATTGACGCCGGGCACGGCGGTGCCGACGGCGGAGCAGTTGCGAGTGACGGCATATCGGAAAAGGTAATCAATTTGGAAATCGCATATAAGCTGAATTATATCCTCAGAGCATACGGGCTTAATACCGTTATGACAAGAACAGACGACGAGTCGATACATGACAGCAGCGCAAAGACCCTGCGTGAGCAGAAAGTTTCCGATATACATAAGCGTATGTCGATAATGGAATCAGACGAAAACAATATCTTCGTCAGTATCCATCAAAATAAATTTTCCAACAGTTCGCTTTGGGGTACTCAGGTTTTTTATTCGCCTAACACTACCGATAGTGCAGTTTTGGCGAATTGCATACAAAATTCTGTTTGCAGTCTTTTGCAAAATGATAATAAGCGTGTTATTAAGAAATCAGGAAGTAATATTTATTTGCTGTATTACGCAAAAAGAACTGCTGTGCTTGTTGAGTGCGGATTTGTTTCCAATCCTCAAGAAAACAAATTGCTTGAAAACTCGGATTATCAAAGAAAAATGGCATTTTCCATTGCTTTCGGAATAATGGAATATATAAATACAAAGGATGTGTAATAGTGGCATCAAAGTTAAAAACGGTTTTTGTGTGTTCAAAATGCGGGTATGAGTCTGCAAAATGGTTCGGACAGTGCCCCGGATGCCATGAGTGGGACACAATGAACGAGGAAGTGAGAGCTCCGCAAACCGTTACGGCAAAAAGAGCCTATTCGGACAATTTTCATGGAAAAGTATATAAATTAAACGATATTGTTACTGATACCGAGCATAGATACGACACGGGACTGCACGAACTTAATCGCGTTCTCGGCGGCGGTTTGGTTAAAGGCTCGCTTGTCCTTTTAAGCGGCGACCCCGGTATCGGCAAATCCACAATGCTTTTGCAGATATGTCAGTATTTAGACAGTAATCTTAAAATCTTATATGTATCGGGAGAGGAATCAGCACACCAGTTAAAGCTTCGCGCCTCAAGACTTGGGGTAACCGCCGATAACCTTTCACTTCTTTGCGAGACGGACGCACAGTATATATGTGAACTTATTTCCGCGGAAAAACCTGATATTGTTATGATAGATTCAATACAGACAATGAATATTGCGGAACTCAGCTCTTCTTCGGGAAGCATAACTCAGGTAAGAGAAACCACAAATATGTTTATGCGTACCGCAAAGACTTTGAATATTCCCATAATAATAGTTGGTCATGTGAATAAGGACGGCAATATTGCAGGACCCAAGGTTTTGGAACATATAGTAGACGCGGTTTTATATTTTGAGGGCGACCGAAACTTTTCATACCGTATTTTGCGTGCCGTGAAAAACAGATACGGTTCCACAAACGAAATAGGTGTTTTTGAAATGCTTGACAGCGGACTTAACGAGGTGGAAAATCCGTCGATGATGCTCATTTCTGGGCGACCGAAAAACACTTCCGGCTCGTGCGTCGCTTGCATTATGGAGGGTTCAAGACCGATAATGGCTGAGGTGCAAAGTCTTGTAACGCCTACCGGCTTCGGCACTCCGAGAAGAATGGCAAACGGAGTCGACTATAACAGAATGTCAATGCTGATAGCCGTTCTTGAAAAGCGTGCCGGCTATTTTCTCGGCAATATGGATTGCTATATAAATATTATAGGCGGACTTAAAGTTGATGAACCTGCGTCGGATCTCTCTATTGCGTTGGCGATTGTTTCAAGTCTTAAGGACAAGCCTGTGCCGGAGGATGTTCTCGCATTCGGAGAAATCGGACTCGGCGGCGAAATAAGAGCGGTAAACTCCTGCGAACAGCGCATTAAAGAGGCGGCAAAATTGGGATTTGGAAAATGCATAGTTCCAAAATACAATCTAAAGAAAATTGCCGGAAACTTAAAAGCCGATATTGAAGTAATCGGTGTAAGCAACATAAGACAGGCGTTTGAAGCAATAATAAATTAACATGAAGCATTTTTTAAAAAATCCGTTTTTGCCCGACTCTGATTTAAAAGAAATAATAGTAGGTGCCGCCGCAGAGCCCTTTATAAACGATTTTAACGCTTTGGGTATTAAAACTATTGTTGGAGACTCCGAAAAAGCTTTACAAGCTCCCGTGAGAGGGCATATTGATATGTCAGTTATGTCGTTTGGCAGTGGCTTGTATTATTTAAGCAAGACACAGCGCAGGATAGGGGAGTGGATTGATTCCGTCGGAGGTAAAGCTGTTATCGCCGATGAAAATTTAGATTACGAATACCCATTAGACGTGCCTTTTAACTGCGTTATCATCGGGACCGATTTTATATGCAACAGTAAAACAGTTTCGCCGCAAATATTAGGTGTTGCCATATCACAAAATTTGCGTATAATCGATGTTAAACAGGGTTATACAAAGTGTTCGCTGTGTCCTGTAAGAGAAAACGCCGTAATAACCGATGACTCGGGCATAGAAAAAGTCCTACTCAATAACGGATACGATGTTTTAAAAGTCAGCAAAGGCAGTGTTAGGCTGAATGGGTTTGATTACGGATTTATAGGCGGGTGTTCCGCGATGATTTCGCGAGATATTTTGCTTTTTTTGGGCAATTTTGAAATGCACAGCGATAAAGACCGAATAAAAGCATTTTTGCAAAACTATGGAATAACGCCGCAGTCGTTAAACGGCGATGTCCTAACAGATATAGGTAGTATAATACCTCTATCGGAACAGCAGTTATAAAAAAGAAAGGACTACGTGATATAATGAGAAAAAACAGATGGTCAAATCTTTTCGGTGATATTTTGGCAATAGGTACCGTCTCTACCGTCGCACTTTCAGCAAAGCACGTTGCAAAGAAATACGGTCAGAAATATAAGGGTATCAGCATTAACGGATTATATCTTCTTGACTATGCGGCAGGCAGGATTTTCGGCGATGGGGCAAAGGCTCAGGAAAAGCTGCTTGCGCTTCTCAACAAAAATAAAAAAGACTCCGAAAACGGTCCTGCGTCTGAATCGTGAATTACTTAAAAAACACTTCATACAGACATTTTGCAATAATTTAACGTAAATTAGGTTGACAAATCAGCTTTTAACGTGTTACTATCTTATAGTACTTGAATATACAACGTCAAAGGGGACGCAATGAGTATTGCTCATACTCATCGTGTCCCTTTATTTTTATGTGTTTGTAGGAGAAATGTCTTATGAGAATGAACAAAGACGGGCTATTTAAAATTATGCAGATTACCGATATGCAGGAGATACCTAAAGTATCGCCTGACACTATGGCTCTGCTCGATGCGGCAATTGAAGATGAAAAACCGGATCTTGTTGTGTATACCGGCGACCAAATCAAAGGATATGGAGTGTCGTACAAGGGAAAGGGGAAAGAACTTGAGAACGCCGTTGCAAAAACGATAAACACCTTGCTTGAACCTGTTACAAAACGCAACATACCTTTTGCCGTAACCTTCGGTAATCACGATAGGCAGGTTGGTATCTCCAATAAAGACCAGTTCAACGATATATATAAAGCCCTGCCAAATTGCATAGGAACTCAAGCCGAAGACATAGACGGCGGCGGTACATATAATATACCTATTAAAGCCTCGGACGGTTCCGACAGAGATGCTTTCAATTTGTATCTTTTTGACAGCGGCACCGATGCAAAAGGTGGCGGATATGAAGCATTTGATAAAAAAATAATTTCCTGGTATAAAGCAAAACGTGATGAGCTTAAAGAGAAAAACGGAAAATATGTGCCTTCTATAGTTTTCCAGCATATACCGCTTCCGGAATACTATTGTATTCTAAGAAGAGTTCAAAAGAATGAAAGAAAAGCTGTTCAAGCATACAGGACGCATAAACACGAGTATTACAGACTCGGAAAAACATGCAGAGTCGGCGGAACTTTTAAAGAGCCGCCGTCAATTCCCGATGTCAACAGCGGCGAATTCGACGCCCTTTCTGAATGCGGTGATATAATGGCAGTCTATGTAGGTCACGACCATAAAAATAATTTTATTGGTACTTATAAAAACGTCGATCTCGGTTTTACCCCGTCATCCGGATTTAATGCTTACGGTAACAGAACCAAGCGTGGTGTCAGATGTTTTATACTTGACGAAAAGGAACCTGACAGCTATAAGACATACTCGAGAACATATGAAGATTTAGTCGGCAAAAAAGTGTCAAGACCTGTTTTTGATTATCTTTCCAGTAAAGCTCCGACTACGGTCGATGCCGCCATACCCATGATTGTTAAAACAATCGGTATTATTGCTGCAATTATAATTCTAATCATTTTACTTGCAAAATTCTTATAATTACCGGAGGATAAAAATGAGCGAAACTAAAAAAGATAACGGATTTACGCGTTGGTCAAAAAAACACGCTGAGCTTTGGAAGTTTATTAAATACTCGATTGCCGGGGGCAGTTCATCTGCTGTTGAGTTGATTGTACATATGGTTTTACTGAATACGGCATTTAAAGCTCTTACTTCAGTGCCTGTTGTGAATGATGCACTTAATATGATCGGTATAACCTCAAAAGGCTATCTTTATACTTATCTCATTTCTACAACAATCGGATATGCAATTGCATTTATTATCAATCGAAAAATTACATTTAAAGCTGATGTGAATCCGACGCTTAGTATGATTTTGTATGCAATTATGGTTGTGTTTACAATTTTTGCTAACGGTTGGATAGGGTCTGCAATGACAACCTTTGCACAATCTCACAACCTTACCGGCAACATTTGGGATCTGGTTATAAAGCTTATCGGAATGACGATTCCGACATTATGGACTTATCCGTGCAACAGATTTATTATTCATCGCAGAAAAAAATCAACAATAGAAGCAGAAATGGCGGCAGAATCATTATCTGCGGTCGAAGAGGCTTAATATGAAAACGGAAAGTATGCTGAGTGCCGGAATAGACATCGGCACTACAACCACTCATCTTGTTATAAGCCGCATCGGCATAGGTGTGACGGAGGGCTTCGGTACAGTTCCGAGCGTGCATATAACATCAAAAAAGGTTTTATTTAAAAGTGATGTTGTTTTTACACCGCTTTTACCCGACGGTAAAATTGACGCCAGTGCAGTTACAGCAATTATTAAAGAACAATATAAAAAAGCCGGCGTAACACCGGATGAGCTGAAGTGCGGGGCTGTTATAGTTACAGGCGAGAGTGCCTGCAGAGAAAACGCCTCGGAGGTTATTTCTTCCGTATCTGAATTTGCAGGCGATTTTATTGCAGCACAGGCAGGCAGCGAGCTTGAATCTTATCTTTCCGGCAAAGGCGCCGGGGCAGACGTTATCAGCGAAAACGAGGGAAAATGTACCGCTAATGTTGACATAGGCGGCGGCACTACCAATATCTCGGTATTTGTAAACGGAAGTTGTGTGGAAACCTGTTGCTTAAATATCGGCGGCAGACTCGTACGAAAAAGTAACGACGATGGCATTTTTATATCATCGTCGTTATTAAATTTGTGCCGCGCAAATGGCATAAACATAAAAAGCTTTGATGATGCGGATAGCATAAATTCGATTCATAAGCTTTGCTCTATACTTGCCTCAAAAATCAAAGAGGCTTTGGGTTTTTGTAAAGAAAAAAATATTGAAACCGAGTTAATAACCGATAGTTTGCTATCCGGGAAATACATCCCCGAAATCGTTACTTTTTCAGGCGGCGTTTCTGAATGTATGCAGGAAAAAACGGATAATTTATTTAAATACGGTGATATCGGCGTTATTCTTGCCGATGAAATTAGAAACGACACCGAAACTTATCCGTGCAAGGTTATAACTGAGCTTGATAATCCTATACGGGCGACAGTTATCGGAGCAGGCCAATTCAGTATGGATATTTCGGGAAGCACCATACAGTATGCCGATGTTGCATTACCGATTAAAAATCTGCCGTGTATCGAATCGCTTGAGCGTGTATCCGATAAGGCGTGCGCCATATGCATAAGAGGAGAGAAATCCCCGTCATTCAAAGATGTCGATACTCTTTCTGAAAAGATAGTAACTGCTTGTAAAGAATTGATTAATAACAATACAACATTAGTTGTGATTCTTAAAGAAGATTTTTCAAAAGCCTTGGGGCAATGTCTTCGCAGACGGTTGCCTCCAAAGTATCCATTTATTTGTCTTGACGGTATCGAGTGTAAGTCAGACGATTATATAGATATCGGTGAACCTATTGCAGGCAATAAGGCCGTACCGGTAGTTGTTAAAACCCTTGTTTTCGGAGGAAAAAAGAAATGAAGTTAGAAACTGTACTTTTGGGTAACAGGTATAAATTCTCTTCAATTAAAGAGGTTTTGGCTAAAGCCAATGAGCAAAAAAGCGGTGATTCGCTCGCAGGGATTGCTGCCGCTAACGCCAAAGAACGAATAGCCGCAAAAGAAGTTTTGAGCGATTTAACGGTCGAAGAAATTACGGCAGAGCCTGCTGTTCCTGCAAATGAAGATGCGGTAACAAGAATAATTCTCGGTGATCTTGACAAAAAAGAATATGACAAAATCAAATCACTTACAATAGGTGAATTACGTGAAGCTATACTCGACAATATGATTAGCGGAGATGAAATTCTAAAAAAAGCCCGTGGTATGACCTCCGAAGTTATAGCCGCTTTGGCTAAACTTATGGGGAATCTCGATCTAATGTACGTTTCACGCAAATTGCATATCGAGGCTACATGTAATACGACGATAGGCAAAAAAGGAACATTTGCAGTACGTTTACAACCTAATCATCCTACCGATAATGTAAAAGGCGTAACAGCTTCGCTGCTTGAGGGTTTATCATACGGCGCAGGTGATGCGGTTTTAGGCCTTAACCCTGCCATTGATAATGTCAAGAGCACAACTGATATTCTCAATCTGTTTAACGATGTAAAGAGCCGTTTAAAAATACCCACTCAAATATGCGTCTTGAGCCATATCACGACACAATTAAAGGCTTTAAAAAGCGGAGCACCCATGGATCTCTGTTTTCAGTCAATCGCCGGAAGCGAAAAAGCTCTCGCTTCTTTCGGAACAGATGTTGACATGCTCGCGGAAGCGAACGAATTGATGGCAAGTAAGGGTACGTCAATCGGTCCTAATTATATATATTTTGAGACAGGGCAGGGAAGTGAGTTGTCATCTAATTCTCATAACGGCGCAGACCAGCTTGTTATGGAGAGTAGGTGCTATGGCCTTGCTCGTCATTACAATCCTTTTCTTGTCAACACAGTCGTAGGCTTTATAGGACCAGAATATATTTATGATACTAAGGAACTGATACGCGCCGCTCTTGAGGATAATTTTTGCGGACACATGCACGGCTTGCCTATGGGCTGTGATATTTGCTACACTAATCATATGAAGGCTGATCAAAATGACAGCGATTCACTATTGGTTATGTTGGCTTCTGCGGGATGTCATTATGTTATGTCGATTCCGCAGAGCGATGATGTAATGCTTATGTACCAATCAACCTCTTACCATGATATCGCGGCGATACGGGAAATGCTTGGTCTATCGCCGATAGAAGAGTTCAAGCAATGGCTTGAGGGGTACGGCATTTGGAAAAACGGCCATCTTGGCAAAAACGCGGGGAATCCGCGAATATTTCTGTAAACGGACGGTGTAAGTTATGGGCGATTATTTTGACAGTCTAAGAAGTGCAACGCCTGCGCGATTGGAAATAGGCAGGGCAGGCAGCAGATATAAAACAAAAGCATATCTTGACTTCAGGGCGGCACATGCTGCGGCAAACGATGCAGTTATGAGTGAAGTCAGCAAAGAAACCTTAGATGATCTCGGTGTTTTTGAAGTAAGGACAAAATGTCACGATAAATATGAGATGTTAACACGTCCTGATTACGGAAGATTGTTTGACGAAGAAACTAAAGACTTTCTGCTAAAAAACGCGACATACGGTGCTGATGTTCAAATTTATTGCGGTGATGGGTTGTCTGCACCGTCAATAAAAGCAAACGTTTCAAATATGTTACCGATACTGCATCTCGGACTTGAAGAAGAAGGCATAAGTGTTGGAAAGCCGTTCTTTGTACGGTATTGCAGAGTAAATACAGCCCGCGAAATAGGCCCTTTGTTAAACGCAAAGGTTGTTTGCGTGCTTATTGGAGAAAGACCGGGACTTCTTACAGATGAAAGTATGAGCGCATATATTGCATACAAACCTCATCCGGAAATGAGCGAAAGCGATTATACGGTAATTTCAAATATAAGCAGATTCGGTATGCCGCCGGTAGAAGCTGCGGCTTATGCTGTAGATGTGATTAAAGCCATGTTAGAACAGAAATGCAGCGGATATAAGCTGAAGCTGTAATTATAATTAAAAAGATGAAGTAAATGGGATTAAATCGCAGTGTTTGACTTAATCCCATTTTTCGATTTATAGCAGTTGCTTTTAGTTGCTTCAACCGGAGCAGGTGCTGAAGATCTCAGGCTTTTTTAAAATTGTTAATTATACAAAATAAATGCAATGTGCTATTGGTTTATTGTGATTGTTAATAGTTTTATCTTCTTTTTATAACTGCTGTAATTATTGATATAGTAAAAGTGATTATTATTAACAATATACCAGCTTCTGACATTTTATCACTCCTTTTTTTATTTCTTATATGGTCTCTTTTCGTATGTTCTCATCAAAATATAGTCGGTAGATGTTCTGTAGTAGTCGGCAAGTTTACATAGTATTGATGTGGGAATGTCTGTTGTTCCTTTTTCATATTTTGAAAGTGTTGTTTGATGTATTGAAAGATAATTTGCTACTTCTGTTTGACTTTTGTCTTCATCTTCTCGTAAGTCTTTTAATCTGTTTTGTAATTCCATTTTTTTATAATCCTTTCAAATTGTTAAAAATATTTTAATATAAGCGAAAATAGCTTATTGACATTTAAGCTGTTTTCGCTTATAATAAAAAATGTGATAAGCGAAACTCGCTTACAAATATTATAAAAGCCCACTATAAGTGGCAGAAAGGTTGGTTAAAATGTTAGCAAAAGTATTAGGAACACGTGACCTTGATTTTGAAGCTACAGACGGTAAGGAGATTAAAGGTAAACAAATTTTTGTCTCTTATCATCAAGACAATGTTAACGGTGAAATTGTAGACAAGGTATTTGTTAAGCACGATTCTCCGCTTTCGAATGTTTCTTTTAAGTTCGGCTCTGAATATGATTTCGTTTACGAAATACACGGTTTCAGAAGCAAACCTCAGCTTGTTGATATTAAGAAAGACGGAAAAAGCCTTGTATCGTCCGTAGGTGGCATTTTTTAAAAATTAAGGTGGTGGGGCAGAATGAAATTTAAAAGGCTTGTTAGTATTCTTCTTTTATCTTGTCTTTTGATTTCGTTCTGCCCCTTTTCCGTTTTTGCAGATGATTTACACGCTGACGATTTTAGCGTTTTGCTCGGTCGGCAAACTAATAATAGTGCCGGCGGAACAACTACCGATTATTTTACTTTTACTACCGAATCACTAAAAAGTAATGGTATTGAATGTAATTATTATAAGCCCGTGAATTATTCGGGCTTCTGGCCGCAAGGTGCAACTAAAATAATATCGGCTTTTCAAAGCCCGTCACTAATAGCCGGACACGAATATCAATTGAGTTTTGCGACAGGTGTAAATTTCAATGCGAAAACTAAAATTGAAGTTTATTTGA
>HF993132.1:0-1001 GCA_000432435.1 Eubacterium sp. CAG:180
TGCCGCTGTTGCGCACCTCCGGCAGTGCGGCGTTGGTTTTTGCCGTTTTGCCGCATCCTGCGACAAAAACAATGAAAAGCACCAAAAGCATACCTGTGAGCAGTTTTTTCCCTGTTCTCATCTTCTTTCCTCCGTTTCGCCGTCCGTAGACAGCTTAAAGTCATATTTCATTTCAAGCATGGCAAACAGCTTATGCATAACCGTAACGGCAAGCTCCCGAATATCAATCGAGCCGATAAAAGCAAGCACCTTTGCCTGTTCTTCCTCCGGTACACGATATACTCTCATTGATGCCGTCAAAAACCTGCTGAGCTTGCGCTCCAACGGGAAATGAATATCACATTTGCGAGCCATATAGTTACGCATAAGTCCTGACGTGCCGATTTCCATTTCATAAAAGTCACTTTCGCTGTAATCGGGAAAATTTGCTCCGAAAATCTGCTTTAATTCCGCCGTGGTGTGCAGATAGATGAATTCCGCCGTGTCGGGCTGAGAATATGCTTCAATATAGATTTCTCGCAGGTTCTCGTTAAGCTCCGTTAGCGTGAGCTGAAGAGACGTTTCCACCGCATAGGCGTATACGGGCGGCAGCTTTTTGTCCGCAATACTCCTCGCCACGTCAAATTGACCGCCGAACATCGATTCGGTCAAATCCAGCAAGATTTTATCCTTGGTCGGAAACAGATTTAAATAGCTGCCCCTTGCGACGCCTGCTTCCTCGACTATTCGACTGACGGAGGTGCTTTTGTAGCCCTCCTCCAAAAACAACCGAACGCACGCCGTTAAGATTTTTCTTTTTGTTTCACTGCTGTTTCTACGCAAATATATCACCTGTTTATAATATTATTAGTATGCATACCAATAATATCATATAGCATACAAAAAAGCAAGAGAATGTTGATTATTAACACGTTATGAGTAGGTCTTGCTTAAAATAAACGGTTTTTCATATAATAATGCACTTAACCCCTCGGATAATGCAGACGCATATCCGAGGGGTT
>HF993132.1:1058-34075 GCA_000432435.1 Eubacterium sp. CAG:180
TCTGTATCAAAATATATTGTTTTGAGGTGCTTCACGAGGGCTTTGCTGCTTGATTATATAAAATAAGATGCGGGAGACTTAGCGTTATTCGCATTCGCATATACTTTTTCTTGTGTGCAATATCGAAGATGGCGTTACCGAAAATTCGTCAAGCCCCCATTTGCAAAGCAAGGGAATAAGACGTGTATCGGCTGCCGCTTCTCCGCACATTCCGACGGGGATGCCTGCCTTTTTGGCGTTTTTGATCGTCGTTTCGATAAGGCGCAGAACCGCAGGCTGAATCGGGTCATACAGCTTTGAAACAGCGGCGTTTCCTCTGTCAACGGCCATGGTGTAGCCCGTCAGGTCGTTTGTGCCGATGGAAAAGAAATCAACCTCTTTTGCAAGCAAATCGGAAATTATTGCCGCCGACGGAGTTTCTATCATAACGCCCACGGGAATATCGGCGAATTTAAGACCCTCGTTTTTAAGCTCATCTTTGCATTCTTCGATAAGGGCTTTTGCTCTGCGAACCTCGTCAAGTGTCGTTACAAGCGGAAGCATAACCTTTATGTTTCCGAAAACCGCTGCGCGGAGAATCGCACGAAGCTGAATTTTGAAAATTTTAGGGTTGTCAAGGCAGTATCTTATCGCGCGGTGTCCGAGAAACGGGTTGTCCTCTTTTTCGATTTTAAGGTAATCTATCGCTTTATCTCCGCCTATATCGAGCGTGCGAATGATAACCTCCTTGCCGTCCGTTATCTTTGCGACGGTTGAATATGCTTCGTACTGCTCCTGCTCCGTGGGAAGAGAGGCTCTGTCCATAAACAGAAATTCCGTTCTGAAGAGGCCTATGCCCTCGCCGCCGTTTTGCAATACGTTCTGTGCGTCCTCAGCCTTGCCGATGTTGCCGTACACATGTTTTTTTACGCCGGATTTTGTAACGGTTTCTTTTGAAAAGTATTCGTTGAGGCTTTCTTTTTCCTTCAGATATGCCGCCTGCTTGGTTCTGTATTCTTCAAGCTCTTCCTCTGTGGGGTCTGTAAATACTTTTCCCTTGAAGCCGTCTGCAATAATCATATCGCCGTCCGAGATTTTTTCAACCGCATTGACGACCGACAAAACGGCAGGTATGCCCATGGCACGTGCGAGTATTGCGCTGTGACTCGTAACACCGCCGACCTCGGTGATAATTGCGGAAACATTTTCCCTGTTTATTTGTGACGTCATGGACGGGGTGAAATCCTTGGCGATGAGAACAGAGCCTTTCGGTACGGATGAAATATCCACACTTTTTACACCCAGAAGAATGCGCAAAAGGCTGTCTCTTATATCCTTTACATCCGAGGCGCGTTGGCGCGTAAGCTCGTCGTCAACGCCGGAGAACATATTGATAAACATTGTGCATATGCTGTCAACCGCCGCTTCGGCAACAGAGCCGTTGTCGATTGCTTCTTCCATCTGTGCGAGCATAAACGGGTCCTCAAGCATAACAAGATGTCCCTCGAGTATCTCCGCCTCTTTATTTCCGGCATTCTTTTTAAGCTCCGCCACAAGTGATTTTGTTTCGTCGGAAAAGTCGGCGACTGCCGAGTGCAGACGCTTTTTTTGATGATCCGAATCGGTAAATTTTACGGATGAATAGTCAAGGTTTGTGTCCCTTATAACGACGGCCTTGCCGATTCCGAAGCCTTGAGATGCGCCGATTCCTTTAAGCATTAAACCCACCCTTTCATTAAGCCGCGGCAATATTATTCTTCGCCGAAGCCCGATGTGATAAGCTCTTCGGCTTTTTTGAGCATTTCGTTTTCGTCTGCGCCGCTGCACTCTACGGTGATTTCGCTTCCGCATTTGATGCAGCCTGCCATTATATTCATAATGCTCTTGCCGTTGATCCTTTTACCTCCGAAAACAATGTCAACGTCCGAAGAGAATTTAGACATTTCTGTTACAAAGGTGTTTGCCGGACGCATATGAAGTCCCATTTTATTAGTGATTGTAAAAGTTTTCTGTACCATAATAATTCTCCTTATGTTTAATACCTGCCGAGAGGATGATGCCCCTCGGCACGGTTTTTGATTGTTTGTTATACGGATTCTTTACGATCCTTTTTAAGAAGACCGAGCATCAGCGCTCCGACAACCGAGCCTGCAATAAGGGCTACGATATAGAGAAGCGGATGGTCGCATACTATAAATGTGAAGATTCCGCCGTGAGGTGCGGGGCATGTAACGTTGAACAGCGATGTAAGAGCACCTGCGACAGCAGAGCCTACTAAGCATGAGGGGATAACTCTGACCGGGTCGGAAGCGGCGTAGGGGATAGCACCCTCCGTAATGAAGCACAGACCCATAAGATAGTTTACGGGGCCTGATTTGATTTCTTCCGATGTCCACTTCTTCTTGTTGAAGGTTGTCGAAAGTGCGATTGCAATCGGGGGAACCATACCGCCTATCATAACAGCCGCCATAATCCATGTGTTGCCGTCGGCTATTGCAGCCGTGCCGAAAACATAAGCCGCCTTGTTGAACGGGCCGCCCATATCCGTTGCCATCATTGCCGCAAGTACTATGGAAAGGAGTATTTTGCTTGTATCGCCGAGCGACGAGAGGAACGAGGAAAGAGCGGAGTTGACAACGCCTATAACGGGGTTTACAAGACACATAAGAAGGCCCATGATAAGCGTGCCGAAAAGAGGATAGATAAATACGGGCTTTATTCCGTCCATTGATTTCGGAAGCCAAGAAAATGCCTTTTTGAGGAGATTTACAATAATACCGGCAAGGAAGCCTGCGAGCAGAGCACCGAGGAAGCCCGACACCGCTTTGTCGTCTCCGGTAAGGCTTTGGTTTTCAATCAGCGAGCTGAAGGTGTAACCGTTTGCCGCAAATACGCCGCCTATCATACCGGGCAAAAGACCCGGTCTGTCGGCAACGGACGATGCGATATAAGCCGAAAGAATGGGGAGCATAAGCGCAAATGCCGCTTTGCCTATCCAGAACACAATTGCCGCGACGGGACTTGTGAAGCCGAAGGTTCCGCCGACATCGGCATTGCCTGCAAGCGTATCGAACAGGAAGCCGAGAGCTATGAGAACTCCGCCGCCGACAACGAACGGGAGCATATGCGAAACACCGTTCATGAGATGCTTATAAAGTTTGTGCCAGCCGCTTTCCTTTTCGTCGTCATCAATAGGCTGCTTTTCACTTTCGTCGGCGTGATATATCGCGGCTTTTCCGTCAACGATTCTTTTGATAAGCTCCTCGGGCTTGTTTATTCCGTTTGAAACCGAGGTCTTTACAACGGGCTTGCCGTCGAAACGTGCCATTTCGACGTTTTTATCTGCGGCAATGATTATTCCGTCGCATTCTTCGATTTCCTTTTTTGTGAGCACGTTTTTAGCACCGCCGGAGCCGTTGGTTTCGGCTTTGAGCGGATAGCCTAATTTTTCGCCCGCTTTTTCAAGTGCCTCTGCCGCCATATAGGTATGCGCTATGCCCGTCGGACAGGCTGTAACCGCGAGTATTCTGTAACCGTTCGGCTTTACTTCGGGTTTTACCGCTTCCTCGGGGTATTTTTCCGCTTCCTTTTTATCGATTATTTCTAAAAATTCGTCCGTTGTTTTTGCGCCCCGTAGAGCCGCGCAAAATTCCGGTTCCATAAGCATTACCATAAGACGGGAGAGTATTTCGAGATGTAAATCTCCGTCAACGGGAGCGGCAATCATAAACAAAATGTCCGAGGGCTTGGAGTCGGGAGCGCCGTAATCAACGCCGTTCGGAACCGTTATCGCCGAAAGACCGGGAGTCTTTACGCTGTCCGATTTTGCGTGCGGAACGGCAATTCCTTCTCCGATTGCGGTCGAGCCCTGAGCCTCTCTTGCAAGGATAGCCTCCTTGTACGCCGCCTTGTCGGCAAGATTTCCTGCCTTTTCGTGCAGGGAAATCAGCTTGTCGATTGCCTCTTCCTTGTCGGTGAGAGAAACATTAAGAGCAATCGCATCCTTTTTTAATAAGTCGATGATTTTCATAAGTATTCCTCCTTATTTATACTCCGCGTTAAAGACGCGTTCAATTTCTTCACGGGTTGCAAGCTTTTCTGAAAAGGCCGTTGCGTTTCCGCACGCCGAGCCGAGTCTTAAAGCGTAGGAGTAGTCGGCGGTCTTGATATATCCTGCCGTAAAGCCTGCTACCATACTGTCTCCGCAACCGACGGAGTTTATGAGCTTGCCCTTTGCGTTGCCTATCCTGTGGACGCTTCCGTTTTCGTCCGTAAGCATTGCGCCGTCCTTTGCCATTGAAACAAGCACGTTTTTAGCACCCATTTCCTGAAGCTTTTTCGAATATTTCACAATGTCGTCATCACTCTTTATTTGGACCGAGAACAGGTCGCCGAGCTCGTGATGATTCGGCTTTATTAAAAACGGTTTGTATTTGAGCACGTTTTTGAGCAAATCGCCCGTTGCGTCAACCACGCAGTTTATATTTCTGTCGCCGGCTCTCTCAAGTATTTGCTCGTAAATGTCATCGGGGAGGGTATTCGGGATAGAGCCTGCGAGGATAAGATAATCTCCGCTCTTTATGCTGTCAAGCTTTTTTAAAAAGCTCTGCATATCCTCTTTTGTGATTTCGGGGCCGCAGGCGTTCAAATCAATTTCCTTGTCGGCCTTGATTTTGACGTTTATTCTCGTATCGCCGTTTTTAAGATAATTAAAGTCGCAGCTAACATTGTCGTTTTTGAGCATTTCTTCAAGCTTTTTTCCGGTAAAGCCTCCGAGAAAGCCGAGTGCCGTGTTGGGAATTCCGAGCTGTGTGAGTATGACCGACACGTTGATGCCTTTTCCGCCGTAATAGATTTCTTCGCCGTCCGTACGGTTTATGTCGTCGGTTCTGAGAGCTTTGAGCTTCATCACATAGTCGAGAGCCGGATTCAGAGTAACGGTGTAAACCATTAAGCAGTTACCTCCTTCACTACCGTTTTTGATTTAAGCTGTTCGTCATCGCATTTGTCGCAGACTATACACGCCGCCGCAACCGGTGAAAATGATACCGCCGAAACTTTTCCGAACTTTGTGTGGTCGCAAAGCACATAGGTTACAAAGCTTCGCTCTATGGCAACAGCTTTCAGCATTGCCTCCTCGGTGTCCGGGGTTGTAAAACCCTGCTTTTCGCTGACTCCGTTTGTTCCGATGAACGCTTTTGAAAAGTTATATTTCTGAAGATTTGAAGCGGCTACTAAGCCTATGATTGCCTCGGTTGTGCTTTTTAATTCACCGCCGATAACAAAAACCTTGCAGCCATTGGCCGTCAGCTCCTTTGCGTGGGCGATTCCGTTGGTTACAAAGGTTGCTTTGGAAGAGGTTATATATTTCGTCATAAGAAAGGTGGTTGTGCCTGCGTCGATAAAAACGAAATCGTCATCATTTATCTGCGAAGCGGCATATTTTGCTATTGCTTCCTTTTCGTTTATGTTCATCAGCGATTTTTTGTTGAAATCCTCCTCGTTGTGGAGAAATTCCTGCCCGAGAACAGTCGCACCGCCGTGAACCTTGTTTATTTTCCCGAGCTGGGAAAGAGCCAAAAGGTCACGCCTTATCGTAGATTCGCTTGTTTCGAATTTTTCGGCAAGCTTTGAAACGGTAACCGAGCCGTTCTGACGCAGAATTTCAAGTATCTGCGCTCTTCTGTCGGTTGTAAGCATATTCACACCTCCGATATCTCTGTTGTGCCTTAATTATACAAAAACAGTCAGATACAGTCAATATCGCGCAATAAAATTCAGCGTTTATGCTTATAGTGTGCCCGTTTTGTTATCTAATATGCAATATTATTGAACCGTAAATGCGCACTTTTGCACGTTTTAAATTTTTCAATCATAAAAATACGCATCGGATAACATAAAAAAATCCGCCCGAAAGGCGGACGACATCAGTCATAAATTCCATTAGCAGACGGAAAAAAGTCAATGAAAAACTGCGGCTTTTTCGTTTTTCTCGTTTTTGACAAAAATAAAAACCGAAAGCCCTTGAAAACAAAGGCTTTCGGCATTGCTTGTGGCGCGCCAAAAGGGATTTGAACCCCCGACCTTCCGCTTAGGAGGCGGACGCTCTATCCAGCTGAGCTATTGGCGCAAATATTAACGCATAGAATTGTAACAGAATAACCGCGTTTTGTCAATGAAAGGGACTGTAAAAAAGTGAATTTCACAGTCCCCGATTATATATTGTATATTATACGTTCCAGCTGTTTATGTATTTCTCCTGCTCCGGGGTGAGCGCATCAATTGTTATACCCCATGACGCGAGTTTCATTTCCGCAACGCGGCAGTCTATTTCCTCCGGAACAACGTTTACACCGTCTTTCAGCTTGTCGCGATTTTCAACGGCGTAGCGCGCGGAGAGTGCCTGCAGGGCAAAGCTCATATCCATAATTTCGGCAGGATGGCCGTCGCCTGCGGCAAGATTTACGAGCCTGCCCTCGGCGAGGAGGTTTACCCATGCGCCTGTCGGCATTTTGTAGCCCATTATGTTGTCGCGCTTTAATTCCTTTTCCGTCGCGAGCCTCTCGAGGTCGTCAATGTTGATTTCCACGTTGAAGTGACCTGCGTTGCAAACTATTGCGCCGTCCTTCATATTGAGGAACGCTTTTTCGGTGATGACATTGTCGCAGCCGGTCACGGTTATAAAGAAATCGCCGTACTTCGCCGCCTCAACCATAGGCATTACGGAGAAGCCGTCCATAACCGCCTCCATTGCCTTGATTTTGTCAATTTCCGTGACAATCACCTTTGCGCCGAGAGCTTTGGCACGCATTGCGACGCCTTTGCCGCACCAGCCGTAGCCTGCCACTACCGCGGTTTTACCGGCAACTATCAGATTTGTTGTCCTGTTTATGCCGTTCCATACGGACTGACCCGTGCCGTATCGGTTGTCAAACAGATATTTGCACTTGGCGTTGTTCACGGCAACCATCGGGAAACGAAGCTTGCCGTCGTTTTCCATGGCTTTGAGGCGTATAATTCCCGTAGTTGTCTCCTCACAGCCGCCTATAACGCCGCTTGTGAGGTCCGGGTATTCGTTGTGAATGGTGTTTACGAGATCGCCGCCGTCATCGATTATCACGTTGGGGCCGCATTCGAGGACTTTTTCGATGTGCGCGTGGTATTCTTCCGCCGATGCGCCGTGCTTTGCAAATACATTGAGTCCGCCCTTTACGAGTGCCGCGGCAACGTCGTCCTGAGTTGAGAGCGGATTGCTGCCCGTAATATACATATTTGCGCCGCCTGCGGCGAGAACGCGGCAGAGATATGCGGTTTTGGCTTCAAGGTGAACCGACAGCGCAACTTTAAGTCCCTTAAAGGGCTTGTCTGCCGAAAATTCCTCCTCGAGTGCGCGCAAAAGCGGCATATTCGCCTTTACCCACTGTATTTTTCTTTCACCGGATTCGTAAAGCCCGATGTCTTTTATTTCGCTCATATTTTGTACCACCTAAAATTTTATTGTTCAATTATACTATAAAAGGCAGAGATAGGCAAATTAAAATTGCTTTATCTGTTGACTTTACAAATCAAGTGTGCAATAATACTCTTGATTTATAATCTAACGGATGGTGATAAAATGAAAAGTATGTCTGTAAGAATAACATCCGCAGTTATTGCGCTTATTATGATAGCTTGTGTTTTTTCGTCATGCAAGTCAAAAAAGAACGGTGACGAGGAAATAACGAGAAGTAATCAGGTTATAGCGGGTCCCGTGACCACAGCCGAAAACGGCGAGGCCACAACCGGCGAAGAGACCACCGGCGGTGAAACCGCCGCGGCGGCAACCACGGCAGCGGCAAAAGCTTCGTCCTCGCTGAATGTTCCGTCGGTCACAACGCCTGATTTTAACAACACAACATCTGCAAGCGGAAACAGCGCCGCAAGTTCTATGGGCTCTTTGGGCGCTGCGGTGCTCGGTGCTCTTGCGAACGCCGATCCCGAGACTTTGGCTGCTTTTGTAAACAATATGGGCTTCGGTTACGATGCAGAGCAGGGCATTTTTTATTCGCTTATGGATTCCTGGCAGAGAGACGCCAACTTTATCAGTCAGTACGACAAGTACGCAGCAATTTTCGGCAATATGAGATACCTCACAACGACCGTTGATTTCTACTATGACGGTCTTGATTGGAGAATTCAGCTTTGGAAGGGTCAGTACGGCCCCTTCGGCGGTGGTGAGGTCGGCGTTTACACAAAGGACCCCGAGACCAACGATAAGCTTTACAATTGTGCCGACAACGACCATTTGCTCAATATGTATTACGATTTGTATATGACTCCTAATACATATGCCGTGAAGGACAGATTTTTCTATCGCGATGCGTGGACGGGCGGCGGCCATTGGTGGCTCACCGGATTTAAGATGGGCTCCGTAAATCCCAATGAAATGGTTATGAGCCTTAAAATCAGAATGCGCTCAAGAAAAATGGCGAACGCTTTTGAGGACGGCCTTCAGACTGCGGGCTTCTATAGGGGCAACGCTACCTCGAATTACGATTCTTATTACCGCAACGATACGGAGTTTTACATACTCTGGTATCATACCGGCAATCGTAATTATTGATAATCGGCTTAACACAGGCTATCTCAGTTTTGGGGTAGCCTGATTTTTCTTTAAAGGAGATATTTATGAAAGGCAAGTTTTTTGCGTTTACTTCAAGGCTCAAATATATAAACCGCTGGGCGCTTATGCGCAACACGACATATGAAAATTTGAGTCAGCACTCGGGCGAGGTTGCCACAATAGCGCACGCCCTCGCCGTTATAGGAAATAAGCGACTCGGCAAAGAATACAATGCCGAGCGCGCCGCTCTTTTGGGGCTTTATCACGACACCCCCGAAATCATAACGGGAGATATGCCCACTCCCGTAAAATATTACAGCAGCGAGATGCGCTCCGTTTTCGGTATGGTCGAAAAGGAGGCCTGCCAAAGGCTTTTGAATATGCTGCCGGACGATTTGAGCGAGGAGTTTTCACCGCTGTTTTTCAAGGAGGAACGCGACGCGGAGCTGTGGCGGCTGATAAAGGCGGCGGATAAGCTGAGTGCCTACATCAAGTGCATAGAAGAACGCAAGGCAGGTAACTGTGAATTTGAGGATGCCGAAAGGACAATAAGAAAAGCGCTCGACGAGAGCGAATGCAGGGAAGCGCATATATTTTTGGAGGAATTTATTCCTGCATACGAGCTGCCGCTCGATAAGCTTAAATGATTGCTTTAAAGGACTTTTCGGAAAACGATGTCCGCTGTTTTTTGCAAAAACATCATTCCCGTGCGGTCAAATTAAAATTTTTTCTCGACTTATCCGAGAAAGTGTGCTAAAATAATAGACAAATGTAAATTAACTGAATTGGGAATAACTTTAGGGAGCTGATTAAATGAAAGCAAGCGAAAGCAATCCGAATTATCCCTCAAAAGTCAGGGAAATGACGAATTACACAATTCGCGAAATCAAAAAGGTCTGCAAGGATATAGGTCCTCGCCCGTCCGGAGAAGAAAATGAGCGCAAGGCTCAGGACTATGTTGCGGACTCCATGTCAAAGGTAGCCGACTCTGTGGTCAAGGAGAAATTTGAGCTTCACCCGAAGGCGTTTATGGGCTGGGTGCCGCTCGATGTAATTCTTATGACGATCTCGATAGTTTTGACTCTTTTGAGTTACTTTGACGTATTGCCGAGCGCGTCAACGGCGTTTTCCGCTGTTTCCGTAGTGCTCACATCTCTCGCAATCATATTCACGTTTTTTGAGTTTCTGCTTTATAAAAAGTTTCTCGATCCGTTTTTCCCGAAAAGAGAGACTTACAATGTAGTCTGCACAAGAAAAGCGGCAGGCGAGACAAAGCGCCGCATTGTATTCAGCGGACATATCGACTCCGCTTACGAATGGTATTTTACTCATCTCGGCGGCGGCAAGCTGCTCACTACTATGATAGCCCTCGCATTCGGTGCAATTGCCATTACGCTTGCGGCATCAATAGTATCGTTCTTTGATGTTCCGAACGGCGTAAGGGTTACGGCAATAGTTGTTTTGTTCGTTTGCCTTATTCCCATACTTATGTGCAGCAAGTTCGTAAACTGGAAGCTCTGTGTTCCCGGTGCTAACGACAATCTCACCGGTGTGTTCGCGTCTATGTCGGTTTTGCGCTATATGGCGGCAAATGACATCAGATTTGAAAATACTGAGGTTGTATGTGTTTCCATGGCGTGTGAGGAGGCAGGTCTCCGCGGGGCTAAGGAGTACGTTAAAAAGCACTGCGGCGAGGACGATGTCGAGACTGTGTTCGTAGGAACCGACACCCTTCGCGATTTTGACGATATGGGCGTTTACAATAAGGATATGACAGGCACCGTAAAGCTTGACAAGCAGGCTGCGGCCATGGTTAAGCACGCGAGCGATATCGCAGGCTACAATCTTCCTTACAGCAGCGTATTCTTCGGCTCATCCGATGCTGCGGCAATTCAGCAGGGCGGTATGAAGGCGGTTGCTTTGGCTGCCATGGACCCCACTCCGGCGAGATATTACCACACAAGAGGCGATACAGCCGACAATCTTGACCCCAAAACCATCGAGGCCGGCATCAACATTCTTCTTGAAACCGCGTTCCTCTATGACAGCGAGGGCTTAAAGGACGAATATTGATTTAAAATAATCGAAATGAAATGCGGAACGCGAAAAAGTGCGTTTCGCATTTTTTTGTTTTTTCTGTTGTTAAATCCGGAAAAATCTGTTACAATGAAAAAGTATACTTATATATTATTGTAAGGGGCGTTATTATGGGAAAAACCGTAAAATTATTATCCGTCATTACGGCGTTTGTGCTTGTTGCGGCAATGTTTTCGTCATGCAGCATCGGCGCAGGAGGCGATGAGCCTGAAAAAGCATATGTGAAAACAGATCTTCACGACGCAGAATTTACGTTTACATACGCACAGCTGAAGCCGGTTTTTTCACCTGATAAAATAAGCGATCTGACGGCTTTGTTTGAGAATACCGATGATATAAACGACGACAGCACGGTACAGCTCAATTACAATGACATTCGCTCTCGTTATTATGATAATAACCGCGATATATTCGACGGCATAATGAATCTTCTTTCCGACAGCGAAAAAGCTCTGCTCTATGATAATTCGGAGGCGGTACTTAATTATTTCAACGAAAATTTTAACCGAGTCAAGACCGAGAGACCGCAAACCGAACCGAAAGAGGACTTTTGGATAGACAACGACACCGTAAAAATATCAGGTGAGGAGTCAAAGACTCTCAATAACGCCTTCAAGCTCTATAAGGATTTTGTTCAGAAGGGCCTTAAGGATGATTATTTCCCCAAGGCCGTGGGCGAAAAATGTAAACAGGGTACGGACCTTACCGATAAGGTCTATCTGTTTGGCGACAGCTGCGCCTCGCGCCTCACCATGGACGATGTCCAGTCGGTAATTACTTCGCTCACACCCACATATGAAAAGGACACCGATGAAAACAACGTGCCCGTTTCTTATAGCCGCACAATTATAATAACGCTCAAAAATGATCCGTCTGCCGTAGCACACGCGTTTTCTCCGCATGACAAAAGTGCGATTTTGTCCGAGCTTAAAAAGGGTGAGAGCTATTTTTCGGTGTCGGATTATGAGATAGCATACAATTCACCGGTAATAATTGCTACGTTTGACGCCGTTACCGACGAGGTGGCAAAGGTTGAATTCTACAAGAATATGACGATAACGTCTTATGCAAAGGGCGAGGGGAGTCTCTCGTATATAGGTGACAGAACCGTGACCTTTAACTGCACAGACAATATGAATTATACCTTTAACCGGCACCCGTCCGAGGAAGATAAATAAACGGTCGTAAAAGCATTAAAAGGATGTAAAAACCGAGTTTTTACATCCTTTTTTTCAGACTTAAAATATCCGTGAGCAAAAGCTTTTTCTCGCTTTATCGATTCTTATTCGACAAATTTCGACATTTATGTACCCATTTTTCGACATTTTTGCACTTTTGCTGATTTTTAAAAACCGAAATGATATAATTTGAGAACAAAGACGGGGGAGATAAAGTGAGCCTCCCCTTGCGGACGTCTTTGGTGTTTTTTATGTTTCTCCTCTAAAAAGAGACCGTACAGAATCTCTCCGATTAACGGGCAGCTTTATGCTGCCCGTTAATTTTTTATATAATCACCGCGCCGAAAAAACCTGCCTTGCAGAAGAAGTGCTTATAAGCCCTTCCAGAAATCCTCGTCCTCATCCGGATTGTCGCCGTACACATCATCGGTTATATCGTATTCGTCGTCTCGCTCTGTCGGGTAAAAGTCCCATAACTCACGCTCTTGGTCGTCGGAAAGTGCCGCGGCCGGGCATTCCGAAAAGGTTTCGAGCTTCTGACCGCGGCTCCACACGGACGGGTCTATCCTGAGGGTATATCCCGTGCCGTTCGGTGCCATCCACTCGTGCATGGGCAGCGACGGTATGGCAAATGCAGTCATAAGCGACATAATAACTCCGCCGTGGGTTATTACCGCGGTCGATTCTACGCCGGCTTTTATAATTCCGTCGATAAGCCCGGCAAAGCATGAGCAGACTCTCTCGTTGAAGGCCGCCTGACTTTCGCCGAAGGGTACGGGCGTTTCCGGGTGCTCACCCGACAGCCAAGTTTTAAAGGCATCGTCATCCTTCATTTCGTCGGCGGTTCTGCCCTCAAATTCGCCGAAGTCGTACTCTATAAGCCCGTTTAAAATCATGGGCTCTTTGTCGGGATATATGAGCTTTGCGGTTTCCGTGCAACGCTTTAAGGGGCTTGAAACCACCGCGTCAACCTCGGGATAGCCGCCGTATTCATCTATGATGTCTTTGATTTGCCTGAGCCCGTATTCGGATGCCGGCACATCGGTTTGACCGATATATTTGCCGTCAAGATTTTCCTCTGTCATGGCATGGCGGATCAGGTGAATTTTATAAGCTTTCATTTTGCTTTGCTCCTTCCGGGGAATGATACTGTACAAACAGTCTAATTTGCTATATAATTATAATACAATTTGTAATATTTGGGGGACATTTTATGAATTCCGTATTTGCCGCAAGGCTGACAAAGCTTCGCAGGGAGCGCGGTATGAGCCAGAAGGACGCCGCAAAAATGCTCGGTGTGTCGCAGTCGCTTCTGTCGCACTATGAAAAGGGTATAAGGGAGTGCAGCCTTGACTTTGTGTGCCGCGCGTCGAATTTTTTTGACGTGAGCTGTGATTACCTCTTAGGGCAGGTCGATACAAGACGCTCTCTGAGCGAGGAATTTGATATGACCGATACCGTGCAGGACGGAGAATACCGCACGAGTACGCTTTTTCGCGCGTCCGTTATGCTCAATGACAGTATGATAAACTGCGGTTCGCCGGAAAAGCTGAAGGATTATTTTGCGCTTTCGATATACCGTATGGCTGTTTGCGCCGCAAACGGCGGTTATATTCCGAAAAAGTGGATATCGCTCGATTGCGAGACAAGTCCGGTCTTCGGCAGCGTGCTGATGACGGATATAATAAGGGAGCTGATGGCCGAGGCAAATCAGGAATCGCAAAAGAATATCGCCGAACCGAAATGCGTAAAAACCGTTGTGGAGCATTCGGAAAAGCTGATACGCAAAAGAGCTGCCGAGTTAGCGGCGGAAAAGAGCCGTGGATGAGCTTTTCTCTCTCTTTTAAGACAGCATATCGATATTTTTTATAATATATGTTTTTATGCTGTTTAAAACTTGCTGCTTTTGAAGCTTCGCCTTGAATTCGCTGTCAAGATTTTCAATTTCGTCCTTGTCCACGGAGACTTCCTCATTGTTTTCATCGTACATCGAAAATTCCTTTTCGGCAATCAAAGAAAGCTCGTTTTCGCCGACGGCAGAGAGTGCCTTTGAAGCGAGAAATGTCAGCGGCTCACCGTTGTTTCTGAAAAAGAACGAGAGGGAACCGCTCTCGGTATCCTCTAAAAAATAGTATAGAGTGTAAATGTATTTTTGCGTCTCTGTAAATTTGCCGAATACCTTTTCAGGGTCTTCGGCCTTTTCTGTTTTTGCCTGTAAGACCGCCGAAACACCCTCGAATAGGGTTTCCGGGTCGGAACTCTCCGCTTTTTCACGCGTTAAGAATGAAAACTCCTCCTTGAGAGCTTTCTTTCTGTCATATTCTCTCAAAAGAGCGTCACGCTCGTCGTTGTGCTTTTTAGCCGCCGCCGAGGCTTTGCTAAGTACAAATACCGTAATGACGCACAGGACGATAAGAAGCAGCCACAAGTACCAATATTCCATTATTATTCCTCCGTCAGGATTTTATATATGTCGCTCTTTTTGATTCCGGTGAGCTTTGCCGCGTTTTTTGCCGCCTCGTTTTTCGACATTCCGCCATCTGTGAATTCTCTTGCCTTCGCGACGGCGGACTCCACCGTGTAAATCTCCGGAGCGGCCTGCGGCGCTCCCTCTATAACTAATACGAATTCACCCTTGATAGGTATGTTTTCATATTCTTCGCACGCCTTTTTGAGCGTGGTGCGTTCAACATTTTCGTGGATTTTCGTAAGCTCTTTAATAATCGCTATACGGCGGTCACCGAGGCAGGCATAAAGGTCCTTAAGCGTGCGTAAAAGCTTGTGCGGAGCCTCGTAAAACACCATGGTGCGTTTTTCATCCTTAATGCTGTCAAGATGCTCGGAGCGGCTCTGCTTATTTACGCTCAAAAAGCCTTCAAACGTAAATCTGCCGGACGGCAGCCCCGACAGCGCTACGGCTGTGGCAAATGCGGTGGGGCCGGGGACGGATACAACATTTACTCCCGATGCAATGCAGATGTCAACAAGGTCCTGACCGGGGTCGGAAATTGCTGGCATACCTGCGTCCGTGACAAGAGCACAGCTTTCTCCGCCGAGAATACGCGTAAGAATTATTTCGCCGCGCTCACGGCGGTTGTGCTCAAAATAGCTGATGAGCGGCTTTTTTATGTCAAATCTGTTTAAAAGCTTCAGGGTGACTCTTGTGTCCTCCGCCGCTATAAAATCGCAGTTTCTGAGGCACTCTGCGGCACGGGGAGAAAAATCCGAGAGGTTGCCTATCGGAGTGCCGACAACGTAAAGCTTTCCCGTCATTACATATCCTCCCTGTATTTACCTAAAATTCTTGTCATTTCGTCGGACAAAACGTCCTTGCTCTTGTATATAAAAAGATTGTTTTTGACCGTTATGCCCGTTTTTCCGCCGAGTCTGCCCTCTACAAGGCACAGCCACGGAGCCTTTTCGGGTGAAGCTGCAACAAGGCGCAGCGTTTTCGGCTCGATTTTATATTCCTTCATTGCCTCCATCGTCTCAAAAAGGCGCTCGGGTCGTATACAAATGCATAGCTTGCCGCCGAATTTCAGAAGTTTCGACGCGGCTTTTGTTATGTCGCGCAGATTACACAGCGTTTCGTGACGGGCTATTTTTTCGTTTTCCTTTTGGCTTTTTATTCCGGCGTTTTCCGCCTTATACGGTGGATTCATCGTTATAACGTCGAATTTTCCGCACGGAAATATCCGCGGAGCTTCTTTCAAATCAGCATTGCACACAAAGAGTTTGTCATGCAAATCGTTTGCCTTGACGGAGCGCGTAAGCTGACTGCACGCCTTTTCCTGGATTTCGACTGCCGATATTTCTTTTCCGCAGCCGTCCCTGCACCAGAGCATTGGAATTATGCCGCAGCCCGTACCGAAGTCGCAGCATATGTCATATCGTTTCGGCGACGCAAAGTCGGCAAGCAGCAGCGCGTCCGTGCCGAAGGTGTGCTCCTTTGAGACGATAAGCCCAAAGTCCTTACGGAGATATTCGATATGTTCATCTTTGTTAAGTGTAATTTCGGTCATTTATCTGTCCCATTTTTCGCAAAGCGCAATTATCTGATCCGCAAATTTTGCAAGATCCTTGTTTGCACCGCCCTCATTATGTGCCACAACCGTTTGGAGACGCTTTTGTGCCGAGAGCAGTCTCTCATAAACCGTGCTTACGCGGCGAGAGGCGTTTTGCGAGGCTGTATTTTTAACTATCTTTTCGCGGTTTCCCTCAACGAGAACCTTGTTTTCGGTGAGGCTGTATTCCTCGCCGTTGTACGGGGCGCTCGCGGAAAGCCCCAGTTCGTCGCGAAGACGTGCGGCGTATATTTCGCACACCGTGTCCTCGCCGTGATTTACAAATACGTGCTTTGGCGGAGCTTTAAAGCTTTTCATCCACTTTAACAAGCCCTCGTTGTCGGCGTGACCGCTTATGCCGTGAAGCTGTTCTATTTCCGCACTTATATGGATTTTTTCGTCAAAGAGCTTTACGTCCGTCGCACCGTCGGTTATGGCTCTGCCGAGTGTTCCTACGGCTTGGTAGCCGACGAATAAAATCGTACATTCGGGTCGCCACAAATTGTGCTTTAGATGGTGGCGGATTCTGCCGGCCTCGCACATTCCGCTCGCCGAAATTATGACCTTCGGAGCGGGATCTGAGTTTATTGCTTTTGATTCCTCACTTGTCACGGAGACATAAAGGTTAGGAAAGGCTATCGGATTTATACCGTTTTCGATAAGCGACGCCGCTTCGTCGTCAAAGTCGGAATAGCTGTCGCAAAAAACGTTGGTGGCCTCAACTGCAAGGGGACTGTCCACATATACGGGGAAGTCGTTGTAGTTTTTGAGCATACGCTCTTCCTTTATCTGCCTTATAAAGTATAAAAGCTCCTGAGTTCTGCCGACGGCAAACGACGGTATAACTACATTGCCGCCGCGTGCAAAGGTGCGGTCAAGTATTGGCACGAGCTGCGATATGTAGTCGAGTTTTTCGCCGTGACTGCGGTCGCCGTAGGTGCTTTCGGTTATGACGTAGGTGGCGTCGGTAATATACTGCGGGTCGCGTATTATCGGCTGGTCGGTATTGCCTATGTCGCCGGAAAAAACTATTTTTTCGGTTTCTCCGTTTTCTGTGACGTTTATTGTAATGCTCGATGAGCCCAAAAGATGACCCGCATCGGTAAAGCTTATGGATACACCGTCAAAAACGTGATAATCCACACCGTATTCGCACCTCAAAAACTGAGAACAGCATTTTTGAGCGTCCTCTACGGTGTAGAGCGGAACATATCCCGATTCGCCCGAGCGTTTTGCCCTTCGGTTGCGCCATTGTGCTTCAAACTGCTGTATGTGCGCAGAATCCTCAAGCATAATTCTGCAGAGCTTCGCTGTGGACGCGGTTGCGTAAATCGGCCCTTTGTATCCGTTTGCCGTAAGGTACGGCAGCTTGCCGGAATGGTCTATGTGAGCATGGGTCAGAAAAATGCAGTCTATATCGGCGGGAGATACGGGAATATCCCGGTTTTTATATGTGTCGGGTCCTTGCTCCATACCGCAGTCAATCAAAATGTTCTTGCCGCAGGCGGTGAGAAGCGTGCAGCTTCCCGTGACTTCGTGTGCGGCTCCTAAGAATATAAGATTCATATTTTCCGCTCCTTTTTAAATGGTGGCGCTCATCGCCGATGCCTTTTTTATTATGGTAACATAAATCACCGCAAAAATCCAGTATTAAGCCGCTGCGGGATAAATAAAAAGGCACGGCAGTAAGAACTACTGCCGTGCCTTGAAAAACATATATTTGTTTTGTCGCCAAAGCTTATTTTACGGTCTGCTTTTTGGCTTTGTTCTTTATAACGGCACGCTCTATTGCCTTGACAATTTCAACGAGAGGAATTATCAGGAACGCAAGACCGAGAGCCGTGAAGAATTCGCGAGCGTCAATAGTGGTGAAATCAAAAGCGTCTGCAAGGAACGGTACTTCTATAACGAGCGCGGTTGTTATGAGGGAAAGTACGGTTGACCCGAAAATGTATTTGTTGAAGCTGCCGTGAAGGAGCATTGATACGGTTGAGCCATGCTGCGAACGCATATTAAACGAGTGGAATATTTCGCACATTGACATTGTAAGGAATGCCATGGTCATACCGTCGGCACTCTCGGTAAGCTCCCATCTGCCTGCCTCCATAAAGTGGCCTATGAAGTAAGCGGCAAGTGTCAGAAGTGTTACGAAAAGCCCCTGGTATACTACGTCAAAGCCGACGCCGCCTGCAAAAATGCCGTCCGATGATTTACGCGGCGGACGTTTCATAAGGTTCTTTTCGCCCTTCTCCATACTGAGGGCGAGAGCCGGGAAGCAGTCGGTAACAAGGTTTATCCAGAGAAGATGTACGGGCTTTAATATTGTGAAGCCGAGCAGGTTGGCTGTGAAAATAGCCATTACCTCGCTGAGATTTGACGAGAGCAGGAATTGAATTGACTTCCTTATGTTGTCGTAAATTCGTCTGCCCTCTTCCACAGCAGATACTATGGTGGCGAAGTTATCGTCGGCAAGGACCATATCCGCAACATTCTTTGTTACATCAGTACCTGTAATGCCCATGCCTACGCCTATGTCCGCGCTCTTAATGGAGGGGGCGTCGTTTACGCCGTCACCCGTCATTGCCGTTATCATACCGCGGCTCTTCCAGGCATTTACTATTCTTACCTTATGCTCGGGCTGAACTCTGGCATATACCGAGTACTGTGTGACCTTTTCTTTGAAGTCCTCATCGGGAATATCATCAAGCTCCGCGCCGGTTATGGCCTCGCTCTTGTCCTTTATAATGCCGAGCTCCAAGGCTATTGCAACAGCGGTGTCCTTGTGGTCGCCGGTTATCATTATGGGTCTTATGCCGGCACCGCGACATTCCTCGATTGCCGCCTTAACTTCGGGCCTTACGGGGTCTATCATACCTACAAGGCCGCAGAAGACGAGCTCATTTTCGATATTATCGGGCGACTGATCCTCGGGAACACATGAAAGCTGCTTGTAGCCGCAGGCGAGAACTCGAAGTGCTCTGTCGGCAAATTCCTTATTCTTTTTGAGTACGGCATCTCTGTCTGCGTCCGTAAGAGGGCTGACTTCGCCGTTTTTGAATATCTTTGTGCAGTGCTTTAATATCTCGTCGGGAGCACCCTTGGTGAACTGTAATATTCCGTCCGCAGTCTTGTGAATTGTGGACATCATTTTACGATTTGAGTCAAATGGAGCCTCGCCGACTCTCGGCGCGCTCTTCAGAAGCTCGTTTTTATTCATACCGAGCGACATAGAGTATGCCACAAGAGCCATTTCCGTGGGCTCGCCTACAAGATTGCCGTCATCGTCAAGATTTACGTCCGTGCAGAGAGCCATGCCCTCGGCAAGCATTTTTTCGTTGTCACAGTAATGCTCGACTACGGTCATCTTGTTCTGTGTAAGCGTACCGGTTTTATCAGAGCAGATTATCTGTGCGCAACCGAGAGTTTCAACTGCGGTGAGTTTGCGGATGATGGCATTTTTCTTTGACATATTGGTAACGCCTATCGAAAGCACAACCGTTACTACCGCCGCAAGACCCTCGGGGATAGCGGCAACCGCGAGCGATACGGCGAGCATAAACGAGCCGAGCAGGAAGTCAAGATTCATTTCCGTGCCTGTTACAAGAGCTCTGACTATATCGAAGGCGAACATAAATACGCATATTCCGAGGACTATGAAACTGAGGATTTTTGAGAGCTGACCGAGCTTTTTCTGAAGCGGCGTCTGCTCATCCTTTGCGCTTGAGAGCGCACCTGCTATTTTGCCCATTTCGGTGTCCATACCGATGCTTGTTATAACGGCCTTGCCTCGGCCGTAAACAACGGTTGAACCCATATACATCATATTTTTTCGGTCGCCGAGGGGGACGTCTTTTTGCCCCTCAAGGCCTATGGCTTTTATGAATTTGTTGACGGGTACGGATTCACCCGTAAGTGCCGATTCCTCGATTTTAAGGCTTGCACTTTCAAAAATTCTGCCGTCCGCCGGAACAGCGTCGCCCGCTTCAAGCAGTACAACGTCGCCTACGGTAAGGTCCTCGCTCGGTATTTCGCATACCTTGCCGTCACGCAAGACCTTTGTTGTTGCGGCGGCCATTTTTTGAAGAGCCTCTATGGCCTTTTCGGCTTTGCTCTCCTGATATACGCCGAGTATGGCATTAACTATTACGACGAACATTATAATGATAACGTCCGACGGGAATTCTTTTTGCAATACGGAGGTTATTGCCGATATTACCGCCGCGGCAATGAGGATGATTATCATCGGGTCGGCAAACTGCGAGAGAAAACGCAGTATCAGCGGCGTTTTCTTGCCCTCGGCAAGCTTGTTTTTGCCGGTTTCGGCAGAACGCCGGCGTGCCTGCTCGGAAGTGAGACCGTTTTCGGTGCTTTTTACTTCGCCGAAAACCTCGGAAGAGCTTTCAAGATAGTATTTCATTTTTTTCCTCCCTGTTTTTTAAAAAAGAGCAGCCGCTTTTTTAAGAAAAAAGACCTTCGACAGAATTTAGCTCTGCCGAAGGTCTTGCTACCTTAATAAGGCTCGGTGACCAGAAGCCGAAAGGCGACATGATGTTGACCACCGGGTAAAAGCTACTCCCCTTCATAAGGAATATCTTAAGTGCGATAATAACAGAAAAATGAACTTTTGTCAAGTATTTTTAAAATAATAGCTTATCCCTCGCCGAATAAAACATAATTGTTGACATTTCGGCTGTCAAGCTCGGAAATAATCGAGCTGTCGTCAATTACCGGTATAAATCCGCCGGTCTGATAGTTTTCGTCAAGCTTTGAGCTTAAGAGCGGTATACAGTCCGTAACCAGAGCTTTTTCATCGGTGGTTTCGGCGGAATATGTTTTTTCTCCGTAAGCAAAGCCGTCTCTCTGCGCCGATTTTCTGAAGTCCACAGCCACAAAATCGGCGGCGCTGTCAAAGAGAGAGCCGTCATAGCGGGCGGTGTTTCCACCGAGCGCGTCCGCGGCGCTGAGCATAACGCAGAGCGGCTTGTCGCCGAGCACGTTTTTAACCTTTTCTATAAATGAATGTAAAACCGCGTTGCGGCTCTCTATGCTCTTTTCTTCACCCGAAAATACCGCCTTGTCGAGGTAAATACTCTCGGGAAATTCCACGGAATCGAGTATAACGGCGTCAACTCCGAGAGAGGAAATCTCGCTCACAATGCTCAAAAGGTATTTCTCCGCGACGGGGGAATACGGGTTCAGCCACGGCTCGCCGTCGTGCTGAGCGCTGTTGTCGAGCCACAGTGTGCCGTCCGAATTTGTCACGGCGGCAGCGGCGCCGAGATGCGATGCGGCAACGCTGTCCTCATAGCAATAAATTCTTGCGATTATTTTATAGCCGGCACTTTTAAGCCTGTCGATTGTCGCAAGCGCGTTCTGATAAGCTTTGGACGACGCACCTATGTCGTTCGCCGTACCGACGGAGGATACGTAATTGAGATAGCCGTCCTTCGTTTTAAAATCTATCACAACGGCGTTCGCCTTTGTTTCGGTAAGCTCCGTTTTAAAAAGGTCAAAGGCTATACCGCCGTCAAGAACGTCGTCGGGCATATAAAGAGCGCGCAGTTTGCCGTCATATTCGGCGGGAACGCCCGTAAGCTCATGCTCATACGGCTTTTTCGACAGGTTAATGGAAACCGCGGCAATAACAAACACGAGCACGAAGAAGAACACAAGAAAAACCGAAAAGACGATTTTTTTGCGTTTTTCCTTTTTCTTTCGTGTGCGGCTTTCGCCTATCGCATATGATGTACCCGAGCGTCTGCCCGGATAATTTTTTGAAAACGGATAATAGCTCTTTTTACGGGGCTTAATATCTCTGTTGTCAAACGCCATTTTCTACGGTCCTTTACAATGATAATCCTTTGCCTGAGACGCCCGAAAAAGCGAGCGCCAAAATCGAAACATATATAAATACTGCCGGTGTGCCCTTAAAGCATTCCGGAATGTTTTTGTTTTCTACCAAGCGGCGCAGCCCGAAATTTATCATAAGCACCGCAACTATAAAGGCAAGTCCGGAGCCTATACCTACGCCTATCGCCTCGGCTATGCCGAAGGTCGCGCGGTAATTTATAAACGGTACGGCAAGCACAAGAGTATTGAATGCCGCCACGCCGAGACGCCTTACGGTTCGCTTTTTGGCCTTGAAAACAGCCTTCAGCAAAATGAGCATAAGAACATACAAAATGCATATCACAAGCAGGAAAATAAGCGAATGCTGTATTTCGCTGAGAGCACTTATAAACGGTATCTGCTCAAGCAGTACACAAAAAATACTGCCGAATGTCGAAAAGAATGTGATAAACGCCGTGAGCGGGAAAAGCTGCTTCGGCTTTGCCGCCATTCTGACGGCCTCCGAGGCACCGTAGCCGCCGGTAAAAATCAGGTTTTGAAGCACAAATGCGTACATCGCCGCCGAAAAAAGATTTGCTATGACACTCATTTGTCTTCACCGCCCTTTTGTTGTTGTGTTTCCGCGCCGCCGTCCTTTTCCGGGCTTTTGTCCGTGTCGCTATGTGACGCCGAGCTGTCGTCAAAAGCAGTGTACTGCTTGTATTTCTCAAGCTCCGCGAGTATCTCTTCGAATTCGGCGGATGAGCCGAAGCTTTTGTCTTTTTGCCGCTCGGTGTCGGCGGTACTGCTTCTGCTCGCGCCGTTTTTGACTGTACCTTTTTTGCTCTTTGCCGGAGCGGACGCGGTCTTTTTGACGGATAATGACTGAGCTTTTCGCTTAGCCGCGGAGCTTTTCCTTTTGTCGGTGCGAGGCTTTTCCTTTTCGTTTTGCGGCTCTTCCTCTCCTAACTCAAAAAAGTCAAGGTCGGTGTCGAGAAATTCGCGCAACTTTATAACGTGCGACTGCTTGACTTCGGAGAGGTCAAACGAGGCGTCGGGATGCTTTTCGGGGTATTTTTTGTTTATTATCGCCTTTAACGCCGCAGCCATAAAGCCGAGCAGTAAAAATCCGCCGAACGGCATTAAAAGGCCCGGCAGCTTTACCGGAATGTTCAGTTTTACGCTGTAAACCGTGCCGCTGCCGAGTATTTCACGGACAACGCCGACTATAAGTATTACCGCGGCATAGCTGAAGCCTGCCGAAACGGCATCGAGAGCGGTGGCCTTAAAATTGTGCTTAACCGCGAACCGTTCGCAGTGCAGCGCGATAAGCGAATTTACCGCAAGCAACGGCAAAAATATACCTGCGTTCGCCGTTTCGTTGGGGGCAAGGTATCGGAAAAGCATAAACAGAGGTATGTTTATAAGCAATCCCAATATCGCATATATCATTTTTCGCACGCTGCCCTTCAGCTTTTTCATAAGCAGGCAGGCGAGACATTCTATAAGTAAAAGCTCAACAAAGGACACAAACGAGAGAATTATGGCGGATTTGAGCGATACCGCCATGGCAACGACGGGTGCAATGCCTATGGCTTCAAACAGCACGGGATTTTTGATTATCGCGCTGCTTCTGATAACGGAAACGCTTTTTTTCTTTTTATCAGGCATTTTCGGCACCGCCTTTCCCGTTTTCGAGAGCCTTTTCTTCGAGCTTGTCCGCGAGAGCTGCGCGCACCTTGGCGTTTTCAGCCGCAACAAGATGTCTTTCGCGCTTTGTAAGCGGCAGCTTGTCAAATGCGGTGACAAGTCCGTTTGCAAGCAGTACGGCAAAGACCGTACTGTCTTCGAATTTGCCCACAGAGCGCATTATCATACACATAAGCCCTGCCGCCGCACCGTAGCATATCCTTGAGTAAAAGCTCTTCGGAAGAAGCTTGTCGTCGGTCAAAAAGAATACCGATGAAAACAGAAGCATTCCTCCGCATATTTCCATAAATGCCGAGACGAAACGACCCGTCAGCACGCGCGGAAACAGGAGCGCGTAAATAAAACAGACCGCGAGGAATGATACGGAAACGGTGAAATTTTTCGGGCGTCTTACAGCGAGGAACAGGAGTGCTCCGAAAAGTGCTATCGAGCAGGTTGCGCCCATAGGGCCGGAAACCGAGCCTACAAGCACGTCAACATAGTTTAAAAGACCGGTGCCGACCGAGTTTTTTTGCGAGAGCATATATGCGATAGACGTGCCGGGGAAAAATCCCTGCCCTCCCGAAACGGCGGTAGTGCCTGACGAGAGCATTGCCGGATAAGAAAAGACCTTATCCGGCATACATATTGTGACAAAGGCTATGCCTGCCGCTGCCGGCGTAAACATATGAGAACGCGCATTGCCGAACGGCAGCTTTGCGACGATAACGGCAAAAGCCGAGGCTATGCACGGCAGATAGTACGGAGCGGACGCGGGCATACAAAGTGATGTCATAAGGCCCGTGGCGACAGCCGAGAGATCGGAAACAGAGGCTTGAGCTTTGAAAATAAACGAGCCTGCGGCTTCGCAGAGCACGGCCGTAAGCACGGAAAGCACCATAAGGCGCACGGCTCTGCCGCCGTAGTAATACCAAGCCATCACGGCCGGAACGACCATAAGGATAAGCATATCGGCAAAGTATCTGCGTGTTATTGAAATTTCGCTGCGCGCTTTTGCGGCGCTCTCGGCCGAAATGCCGGCAGATGTTTTGCTTTGTTCCAAAAAATTCACCTGTTTTCCATATTTTATTCATTGCGAAACAAGCGTTCCGACAATATGATGTAAAGAGATAATTTTTATTTTGGGGAGGCTTTCCTATGAATATACATAAAAGCCGTGGGGACAGAGTGATAGTCGAGCTCTCGTCAAACGAGCTGTCGCGCTATGAGCTTTGCCCTGAGGAGATGGACTGTAAAAATCCGAAAACCAGACGCCTTATAAATGACGTAATGAAAAGAGCGCAAAGACATATTCGCCGTGACATAACCTCCTTTGACAAAATGAACGTGGACGTTATGGAGACGGACGAAGGGTGCATTATGATTCTCTGCTTTAAGGGCATAAAAACCAAAAGGCCGTTTTCGGGTTACGTCTGTGTTTTGCCGCAGACGGACGACATTTTCAGACTTGCAAGGGGGCTTTTGCCTCACCGCGAAAAAATAAGACAGGCGAGTCTTTTTTTTGACGGCAACAGCTATGCCGCCTGCGTTCTGCCGTATGCGGTCTTTTCAAGAGAAATATTTTTTGTGCTCAGCGAATTCGGGAACCCGGTGAGGGCGTCTGTCGGCACAAGAGAGTACCTTTTCGAGCACAAAAAGCTTATAAGCCGCGATTTTATATCGTCGCTGACCTCTTGAAGTCGGCTATGGTCTTTTTTATGTCGTCGCTGCCGAAGAGCGCGCTTCCGGAAACAAATGCGTTGGCGCCTGCCTTTGCGGCAACCGAAATTGTGTCTTTATTTATTCCGCCGTCAACCTCAATGTCGATGTCCTTGAGCCCGCGGCGTTCTATTTCGTTTTTAACAGCGGTGACCTTGGGCATCATATCCTCCATAAAGCTTTGACCGCCGAAGCCGGGCTCAACCGTCATTATAAGCACGAGCGAGAGCTTGTCAAGATACGGATATATCTCCTCTATCGGAGTTCCGGGCTTTACCGAAAGTCCCGCCTTTTTGCCGAGTGACAGGATTTCGTCTATCGTCTTTTCCGTATCGGAGTCCGATTCCGTGTGGAATGTGATTATGTCGGAGCCTGCCTTTGCGAAGTCCGGCACGTATTTATAAGGGTCGCTTATCATAAGATGCACGTCAAAGGTAAGCTTTGTCGCTTTTCTTATGCACTTTACTATCGGCGCGCCGAGCGTGATGTTCGGGACAAAATGCCCGTCCATAACGTCTACGTGAATCATATCCGCGCCGCATTCCTCCATTTTTTTAAGTTCGCTCTCAAGATTGCCGTAATCGCTTGAGAGAATTGACGGTGATATTTTTACCATAATTTCTCCTTTTTATAACGCTGTCGGTTTTCCTTAGAAAGCCGAATAATATTAACACAAAGTCTTTAGTTAAAAATTAACTGTCACGCCGCCGCAGCTGTGTCTGCCGAAGCCGTATCGCTCTCGGCTGCGGTGTCAGACGCGTCGGTGCCGTCTGAGACGGGCTGAGTTTCACTCGCAGCCTCTGCGGAAGAAGTGGTTTCGGGTGCTTCTGTCGGAGCCTCGGTGACAGGCTGAACGGCAGTGGTTGCCGTCTCGGGCGAAGATGTAGCCTGAATTGAATTTATATAATAGCTGCCGTCTTTTTCCCTTAAAGTGATTTTCATATATTTGTCGGGCTCGGGAGCTACCATATCGCCTTCGCTGTTTTGTGCCCATTGGTCTCCTGCAAGGTATCCGACGGTCAAAACCACGGCGCCGCTTTTTTTCTGAACCTTTATAACGTCGGGCGTATAGGTAGGGACAATACCGGTAAGCGGGATAGAGTACGTGTGCTTTGCCGAATCATAGGTGAACGTGTAGCCGTAGCCGTTTACCGTGGCGTGCTCGGGTTCGGTGTCCGTACCGAAAAGCTTGTGAAATTCGGCGGTTACGTCCTCCTCGGGAATTATCATACCGTCTTCGCCGTACTCGTATTTGTCCGGCGAGAGGTTGCTCTTTAAAATAGACCAAACGGAAATGTCAATAAGCTGATTTTTATTTGCCTTTGTGATGTCGTCAAACGGGTCGGGGTCGTTCATAACGACAGGCGTCAGCATGGTATTGTATTCGTCTATGTTTTTGCTTTTGATTACCGCTTTTTTTGTGGCGTTTACTCCGGCGAGAATTACGCAGACAAGACCTATTACGGCAAATACCGTTATTACAAGGCCCAAGGGGAACGCCCATCGGTTTTTACGCTTTTTATTTACATTAGCCTCAGACATTCTGACTCTCCTAACTTATCTTATCTGGCCGTTTCCGAAAATTTCGTACTTAAACGACGTGAGCTGCGGCAGACCGAGAGGGCCTCTCGCGTGGAGCTTTTGCGTGGATATGCCTATTTCCGCTCCGAAGCCGAATTCGCCGCCGTCGGTAAAGCGCGTGCTGGCATTGCGATAGACCGCCGCCGCGTCCACTCTCGACATAAATTCGTTTGCCGCCTCGTCATTTTCGGTGACGATGCACTCGCTGTGACCCGTTCCGTATTTATAGATATGCTCTATGGCCTCGTCGATATTATCTACTATCTTTACCGACATTATGTAGTCGAGGTACTCGCGACCCCAGTCGTCCTCGGAGGCTTCCTTTATATCGGGAAGTATCTCTTTAGATGTCTTGTCGCCGCGCAGCTCGACATTTTTTTCGTCAAGACGCTTTTTGATGAGCTTCAGCGCCTTTTCGGCAACGTCCTTGTGAATTAAAAGGCTCTCGGCTGCGTTGCATACGGACGGGCGCGATGTCTTGGCGTTAAATATGATGTCGGCCGCCATATCAAGGTCGGCGTCCTTATCGACGTAAATATGGCAGTTGCCGACGCCCGTCTCTATAACGGGGACGGTGGAGTTTTTGACCACCGTGCCTATAAGCCTTGCGCTGCCGCGCGGAATCAGCACGTCTACATATTTGTTCATGGTCATAAGCTCGTTGGCACTCTCGTGAGAAATGTCGGTTATAAACTGTATGCAGTCCTCCGGTAAGGGCGATTTTTTGAGAGCGGCGCGCATTACATTAAATATTGCGGTGTTCGAGTGTATCGCCTCCTTACCGCCGCGAAGCACGGAACAGTTGCCCGATTTCAGACAAAGCGAAGCCGCATCGGACGTAACGTTGGGGCGAGCCTCAAATATAACGGCGATGACTCCGAGAGGCACCGAAACCTTTTTGACCCGAAGGCCGTTCGGCCTTGTTATATCGGAGAGTGTTTTACCGACGGGGTCGGGCAGGTCGGCAACCTCAATAACGCCCTTTGCCATACCGTCTATCCTGTCGGGAGAGAGAAGAAGTCTGTCCAAAAGGACCTTGGGTAATCCGTTCTCCTCGGCAGCCTTCATATCCTTATCGTTTTCGCGGAGAATATAATCCTTGTTACTTTTAAGTTCTTCGGCTATAAGTAAAAGAGCCTTGTTTTTATCGTTTGCCGAGGCTGTTGAGAGCTTTTTCGCAGCCTCCTTTGCGTTTCGGCATTTAAGCTCGGTATCAGTCATTTTGTCTCAATCCTTTTTACCTACAAAAAATGTTCCTATTTGCTTGCCGTCGAGAGCCTTGTATATGTCCTCGGGAGCGGAGCCGTTCATAACTATCATATCTATTCCCGCGCTCATGGCTATTTGAGCCGCGTGCAGCTTTGTTACCATTCCGCCGGTGCCGAATTTTGAGCCGTGACCGCCCGCAAAGCCTATAAGCTCGTCTGTAATCTCGGTTACGGTGGGTATTATTTCGGCGTCCTCGTCGACTGTGGGGTTACCGTTATAAAGCCCGTCTGTGTCGGTGAGAATTATCAGCGCGTCGGCTCCTATGAGCTTTGCGACTATCGCCGAGAGACAGTCATTGTCGCCGTAGACAATTTCCTCAACGCCTATTGCGTCGTTTTCGTTTACTACGGGAATTGCGCCGTATGAGAAGAGTTTATCAAAGGTATTTATAAGATTTTTGCGCCTTTCGGGGGAGTCCACGTCGCTTTTTGTGAACAGGAGTTGGCCTATTTTATGGCCGTATTCGCTGAACATCTTGTCATACATATACATAAGCTCGCATTGACCTACGGTGGACGCCGCCTGCCTGCCGGGGGTGTCCTTCGGACGCTCCGGGAGCCCGAGCTTTCCCGTGCCGACACCTATTGCGCCGGAGGAGACGAGAGTTACCTTGATGCCCGAATTTTCAATATCCGAGAGTACCGAGATAAGCTTATGCATTCTTCTTATATTTGTTTTTCCGTTGTCGTAGACAAGCGTGGAGGTTCCCACTTTGACAACGAGCCTTTTTACATCCTTTAATACCGCCAAGACATATCCTCCCACAAGCCCCGCCTTACAGGGCGCGAAATAATAATATTTATACACTGTAAATTATATCATACGAAAAGGGATTTAACAATATAAAATATTTTTCGCGGCACCTTTTTAAATTTAACCGAATTGTAATTTTTTTTATATGCTTTTGTAATTTCGATGTTGTATAAACTTACTGTGTAGGGAGTCGTCTCGAAAAACGGAGATACAAAATATTTGTATTCCGTTTTGTGTGATAATCTGTTAAAATAAAATCAGCCGAGCAGGCGAAAAATACGGAAGAGGGGCAAAGTTATGTATAACGTTCTTGTGTGTGACGACGACAAAGCGATACTCGACTCACTCGAAATATATTTAAATCTTGAGGGGTATAAGGTTTTTAAGGCGGAAAACGGCAGGCAGGCACTAAAAACAGCGGAGGAAAACGATCTGCAATGTATAATTCTCGATATAATGATGCCTGACCTCGACGGACTCAACGCAACGCTGAAGCTCCGTGAGAGCAAAAACATACCGATAATCCTACTCTCTGCCAAGAGTGAGGATACGGACAAGATAACGGGTCTTTCGTTCGGAGCGGATGACTATGTGACAAAGCCGTTTAATCCGCTTGAGCTTATGGCACGGGTGAAATCGCAGATAAGGCGTTATGTTTCGCTCGGCAGTATGGAGAAAAAGGACAGCCTTATAGTTACGGGAGGGCTCGCTCTTGACCTCGATTCCAAAGAGATTACGCTCGACGGCGAAAAAGTCAAGCTTACCGCTACGGAATACGGCATACTCGAATATCTTATGAAAAATATAGGCAGAGTTCTCTCTACGAATCAGATATACGAAGCGGTGTGGAAGGAGCCGTCGTTCCAGACGGAAAAAACCGTGACAGTGCACATACGCAGAATAAGAGAAAAAATAGAGATAAATCCCAAAGAGCCGAAATATTTAAAGGTGGTGTGGGGCATTGGCTACAAAATCGAAAAGCTTTAAAACTTCGTTCGGATTAAAGCTCGTTGCATTTTTTATTGCGGCGTTGCTTGCGTTTTCCTCGGCGATTTGTGCGGTTGAGGCTATAAACGACCTGTTCAGATACGGCTCGGAAATCCTTACTAAGCCGGCAAAAAGTCTTGATATGACCGAAACGTCGCTGTTTGCATCGAAGCTGAACTCCGATGTGCAGTCGATATATGCCGGCAGCGGCCTTATGACGTGGGACGCATATAAAAGCACGTATTACAGCACTTTCGACGAGGAGCTGAGCGCGGCTCGCACGGAGCTGGAGCGCTTCAAAAAGGAATGTATGTCAGAGGCTGTGGCGGCATATCGTGATAAACATGCCGTTTCCGAGTATTCCTCTTCTCAAAAGAGTGACAATGCTACGGGGGCCGGTGCTTCCGCCTATACGACAAATGTCTACGAAAACGTCTCTGCCTATTCCCGCTCCGACAACGTAGTTTCGCCGAATTACGACAAGGACTACTATGACGGTTGCCGGGAGAGCTATTCGCTTAAGAGCGGAGATTCGGGGAATGTCACCTTTACAACCTCCACCACGGACGAGGAGCTGGTATCGCTCGTGAGCAATGCATATTCTCAGGTTATGTCTGCGGCACGCCGTGAGTATGAAACGACGGTCGCTATGGAGAGCCGCAGCATCAAAAATATAAAGAACCTTAAATACTATATATATAATCCGTCTACCGGCGAAATAATCACAAATCTTGAGACGGAAACGAGCGAGGAGAAAGCGAACGAAATTAAAAAATCGGGAGATTATTCGGCTTTTACAAGCGGAAGCAGATGGTATATGGTCTATACTGCCGACGGAGGACTTGTCGCGGCAAGTCCGCAAATAACCCGCGATACGCTCTATACCGTACAGAGCGGCGATAAATACTATTTTAGCCTTAAGTCGGATTACTACTATAAACGCACGCTGTCAAACGTTCTCGGCTCATGCTTTTCAAACAACGGCTATGACATAATTCTGATGCTTCCCGAAACGCTGTCGGAAGGCGACGATTATTACAATATGCAGTCGGAGATGGAAAAAAGCAGCGCCGATACATACAACTATATATTTTTAAGCCTTGCATCTATGCTTGTTCTTGCCATGGTGTCGGTTTACCTTATATATGCGGCAGGCGAGACGGCAGGCCCCGAAAAAATCAAACTTTCGTTTCTCGACAAGCTTCCGACGGACTTGCATTTTGTTTTGGCTGCCGCTGTTGCGGGGGCGGGAGTTTACGGAATTTTAACCTTGGCAGCCGATTACAAACATGCTTTCGATTACTATGCCGACGGCAAAGCGCTTATGATGTTTGTGGTTATGTCGCTTATTGCCGTTGCGGTGTGGGCTGTGCTGCTTGAGTGGCTCTGTTCTGTTTCTAAATATTACAAGGCGAAAAAGAACTGGCTTCGATCAACGCTTGTTTGGTATATTATAAGGCTTATCGGGAAATTATTTTCGCCGCTTAAAAGGCTTCGTGAAAAGCCGGTGCGCTTAAGGCGACGTGTACTGCTTGTGCTTATAGGCTATATAATCGGCAACACCGTGCTGACCGGCGTTGCGGCTATGTGCAGAGGATTTTGGTTCGTTCTTCTTACAGCGGTGCTGCTGCTGTATAATATTCTGACTGTTTCGCTTATGTGGAAATATGTGCTGTCGCTTGACCGCATAATAGCGGCGTCGGAGAACGCAAAAAACGGAGAGCCTCCCGAAAACATCTATTCGGAAAATATGCCTGAGCCCTTAAAAACGCTGGCGCTCAATCTCAGCCTTACGCAGGAGGAGATGCAAAAGGCGATAAACGAGGCGGTAAAGGGCGAAAGAATGAAAACCGAGCTTATAACAAATGTGTCGCACGACCTTAAAACGCCGCTCACTTCGATAATCTCATATGTCGATTTGCTCAAAAAGTGCGACATAGACGATATTTCGGCGCAAAAATATATAAACGTTCTCGATGAAAAATCCATAAGACTCAAAAGACTTATCGAGGACCTTGTCGAGGCGTCAAAGGCGTCATCGGGAGCCGTGACGTTTAACAAGATGAATGTTAATCTCCATGAGCTTGCGGTTCAGGCGGTCGGTGAAATGTCCGACGCTTTTGAGGAGAGAAATCTTGACGCGGTGCTCAACGAGCCGACGGAGCCGATCGTTATATACGCCGACAGCCAAAAGACGTGGCGAATCATAGACAATCTTTTGAGCAACGTCAAAAAGTATGCTCTCCCCGGTACGAGAGTATATATAGACGTCGGCAGGGACAGCTCATACGGTACAATAACGATAAAAAACACTTCGCGCGAAAAGTTGAATATAGACCCCGATGAGCTGACTCAGCGCTTTGTACGCGGAGACGAGTCACGTACCATGGAGGGCAGCGGTCTCGGGCTTTCGATAGCAAAGGATTTGTGCACGCTTCAGGGCGGAAAGCTTGAACTCTCAATAGACGGCGACCTGTTTAAGGCGACAGTGAAAATGCCGCTTGTGTATTCTTGTGACGATGAGCAGGGAAGCGTGCAATAAGAAAATAAATAAGCCGAGCCTGCGTAAAACGTAAGCTCGGCTCTTGTTTTATATTCGCGTAAAATCGGACTATACAAAAAAGTAAAAAAATGTTACAATCAACGGGAAGACTGAAGATGGGAAGGTGCGCTTTGGAAAAATTCGAAATAGCCGGTCTGACGGTTGAATTTGAGACGGGAGACGGACTGCTTCTTAAGCGCAGCAGACCGTATCTCACAAGTGACGATAAAAAAACCGACATAAAAATAAAACTCGACGATGACTTTTTTATGCGTAGGCGGCAAAGCTATCCCATGCTGACGCTCGATGAGTGCCGATATGTGTGGACGGGCGAGGCGTTTTATTTAAAGCTGCTTGAATTTAACGGCTTTATGCTTCACTCGTCGTGCGTGTGCCGCGGCGGCAACGCCTATCTTTTTTCCGCGCGCAGCGGAACCGGGAAATCCACGCACACGCATCTTTGGCTCTCGGAATTTCCCGACGCATATATATTAAACGACGATAAGCCGGCGATTATCATAAACGAAAGCGGCGCAGTTGCCTACGGTACACCGTTCAGCGGCAAAAACGACGAGAGCAGAAACGCCGCGGCTCCGATAAGGGCTGTTGTGTTTATAGAGAGAAGCCAAAAGAACAGTATTGAAAAAATAAGTCCGGCGAGTGCCGTGCCGCTGTTTATGTCACAGACCGTGCGCCCGAAAACACCGCAGTATATGGGTGTTCTTTTG
>HF993132.1:34121-95417 GCA_000432435.1 Eubacterium sp. CAG:180
CGCTCTTTTAAAAGAGGTGCCGGTCTTTTTGCTCAAATGCAATATGGACCCGTCGGCGGCGCACGTGTCGTATGACGGAATAGAGGAATATTACAGACAAAATCCGAGAGCTTAAGAAAAAGAAAGGCAGTGCTGGTATATGAAAATTAAAGACGGCTTTATGCTAAGTAGGGTTGCCGGAAGCTATGTGGTTGTGCCGGTCGGAGCTGTTCAGGCGGACTTCACGGGTATGATAACCCTGAATCCCGTCGGCGCATTTTTGTGGGGCAAGCTCGAAAAGGAAACTACGCGCGACGAGCTTTTGAAAAGCGTGCTCTCACGGTACGATACAGACGAAAAGACCGCGGCGCAGGATATTGACCGCTATCTTGAAAAGCTCCGCAAAAACGGACTTTTAGAGGAATGATATTTTGGACGGCAAAAAAAGAGTTAAATTAGAGGAACTGCTCCCGATAATCGAGGAGAAGCTCTCAGCCGGCGGAACGGTCGTTTTACCGATTACGGGAACGAGCATGCTGCCGCTGCTTGTGGCTGGCAGAGACAAGGTTACGCTTAAAAGTGCCGTTTTGCCGCTTGAAAAAGATGCTATTCCGTTTTACCGCCGAGATGACGGCGCATTTGTGCTGCACAGAAAAGTCGGCGAGGACGAAAACGGATACGTTATGTGCGGCGACAATCAATGGGTCAGGGAGCACGGCATAACCGATAAGAACATAATAGGCGAGGTTGCGTTTATAACGCGCAAGGGAAAAACCTTTTCCGTGGGCAGCCGTAGATATCGCCTCTATGTTAAGCTTTGGAAATTTCTGTTTCCCGTAAGGAAATATATAGTAAAAATAAGGGGGAAGCTCGGTAAGTGAAAAAAAGCTCTGCCGAAAAATGGATAGCCTCTCACTCAAAAAAAGAGAGCCCTCGTATGGTGCTGCTGATAATCGGCAACGCCCTGTTTTCCGTGTGCGGAGTTATGACGGCGCTGTATGCGAAGTATATAATAGACGCGGCGCAAAATGCCGATAAAAACGCTCTGATTAAAAACGGCGTCGCTTTGGGCGCACTCATACTTTTACAGACATTTCTCAAGGTTGTTTGCAAAGCACTTGAGGCGAGAGTGCAGGGCAAAATCGAGATAAGCATTAAAACAGAGCTGTTTTCATCAATACTCAAAAAGGACTACGAAAAAATCACCTCGATTCACACGGGCGAGCTTATGACAAGGCTCACAAGTGACGTCTCGGTGGTTTCCGACGGCGTCGTAACGATATTGCCGTCCGCCGTTGCTATGGTGACGAGGCTCGTTTGCGCCTTTGCGGCTCTTTTTTCGCTTGACAGGATGTTTTCACTCATATTGCTGTCAGGCGGAGCTTTGCTGTTTGTATTCACCCGATTCTTTCGCGGCAAAATGAAGTCTCTTCACAAGGCGGTGCAAAAAACCGACGGCGGAGTCCGCTCCTTTATGCAGGAGGTAATAGAAAATCTGCTCGTTGTTAAGATATTTGACGTTGCCGATATGATGAAAGACCGCTCGAAGGTGTATCAGGACGAAAATTACTATGCTAAAATAAAACGCAACAGGTGGTCGATTTTCGCAAATATAGGCTTTTCGGCGGCATTTTCGGTGGGCTGGCTTTTTGCGATGCTTTGGAGTGCCGCAAGGCTGAGCCGCGGAGCGATAACCTTCGGAACTCTCACGGCGATAGTTCAGCTTGTGAGTCAGGTGCAAACGCCCGTTACGAGTCTGTCGGGTTACCTGCCGAAATACTATACCATGCTCGCCTCCGCCGACAGGATACTTGAAACCGAGTATCTCCCAGAGAGCGTCGCATATAATATGCCGGGGCTTGACGTCGGCAAAATATATGATGAGATGTCATATATGGAAATGGAGAGCGTGACTTTCGGCTACGGCAGAGAAAATGTAATAGAGGACGGCTCTGTGCGGATAAACAAGGGCGATTTCACGGTGATTTCGGGAATATCGGGCATCGGAAAAAGCACATTCTTCAAGCTGCTTACAGGGGTGCTTACACCGCAAAAGGGCAGTATAAGCGTTGTGTCCGGCGGCAAAAAATATCATATTGACAAATATATGCGTCCGCTGTTTGCATATGTTCCGCAGGGGAATATGCTGATGAGCGGCACCATACGCGATAACATAAAGCTCACAAACAGCACCGCGACGGACGAAGAAGCTCTCGAGGCGGCAAAAATAAGCTGCGCCTATGATTTTATAAACGAGCTGCCGAGCGGCCTTGATACCGTCCTTATGGAAAACGGCAGGGGGCTGTCGGAGGGGCAGATTCAGCGCCTCGCAGTTGCAAGGGCTGTGCTGTCGGGCGCGCCTGTTATGCTGCTTGACGAAGCGACGTCCGCACTTGACGCCGAAACGGAGAAAAAGCTCCTTTTGGGCTTGAGGTCGTTAAAAGGCAGAACGTGCGTTATTATATCTCACAAAACCGCGGCTTTTGAAGTTGCCGACAGCGTTATAGAGATAAAAGACGGACATTTGCATTCAAAAAAAATATAAATTTATTTTTTCTATTGTAGTATCGGGACGAATTTGATATAATACAAATAATTGTTTTGCGTTAATTAAGTTTAAAAGGAGTTAAAAAGATGGCATATTCATCTTCGGGGAAAACTCATGTTGAGGAGAGCGACAATCTCGACAGCGTCGTTATATACCTCAAAAAAATATTGCAGCATTGGAAAATAGTTGTTATCTCGGCAGTGGTGCTGGCTGTACTCGGCTTTGCCGTTGCAAAGCTCACCTACACGCCGTCGTATTCGTCTAAGATAACGTTTATAGCAAACAACAAATCCTCGGCACTTGCCGTTTCGGGTCAGACTCAGTCGGACCTTAACGCGTCCGCAACGCTTGCCGAGAGCTTCAAATATGTTTTTACAACGACAGAGCTTTCAAAGAGAGTTGCCGACAACAGCGGGTTTAAAGATATTTCCGTTTTAGACATAAAGAACTGGGTTTCGGTTGAGGCCGTTGAAGACACGGCTATAATAAATCTTACCGTGACTACGCCGAATGCCGACGTTTCATACGGAATAGCGAATGCCTATGTAAATAACTATGAGAGCGCCATAAACGCGGCTTTCCCGAGCACCACCTTGACGGTTATCGACCCGCCGCTTCTTGCGAGTGCTCCGAACCGCGATGCGAGCGCAAGAAACTATACCATAGTAGGCTTTGCCGCAGGTCTTGTCATATCGATATTTGCGATTGTTCTCGCGGTAATTGCCAAGGATACGGTTAAAACCGCAGATGATGTTAAGGACAAGCTTGGCGTTGACGTTATCGGTATGGTCGCTCACGTTAACCGTAAAAAGAAGAAAAAGGGTGAGGATTATAAGCCCCTGCTTATTTCCGACAGCCGCAGCGGCTTCCCGTTCATCGAAACCTTTAAGATTATAAGAACAAAGATAGAGCACACCGCTCAGCGTGAGAAGTACAAAACTTTTGTGGTAACGAGTACAGCCGAAAACGAGGGCAAGACGACAAGCGCGGTAAACATCGCACTTGCACTCGCACAAAACGGCAAGTCGGTGCTTTTGGTGGACGGCGACTTGCGTAAGCCCGCAGTTGCAAAGCTTCTCGGAATCAATGCCTCCGAGGACGGCGGCGTATACGGTGTCATAAACGGCGAAAAGACTCTCGCCGAGGCGATAAAGTATTCGGAAAAATACAATCTCTTCCTGCTTGTCAGCGGAAAGCCCGTATTTGACCCGTCGGAGCTTCTCTCTACGGACGCTATGTCCGATATAATCAAATCCGCGGAAAAGGAGTTTGATTATATTATAATTGATACGGCTCCCTGCGGAGTTGTGGCGGATGCGTCGATACTTTCAAGCTATGCCGACGGAATACTTCTTGTTGTCAGAAACGATATGGTTGCTTCAAGACGTATTAAGCGCGCCGTTGAAAATCTCGAAAATTCCGGCACCAAGCTCGTCGGATGTATCTACAATGATACGGAGAGCGGTATGCCGAACCGCTTTATGTCGTCCTACAACAAAAAGTACGGCTACGGTTACGGATATGGTTACGGCTACGGCAGCAATCAAAAATAAATAAGTTCGTTTTACGGAGGTTCGCTGCGGCGAATCTCCGCTTTTTTAGTTTTGCCGAAAGCTCGGTTAAGACTCACCGTCAGTCTTTTTCGGCATAAAGCGATGCAGAACTGCGTATACGCTCAAAAAAACGCTGCGTTAGCAATGTTTTTACTAAAAAAGCTATTGCCCATTAAGATTTTATATGTTAAAATTATATAATAATTATGCGGTTACAGCTTGTAACGGCTTTTCGGAGGTGAGAAAATGCTTTATCACAACGTAATGTGGAAATTCTGTGATGCAGAGGGCAAAACGCTTGACGAAAACATCGAAATCGTGAGAGCCGGTCTTACTGCGTTACCGGAAAAAATTTCCCAAATCAAAAGTCTCACCTTCATTAAAAACGAAGTGGTGTGCGACCGTAATTTTGACGCAATGCTTACAGTTGTCACCGAAAACGAGGACGACCTCAACGCCTATAAAGTTCATCCGGAGCATCAAAAGGTGGCTTCGTATGTTAAAAAAGTCACTTCGGGCAGAGCGGCTGTCGATTATTATAAATAATCCGTAAATTATTATAAAAACAACGGAATATTTATATTATTATACCCCTTGCGGGTGTAAAATGATTTTGGTTTAAAAAATGCAAGTGCCGCGGATTTTCAAGCGCAGTGCTGTATAAAAACGGAGGAAAAATATGAAGCATAAGGAAATTGTGGAAAAAATGAGCCTCGAGCAAAAGGCAGCTTTTGTTTCGGGCTATGACTACTGGCATCTTGAGGAAGCTCCGGAGCTCGGCCTTCCGAAGATAATGATTACCGACGGCCCTCACGGCCTTCGTAAGGCTAATCCGGACAAAAAGAGCTCAACGGGCGGCATAGGCCTCGGAAACTCTGTTCCGGCAACCTGCTTCCCCCCTGCGGCTACGTCGTCCTGCTCCTGGGACCCGGAGCTTTTGGAGCAAGAGGGCGAGGCAATGGGCGAAGAGTGCCTTAAGGAAAAGGTATCTACCATTTTAGGCCCCGGCACAAACATCAAGCGCGCTCCCGTAGGCGGCAGAAACTTTGAGTATTTTTCGGAGGATCCGCTTCTTGCCGGCGAATGTGCGGCAGCCGTTATAAACGGCGTTCAGTCAAAGGGCGTAGGTACTTCTCTCAAGCACTTCGCGGCTAACTCTCAGGAGGCTTTCCGTATGGTAGTCAACGAGGTAGTTGATGAGAGAACTCTTCGCGAGACTTATCTCACCGCATTTGAAATAGCCGTTAAAAAGGCTCAGCCCTGGACGGTTATGAATTCTTATAACAGAATCAACGGCGTTTATGCTTCGGAAAATGAATGGCTTCAGCAAAAGGTGCTCAGAAAAGAGTGGGGCTTTGAGGGCCTTATCGTAACCGACTGGGGTGCTTCCGTTGACAGAATCCCCGGACTTAAGGCAGGCACCGACCTTGAAATGCCTTGCTCGGGCGACCTTAACACAAACAGAATCATCGCTGCCGTAAAAGACGGTACGCTTGATGAAAAAATACTCGATGAGAGAGTTGATACGGTAGTTGACCTTATAGTCAAATCAAAGCCGGCTCTTGAAAAGACACATACATATGATGTTGACGCTCATCACGCAATAGCTCAGAAGATAGCCGAGGGCTCAATGCAGCTTCTCAAAAACGACGACGGCATACTTCCTCTCAAGGACGGCCAAAAGGTTGCCGTTATAGGCGAAATGGCAAAGGCACCGCGCTTCCAGGGCGCAGGCTCTTCCGTAATCAACCCCACCAAGCTTTCAAACGCTTTTGACGAGCTTCAGAAGCTCGGCGTAGACATTTCTTACGCTCAGGGCTATTATAAGAGCGCTCCCTCCAAGAAGGACAAGACACCCAGAAAGACAAGTGCAGAGCTTATAGCAGAGGCTAAAGAGGCCGCTTCTAAGGCTGATGTAGCCGTTGTATTTGTAGGTCTTACCGAAGAATTCGAGGGCGAGGGCTACGACAGAGAGGGAATTGAAATTCCGGCAGAGCACAATGAGCTTGTTGCTGCGGTTGCCGAGGCAAACCCCAACACCGTTGTTGTAATCGCAGGCGGCTCGGTAATTCTTATGCCGTGGCTTAAAAATGTTAAGGGACTTCTCAATTCCGGTCTCGGCGGTCAGGCAGGCGGCATCGCCGTTGCAAATATCCTTACCGGTAAAGTCAATCCCTCCGGTAAGACGAGCGAGACTTATCCGCGCGCATTTGAGGATAACCCGACCTATGGCAACTTCCCCGGCGGACCAGTTACCTCGGAGCACAGAGAATCGGTTTACATCGGTTACAGATATTATGACGCAGCCGATATTGATGTTGAATTCCCGTTTGGTTTTGGCCTTTCATACACCACCTTTGAGTACAGCGATATTAAGCTCTCAAAGGACAAAATGAAGGATACCGATACGGTTACGGTTTCGTTCAAGATAAAGAATACAGGCAGTGTAGACGGCGCGGAAATCGCCGAGGTTTACGTTGCCGATAAGGAATCCACCATTTTCCGTCCGAAGAAAGAGCTTCGCGGATTTAAGAAGGTATTCCTTAAAGCAGGCGAGGAAAAAGAGGTATCCGTCGAGCTTTCCAAGAGAGCGTTCGCGTTCTACAACGTAGAGCTCGGCGACTGGATGGTTGAAACCGGTGAATTTGATATACTCGTAGGTTCTTCGAGCCGCGATATCAAGCTTACGGCTTCCATGACCGTTGAATCCACCGTTACCGCAAGCATTCCGGATTACAGAAAGACAGCTCCGAATTACTACAACAATGTTGCAAATATCACTCGTGATGATTTCGCTGCTGTTTACGGTGAGCTTCCGAATCCCGAAATAGATAAGAACAAGAAGATTGACCTTTACTGCTGCCTTAACGACGCACGCCACACCAAGTGGGGCGGCAAGCTTTGCAGACTTATCGAAAAGATAATGTCCGGTATGGGCTCCGACGCTAACGGCGACGGCAAAATGCTCGCGGCTATGGCAACGCAGATACCCGTTCGTAACTTCATTTCGATGAGTATGGGCGCGTTCTCGCCGAAGCAGGCAGAGGGACTCCTCAAAATGCTCAATGACGACGAGTCAAGCTTTGTAGGCTTCAATACGATTTTCTGGAGACTCGGCGGAACTCTCGCGAGACTTCCGAAGCTTCTCAAATCCATCTGATGCGATAATCAAACAAAATAAAAACGGAGCTGTAAGCCCTTCGGCTTGCGGCTCCTTTTTTGTTTCCCCGAGAAATATTTTACGGCTTTATCTCTCTGCAAAGAAAAAAGCAAGCCTTTATTTTGCGTTACGGCTACATTAGATTTGATTATGTATTCCAATAACCCACAAAAAATTTTGTTAAATAACGATACCATACAAAAAATTTATTTATAGAATTTTTCTATGGCTTTGAGATATTTATACTAATATTATATTGATTAGTCACTCTGTTTCAATATAAAAAGCCGAGCAAAAATGTGACAATGCAGTCAATTTCTTCTCGGCTTTTGTATAGATTAATTCTATAATTCCGCTGATACTGATTACTTATTTTATATTTAGCATCAATGGATATATCAAATAATTTTACACACTATCTTTTGTACTTATTTAACTATAAACATCAAAAATTTATTGAGTATCAGTATGATTCTAATATATGAAGTCATTCATATAAGTCATTTGTATCTTCACAATCATCAATTTTATCTAACCAATACATACCAAGCACTTTAGGCCATTTGTTTGTATTGTAGATAGTTGTTGCATTTATATTACCCATATGGCAATGAAAGTGTCTAAATTGACCCAGAATTAACGATAATCTGTTATACTCACACCCATCGGGTTTTTCATATAAATCCTCATCACATAACGAGTTTAAATATTTCATTATTTTCTCTTTGATTGTTTCAAAATAACCAATTAACATTTCTCGTGATAATACCTTTTGATTATCATAATCATCAAGACTATTTAAATGTGGTTCATGGAAATCCGGTTCAGTATATACTTTAGGATTGATATACCACTGATCCAAAGAATGTAAAGTATGGTACACATGTTTCCATATTGGCATATCGCATAATATCAAATCCATATCACATGTTTTTAATGTAATCGAAAAATTATAAAACATCATATTCGTATGTTCAATAACTGTATTTATTAAAACATCATTCATAAAATATCTCCAAATTAAAGGCCCGCTTAAAACAAAGCTTTTGATATTTACTTTATATTTCTGAAGTTCTTTATGACTTTGGTTTTTCTTCTGCGCTTTTTGTTTTGATTGCGCCGTATCACCGAGAAAATGTATATTCCGAGAACGATTACAGCCAAAATGAATATCACGCGGAAAACAACCGATGTGAACACAACCTTTATGCCGTGCAGAATCCATTTAAACGGATTTACCTTTATGTCCTCCGCGGCAACAAGGTTTACGGTTGCTATTTCCTGTTCGGCATACATTATGCGCGCCTTGCCTATGACTTCGCCCTTTTTTACGGGTGCGTTTACGGTCGTCGGGGTTTCCTCGGGGATAACCTCAAGCATAACGCTTGTGGAATCGGTACCCGTGGGAACAAGTGCCGTGACTTCCTTTTCGGGAACGAGTCTTACGTGATCCACGCTCCACGAGAGCTTTACGTCTATCACCGTGGCTATTTGCGACGGGTCGGCAATCTTAGTGAGTTTCAGGTTGTCAAACGCCCACTTGAACATCTTTTTACATTCGAGGAAGGCACAGTTGTCGGGGTTCCCGTCGCCGTTGACATCCTGCTTCGGAGCGTTCATTATTATGCCGAGATAGTTGTAGCCGTCCTTGCTCGCCTTGGAAATTACGCAGTGACCCGCTTTTGAGGTCGTGCCCGTTTTAATTCCCTGAGCATAAGGATAGTAATATGTCTTAAAGTTCGGATTTATCATCCAGTTGGTGGAGAGAAGATTTCTTTCGCCGCTTTTATTGGAAGCGGGCAGAGTGTAGGTCACGGTGTTCACTATTTCGGTAAAAACGGGTAAGGTCAGAGCGTGCTGTGTGATTTTCGCAAGATCCATCGCCGTGGTGTAATGCCCGTCCATGTCAAGGCCGTGGGGATTCATAAAGTGCGTGTTTTCGCATCCGAGCTTTGAGGCTAAGTCGTTCATCATACCTACAAATGCGTTAACATCTCCGCCGCCGATATAGTCCGCAAGCACAACCGCTGCCTCGTTGGCACTTTTTACGAGCATACAGTACAACAGATTTTTTATCGAGATTTCCTCGTCTGCCTTGAGCCCGGCAGTAGAGCTGTCCGTACCCTTAAGTAAGTCTAAGGAGGACTGCTTTATGGTGATTACGGTGTCAAGGTCGGCGCAGTTTTCTATGGTCAATATTGCCGTGACGATTTTAGTCAGCGAGGCAGGTGCCGCTTTTTTGTCGGCATTTTTATCAAAGATAACCGTTCCGTCATCGAGGCTTACAAGGAATGCTATATCCGCGCTTGTGTCGAGCGAAGAATTATATGACGCACTCGCCGGTAAAACGAGTGAGCAGATAAGTATAACTGCGGTTAGCATTATTGATGCGACACGTTTCAATTACAAAATCCCCCTTGAAAAGAATTAGGAAAAAGTGTATCATAAGTAGTATAGCAAAATACGCTCTGAAATTCAATTATAATTGTATTAAGGATGTGAAAATCTTGATATATATTACCGGTGATACACACGGCGAGGTCGAAAGACTTGTCCCGTCAAAGCTCCGTGCCCTTAAAGAGGGGGATACGCTTATAGTTTGCGGAGACTTCGGTTTTATATGGGACGGTTCAAAAAAAGAACAAAAAATATTAAAGCAGCTCGGCAAGAGAAAATACAATATCTGCTTTATTGACGGTACCCACGAGAACTTTTCACTTCTGAACGGCTACGGAGTCAGCGAGTGGAACGGCGGCAAGGTGCATAAGATTTACGATAATCTCTACCACCTTATGCGCGGCCAAATATATAATATTGACGGCAAAAGTGTGTTTACAATGGGCGGCGGCGAAAGCCCCGATATTGACATACGCTCCGAGAACGACGGCTGGTCGCGTGACGAAATACCTTCGCAGGATGAGCTTTTGGAGGGTGCAAAAAATCTTGAAAAGCACGGCTTTTCCGTTGATATAGTTGTTACCCACGAGCCGCCTACGCGAATCAAGGGCTTTTTACAGCTCAAGGATTACGATATGCTGCGTGTTACAGCTCTCAACGCGTATTTTGAGGAGCTTTCCGATTCGTGCAAATTTTCAAAATGGTTCTTCGGCAGTATGCACGTGGATAAATATATATCGGGTACGCATATAGCCGTGTTTAAAAACATAGTAAATGCCGAGACCGGAGAAAAGGTTTAATTTTTCGGAGGAAGAAGTAAGACCGAATGAAAGAACTTACCAAACGTAAAAAAATAATCGGTACAATAGAAACGGTGCTTGCGGCGGCTGTTATAATAATCGCGGTTGTTACGGCGCCGAAGCTCTCTGCCCAAAAGGAGGAAACCTCCGCAGCGGCGAGCGAGACCGCGGCAGCTACACAGGCGGTCACCGAAACCGAGCAGGAAAAAACCGAGCCTACCACCTCATCCGTCGGAATCGGCGTTCAGCCGATAGGCGAGTATTCTCTTAACGGATATATAGTAGTTACGGGCGATGCCGCAATGGAGATGTATTCCATAGCGAGCACGAAGCTCAAGGAATATGCCGCCTCCGCAAATAATCTTGCGTCTAAAATCCCGTCATCAAAGGTATATGTGATGCTTGCTCCCACGCGTATGGAGTTTTACGGTCCGGAGGAATACAGAACCGGCAGTCATTCTCAGCAGATGGGCATTTCCACAGCATATTTGGCTCTCAATCCCGAGGTTACCGGTGTTGACGCATACAGCGAGATAGCGCGCCACACCGATGAATACGAGTATTTCCGCACAGACCACCATTGGACGGCGCGCGGAGCCTACTATGCCTACAAGGCGTTTTGCGAGTCGGCGGGGCTTACCTGCACACCGCTTGACAGCTTCCAAAGCGGCAAGCTTGACGACTTTGTCGGCAGTATGTACCGCTACACTCAGAGTGAAAACCTCAAGAAAAACCCCGACTATGTCGAGTATTTTCTTCCGCGCTACGATGTAAGTGCCGAGTCATTTTCCACCGCGGATATGACTGACGGCAAGCCCCTGCGCGTTATATCGACAAATATCACCGATGAGTCAAGCAAATACCTTACGTTTATACAGGGCGATAAGCCGCTCATCAAAATGGTGTCGTCCTGCGGCAGCGGCAAAAAGGTGCTTTTGATAAAGGAATCGTACGGCAATGCGCTGGCGCCGTTTTTACTCGACACCTTCAGCGAGGTCTATGTTCTTGACCCGAGGCAGGAGAGCATACAGGGTATGAATATCCCGTCGTTTGTGGAGAATAACGGCATAGATACGGTGCTATTTTGCAACTATACCATGGTGCCGTCAAATTCAAAATATATGAACGCACTCAACGCAATGATAGGCGCTTAAAAATTTTTAATGACAAAGTGCCCGTCTTATGATACAATTAACTATATAAATTTTAGGCAGGTATATGAAATGATGGATTTAAACAATGCTGTATCCGTTCTTATGAAGGGTGTTGACAGTGCTGTTACCGAGGCGGGCTTTACGCTTGTCCGTCCCGAAAATATTGAAAAGGATGCGCTCCCGATAACCGTCGATAAGGAGACCGGAAAAACGTTTATCGACTATGCGGGTGATAACGGTAAAATCAGAATTCAGATAGACGGCGTTAAATTGAGTCTCCTCTTTTCTGAGGACGACGGAGAGTATAAGAGCGCGTCGGAAAACTATTTTGACCCGAAGGACTTTGATGAGCGCGACGTTAAATCGCTTTGCAACGAGCTTAACGAGACAATTTTGCAGAAGTACGGCAAAAACAGAACCGCCGGCGGCAAGGCCAAGAAAATACCCGTTCCGGTTTCAAAAACCGCTGTTAAAAACGGAACTTCGTCTTATGACGGCAACACTCTCGCAAACCGCCTTTCCGCTCTGTACCCCGACCTCAAGCCGTATTACAAGGAGAATTTTGAGGAGTACGGCGAGTTCCTGCCCGACACCTTCTTTACCGAGCACGCTAATTCCTATATTATGAACACCATTCGTCTCGGCATAAAGCAGGATATGACAAAGCTTTTCAGAATACTTAACGACATATATGAAAACGGCACAAATGACACACAGAGCCTTGTTGCCGTGACGATTCTCGGCGAGATGAATAACGACCCGGTTATGCTCGAGAATGCAAACGCATATATGTGCGACGATATGAGAGATACGGTTATTCTCATAAATAAGTTTTTGGCCTCCGGCAGCAGCAAAAAGCTCCGTGAAAAGCTCAAAAATCCGCCTCCGTACAAGCCTAAAAAGAAAAAGAGCGGCGGTATTATGTCGCAGCTTATGGGCGCAGGCGGTCAGATGCCGCAGCAGTAATCGCAGTTTAAATTTAATCAAACAAAAAAGGCACTCTTGGAAGAACCTTCGTAAAGAAGGTTCTTCCATTTAAATTAATCCTTGCGGATTAGTGAAATATTCTTTCAGAATATGAAATTGCTTAGCAATGAAATACGCCTACGGCGTGATAAGGATTAATTTTATTTCATATCGAGCAAAGCGAGATATTTCATAATTTGGTTTAGCAAATTATTTTATATTGCACAGCAATATTTCATTTTATATGTTCAACTGCTTATGAGGCGATATTGTGAAAGAAAACAAACTTATTGATTTATCAATGGATTTTTCCGTTACTGTTTTAAAAGCAGTCGACTCAATAAAAGGGCATTATGCGCTCGTCAATCAGATAGAACGTTCTGCAACAAGTATCGGTGCAAATATTCACGAAGCAAACTATGCTCAAAGCAAAGCAGATTTTATATCGAAATTACAAATTGCTCTCAAGGAAACTTACGAGACAGAGTATTGGTTAAAACTTTTTCAAAGAGCAAACCTACTTAACGCTGATGCGGCAAAAATGCTATTAAATCTGTGCGGAACGATACGCAGACTGTTGATTGCCTCTATTAATACCGCTAAAGACAATAAATAAGTTTCACAGACCGAACGAGTAGTTTCCCTTTCGGTCTGTTTTTTCCGGATTTGGCAGTATAAACCATATGCTCGCTGTACTCCGTGACATTTTTATTTGATAATCGAGAAATATTAAGTTATGGTTTAATCAACAAGTCGGGATTTGTGAGGATAGCGCTTATGGAATTGTGGGACGCCTACGACGAAGGATTGAATAAAATAGATGGCAGTGTTCTGGTTCGAGGGGAGCAGATTCCCAATGAATGTTTTCATTTGGTATGTGAGATAATAGTAAAACACAAGGACGGAAGTTATCTTATCATGCAAAGGGATAAAAGAAAGCACCTTGGCGGAATGTGGGAAGCTACAGCAGGAGGATCTGCATTACAAGGCGAGAATCCTTTGTCGTGTGCCTGTAGGGAACTTCGTGAAGAAACGGGAATTATCTCTGATAATTTAGTCGAAATAGGAAGGGTGCTCCACCACGAACATAAATCGTTTTATGTGGAGTATCTTTGTATTACGGATGTAGATAAGGATAGTATTGTATTACAAGAAGGAGAGACATCGGATTACAAATGGATAACCGCTGATGAATTGAGAAAAATGTCAAAAGATGAGTTGGCAACACAACGTATTTTCAATTTCATTGAAGAACTCTATTGATAATTGTTATTTTGCAGATATTACAAAGAAAGTGGATGAGTGAAAACTCATCCACTTTCTTTATGACGGACACCCCTTTCGAGTGCCTTTTCTTTATGCGGTTTGTTAATTGTCTCCGTTGAGGATTGCAAAGTTTTCCTTGTTCGCCTTATAGAGATTTGTGTAAACCTTGTAGTTTCTGTCGTAAACGGGCTTGAGTGCCGGGTTAGGTTTAAAGACCTTAGCCGCAGGGATAAGCTTTTTCGCTTCGCCGATGTCCTTTATAAGACCCGTGCCGACGGCTATTGTTACCGCCGCGCCGACAGCGCCAATATTCTGCGGACTGTCAACGGTTTCAACGGTTCTGCCCGTGCAGTCTGCGAGTATCTGGCAGGTGACATCGTTAAGAGCTCCGCCGCCTACAAAACGAATAGTGCTTGAGGTGCTGACCTTTTTGGCCTCTGTCTCAAGGAGCCAGCGCATATGGAAGCAAACGCCCTCCACAACGGCTCTTATCATTTCGGATTTGCCGGTTTCAAGGCTGATGTTAAAGAACATACCGCGTGAATTCGGGTCCTCAAAGGGGCAGCGGTTGCCGTGGAGCCACGGAGTGAACACAACGCCGTTTGAGCCTGCGGGTACCGTGTTTACGACTGCCATCATATAATCGTAAAGGTTTGTGTAAATAACCTCCTGATCTGCCTTGCCGTGCTTTAAATTTTTGCTCTTGTCGAGATATATGTCGATTTCGTCGAGAGCCAGGTGGTCCTTTACCCACTCAACGCACTTTGCGGCAGTCTCAAGCTCTGCAAAATAATTGTAGTAGCCGTCGCGTGCGCCGACTATTGCGGCTATCATGGCAGAGGTGTCTACAACGCTCTTGTCAACAACGGTTGATACCCAGCCAGATGTGCCGGAATAAACGTGCGTGTCGCCGAGGTCAACCGAGCCTGCGCCGACGCCTATAAGCGAAGCGTCGCCGCCGCCGCCGAATACCGCGGTGCCGGGCTCGAGCTCAAGCTCGTCGGCAGCTTTCTTTGAAAGCTCGCCTACCTTATCGGTGCATTTTACTATCTTTGCGAGGTGCTTCGGATTTATGCCGTAGATTTTGCACATTTCCTCGCTCCAGCATTTCTTATGTATGTCATAGAGCATTGATGCAAAGGCGGAGTCCTGAGTCATAACAAACTCGCCCGTCATACGGCCTATGAGGTATTCCTTAACGTCAAGCCACTTGTAAGCTCTGTTGAATGCGTCCGGCTCGTGAGCCTCGACCCATTTGTATTTCCATACCGGGTCCTTTACCGATGCCGCAACCGCACCGGTGATTTTGAGAGCCTTTAAAAGCTTAGGTATGTTTGCACCGGCTATCTGCGGACCGTAAGCAATACCTTTTTTAAGCTCCTCTCTCGCGCGCTGATCCATATAGCTCATGGCACGTCTTACGGCGTTACCCTCTTTGTCAACGAGAACGAGAGCCTGCATCTGCGAGCAGAACGAGATACCGGATATATCACTCTTCTTTATTTTGGCTTTTTTCATTACCGTGTGGGTGCTTGTGCGCATTGCCTCCCACCACTCGTCGGGGTCCTGCTCCGCTCCGCCGTCGGGATAAACATAGAGGTTGTATCCTTCACTTGCAGCTCCGAGCAGCTCGATTTTGTCCGTGATGGAAAACAGGCAGGTTTTAACGCCCGTGGTTCCCACGTCATAGGCAATTACATATATCGGATTTCCCATAAACAAAAACCTCCCAAAGGTTAAGATTTATTCTTAAATGCAGACTTTATAAATTTCAAGCTCTGCTCAACGACAAATTCATCACGCGATTCAATATCGTTCCCGACATATATTTTAAATCTCTCCCTATAATAGTCACAGGAATATGAAAACTGAAGCGACATAAAGAGATTGTCAAGCATAAACGCAGCGAAAGCCGGGTCGATATCCTCTCTCACGTCGCCGTTTTTCTGCCCCTCGGCAATTGCGATGCGGTAGATGCGCGACGTCATTGATTCCATTTCGTATGCAAATTGAGAGGCAAAGCGCGGATCGTTTTCCGCCGTCATTGCGTTGTAGAGCTTTACAAGCACCGCACTCTCTCGTGAGGATGACTGTATTGTGCGTATGATTTTTTCGACCTTTATGAGAATGTCCTCATCGCTTACGGCAAGTACGTTTAAAAGCTCCTCCATCTGCGAAATGCTGTGCTGAACGACAGTCAGAAAAAGGTCTTGCTTGTTCTCGAAATATTTATACAGAGAACCGACGCTGACTCCCGCTTTTTTTGCAATAGTGCCTATGTTGCCGTTTTCAAAGCCTTTTACAGCGAATTCGTTTGTCGCGGCGTCGAGGATTCTGCTCCTTTTTTCAGCCGAGATATTGTCAAATGTCGGCTTGTGATGCGCGCGAAGATCCATTTTTTTCACCTATTTTATAAAAATTTTAGAATTATTGTAATATGTAAAATTTATTTTATCACAGTATTATGTATGTTTACAAGGCTTTTTTGAAAAAAGTGAAAAGAAATTCACCTTTAAAATTCAAAAAAAGGCGCCATATATTAAAAAACGGCGTGCCGGAAACATCAAAATGAATAATTATGCCGTCCGTGCACCGAAAACGACAATTTGCGCAGTTTTGCTTGCCGATGCACACGGCAAAAGACAGGAAAACCAAACAACTTGTACAAATTGTGCAATCGATAATTTAATACTGATATATTTTTGTAAAAAATAATGGATTTTTTAAGACGCGTCTGCTATAATGATAGCAATGTCTAATTTATGAGTGAAAAGCCGCGCTTTTCGCTTTACGGATGCAAGGAGGAAAGACCCGAATGCTTAAAAAAGTAAGCAATATACCCTTTAAGGGTACAAAGGAGCAGGAGGAGAAGCTCAAAAAGGTAATCGATGACAATAAGCACGATAAAAGCCTTTTGATGTACGTTATGCAGCAGGCACAGGAGATATACGGCTATCTTCCGTATGAGGTTCAGGTTATGATAGCCGAGGGTATGGACGTTCCGCTCGAAAAGGTCTACGGAGTTTCGACCTTTTACGCGCAGTTTTCGCTGTCGCCGAAGGGAGAAGTCAATATTTCCGTTTGCCTCGGAACCGCGTGCTACGTTAAAGGCTCGCAGAAAATTCTCGATAAAATAACCGAAATACTCGGAATAGAGCCGGGTGAATGCACCTCAGACGGCAGATTTTCTCTTGAAGCTTGCCGCTGTATAGGTGCGTGCGGCTTGGCACCGGTTATGACTGTTAACGATGAGGTATTCGGTAAGCTCGTTCCCGAGGACGTGCCCGGCATACTCGCAAAATACGGTGCGTGATGAGAGAGCTTTCGTTAAATATTCTCGATGTCGCCGAAAATTCGCTTAAGGCAGGCGCCGATACGATTAAAATCGATGTTGAATTCCTGAGAGAGGAAAACAAGCTGACCGTAAGAGTCTCCGATAACGGATGCGGTATGACAGGTGAACAGATAAAACACGTTACCGACCCGTTTTATACAACGCGCACCACGCGCAAGGTAGGCCTCGGAGTTCCGCTTTTCAAAATGGCGGCGGAAATGAGCGGCGGCTCGTTTGAGATATCATCGGTTGTAAACGAGGGCACATCTCTCACGGCGATTTTTAAAACCGATAATGTGGACTTTGTTCCGCTCGGCGATATAGCGTCTACGGTGGAGCTCTTGTGCGTGTCAAATCCGGACGTTAACATAGCTTTTACCGAGAGTGACGAAACCGACACATTCTCATTTGAGTCGCAAAAAATTCGGGATATTCTCGGCGATGTGCCGATGGATGCGCCCGAGGTCAGAAAATGGATACGTGAGTATTTAACCGAAAATACGGAAAAATTCAGCGGAGGAAACAGAAGATGAAAAGTATAGAAGAGCTTATGGCAATAAGAGATAAAACCAGAAAAAATATGACGGTGCGCGAGGATACCGGAGACTCAAAAATCAGGGTGGTCGTCGGTATGGCAACCTGCGGCATAGCCGCCGGAGCAAGGCCCGTTCTCAATGCGTTTGTCGATGAGATTGCAAAAAGAGACGTAAAGGGCGTTTCCGTGCAGCAGACCGGCTGTATAGGAATGTGTCAGTACGAGCCGATAGTTGAGGTGACCGAGCCCGGAAAGGAAAAGGTCACGTATGTTAAGATGACGCCCGAAAAAGCAGTAAGAGTTGTAAATGACCATATCGTAAACGGAAACCCCGTTGCGGAATTCACGGTCGGAGCCATTAAAGATTAAGGAGGTTAAACGATGTATCGTTCACATGTGCTCGTTTGCGGCGGTACCGGCTGTACCTCTTCAAACAGTGCCGCTATCATTGAGGCGCTTGAATCCGAAATTAAAAAGCACGGCCTCGAAAACGAGGTCAAGGTTGTAAGGACCGGCTGCTTCGGACTTTGCGCGCGCGGCCCGATAATGGTGGTTTACCCCGAGGGTAGCTACTATTCGCTTGTAAAGCCCGAGGATGTTCCCGAAATAGTTGAGGAGCATCTCTTAAAGGGCAGAATAGTTAAGAGGCTGCTGTTCGAGGAGTTCACCATGGACGACATAAAGTCGCTCAAGGAGACGGATTTCTACAAAAAACAGCACCGCGTTGCGCTTCGCAACTGCGGTGTTATAGACCCCGAAAACATAAACGAATATATAGCGTATGACGGCTATGCGGCTCTCGCAAAGTGCCTCTCCGAATACACTCCCGCGCAGGTTATAGACATTATCTCCGAGTCGGGACTCAGGGGCAGAGGCGGCGGCGGCTTCCCCACAGGTAAAAAGTGGAGCTTCACCGCAGCGCAGAAATCGGAGCAAAAATACGTTGTCTGCAACGCCGACGAGGGCGACCCCGGCGCGTTTATGGACCGTTCCGTGCTTGAGGGCGATCCGCACTGCATAATAGAGGCTATGGCCATCTGCGGTTATGCCACCGGTGCGAGCGAGGGCTACATATACGTAAGAGCAGAATATCCGATAGCGGTCAAGCGGCTTGAAATAGCAATCGGGCAAGCGAGGGAGTACGGCCTGCTCGGCAAAAACATATTCGACAGCGGATTTGATTTTGACCTTCATATACGTCTTGGAGCGGGCGCGTTTGTATGCGGCGAGGAAACCGCACTTATGACCTCCATCGAGGGCAACCGCGGAGAGCCGAGACCGAGACCCCCGTACCCTGCGGTCAAGGGACTTTTCGGAAAGCCGACCACGGAAAACAATGTTGAGACTTTTGCAAATGTCGCTCAGATAATACTTAACGGAGCGGATTGGTTTGCCTCCATGGGTACCGAGCGTTCAAAGGGAACAAAGGTATTCGCTCTCGGCGGCAAAATCAAAAATACGGGACTTGTAGAAATACCAATGGGTACAACTCTCCGCGAAATAGTTGAGGAAATAGGCGGCGGCATACCCGGCGGCAAAAAGTTTAAGGCTGCTCAGACAGGCGGCCCCTCCGGCGGATGCATACCGGCTGCGCTTATGGATACTCCCATTGACTATGACAATCTTACGGCGATAGGCTGTATGATGGGCTCCGGAGGACTCATAGTAATGGATGAGGACGACTGTATGGTGGATATTGCCAAATTCTTCCTTAACTTTACCGTAGACGAATCATGCGGCAAATGTACGCCGTGTCGCGTCGGCACAAAACGCCTGCTTGAAATGCTCGAAAAGATAACATCGGGCAACGCAACGCTTAGGGACCTTGACAAGCTTGAGGAGCTCTGCCATTACATCAAGGCAAATTCCCTCTGCGGACTCGGCCAGACGGCTCCGAATCCGGTGCTCGCAACTCTTAAATTCTTCCGTGACGAGTATGTGGCTCACGTGGTTGATAAGAAATGTCCGGCAGGCGTATGTAAGGCGCTTTTGTCTTATGAGATACTTGAGGACAGATGCCGCGGGTGTACCGCCTGTGCGAGAAAATGTCCCGTAGGTGCAATAAGCGGAAATGTAAAAGAGCCTCACGTTATAAATAAATCTCTTTGCGTCAAGTGCGGAGTTTGTATGCAGACCTGCAAATTCGGCGCAATAGTTAAAAGATAAGGAGTGTGCCAAATGGAAAATGTCAATATAAAAATTAACGGCATGCCCCTGAGCGTGCCAAACGGAATTTCAATACTTGAGGCGGCGAGATACGCCGGAATTGAAATCCCGACGCTTTGTTTCTTAAAGGATATAAACGAGATAGGCGCCTGCCGCATATGTATGGTAGAGGTTAAGGGCGCAAGAAACCTTGTTGCGGCGTGTGTTTTCCCCGTGGCCGAGGGTATGGAAATATTCACCAATACCGAGAAGGTCAGACGTTCGAGAAAGACCACTCTTGAGCTTATACTTTCAACTCATGATAAAAAATGTTTAACTTGTGTGCGCAGCGGAAACTGTGAGCTGCAAAAGCTCTGCAAGGATTTCGGCGTGGACAATGCGGACGAATACAAGGGCGAGACAATCCATTACGATATTGATGATTCGGCCGCTCATATGATAAGAGACAACAACAAGTGCATACTCTGTCGCAGATGCGTCGCCGCCTGCGATGCGCAGGGAATAAGCGTTATAGGTGCAAACGCGAGGGGCTTTGATACGCATATAAGCTCGGCTTTTGACAGAGACCTTGCGACGGTGTCGTGTATATCGTGCGGCCAATGTATTGTAAATTGTCCCACGGGCGCAATAGTCGAAAAGGACGACACGGGCAAGGTGCTTGAGGCCATAAACGATCCGGATAAGTTTGTAATCGTCAACACCGCACCGTCAATCAGGGCAACTCTCGGCGAGGCGTTCGGTATGAAGATAGGCACAAACGTTGAGGGTAAAATGGTTGCCGCTCTTCGCAGACTCGGATTCGACAAGGTTTTTGACACCGATTTTGCAGCCGATCTTACCATTATAGAAGAGGCCAATGAGCTTGTTGACAGAGTTAAAAACGGCGGAGTTCTTCCGATGATTACCTCATGCTCACCCGGCTGGATTAAATACTGTGAGCACTATTATCCCGAGCTTATACCGCATCTCTCCACCTGCAAATCACCGCAGCAGATGTTCGGTGCAACCATGAAAACCTGGTATGCAAAGAAGCTCAATATGGACCCCTCCAAGATGGTGGTCGTCGGCGTTATGCCGTGCACGGCAAAGAAATTCGAGACGAAGCGTGACGGCGAGGCGGCAAGCGGCTATCCTGACGTTGACATCTCGATTACGACAAGAGAGCTTGCCCGTATGATTGAGAGCGCGGGAATTTACTTTAAGCACTTGCCCGATGAGGAATTCGACAATCCGTTCGGCGAGAGCACCGGTGCCGCAACTATTTTCGGCGCAACGGGCGGAGTTATGGAGGCGGCTCTTCGTACCGCGGTCAAGCTTATAACGGGTGCGGAGGCTCCGTCGCCGGAATTTAATGATGTTCGCGGAATGAAAAATATAAAAGAGGCACAGTATGAGGTCGGCGGTCTTAACGTAAAGGTCGCTGTTGCAAGCGGCACCAAAAACGCAGGCTATCTTATGGATAAGATAAAGGACGGTACGGGCGACTACACCTTTATTGAGATAATGGGCTGCCCCGGCGGCTGCATAAACGGCGGCGGTCAGCCTATACAGCACGCCGTTGTACGCAATTTCGTCGATTTAAAGGAACGCCGCGCAAAGGCACTCTACGAGTCGGACAAAAATAATGCGAAGAGATGCTCGCACGAAAACTCGGCTGTCAAGGAGCTGTATGATGAATTCCTCGGTGAGCCGGGAAGCCACAAGGCTCATGAAATATTGCACACAACTTATGTGGCACGTAAAAAGTACGACTGAAGCGCACTTTAAAAATCCGAAGCGGCAAAAATAAAATTAACCCCGATATGCCTTATGAACGGCATATCGGGGTCTTATGTTATATAGTTATTTCAGCGGGTTGTTGTGTCGTAAGCACACGCTTTTTTCTGCATCTTCAATGGCTGCATACGCATATAAGTATTGGCTCAAGAACCGAAAGGACGGCGGTTCTCATATTTTGAGAGCTGTGACAAAAGCCTCTCGACATATTCGTCGAATCTGTCGGCAAACACCTTCCTGCACAGAGGCACTTTCTCGGCAAATCCCGTAAGCCAAGCGGTAAACTCCGCATATTCGGTGGCCTCGCGAGGCGTTATCGTAAATCGAAATTCAATGTGATACGGATATTCCGACACTTTTCCGGAAACAACACTGTAAGGCACCAAATCATCGAATGCGACAGAAAACTTGTGATGTTTCAGCACAATTGTAAATCCGTCTTCTGTGTCTACACGTTTCTTAAATGAGGGCAGAAACTCAAAAAATCCGTCCCCTAAGAGAAGTTCCCAAAGCTTTTCAACGCTGCTGTTGCTGATTTCAACCGCGAATCTTATTTTCTCCATATTTAATTTTCTCCGCATATTTCCGCAAGTTTATTCCGGCGTCGATGTGATTATATATCACTTACTGCCGGTAAATTCTATAATAGCACATATATTCGGTGTTTGCAATAAAATATAACAAAAAAGACTGCCGCATTATGAACATTTGGTTCTGCGACAGTCTTTTTGAAAATGAATTGAGTTAAGCTTCAGCTTAATTATTTAGCAGCCTCTTCAACTGCAACAGCGCAAGCAACGGTAGCGCCTACCATCGGGTTGTTGCCCATACCGATAAGACCCATCATTTCAACGTGAGCCGGAACGGAGGAAGAACCTGCGAACTGAGCGTCGCCGTGCATTCTGCCCATAGAGTCGGTAAGACCGTATGAAGCGGGACCTGCCGCAACGTTATCCGGATGAAGAGTACGGCCTGTGCCGCCGCCGGAAGCAACCGAGAAGTATTTAACGCCGTTTTCGTTAGCCCACTTCTTGTAAGTGCCTGCAACGAGGTGCTGGAAACGTGTCGGGTTGGTTGAGTTACCGGTGATGGAAACGTCAACGCCCTCTTTCTTCATTATGGCAACGCCCTCAAGAACGTCGTTAGCACCGTAGCACTTAACGGCAGCTCTCTCACCGTCGGAATACTTTGTCTCGTTTACGACCTTGAGCTCTCCTGTGTAGAAATCATAATCGGTCTGAACATATGTGAAGCCGTTGATTCTTGAAATGATCATGGCAGCGTCCTTGCCGAGACCGTTAAGGATAACGCGAAGAGGAGTCTTGCGAACCTTGTTTGCGGTCTTAGCTATACCGATAGCACCCTCGGCTGCCGCGAACGACTCGTGACCTGCGAGGAATGCAAAGCATTTTGTATCTTCATGAAGAAGTCTTGCGCCGAGGTTTCCGTGACCGAGGCCGACGTTTCTCTGCTCTGCAACCGAGCCCGGTACACAGAACGCCTGAAGTCCCTGGCCGATAACCGCCGAAGCTTCCGAAGCGGTTTTAACGCCCGATTTAATAGCGAGAGCAACACCGAGAGTGTAAGCCCAAACAGCGTTATCAAAAGCAATAGGCTGAACGCCCTTGACGATAGACTCAACATCTATGCCCTTTGAAAGACAGAGGTCTCTTGCAGCCTCAAGGCTTTCTATGCCGTTGTCGGCAAGGCATTTTTCTATTTTGGGCATTCTTCTTTCTTTGCCCTCAAATACTACATCATTAGCCATTTGTAAGTCCCTCCTTCAATTATTCTTCACGAGGGTCGATGAATTTAACGCCCTCTGCATAACGGCCGTAGCTTCCGGTATTCTTCTTAAGAGCCTCGTTGGCGTCCATGCCGTGACGGATGTCCTCAAGCATTTTGCCGACTTTTATGAATTCGTAACCGATAACCTGATCGTCCTTATCAAGAGCCATATGGGTAACATAGCCCTCTGCCATTTCCATGTAACGAACGCCCTTCTTTTCGGTAGAGAACATTGTACCTACCTGAGAGCGAAGACCCTTGCCGAGATCCTCAAGACCGGAGCCGACGGTAAGACCGTCCTCCGAGAAAGCGGACTGGCTTCTGCCGTATACGAGCTGAAGGAAAAGCTCACGCATAGCAACGTTGATTGCGTCGCAAACAAGGTCTGTGTTAAGGCACTCAAGAAGAGTTTTGCCGGGGAGAATTTCCGCCGCCATAGCAGCCGAATGGGTCATACCCGAGCAACCGATTGTCTCAACGAGTGCTTCTACAACAACGCCGTCCTTTACATTAAGGCTGAGCTTGCACGCACCCTGCTGCGGAGCACACCAGCCGACGCCGTGTGAAAATCCGGAAATATCTTTGATGTCGTATGCCTTTACCCATTTGCCCTCTTCGGGGATAGGCGCGGGACCGTGTTTCGGCCCTTTGGCAACGCAACACATTTTTTCAACTTCCTGTGAATAGTTTATCATTTTGAAGCTCCTTTCAATTTGTTACGGAAACATTATACAGTTTCGTGATAAATTTATCAATAGGAAAAGTTACAATTAGCCGACAGTTCGACAAAAAATATTGTCAATGTTTGCGGTAAACAGGCCGCATATCACCCTTGTCGTAGTAATTTTCGAGCTTCCTTGCCACGGCTCTCACGTCGCTGCGCATTTCATAAAGACACATAAGCCGCCGCCTTGCGAGGTAGAGGTCCTCGCCCGTCAAACGGTGAATTTCGGGAGTGAAGCTCTTAATTTGCCGCGTAAGCTTCTCCTCCTCCTTTAAGTATTCCCCGGATAATTCGGATAATGTCAAATTTATCGCCCCTTTCTGCTGTCGAACAAATGTTCGTCTGCAAATACAATATTAGCAGAAAAGGGCTTTTCGGTCAATAGAACATACCAAAGAGCAATGAAATGTCCTGATTAACGGACTTACTCAAGGATTACCGTGCAAAAAAACACCGACTCGCTTAAAAAGCAAATCGGTGCAATGCTCAGCATATTTTGACGGGCAGAGGGGCGTCAAAGGTCATTCTATCAGTCGTAATACCTCATAAGACCCACGACCTTGCCGAGAATTATGACCTCATCCACTATAATGGGCTTAAAGGCGTCGTTTTCCGGCTGAAGGCGGAAATGACCGTTTTCTTTATAAAACCTTTTTACGGTTGCTTCGTCATCAATCATGGCGACGACTATTTCGCCGTTTGCGGCAACGGGAGTTTTTTCGACAATTACAATATCGCCGCTGAGAATACCGGCCCAAATCATACTTTCGCCGCGAACCTTCAGCGCAAACAGCGGCTTATCGCGCGAGACTCTGCCGCTGTATGGCAGATAGCCCTCAATCTGCTCAACTGCGAGTATCGGCATACCGGCCGTGACCGTTCCGAGAAGCGGAACATTGGTTACGTTTTCCGCGTCGCCGGTAACACGTATCGACCTTTTTAACATCGGGTCACGCTCTATGTAACCCGCCTCTTCAAGCGCGTCGAGGTTTGCCTGCACCGATGAGGTCGATTTAAGCCCCACGGCGGCACCGATTTCACGGACTGAAGGCGGAACTCCGCACTGCGAGCGCTCCATAAGATATTCGTATATTTTCTTCTGAGTTTCGTTGATGGTTTTCATCTCACTGCCCCCATTCGATTGCGTTTTTTTCATTGTAACACAAATGTTCTGAAAAAGCAAACATTTGTTTGCCGAAAAACGAGAAAAAAATAAAATTTTTAATTTTATTGTATTTTTTTATAATTTGTTCATTGTTAATTCACATTTATCGGTTATAGTTTACCTGTACTCGACAGGAAGGGAGCCGCAACCCGTCCGACTGAGTACTTTATACCCCCTCCTCAAGCAACCCCTCAATAGGGAATCCCCGATGCCGCAATCGGGGATTTTCCTTTTTATGTAAAATTATTTTTTGCCTGTACTTTTAACAAAAGTTCGAATTTCAAAGGCACCGTAGGCTGTATGCTTACGGTGCCTTTTTCTATACTATATTATATTGCGGATTGCGGCGGTTTTTCTTCTTGTCGTATACGTTCGATACTTTGTGTCAAGAATAACCTTGGGAGGTGTTCTTTTGATACAAAAAGAAAAAAGCTCAAAAAAGAAACTGCTGAAGAAATTGAGTCCGTTTTACATCATAGCCGCGCTGTGCATAGTTTCGGCTCTGGGCGTTTCACTTTGGTCGGCAAAATTTCGAGTAAAGACCGACAACGGCGAGTCAACTCGAAAAACGGAGCAGAGCGTTACCGCTGTGTATACCGTCCCTGCGGCGGATATAGTGACGGATGTGCCCGATACTCGTCGCGAAACGACACCGGATACATCGAAAACCGAGGAGGAGACAAAGCTGTCACGGGCGGCGCAGTTTGTAAAACCGATAGATACCGATGTCATAAAGGCTTTTTCGGGCGACACGCTTGTAATGTCAAAGACAATGGGCGATTGGCGAACCCATAACGGCACGGATTATGCCGGAAATATCGGCGACCCCGTAAGAGCCGTCAACAACGGTAGGGTCACAAGGGTATATGACGACGTTTTGTGGGGAACGACGGTTGAAATCGACCACCTTGACGGGCTTACCGTGAGGTATTGCGGACTCGGCAAGGGCAGCACCGTAAGCGAGGGCGATGAGGTAAAAATCAACGATAAAATCGGAAATCTCTCCGAGATACCTGCCGAGTCGGCGGACGGAACGCATTTCCACATCGAGGCCGAAAAGGACGGAAAATATATTGACTTTGAAAGCCTTTTGCTTGCTTAAATTAAATCATGCCGCAGCAAAAAGCGTGACGGAGCGTCTTAATTTTAAAAGACGCTCCGTCTTTGCGCGTTAAAGGTCAAAAAGCACTTTACATAACAGCGAATTTAAGATAAAATATATTTAATTATAAGTATGACTTAAAATATGAATGGAGGAATTAAAAAATGCAGCCTGCATATAAAAGAATACTGTTAAAGCTCAGCGGTGAGGTTCTCGCCGGCAAAGAGGGTCACGGTATCAATTTCGACACGGTAAGCGACGTGTGCAAGCACGTAAAAAAATGCTCCGAGATGGGCGTTCAGATAGGCCTCGTCGTAGGCGGAGGAAACTTCTGGCGCGGCCGCTCCAGCGGTAATATGGACAGAACCAGAGCCGACCATATAGGTATGCTCGCAACGGTTATGAATGCGCTTGCTCTTGCCGACACTCTTGAGCAGCTCGACGTTCCGGTCAGAGTTCAGACGGCCATCGAAATGCCCCGTGTGGCAGAGCCTTATATCCGCAACAGAGCGGTTCGTCACCTTGAAAAGGGCAGAGTTGTAATATTCGGCTGCGGAACCGGCAACCCGTTCTTCTCAACCGATACTGCGGCGGCTCTTCGCGCTGCTGAGATAAACGCCGACGTTATATTTAAGGCGACAAATGTTGACGGCGTTTACGATAAGGACCCCAATCGCTTTGCCGACGCCGTAAAATATGATGAGCTTACTCACACCGAGGTTCTCGCAAAGGGACTCAAGGTAATGGACAGCACCGCGGCTTCGCTTTGCCGCGACAACAACATTCCGATACTTGTTTTCAATCTCAACGATCCCGAAAACATCATTCGCGCCGCAGCGGGTGAAAAAATAGGCACGTTAGTCAAATAACAATATATTTTCAGGAGGAAAAACCATGCAAGAGGTTTATGATTTTGCCAATGAAAAAATGACGAAGAGCGTTAAGTCTCTTCATAACGAATATGTTTCGATGCGCGCCGGAAAAGCTTCCGTTTCGCTGCTCGATAAGGTAGTCGTAGATTATTACGGCTGCCCCACTCCCGTTCAGCAGATGGCTGCCGTCTCGGTTTCCGAGGGCAGAAATCTTGTCATTCAGCCGTGGGACGTAAGCACTATAAATGCCATTGAAAAGGCGATACAGGCGTCAGACCTCGGAGTTAATCCGATGAATGACGGCAAGGTTATCCGCCTTAACTTCCCGCCTCTCACCGAGGAAAAGAGAAAGCTCCTTGCCAAAGAGGTAGGCAAATATGCCGAGGAGGCAAAGGTTGCCGTTCGCTCCATTCGCCGTGATGCTATGGAAAAATTAAAAAAGCTCAACAAAGATAAAGCTATAACCGAAGACGAGCTCCACGACGGTGAGGACGAGGTTCAGAAGATAACCGACAAATACGTTAAAGAAATTGACGATATGGCAAAGAAAAAGGAAGCCGACATTATGGAAATCTGATTTTTCGGGCTGTTTTTCCGCAATACTGTGTCAAATTTCGCTCGGAGTACCGACAGTACGCCGTCGCTTATTTTCCTTGTCTTGCGAAAAAACATCACCGAAAAATGATTTGAGGTTCGGGCTGAGTTTCCTGTAAAACTGCGTTTCTTGCGCCTTGCGGTATGCATATACGGCGGTGAGGTTTTTGCTGTGAGAAAATGCGCGGAAAGCCCGAATATAATTTGCAAATAAAAGCCTGCTTCGTCGGTTGCGGAGAGCCGCTCGGAGCAATATGCAATCTCCGCAATTCACAAAAAGGGTAAAAGTAAATGGATTACGATAATCTGCCGACCTTTGAGGTCTTGCCGAAGCACGTCGGCGTAATAATGGATGGAAACGGCCGTTGGGCAAAAAAACGGGACTTGCCGCGTTATAAGGGGCACATCGAGGGTGCCAAGACCTTCCGCAAAATAGGTGAGTTTGCGGCCGACCTCGGCATAAAGTACATAACCTTTTATGCTTTTTCAACAGAGAATTGGAAGCGTCCCAAGGAGGAGGTTTCCGCAATAATGAATCTCTTCCGCGAGTACCTCAAGGAGGCGCTCGGCAGAGTGGAAGAGGACAGAAAAAACGGTATCCGCATAAGCTTTATAGGCTCTCGCGAGGGTATCCCTGCCGACATAAGGCTTCTCATGAAGCAGGTTGAGCGAATAGGCAGAAAAGAGGACCGCATAATGCTCAACATTGCCGTGAACTATGGCGGCAGGCAGGAGATAGCAGAGAGCGTGCGCGAGATTGCGGAGGACGTGAAAAAAGGCAAAATAAAGCCGTCGGAAATTGATATGGACACAATTTCGTCACATCTCTACACCGCCGGTATGCCCGACCCCGATCTCATTATTCGACCGAGCGGAGAGCAGCGCCTTTCTAACTTTTTATTGTGGCAGTCGGCCTATGCGGAATTTTGGTATTCCGATGTTTTGTGGCCGGATTTTACCGAAGAAAATTTTGTGGAGGCCTTGCGTGCTTATGAGCATCGCAGCCGCAGATTCGGTGGGGTATAATATAAAGGATACGGGTTTTTGGCAGAGAGCCGAAAACCTAAATGTCGAAACCAATATTTAGGAGGCTCTTTATGCTTACAAGAATCGTCGTAGGCGTTGTTGCCGCGCTGTTTGCCGTGGGAATGCTCGCCATCAGATTTACACCGGTTTTTCCCATAGTGGTTGCCTTTTTTGCCGTTATGGCCGCATTCGAGCTTGAGAGAGTTATCGGTGTCAAAAACAAAGCGATACATATTATAAGTCTTATATTTGCAGGTCTTATACCGCTTTACTACGGCTTTAATCATTATCTTACCGAGCGGGGCATTTTTATTCCCGCGCTTGCCGTAGTAATACTTTACATACTGCTTTTGTTCATTCTTATGATAACCGACTACGAGCACACAAAGTTTGAGGACGTTGCCGCGGTTGTGGTGGCCTCGTACTTTGTTCCGTGGGGATTTTCAACGCTCATAATGATGCGTGACGTCGGCGTTACATATCCGGAGCTTTACGATAAGCACTACGGCCTCTTTTTCATACTGCTTGGGCTTTTCTCGGCGTGGCTTACGGATTCGCTTGCGTATTTTGCGGGCAGATTTTTCGGCAAGCACAAAATGGCTCCGAATATCAGCCCCAAAAAGACCATAGAGGGTGCCGTCGGCGGAGCGTTTGCGGGAGTCCTCAGCTCAGTAATACTCTTCCTTGTTTTCGACAGCAAATATTTTACCGTTCATCTCTTTACTTGGTGGGAGATAGCAATTATTTCGCTTATCCTCTGTGTTATCGGTATGTGCGGTGACCTTTCGGCGTCTGTACTCAAGAGAAATTTCGGCGTCAAGGATTACGGCAAGCTCTTCCCGGGTCACGGCGGAGTTATGGACAGATTTGACAGCGCGCTCTTTGTTCTCGGTGCGCTCTATGCGATAATCATTATTTATTCAAGGATTAAATTGGCATGACAAAGAATTTATCACTTTTAGGCTCGACAGGCTCAATAGGAACTCAAAGTCTTGACGTTGCCCGCAAGCGCGGGTACCGCGTCAGGGCTTTGTCCGCTTTTTCAAACGTCAAAAAAATCGAGGAACAGATTCGCGAATTCAAACCGGATGTCGCGGCGCTGGTGTCCGAGGACGCGGCAAAGGATTTAAAGGTGCGCGTAGCCGATACGGGCACAAAAATTCTTTCGGGCTCAGAGGGAGTCTGTGAATGTGCCGCTTATGACAAATCCGATACGGTACTCAATTCCGTTGTCGGTATGGCTGGCCTTGAGCCGACTCTGACGGCAATCAAGGCTCACAAAAAATTGGCGCTTGCCAATAAAGAGACTCTTGTTGCCGGCGGCAGACTTGTTATGGACACTGCCGAAAGGGAAAATGTCGATATTCTTCCCGTGGATTCCGAACACTCGGCTATATTTCAGGCTCTTCAGGGGAAACCTTCTAACAGGGCGTTAAAAAAGATAATTCTCACGGCCTCCGGCGGCCCGTTTTTCGGCAAGACCGCGCAGGAACTTGAAAAAGTTACCGTGAACGATGCTTTAAAGCACCCGAACTGGTCTATGGGCGCAAAAATAACCATAGATTCCGCTACAATGATGAATAAGGGCTTGGAGCTTATCGAGGCCGTCTGGCTTTTCGGCGTAAGTCCGCATGACGTTAAAATCGTCGTTCATCGTGAGAGCATTGTTCATTCTGCCGTTGAATATGACGACAATTCCGTTATAGCGCAGTTAGGGCTTCCAGATATGCGAATCCCGATACAGTATGCTTTGACCTATCCCGAAAGATATGAGTCTCCCGTAGGCGAGCTTGATTTAGCTTCTTTGGGTAAGCTCACGTTCTTTGAGCCGGATTACGACACATTTCGCTGCATAAATATTTGCAGAGAGGCGATAGACCGCGGCGGACTTTATCCCGCTGCCGTAAACGGAGCAAACGAGCAGGCAAACCTCCTGTTTAGAAACGGCAAAATCGGCTTTCTCGATATTGCGAAAAAGGTTGAAGCGATACTTCCGTATGTGCCGAAAAAGGACGTATATACTCTCGACGACGTCCTTGAAATCGACCGTTTTGCGCGTGAATTTGTAATGAAATCCGTTTGATAAAGACTTTATTTCTTATTTTATGAGGTGATTGAGATTTTACTCAGCATAGCTTCCTCGGGGATTTGGAGCAAGGTATGGACTGTTGCCGTGGCAATTTTGTTTTTCGGTGTGATAATTATTATACACGAGTGCGGCCATTTCCTTTTTGCAAAGCTCTTTAAAGTAAAGGTTAATGAGTTTTCCATAGGTATGGGGCCTGCTGTTTTCAAGCGTAAAAAGGGCGAAACACAGTATTCGGTGCGTGTTTTTCCGATAGGCGGCTATGTCTCCATGGAGGGCGAGGATCAAGACAGCGACGATGACGGCGCATTTAATAAAAAGCCGGTTTGGCAAAAGATGATAATAGTTGCCGCAGGCGCTTTTATGAACATCTTGCTCGGCGTTATAATAATGTGCATAATGCTGTCAACCTCGGGCGACTTAATAGGCACCAATACGATAAAATCCTTTTACGACGGAGCTGTTTCGGAGCAGTACGGTCTTAAAGAGGGCGACCGTTTTCTTGAAATCGACGGTCATCACGTTTGGTCGGAGCGCGATCTCAGCTTTTTAATGAGCCGCAGCAAGGACGGCGTATTTGATTTCGTTGTTGAGCGTGACGGCCAAAAGGTTGAGCTTTCCGACGTTCATTTCGATACCGAACAGCAGGACGGGATAACTCTCATAAAATATGATTTTGTAATTATAGGCGAAAAGCCGAACTTTTTAAATGTTGTAAAAAACTCGTTTACACAGTCGGCGTCCGTTGTGCGTATGGTTTGGCTCAGCCTGTTTGACCTTGTCACGGGGCGTTACGGTATGTCGGAGCTTGCGGGGCCCGTCGGTACGGTAAACGTCATAGCCGATGTCACAGCCTCGGCGGCGTCGTCAAAAAATCTCGGCAGCCTGCTTATGATAATGGCGTTCATAACCATAAATATCGGCATGGCAAATCTTCTTCCCTTGCCCGCGCTCGACGGCGGCAGATTTTTCTTCCTCTTGATAGAGGCGATTCGCCGCAAGCCCATAAATCCCAAATACGAGGGCTACGTCCACGCCATAGGTTTTATTTTACTTATGCTTCTTATGGTAGTTGTTACGTATAACGATATTGTCAGACTGATCAAAACTTGATTTTTGAGTCTTTTTCCGTAATACTGCGTCAAATATCACTCGGAGTACATTCGTACGCCGTCGTTCATTTTCCTTGTCTTACGAAAAAATCCTCCAAAAATCGAGATTTGGGTCTTTTCGGTGATACTGCGTCAAATTTCGCTCGGAGTACCGACAGTACGCCGCCGTTCATTTTCCTTGTCTTACGAAAAAATCCTTCAAAAATCGAGATTTTGGGTCTTTTCGGAGATGCTGCGTCAAATTTCACTCGGAGTACATTCGTACGCCGTCGTTCATTTTCCTTGTCTTACGAAAAAATCCTCCAAAAATCGAGATTTGGGTCTTTTCGGTGATACTGCGTCAAATTTCGCTCGGAGTACCGACAGTACGCCGCCGTTCATTTTCCTTGTCTTACGAAAAAATCCTTCAAAAATCGAGATTTTGGGTCTTTTCGGTGATACTGCGACAAATGTCACTCGGAGTACATTCGTACGCTGTTGTTCATTTTCCTTGTCTTACGAAAAAATCCTTCAAAAATCGAGACTTTGGGTCTTTTCCGTGATACAGCGTCAAATTTCGCTCGGAGTACATTCGCACGCCGTCGCTTATTTTCCGACAGAGCGACCAAGTGTGTAACGCACTTTACATTTAATACGAATTTTAATTTGTGCCATTCTTCGGGGTGGCGCGCAAATTTATATAAAACAAGAATCGTTTAAGCGGCAAACCGTTCAGGCTCCCTTTTGCCGCAAATCGGAGGTACATACAAATGCCAGAAAGACGAAAAAGCCGCGTTGTAACGGCAGGTAACGTAAAAATAGGCGGAAACAACCACATACCCGTTCAGTCGATGTTAAACATTCCGGCCGAGGACGCAGAGGGCAATGTTAAGCAGGCATTGGAGCTGCAAAAAGCCGGTTGCGAGATTATCCGTCTCACGGTTCCCAATAAAGAGGCGGTAAAGACCTTAGCCGCCGTAAAAGAAAAGGTTTCGATTCCGGTTGTTGCGGACATACACTTTGACTACCGCTGCGCGCTTGAGAGCGTTGCGGCAGGTGCCGATAAAATCCGTATAAATCCCGGCAACATCGGCTCCGACGATCGCGTTAAGGCGGTTGCCGACGCATGCCGTGCAAAAAACATTCCGATAAGGATAGGCGTAAATTCAGGCTCGCTTGAAAAGGATATTCTCGCAAAATACGGGGCTCCCACGCCTGATGCACTTTGCGAGAGCGCGCTTTATCACGCAGGGCTTCTCGAAAAATTCGATTTTCACGATATAGTTATCTCCATAAAATCCTCCGACGTGCCGACCATGGTATCTGCATACAGAAAAATAGCGACTATGTGCGATTATCCGCTTCATCTCGGCGTAACCGAGGCAGGTACGCGCCGTATGGGGCTTATTAAATCCGCCGCCGGAATAGGCTCGCTTTTAATGGACGGCATAGGCGACACGATACGTGTTTCACTTACCGCCGACCCCGTAGAGGAGGTCTCGGCAGGCTTTGATATATTAAAGGCGGTTGACATAAAAAAAGATTGTCCGCAAATAGTGTCGTGTCCTACCTGCGGCAGAACCAAAATCGATTTGATTTCTCTTGCCGAAAAAATCGAAAACGCTTTAAGAGGCTGCCGTAAGCCTATAAAGGTTGCCGTTATGGGGTGCGTCGTAAACGGTCCGGGCGAAGCTAAGGAGGCAGACATCGGCGTAGCCGGCGGCGACGGCTGCGGTATGATATTCAAGCACGGCGAAATACTCAAAAAAGTAAGCGAGGATGAAATAGTTCCGGAGCTGCTTAAAGAAATAGAAAAAATGTAATTGTGAAAGAGACGGCAAATGACAAGCTTTTATGACCTGTTTATAGAATACAGAAACGATTTCGCGGATATGGACGCGGTACTCGGCGACGCTCAAATAATTGATATGAGCGCAGAGTCTGCCGAAAGAAGGCTGTACATTAAGGTGCGCTTTCCGCGTCTTGTGTCCGAGAAAACACTTGATAAAATAAGCGAAATAATAAGAGACAAGCTCGGACTCGGCGCGGTTAAAATAGCGCCGGTCTTTTCTTCGTCGCTGTTCTCGGATAGGTATTCGGGTGAGATAAGCGAGTGGGCAAAGAAAAACGTGCCTATGGCAAACGGATTTTTTGTTGATTGCAAATATGATTTTTCCGAAGATGAAATCAAAATAGAGCTCATGCACGGCGGTAAGCAAATTCTTGAGGACGTCGGCGCGCAAAATCTCATTTCAAAAATGCTCCGTGAACGCTTCGGAGTATCAAAAGAGCTTTCTTTTGTTCAGAGGGACGACTATGATGCACGCGATGACATTTCCGCGGCGCAGAAAAAGATCGACAGTATGGCTCCCAAGGCTGCACCCGTAAAGAGCGGTTCATCGCGCAGCTTTGACCCCGTCAAGGAGGACGATACGCCAAAGGAGCACATTGTAAAAGAGGGCATACCGTATTATCTTGAGAGTGTAAAGCCGATTTTCGGCAGTAATATCAGAAGTCAGCCCATAAAAATAGACGAAATCACTTTGCCCGAAGAGGGTGACACGACGCCCGTTACAATTTACGGCGAGGTTTTCGGCATTGAGGTCAAGGATACGAAAAAAGGCAAGGTAAAGATAGTATCCTTTAATATAACCGACAATACAAATTCGTTTTCCGCCGTTATGCTGCCAAAGGTTGAACATTGCGACGAGCTGCTGTCAAAGCTGAAAAACGGGGCGCACATACTTATGTTCGGCGAGGTCGAATATGATACGTACCGCGGCGATTACACAATAAAACCTAAGTGCATAAGCACCGTTCAGATGATAGAAAAAGAGGATAATTACCCCAAAAAGCGCGTTGAGCTTCATCTTCACACAAATATGTCGCAGATGGACGGTATGACTCCTCCCTCAAAGCTTGTGGAGCGCGCTATAAAGTGGGGGCACAAGGCAATAGCCATAACCGACCACGGCTGTGTTCAGGGGTACCCCGAGGCGTGCAACGCCGCCGCGGGCAAAATCAAAATCATTTACGGCATTGAGGATTATTTTATAGACGACATCAAGGAGCCGGATAAAACATATAAGGAGCTTCGCTCCTATCACCAGATAATTCTCGTAAAGAATCATATAGGGCTTAAAAATCTGTATAAGCTCATTTCAAAGTCCAATATAGACTATTTTTACAAAAAGCCGAGAATGCCAAAGAGCGAAATAATGAAGCACCGCGAGGGGCTTATAATCGGCTCGGCGTGCGAGGCGGGCGAGCTTTACCGCGCCATACTTGAGGAACGCCCCGAACAGGAGATTATGGAGATAGCGTCGTTTTACGACTATCTCGAAATTCAGCCCGTAGGCAACAACCGTTTTATGATTGACGCCCACTCCGACCCATCGGCGAAAAATCCGGACAAAAACAAGGAATTTGACAAGATAACCTGTATTGAGGATATAGAAAATATAAACCGCAAGGTTATAGCTATTGCCGACAAGCTCGGTAAGCCCGTGGTTGCCACCTGCGACGTCCACTTCATAGACCCCGAGGACGCAAAATACCGCGCTATTCTTATGGCGGCTCAGGGCTTTACCGACGCCGATAAGCAGGCTCCGCTGTACTTCAGAACGACCGAGGAAATGCTCAATGAGTTTTCATATCTCGGCGAGGAAACCGCGCACGAAATAGTCATAGAAAATCCCAACAAGATAGCCGATATGATAGATGTTGTACGCCCGTTCCCGATAGGCACGTTCCAGCCCTCCATAGACGGAGCGGAGGAACAGCTCAGAGATATTTGCTGGACTAAGGCTAAAAAGTGGTATGAATTTGAGGGCAAGGTTCCCGAAATTGTCGAGAACCGACTTAACCGTGAGCTTGATTCCATAATCAAAAACGGATTTGCCGTACTTTACATAATAGCTCAAAAGCTTGTATGGGATTCCGAGGATCACGGTTACCACGTAGGCTCACGAGGCTCCGTCGGCTCGTCGTTCGTCGCCTCTATGGCGGGTATTTCCGAAGTAAATCCGCTGCCGCCTCATTACAGGTGCCCCGAGTGTCGATACTCCGAATTTTACACAAAGGGCGAGTACGGCTCGGGCTTTGATATGCCGCCTAAAAAATGTCCGCATTGCGGCGCGGAAATGATAAGAGACGGCCACGAAATACCGTTTGAAACCTTCCTTGGGTTCCACGGTGACAAGGCACCCGATATCGACCTTAACTTCTCCGGCGAATATCAGGGAAAGGCGCACAGATACACGGAGGAGCTCTTCGGCAAAACGCACGTATTTAAAGCGGGCACAATAGCTTCGGTTGCCGACAAGACCGCCTACGGCTATGTTTTAAAGTATCTTGAAGAGCGAAATATCCGTGCTAACAAAGCCGAGATAGATCGTTTGGCGCGCGGCTGTACGGGAGTTAAGCGCACCACGGGTCAACACCCCGGCGGAATGGTAGTCGTGCCGAACGAATATGATATATACGATTTCACCCCAGTTCAGTACCCTGCCGACGATACCGAAAGCGATATGGAGACGACGCACTTCGACTTCCGTTCGATGCACGATACCATATTGAAGCTTGACGAGCTCGGCCACGATGTTCCCACGCTCGACAAGCACCTTGAGGATATGACGGGCATAAACGTAACCGACATAGACATTTGCGACCCCGAAATAATAAAGCTCTGCACCTCGCCCGAACCGCTCGGCGTGACACCCGAGGATATAAGCTGGAAAACGGGCACGCTCTCCATACCCGAAATGGGCACATCGTTTGTTTGCCAGATGCTTTTGGAGGCACAGCCCAAGACCTTTGCCGACCTTTTGCAGATTTCCGGTCTTTCACACGGAACCGATGTTTGGAACGGTAATGCACAGGACCTTATAAAGGACGGTATATGCACCATTTCTTCGGTTATCGGAACGCGTGACAGCATTATGATTTACCTTATGCACGCAGGGCTTGACCCGAGTATGGCGTTTAACATAATGGAGAAAACGAGAAAGGGTATAGTCGCGAAAAAGGGCTTCCCCGAGGGTGCCGAAGAAGCCATGCGTGAGCATAACGTTCCGCAGTGGTATATGGATTCGTGCCGCAAGATAAAGTATATGTTCCCTAAAGCCCATGCCGCGGCATATGTAATTGCCGCGCTGAGGCTCGGCTGGTATAAGATATACAAGCCGCTCGAATACTACACGGCATTTCTGACCGTGCGCGGAGACGGAGTTGACGCGGCGGTGGCAATAAAGGGTAAAGCCGCCGTTATGGCGCGTATGGCGGAAATCGACGATAAAACAAGAAGCAAAACAGCCACAGCCAAGGACAAAGAGCAGTATACCGCCTTGCAGGTGGTAAACGAGATGATGGCAAGGGGCATAGAGCTGCTCCCGGTCGATATATATAAATCCGAGGCCACAAGATATGTCATAGAGGACGGCAAAATAAGAATGCCGTTCGGAGCGCTGTCCGGTATAGGCGAAAGCGCCGCCATACCGCTTGCCGAGGCAAGAGACGACGGTGAGGGCAAGTTTATATCGGTTGACGATTTTGCACGCCGCGCCGGTGCCGGCAAATCCACAATAGAAATGCTCGAAAGCGTCGGGGCGTTCGGCGACATCCCGAAAACGGCGCAACTGTCACTATTTTAGCCATCCGACGAGGCAGTTTAAAGGTAAAATGCGGTTTTAAAGCAAATTTGCCTTATAAACACGATGACTTTTCATCTTCTTTTGTTCAAAACTACAAAAAGACGTTTTTTGACGGATTTTGCATTGACAAAAGCCTTGTCGGTGATATAATGAATGCATAAATGAAAGGCAACGAGGTCTTTTAAAAGATCTCGCTGCCCTTTTTTTATATTTGAAAGGAGATTTAAAATGGGTTACACAAAAGAAGATGTACTTCGCATCGCAAAGGAAAAAGACGTTAAATTCATAAGACTTCAGTTCACTGATATTTTCGGTCAGCTTAAAAATGTTGCAATCACCGCGAGCCAGCTTGAAAAGGCTCTTGACAACGAGTGTATGTTCGATGGCTCCTCAATAGAGGGCTTCGTAAGAATCAACGAGTCCGATATGTATTTGAGACCAGATTACGATTCGTTCGTTATACTTCCTTGGAAGGACAGAGTTGCACGCCTTATCTGCGACGTTTATTGCGCTGACGGCAACACTCCGTTCCTCGGCGATCCGAGAAACGTTCTTAAAAAGGTAGTTAAAGAGGCTGCCGATATGGGCTATACGTTCAATGTAGGCCCCGAGTGTGAATTCTTCCTCTTCCAGCTTGATGAGGACGGAAATCCCACCACAAAAACAGGCGATGTTGCAGGTTACTTTGATATGGGCCCCGCCGATCAGGGTGAGCAGTGCAGAAGAGACATCTGCCTTGCGCTCGAGAGCATGGGCTTTGAAATCGAGGCTTCACACCACGAGGTTGCCGAGGGCCAGCACGAGATAGACTTCCGTTTTGATGAGGTTGTTAAGACCGCAGACAACGTTATGACCTTTAAACACGTAGTAAAGACCTATGCGCGCCGTCACGGCCTTCATGCAACATTTATGCCGAAGCCCGTATTCGGTATAAACGGCTCCGGTATGCACACCAATATGTCGCTTACAAAGGACAGTAAAAACGCTTTCTATGATGAAAATTCCGAGTTTGGACTTTCCGAGACCGCTCTTCACTTCATTGCGGGCGTATTAAAGCACGTAAAGGGCATTACCGCCATAGCAAATCCGCTTGTTAACTCTTATAAGAGACTTGTCCCGGGATATGAAGCTCCCGTATATATAGCTTGGTCGGCTTCAAACCGTTCCTCGCTTATCCGTGTTCCCGCAGCTCGCGGAAAGGGCACCAGAATAGAGCTCCGTTCTCCCGACCCGTCATGCAACCCCTATCTTGAAATGGCTCTTTGCCTTGCAGCAGGCCTTGACGGTATCAAAAACAACCTTACTCCTCCGCAGAACACCACAAAGAACATCTTTGAAATGTCCGCAGAAGAGCTTGCCGCAGACGGCATAGATTATCTCCCCGGTACTCTTGAGGACGCCATGAATGAATTCCAGGCTGATCCGTTTATGAAAGAGACGCTCGGCGACCACATCTATGAGAAGTATGTTGAGGGTAAGCTTCGCGAGTGGGATGAATATCGTACCAGCGTAAGCAACTGGGAAACAAACAGATATTTAACTAAATATTGATAATACCTCATTTTTTCTCCTGCGAAAAGGGAACGGCGATTTTGCCGTTCCCTTTTCCATTTTTTTTATGAGGCTTTGAATTTGATTTGCCTTATCGGCGCATAAAAAAACACGGTTGACCGAAGACCGAATACTCAGCCAAAGTCAACCGTGCTTTTGTAATTTTTATTCGGTTTCTTTTTTGAAGCCTTTTCTCTCAAGGAGAGCATAAATTCTGTCAGCCGGATTCAAGAGCTTGCTTACCGACATATCGTGGTTGAGGGTGTCGATAATGTATGAAAGATACTTAGACATATCAACCTCGCAGTACCAATCACGCTGTAAAAGCTCGGGTGTGCGGTAAACAAGGTTTGTTGTAAATACCTTTGTGATATTGCCCTCGGCAAAGGATTTGTCAAAGTTTTCGAGTCCTTCGCAGAAAAGACCGAATGCCGAGAAAATAAAAATACGCTTTGCGCCGAGCTCTTTTAATTTTTTGGCAACCTCAAGCATTGATTCACCGGAGGAAATCATATCGTCAACAACCATTACATCCTTGCCCTCTATGTTTGAACCGAGGAACTGGTGCTGGAGTATTGGGTTCCTGCCGTTGACAACTCTCGAATAGTCGCGGCGCTTATAGAACATACCAAGGTCAAGACCGAGAACGGTAGAATAGTAAATGCAGCGTGACATACCGCCTTCATCGGGAGATACTACCATCATGTGCTCTTTGTCGAGATGCAAATCATCAACGTTGTTTACAAGAGCCTTTATCATCTGGTAAGCGGGCTGAACGTTTTCAAAGCCCTTGAGCGGAATTGCGTTCTGAACTCTCGGGTCGTGAGCGTCAAATGTGATAATGTTGTCAACGCCCATATTGTTGCAGAGCTCCTGAAGAGCTATTGCACAGTCGAGGGACTCTCTTGATGAACGCTTGTGCTGTCTGCCCTCATAAAGCATGGGCATAATAACGGTTATTCTGTGAGCTTTGCCGCCTACTGCGGAAATCGCTCTTTTAAGGTTGGCAAAATGCTCGTCCGGACTCATGGGAATTGTTTGACCGTACATATTGTAGGTCACGCCGTAGTTGAACATATCGCATACAATAAAAATATCGTAACCGCGAACGGACTCGTGAAGCGAGCCTTTGCCTTCGCCCGAGCCGAATCTCGGGAATGAGGCATCAATGATATAAGTATCTCTTTCATATCCTGCAAAGGAAAGGCTGTTTTTGTGCTCAGACTGCTTCTGAGCGCGCCATTTGACGAGATAACGGTCGATTTTTTGGGCTAATTCTTCACAGCCGGGGAGCGCGATGATACCGAGCGGACCGTAAGGGATGGTAGTGAACTCCTGTGTGTAATCAGGCATAATTTTCCTCCGTGAAACACAATTTTTGCGGATAAATATTATCGTCATTTATCCGCATTACATTAGATAATAATATTTTACTATATTTTGTGTCATTTTCAAGGGAAAAAAGGCAAAAAATAAAAGATTAGTTAAAAGAGTGGTCAACAGTAATGACACAGAAATATCTTTCGTCTATTTTGCTTAGTTTTTCTTGAATTGAATTTGTAAGCTCGCGATCGGAAAGACTAAAATCCGGAGGTGCCATTACATCGAAAATCAGATTTGAGTGTGTGGGACCCTCAACCACTCTGAAATCGTGTATTGAAAGCGCGGGGTCAATTTCCTTGACGGCGGATTCGGTCAAATCACGCAGACTGTTTATATGTGCGTCGTTTACCACGATAGGGTCAAGGTGTATTGAAATGAGCAGATTGTATTTTCTCTGTATATTTCGCTCGATAAGGTCAATGGTGTCGTGGCTCTTCATAACATCAACGCTTGATGGAACCTCTGCGTGAGCCGAGGCAAACTGTCTGCCGGGGCCGTAGTCGTGGATTATAAGGTCGTGAACACCGACTATGTTGGGATATGAGAGAATTTCGTCCTCAATCTGCTTCACAAATTCCTTTTTCGGCGGCTGACCGAGCAGGGGGGAGACGGTGTCCTTTATTATACCGATGCCGGAATAGATGATAAATCCGGATACGACAAGGCCGAACCACCCATCCACGGGAACCGACGAAAACTTTGATATTATCAGCGATATAAGAGCCGCCGCCGTTGCCGCTGTATCCGAAAGACTGTCGGCGACTACGGCCTTGTTGGCTGTGGAGTCTATTTTTTTCCCGACGGAATAATTGAAGTATGCGAGCCACAGCTTAAACAGTATCGATATTATCAGGACTGCCAGCGCGGCGGTGCTGTAAGTTACGGCGTCGGGAGCCTTGATTTTTTCAACCGAGCTTTTCAAAAGCTCAACGCCCATCAAAAGGACGAGGAAGGACACTATCAGCGCGGATATGTATTCTATTCTGCCGTGCCCGTAAGGATGCTCCCTGTCGGCGGGCTTTTTTGCCATTTTAAAGCCGACGAGAGTAACTACCGACGAGCCTGCGTCGGAGAGGTTGTTTATGGCGTCTGCGGTTATTGAAATACTGCCGGTCAAAGAGCCTACCGCAAATTTTGCGGCGGTCAGTATCACGTTTACCGCTATTCCGACAAAGCCGGAGAGCACACCGTAAGAGGTGCGCGTCCTCGGGTCGTCGGCGGACGCGTTTTTACCCACAAAAAGCCTTATTAAAAGCTCGGTCATCTTATCACTTTTCTCCCTTGATATAGTCTTTTACGCCGAATACGAATATTCTCTCGATTATATCGGCTATGTCCTCGGCACTCTTGCCTGTCTCCGGATGCTGAAGCCAGTAGCGCGCAACGCCTATAAAGCCTGACTCAAAATACGAATAGAGAAATTCAAATTCGGATACATCGCTTATATTATATGCCGCGGATATGTCGTTAAAGCATTTTTTACGTATGAAGCCGCGGAGCTTCTGAGCGAAATTTATGTCGCCGTTGTCTCCGAGGAGAGCCGAGCAAATATCGCGGTTTTCATCGAGGAATTTGCACACGTCGGTCAAAAGCTGCTTCGGACGGCGGGAAATATCGTCTATGGTGTAGCTCATAAGAATAGACTCAAATTCTTGAAACAGTTCGTTTTCTATTTGCTCCACAAGGTCGTATATATCCTTGTAATGCAGATAAAACGTACCGCGGTTTATATCTACAAGCTCCGAAAGCTCCCGTACCGTTATTTTTTTAATGCTTTTTTGAGCCATAAGCTCGGTAAGGCCCTGCTTTAAAAGCCTTTTGGTTCTGCGTACTCTGCTGTCAACTGCTTTCTCTGCCATTTTGCTTAAACGCCCTTTCCTTTGCTGATTTTAGACAAACAAACATAGTTTGTTTATTGATTTAATAGACACACGTTATTATAATATAAATGAGTTCATTATTCAACACTTTTTTGAAAAAATCTGTATAATAGGCTGATGTTGATAATACAGAGAACTATAATTGATAATATTTTTACAAAAATAATATATTTTTTATAAAAATCATTACAAAACGGTTTTTTTATGGTATACTTCTTCTAAAGCTGTTTTTTATGAAAATGCATATAATAAATGAAAATCTGATATGAGGTGAAGCGTATGGCGGCAGAAATGCTGAAAAAGGTTATGGCCACGGAAAACGAGGCGGCGGAGAACGAAAAGAACGCTGCGTCCGAGGCCGACAAAATTATAAAGAAAGCAAAAGACGACGCCGAAAAGCTCCTGTCGGAGAAAGAGAAGGAATGTGCCGTATACGAGGCCGCCGAAATCAAAAAAGCCAAAGATACGGCAGAGGTTATCGTTACCGAGGCTGTAAAGGAGGCTCAAAGGTACGCGGACGGATTGAAAAAACAGTCTGCGGAAAAGCTTTCGGAGGCTGTCGGTATCGTAAAGGATACATTACTTAAATGATATAATATTTTGCAAAGTGAGGTGATGGCTTACGGCAAAATTGAAAATGAAAAAAATCGAGCTTTTGGCGATGCTCGGCGAGAGCAAGGATATTATAGATTACCTGCAGCGAAAGGGCACGGTTCAGGTTGAAAAGTGCGACGCGCCGGAGTCTATGTATTACACCGACACCGATTCGAGCGTATCACAGCTTGAAAGACTTTTGCAAACCGCAGAGAACGCAAGAGAGACAATTTCATTTTATTCGCCGGAAAAAAAGAAGCTTACTGACTCTTTTTTGCCCCGAAAAGAAGTCGAGCTGTCCGATTTTTACGAGGAATCTGAAAAGACGGACGTGGCAATGGCAAAGTGTCGCGAGATTATCGACATAAAAAAGGAGATAGCCGACAAAAAGGCCGACATTATCCGCGAGCAGACCGCAAGAGAGGCTCTGATTCCGTGGGAAAGGCTTGATATTCCGCCGAATACAACGGGGACAAGGCACACGGAGGTGTTTGTGGGGTCGCTCCCGGACGAGTGCACAGAGGAGGCTCTCAAGGCCGGTTTTGCCGCGGCTCTGCCGGACTTAACCGCTATCGACTGCGAGGTCGTTTCCTCTTCAAATACGCAGAGCATAATCGTTGTCATCTGTTTGAAAAAGGACTCAAGGCGAGTATACGATTATCTGCGAAGTCTGAATTTTGTGAGAGCGTCGGGCGGCGATAACGAGAATATCAAAGCGGCAATGGAACGCCACGGAAAAAATATCGAAGCGCTTTCGTCGGACATTGACGGCGACGAGGAAAAAATAAGAGAGCTGTCGTCATACCGTGAGGATATAGACTTTCTCATTGATTTCCTCACGATAAGGAAAGACAAATACGAGGCGTTTAAAAAGATGTCTCTCAGCCGCAACGTTTTCTATTTTGAGGGTTACATTCCGGAGCGGTACTGTGAAAAAACGGTCAAGGGCCTTGAAGAGAGGTTTACTGTTGCCGTAACGATAAGCGATGTTCCCGAGGACGACGAAAACGAACCGGTGCTTCTTAAAAATAATAATTTTGCCGCACCGGTTGAAGAGATAACCGAAATGTACGCTCTTCCGGGCAAGCACGATATAGACCCGAATGCGATTATGGCATTTTTCTATTACTGCTTCTTCGGTATGATGTTTTCGGACGCGGGCTACGGTCTCATAATGTTTTTGGCAACGCTGTTTATTTTGCTTAAATGCAAGCCTGAGGGGCAAAAGCGAAAAACGGTTATGATGTATATGTACTGCGGTATTTCCACAATGTTTTGGGGAATTATGTTCGGAAGCTTTTTCGGAGACATAATCAATATCGTAAGGTACGATTTCATCGGACTGCCGAAAATACGGTTGTATGCGTGGCTTGACCCGCAGGAGCAGCTGATGACCACCATGCTGTGGTGCTTTTTGTTCGGCGTCGTTCATCTTTTTGTGGGCGTCGGCATCAAGGGCTATATGGAGTGGCGCGACGGGCAAAGGTTTTGGGCGGTATGCGATACGCTGTCCGTTTACCTTGCTGTCGGCGGTGCGCTTCCGCTTTGCGCCGGTATGATTATAGACGTTCCGTCGGATATAAAAACGGTCGGCAAATATTGCGCAATAGCCGGCGTAATCATAATAGTCCTCACGGCAGGCAGGGAGTCAAAGTCGTTCTTCGGCAAAATCGGCTCCGGACTTTACGCCGTGTACAACACTATTTCGGGCTATCTCAGCGATATTCTTTCATACGCAAGGCTTTTGGCACTCGGACTTGTTACCGGCATAATCGGCAGCGTAGTCAATATGATGGGTGCTTTGCCGAGCAATAAGGTCGCGAAGGCAATAGTTCTCGCGGTGGTGTTCGTTTTCGGACACACGGTAAACTTCGGAATAAACGTCATAGGCGCTTATGTTCATACAAACCGCTTGCAGTACGTGGAATTTTTCTCGAAATTCTATAACGGCGGCGGAAAGAAATTTACCCCTCTTAAAGCAAATTCCAAAACTTTCAAATTCAAGGAGGAAATCAGTAATGGATAATATGGGTTTGGTATTGGCTATCGTCGGAGCGGCGTTAGCGGCACTTCTCAGCGGACTCGGTTCGGCAAAGGGCGTAGGCCTTGTAGGTGAGGCCGCCGCAGGTCTTCTCACGGAGGATTTGTCAAAATTCACTAAGGTGCTTATTCTTCAGATTCTTCCCGGTACACAGGGCCTTTACGGCTTCATTACCGCAATAATGGTTCTTGTTAAAACAAAGCTTCTCTCGGGTTCTCCCGCCGAGCTTACGGTTTCACAGGGACTTATGCTTCTCGGCGCGTGCCTGCCTATGGCAATAGTCGGTTATTTCTCGGCAATTGCTCAGGCGAGAGTTGCGGCTTCGGGTGTTTCGGTAGTTGCAAAGAAGCCCGAGGGACAGAGTAAGGCAATGGTTCTTGCCGCAATGGTTGAGACATACGCCGTTCTCGCTCTTCTTATTTCGATTCTTATGATTTTGAACCTCAACATCGGTTAAGGGTGAAGCTTTATGACGGGATTAGATAAAATTATTTCAGAAATAGGCTCGGACTCGTCACAGCGTATAAAAGAAATTTCCGATGAAGCAAACAAAAAGGCTGAGGAGATATCCCTTGCCGCCGAAAAAAAGGTTTCCGAGATGAAAGCTCAGAGCGAAGAGAGGACTGCCGCAGAGGTTGCCTCCGTTTTGGCTTCAGCCAAAAGCTCCGCCGAGCTAAAAAAGAAGCAGACGGTTCTCGAGGGTAAAATCGAGGCCATAGAGGATATGCTCGGCAGGGCGGTAGATGTCTTAAAGGCTCTCCCGAAAAGAGAGTATTTTGAAATGCTGAAGGAGCTTGCCGTTAAAAATGCGATCTCGGGAGACGGCGTTATGCGTTTCTCGAAAGATGACACCGCAAAGCTGCCGCAGAATTTCATAAGCAGCGTAAATTCAGCTCTTTCCGGTAAGGGCAGCGTCTCTCTCGGAGAGCCGTGCGACATAGACAGCGGATTTATGCTTGTTTACGGCGACATTGACGTAAACTGCACCTTTTCGTCGCTTGTTTCGGAAAAGCGCGACGAGCTTTTTGACGAGCTTAACAAATTACTTTTTAACTGATATAAAGGAGGGAAGCGTTTAAATGGATAACAACTATCTTTATGCGGTAGCAAATATAAGAGCTAACGAGCTGTCGCTTCTCTCGCGTGCCGATATTGACGCGCTTATAGACGCTCCCGATTACAAGACGGCGCTCTCGCTTTTAGACGGCAAGGGCTACGACACGTCCTTCGGCAGCGATTATTCCGCTATGCTTGACGGCGAAACCGAAAAAACGTGGTCGCTGATAAAGTCGGTCGCACCGAGTGCCGAGGCTCTCGATATATTTATTGTAAAAAACGATTTTCAGAATTTAAAAGCGGTGCTCAAGAGCGAAAAAACGGGAGATGACGCGGAAAAATATCTTGTTTCACCGTCTGTAATACCGAAGGAGTTGCTTTTAAAAGCGGTCAAAGAGCGTGATTTTGACTCCCTTCCGGATTTTATTTCCGATGCCGCCCAAAAATGCCTTGAGGTTATAACCAAAACCGAAAACGGTCAGCTCTGCGATATAGCCGCAGACAGAGCCTGCCTTGAGGCTATGTCTGGATTTGCGAAAAGTGCCGATAATGATATTGTTGCCGCATACGGCGACATATTTATAAAATCGGCGGTGTTAAAAACCGCTTATCGCGCCATTCTTACAAATAAAAAACGCGGATTTCTTGAAGAAGCGCTTCCCGACATACCCGAAATAAAAAAGGCGGATTTGATTGACGCTTCCTTGCAGGGAGCGGACGCTCTTTATGACTTCGTTTCGTCGCTCGGACTTGAGTCTTTTGCCGAGGCTCTTAAAAACAGCCCGTCTGCCTTTGAAAAATATTGTGACGATGCTGTTATGGAGAATATGAAAAAAGCAAAATATACAGCCTTCGGGCTCGGTCCGATTGCCGCATACATCTTTGCGCGAATGACCGAAATAGGTTGTGTGCGTATAATTTTGTCGGCGAAATTCAACGGCACGAGTGAAGAAACAGTCCGTGAAAGGATGCGTGAACTGTATGTATAAAATAGCCGCAATGGGCGACCGTGACAGTATTTACGGCTTTGCGTCGCTCGGGCTTTCCGTATTTCCCGAGGACGATCCGCAGAGCGCTTCGCACAAGCTCAAAAAGCTTGCCGAGGAGGGCTACGCCGTTATCTTTATAACCGAGGCTCTCGCAGAGCTCATTTCCCCGGAAATCGAGCGCTTCAAAGACAGCCCTCTCCCGGCCATAATCCCCATTCCCGGAGTCGCCGGCAATACGGGACTCGGAATGAGAGAGGTAAGCGGATATGTAGAGCGAGCCGTCGGTTCCGACATCGTTAATTAAGGGTTGCTGCACATTCCCGTAGAATTTTTTTCGCCCGCTCGCGTACCTTTGTACGCTTCGGGGCAAAAGAAAATCCCACGGCAACGCACATCAAGCCCTTAATTAAAATTGATGTAGAATTTGGTGCAATCCCGAGAAAATTTTTCACACGCTCGTGTACCGCAGTACGCTTCGAGGCAAAAGAAAATTCCCCATCTACGCACCAAAACGCCTTAATTAAAATTCAATGTTAGGGTTTTAGCGCGCATTTGAGAAAATTTTTTATCCGCTCGCGTACCGCAGTACGCTTCGGGGCAAAAGAAAATTCCATGTTTACTAATACGGTATCATAATAATACAAATGGTTTTTGACTGAATTTAGGTGTGAAATATGCACCGTACAACGCATATCCGCACTTAAAATAAATCCATAATAATTAAAAAAACGGTATGCGGCGCAGCCGCAGCCGCTAAACTCGTAAAATCAACCAAACCTTTGAAGGGTGGAACAGATATGAGCAAAGGAACAATACTCAAAGTAGCCGGACCTCTCGTAGTTGCCGAGCATATGCGTGACGCCAATATGTTCGACGTTGTCAGGGTAAGCGACAAAAGGCTTATCGGCGAGATAATCGAGATGCACGGCGATAAGGCGTCAATTCAGGTATATGAAGACACCTCAGGTCTCGGCACGGGAGAGCCTGTTGAATCCACGGAAGAACCGTTGAGCGTTGAGCTCGGCCCGGGACTTATCGAAGGAATATTCGACGGTATTCAAAGACCGCTTGTCGAAATAATGAAAAAGGTTGGCAACAACTTGCCCAGAGGCGTAGAGGTGCCGTCACTCTCGCGAGAGAAAAAGTGGCATTTTAACGTCACCGCCGAAATCGGCGCATACGTGACATCGGGCGATGAGCTCGGCTTTGTTCAGGAGACCGATATTGTCTGCCACAAAATAATGGTGCCGATAGGCGTTTCCGGCAAGGTGAAGAGCCTTTCGGAGGGCGACTACACGGTTGAAGATACGATAGGCGAAATAGAAAAGGACGACGGCACCGTTGTTCCCGTAAAGCTTATGCAGAAGTGGCCCGTAAGGCGCGGCAGACCCTACAAGAAAAAGCTGTCTCCCGACGTTCCGCTTATCACGGGTCAGCGTGTTATAGACGCGCTTTTCCCGATAGCAAAGGGCGGCGTTGCCGCAATACCCGGTCCTTTCGGAAGCGGTAAAACCGTAACTCAGCATCAGCTCGCAAAATGGGCAGAGGCTGATATAGTTGTCTATATAGGCTGCGGTGAACGCGGCAATGAGATGACCGACGTTTTAAACGAATTTCCCGAGCTTATAGATCCGCACACAGGCAAATCACTTATGGAGCGCACGGTTCTTATAGCGAACACTTCGGATATGCCCGTTGCGGCTCGTGAAGCTTCTATTTATACAGGCATTACAATTGCCGAATATTACCGCGATATGGGCTATTCCGTGGCTCTTATGGCGGACTCCACCTCACGTTGGGCAGAGGCTCTGCGTGAAATGTCGGGCAGACTTGAAGAAATGCCCGGCGAAGAGGGCTACCCCGCATACCTCGGTTCGCGACTCGCTCAGTTCTATGAGCGCGCCGGACGTATAGTCACTCTCGGCTCGGACGACAAAGAGGGCTCGCTTTCGGTAATAGGTGCCGTATCGCCTCCCGGCGGCGACATTTCGGAGCCGGTATCTCAGGCAACTCTGAGAATAGTAAAGGTATTCTGGGGGCTTGATTCCGCGCTCGCATATAAGCGTCACTTCCCGGCTATCAACTGGCTTACGTCTTATTCGCTCTATGCCGACAGTCTCGGAAAATGGTTCAACGAAAATGTTGACAAGGATTGGACGAATATGCGTACCCGTATAATGGGTATTCTTTCCGACGAAGCGTCGCTTGACGAAATAGTAAAGCTTGTCGGTATGGACGCCCTGTCACCCTCCGACAGACTTAAAATGGAGGCGGCGAGGAGTATTCGCGAGGACTTCCTGCATCAGCTCGCATTCCACGAAATCGACACCTATACAAGTCTTAAAAAGCAGTGCTTTATGATGAAGCTTATGCTTATGTATTATGACCGCTCGCTCGACGCATTGAATAAGGGCGCGGATATAGAAAAAATCGCCGCGTTGCCTGTAAGAGAGGCGATAGGCAGATTTAAATACGTTAAAGAAGAAGACATCGACAAAGAATTTGCCGAGATAGACAAAAGACTTTCCTCGGAACTCGCCGAGGCAGAAAAAGAAGGGGAGGATGACTGATGCCTAAGGAATACAGAACCGTTCAGGAGGTAGCAGGACCTCTTATGCTCGTAAAAGAGGTTGAGGGAGTCAAATATGACGAGCTCGGCGAAATCGAGCTTGAAAGCGGCGAGACAAGAAGGTGCCGTGTGCTTGAGGTCAACGGAACAGATGCTCTCGTTCAGCTGTTTGAGGCGTCCACCGGCATAAACCTTTCAAACAGCAAGGTGCGCTTCCTCGGCAGAATGATGGAGCTTGGAGTTTCCGAGGATATGCTCGGCAGAGTATTTGACGGACTCGGCAGGCCCATAGACGGCGGCCCCGAAATAATCCCCGAAAAAAGAATGAATGTAAACGGTATGCCTATGAATCCGGCGGCGAGAGCTTATCCGCAGGAATTTATACAGACGGGCGTTTCCGCGATAGACGGACTTAACACCCTTGTAAGAGGTCAAAAGCTTCCCATCTTCTCGGCTTCGGGTCTTCCGCATGCACAGCTTGCCGCTCAGATAGCGAGGCAGGCAAAGGTACGCTCGGCCGATGAAAAATTCGCCGTTGTCTTTGCCGCCATGGGTATTACCTTTGAGGAGTCCGACTTCTTTATTCAGTCGTTTAAGGAAACGGGTGCCATAGACAGAACGGTTATGTTCTCGAATCTTGCGAACGACCCTGCAATCGAGCGTATAGCTACGCCCAAAATGGCACTTACAGCCGCGGAATACCTCGCATTTGACAAGGGTATGCACGTGCTTGTAATTTTAACCGATATAACGAACTATGCGGACGCGCTCCGCGAGGTTTCGGCAGCAAGAAAAGAGGTTCCGAGCCGCCGCGGTTATCCGGGCTATATGTACACCGACCTTGCGTCCATTTACGAGAGAGCCGGTCGTCAGCGCGGTAAAAACGGAAGTATCACCATGATACCCATTCTTACCATGCCCGAGGACGACAAGACCCACCCGATTCCCGACCTTACGGGATATATCACAGAGGGTCAGATTATTTTGAGCCGTGACCTTTACCGCCGCGGAATTACGCCGCCTATCGATGTTTTACCGTCGCTTTCGAGGCTTAAGGATAAGGGCATAGGTGAGGGCAAAACGAGAAAAGACCACTCAAACACCATGAACCAGCTCTTCTCCGCATATGCAAGAGGTAAAGACGCAAAGGAGCTTATGGTGGTTCTCGGCGAGGCTGCACTCACCGATATAGATAAGCTCTACGCAAAATTTGCCGATGAGTTTGAAAAGGAATATGTGTCTCAGGGCTACAATACAAACCGCTCCATAGAAGAAACGCTCGATATAGGCTGGAAGCTGCTCAGAATTCTTCCGAGAAGCGAGCTTAAACGTATCAGCGATGAGCTGCTTGACGAGTATTACGACAAAAAATAACCCGGTGCATTAACTTCTCGAAAGGAGGAACCGTTTTTGGCAAGACTTAATGTGAATCCGACAAGAATGGAGCTCACTAATCTGAAGAGAAAGCTTACGACCGCAAGGCGCGGACATAAGCTTTTAAAAGACAAGCAGGATGAGCTGATGCGCCGTTTCCTCGACCTTGTAAGAGAAAACAAGGAACTGCGCCGCAAGGTGGAGGAGGGCATAGAGGAGTCAAACAGGCATATGGCTTTGGCGCGCTCGGTTATGAGCGATTCATCTCTTGATGTTGCTCTTATGATGCCGTCTCAGAAGATGAGCCTTGACGTCAGCGAAAAAAATGTGATGAGCGTAATGCTTCCTGTTTTTGATACCAAGCTTAAAACCGCCGATGAAAACGATATATATTCGTACGGCTTTGCGTTTACATCGTCCGACCTTGATGCGGCGGTAAAATCGCTGTCGGATATAATGCCGTATATGCTGCGTCTTGCCGAGGTCGAAAAGTCGTGCCAGCTTATGTCCGCAGAAATAGAAAAGACAAGACGCCGAGTAAATGCGCTTGAACACGTTATGATACCCCAGTATGAGGAAACCATAAAATACATTTCTATGAAGCTCGACGAAAATGAGCGAAGCTCTACAATACGCCTTATGAAGGTTAAAAATATGATGCTTGAAGAGGCACGCCGCAAGGCGATCGAGCATGACCGCGAGGCGGCTCTCGAAATGAGCTGATTGCTTCACTTGAAGCCTCGGACAAATAATAAAGGGTTGTAAAAACATTTGTTTTTACAACCCTTTTCAGTTGATGAAATGCGACTGATTTTATGCCGTTTCCGATTTAATATTATGTTATTTTGCCTCGACAGGCTCTTTTTCGTCCTCCGATTTTACAGCGGAGGAGTCATTCGGCAGCTCGACCCAGTCGCTTTTGTGCAGCATTATGCGTACTGCGTTATGTATACACGAAGCGTCTATTTCGGTAAAAGCTCCGCCGTATTCGCCGTCAAGCGTAAACGGTGTCGGCTTGTCAAATATAAATTTGACATTTTTACAATGTCTTATTGTGACAAGGCGGTTGTTCTTGACATTTTTACGCACCATTGAATTTGCAAGATATGCGATTTCTCCGGGGTTTTTGAACATATCCACAAGTACCATTTCAAAAAGTCCGTCGTTAAACTCAACGCCCATATTGTGAAGAACCGGCATACCGCCGACCGAGTATGAATTTGAAAATGCGCCGTAAAAATAGTCGCCCTCAAAAACCTCGCCGTCGGCTATAACTTTGGCGTGAAAAGGCTTCATTTTGAAGAATTCGCCCACGGCCTGCAAATAGTAAGCGTTTTTGCCGAGAACGTTTTTGACCTTTTGGTTGGCCGAATACGATATTGCGGTAAAGTTGCCGAAGCCCGCGACATATATAAAGCTGTCTTTTCCGAACACACCCATATCAACCGGCATTGGCGTACCGTTGATTATGGCATCTACGGCGTCGCTGACATCGGTGGGAATACCGAGCGATTTGGCAAAATCGTTTGTGGAGCCGAGCGGAATGAATCCGAGCGGAATATCCTTGCCGAGCTTCATAACTCCGGCAACGGTTTCCTTTAAGGTTCCGTCACCGCCGACGCAAACTATCAAGTCGAAGCCGGCGCCTCTTGTGAGCGTGATGTCATACGCATTTTTGTTTTTTTGCGTGCAGCAGGCTGTGACGCTGTATCCGGCCTCGTCAAAACGGTTTATCATTTTCATCATATACCGTTTTGCCATTTTTTTGCCGGAAACTGGATTTACAATAAGCAAAAGCTTTTTAGCTTTATCCTCTGCCATAATGGTTACCCTTGCGAATGTTAAAATTCGAGTCTTTCTTCAATGTATTTTACAAGGCCTGAAACAGGTATTCTTGTCTGCTCCATAGTGTCTCTGTCACGAACTGTAACGCAGCCGTCCTCTTTGCTGTCGAAGTCATAGGTTATTGAGAACGGAGTACCGATTTCATCCTGACGGCGATAGCGCTTGCCTATTGAGCCGGCGTCATCGTAATCGACTGAGAAGTGCTTTGAAAGCTCGGCATAAATGTTACCTGCTTCCTCCGAGAGCTTCTTTGAGAGCGGAAGTACCGCCGCTTTCATGGGCGCAAGAGCCGGATGAAGTCTTAAAACAATTCGCTTGTCGTTCTTTGCTTCGTCAATTACCTCTTCGTCGTAAGCGTCGCAAAGGAATGCGAGTGCAACTCTGTCCGCACCGAGTGACGGCTCTATGACGTAGGGGATATATTTTCTGTTTTCCTCCTGGTCAAAGTATGAGAGGTCCTTGCCCGAATGCTCCTGATGTCTTGTGAGGTCGTAGTCGGTTCTGTCGGCAATGCCCCAAAGCTCACCCCAGCCGAACGGGAAGAGATATTCGATGTCTGTGGTTGCCTTTGAGTAGAATGAAAGCTCTTCTTTTGCGTGGTCGCGCAGGCGAAGATTGTCGTCGTGAAGTCCGAGGTTGAGAAGCCAATTGTGGCAGTAGCTTCTCCAATAATCAAACCATTCGAGGTCGGTGTCGGGCTTGCAGAAGAATTCGCACTCCATCTGCTCAAATTCACGTATTCTGAATATGAAGTTGCCGGGAGTTATCTCGTTTCTGAAGGATTTACCTACCTGGCAAACGCCGAAGGGAACCTTTTTTCTTGTGGTTCTCTGGATATTCTGGAAGTTTACGAATATACCCTGTGCCGTTTCGGGTCTCAAATAGATTTGGCTCTTCGCGTCCTCTGTTACACCCTGGAACGTCTTAAACATAAGGTTAAACTGACGGATATCGGTAAAGTTCTTTGAGCCGCAGTTCGGGCAGGTTATGCCGTTGTCCTCGATGTATTTTTTCATCTCTTCGTTGGTCCAGCCGTCTGCCGACTGACCGCTGAAGTCCTCGATAAGCTTATCTGCTCTGTGTCTTGTTTTGCAGTCGCGGCAGTCCATAAGCGGGTCGGAGAAGCCGCCTACGTGGCCTGTTGCAACCCAAACCTCGGGGTTCATAAGTATGGCCGAGTCAAGTCCTACGTTGTGAGGATTTTCCTGAACAAACTTTTTCCACCAGGCTTTTTTTACGTTGTTTTTGAATTCAACGCCGAGCGGGCCGTAGTCCCAGGAGTTTGAAAGGCCGCCGTAAATTTCGCTGCCGGGATAGACAAAACCTCTGCTTTTGCAGAGAGCAACTATCTGATCCATGGTCTTTTCTGTGTTTTTCATATTGGTTAATCACCCTTTATAAGTATTTAGCGCACCGGCTGTGCGCGAAAATATCAATATATAATTTTATAGTATTCTTAACCGAATGTCAACCGACAAGAACAGGCATAACAGATGATTTATTCGATTTGCCGCGCAAATGACGGTAACACAATACTTTTTTGTTTTAATGCCGAAAAATCCCATACTATTATATATATAATATACGGCGTCGGTGTAACGGAACTTTTTTCTCGGAAAAAGCTTTACATATTTGCCGATATGGAGCTAAAAACACTATATGTTGTGTAGTGCGAACACGCGGAACGGATGACAAAAAAATTTCAGCTTTTTTAATGAACTTTTTTGAAAAAAGTTGTTGCATTTGCCGGTCTTTTGTGTTAAACTACTTTAGCACGCGTGGAAAGGGCGTATTATGCCTTTTTATACGCAGCTTGATATGCGATGATGCGGTAGGTGGCTGCACTTTGATGCAGGGAATTACCGCGGAGTATGTCCGATTTTAAAACCGGGCGAACTAATAAGCTTCTTTTTCCGGCCGAGAACCCAACCTCTGCCGTGAAATAAGGATGCTGTGTGCTTTTTTGTGCCGTCCGGAAAACATTGGTTTTTCGGATTTTAAAAAGAGAATGGTGGAAACACCCGGCAGGGTTGCAAAAAAGCTTGCCCTAAATATCAAGGAGGCAAAAAAATGGCTACCGCAAAAGGAAAGAAAATCAGAATCAGGCTCAAGGGCTACGATCATGACCTTGTTGACAAGGCTTCGGAAAAGATCGTTGAGACCGCAAAGCGCACAGGTGCTCAGGTTTCCGGTCCCGTTCCGCTTCCCACAGACAAGGAAGTAGTTACAATCCTCCGCGCTGTTCATAAGTATAAGGACAGCCGTGAGCAGTTTGAGCAGAGAACACACAAAAGGCTTATCGACATACTCAGACCTTCAAACAAAACCGTTGAAGCTCTGACGAGTCTCGAGCTTCCCGCAGGCGTAGACATCGAAATCAAACTCTGATTTTGATTTTGCGCTTACAGGTCAAGTCGGCGAAAGCCGACCAATAACCAAAGGAGGAAAATAAAAATGCAAAAAGGTCTTATTGGTAAGAAGATCGGTATGACACAGATCTTCGACGATAACGGAAACGTTATCCCGGTAACAGTAGTTGAGGCCGGTCCCTGCACAGTAGTGCAGAAGAAAACCGTTGAAAACGACGGTTACGAAGCCGTTCAGGTAGGCTTCGGCGAGGTTAAAATCAGCCGTGTGAACAAGCCGCAGGCAGGTCACTTCAAGAAGGCTGACGTAGCACCGAAGAAGGTGCTCAAGGAGTTCAGACTCGCTGATACAAGCGCTCTGAACGTCGGCGACATCCTCAAGGCTGACGTATTCGCAGTCGGCGACAGAGTTGACGTTGTCGGCACAAGCAAAGGTAAGGGCACCGCTGGTGCCATCAAGAGATGGAACTTCTCACGCCTTAAAGAAACTCACGGTTCGGGTCCTGTTGCAAGACATGCCGGTTCACTCGGTGCTTGCTCCGATCCTTCAAGAGTATTCAAGGGCAAGAAGCTTGCCGGTCATCTCGGCGCGGAGAGAGTTACGGTTCAGAATCTTGACATCGTAAAGGTCGACGCAGAAAACAATCTTATAGCTGTCAAGGGCGCAATTCCCGGCCCGAAGGGCGGAATCGTCGTTCTCGCAGATACAGTTAAGAGTAAGTAAGAAAGGAGTGTTGAATAATGGCTAAATTAGCAGTACTTGATAAAACAGGCAAGAAAGTATCGGATATCGAGCTTAAAGACGAAATATTCGCTATCGAGCCCAACAAATCGGCTATGCATCTCGTAGTCGTCAATTATCTCGCAAATCAGCGTCAGGGCACTCAGTCAACACTTACTCGTTCTGAGGTCTCCGGCGGCGGCAAAAAGCCCTGGAAGCAGAAGGGCACCGGCCGCGCAAGACAGGGCTCAACGAGAGCTCCGCAGTGGACTCACGGCGGTATCGCACTCGGCCCGAAGCCGCGTGATTACGGCTTTGATGTAAATAAGAAGGTAAGAAGACTCGCTATGAAGTCTGCGCTTTCTTCAAAGGTAGCTGCCGACGAGATGATCGTTGTTGACGATTTCTCAATGGACGCTATCAAAACAAAAGAGATGGCTAATATCCTCTCGGCCGTAAAGGCAGGCAAAAAGACTCTTATCGTTCTCCCCGAAAAGAACGATGTTCTTTACAAGAGCGCCCGCAACATTGAGGGCACCAACGTTTCTCTTGTGAACACACTCAATGTATACGATATCCTCAACTGCAACACCATCGTTGTTCTTAAGGATGCCGTTGCTAAGATAGAGGAGGTTTACGCATAATGAAGCTTGCACAAGACATAATCCTCCGTCCGGTAATAACAGAGGAAACAATGACCGGTATCGCTGAAAAGAAATATGCTTTCCGTGTTGCCAAAACAGCAACCAAGCCCGAGATCAGAGAGGCTGTTGAAAAGCTCTTCGACGTAAAGGTTAAGGACGTCAACACCATGAACGTCAGAGGTCAGAAGAGAAGATACGGCAATAACGAAGGTTATACTTCTTCTTGGAAGAAAGCAATCGTTACACTTACCGAGGATTCAAAGACAATTGAGTTCTTCGATAATATGATGTAATTTTACCGGCAGTAATTAAATTTGATTTATCCATCCGGCAATGTATGGAGTCCGACATACTCCGCTAAGCCGGATCAAGGAGAGTGAAAAAATGTCTATAAAAGTCTATAAGCCGACAATTAACTCAAGAAGAAATATGTCGGTAACAGATTATTCCGAGCTTTCAAAGGTAGCTCCCGAGAGAAGCCTCTTAGAGCCTCTTTCAAAGAACGCCGGCAGAAACAGCTACGGAAGAATCACAGTCCGTCATCGCGGCGGCGGAAACCGCAGAAAGTACCGCGTGATCGACTTTAAGAGAGATAAGGCAGGCGAGGCAACAGTCCTCACACTTGAGTACGATCCCAACCGTTCGTCTCATATCGCTCTTATCCAGTATGCCGACGGCGAGAAGAGATACATCCTCGCTCCGGTAGGCCTCAAGGTAGGCGACAAGGTTGAGGCAGGCGCAGACGCCGACATCAAAACCGGCAACGCACTTCCTCTTACAAATATCCCGACCGGTACCGTAGTTCACAACGTTGAGCTTTATCCCGGACGCGGCGGCCAGCTCGCACGTTCGGCAGGTAACTCCGCTCAGCTTATGGCTAAAGAGGGCGTATATGCGCTCCTTCGTTTACCCTCGGGCGAGCTCAGAAATGTTCCCGCAACCTGCATGGCAACAGTAGGCACAGTCGGCAACACCGACCACGAAAATGTCAAGCTCGGTAAGGCAGGACGTACCCGTCACCTCGGTATCCGCCCGACAGTCCGCGGTTCTGTAATGAACCCGAACGACCACCCGCACGGCGGTGGTGAAGGTAAGGCTCCGGTAGGACGTCCCGGTCCCTGCACACCGTGGGGCAAGCCCGCTCTCGGTTATAAGACCAGAGCTAAGAAGAACCGTTCGGATAAGCTTATAGTTAAGCGCCGTAACAGCAAGTAAGTCGAAAGGAGTGTAGATTATGAGCAGAAGTACTAAAAAAGGCCCTTACGTTGCACCGAAACTGCTTCGCAAGGTTGAAGAAATGAACAAGAACGGCGAAAAGATCGTTCTCAAAACATGGAGCCGCAGCTCGACTATATTCCCGGACTTCGTCGGACACACGTTTGCAGTTCACGACGGCCGCAAGCACGTTCCGGTTTATGTTACAGAGGATATGGTTGGTCACAAGCTTGGTGAATTTGCTCCGACAAGAACCTTCAGAGGTCACAGCGGATCAAAGACAACAAACTAATCAGCGAAAGGAGTGTATTAACTAATGGAAGCAACTGCTAAGGCAACTCACGTACGCATCGCTCCCCGTAAGGTGCAGATCGTACTTGATCTTATCAGAAATAAGCCTTGCGACGAAGCATTAGCTATTCTCAAGTACACACCGAAGGCTGCGTGTGAACCGCTTGAAAAGCTTTTGAAGTCTGCAATGGCTAATGCAGAAAACAAAGATATGGATACCTCATCGCTCTTCGTTTCGGAGTGCAAGGTAGACCAGGGTCCGACTCTTAAACGTATTCGTCCGAGAGCACAGGGCCGCGCATACAGAATAAACAAGAAAACCTCGCATATAACCCTTGTGGTTAAAGAAGCAGAGTAAGTAAGGAGGAGGTAATAAAATGGGCCAGAAAATAAATCCTACCGGCTTCCGTGTCGGCGTTATAAAGGATTGGGAGTCCCGCTGGTACGCCGGCAAAAAGGACTTCGGCAACACTCTTATTTCGGACTATGAGCTTCGTAACTACCTACTCAGCACTCTTGCTCCCGCAGGCGTTCCGAAGGTCGAAATCGAAAGAGATCCCAAGAGAGTCCGCATCAACATTCACTGCGCTAAGCCCGGTATGGTTATCGGTAAGGGCGGTGCTGAGATCGAGAAGCTCAAGGATGTATGCAAAGCAAAACTCGGTGAAGACAAAGACGTTTTCATCAATATCGTAGAAATCAAGCAGCCCGACCTTGATTCTCAGCTTGTAGCAGAGAATATCGCAGGTCAGCTTGAAAGACGAGTTTCTTTCCGCCGCGCTCTTAAACAGGCTATCGGCAGAACAATGAAGCTCGGCGCAAAGGGCATTAAGATTCAGGTAAGCGGCCGTCTCGGTGGTGCTGAAATCGCACGTACCGAGCAGTACCACGAGGGGACCATTCCGCTTCAGACCATGCGTGCCGACATTGATTACGGCTTCGCAGAGGCTAAAACGACTTACGGTCGTGTCGGCGTAAAGGTTTGGCTTTACAAAGGTGAAGTCCTTCACGACAACCGCAGGCCTCGCAAGGAAAAGGAAGGAGGCACTAAATAATGTTATTACCTAAGAGAGTTAAATACCGCAGAGTTCAAAGAGGACGTCTTACCGGTAAGGCTTTAAGAGGAAATAAAGTAACTTACGGTGACTTCGGCCTTGTAGCAACCGAGCCCGCATGGATAACCGCAAACCAGATAGAGGCAGCCCGTATCGCTATGACAAGATACATTAAGCGTGGCGGCCAGGTTTGGATAAAGATCTTCCCGGATAAGCCGATTACAGAAAAACCGGCTGAGACCCGAATGGGTTCCGGTAAAGGTTCTCCCGAATATTGGGTAGCAGTAGTTAAGCCCGGCAGAGTTCTTTTCGAAATCGCCGGTGTTCCCGAGGAAGCAGCTCGTGAGGCTATGCGTCTTGCAGCAAACAAGCTTCCGATTAAATGCAAATTTGTCGCAAAGGCAGATCAGTCAGAGGATGGTGAGCAGTAATGAAAGCAAAAGAAATAAAAGCACTCTCCCCCTCCGAGTTGGATGCTAAACTCACAGAGCTTAAGGATGAGCTTTTCAAATTACGCTTCCAGCAGGCCATCAACCAACTCGATAATCCAATGCGCATAAGTGCCGTTAAAAAAGACATCGCAAGAATCAAAACCGTTATGCGCGATGTTGAATTACACGGCGCTCAAGGCTAAGGAAAGGGAGGACTTTTAAAATGAGTGAAAGAAACCTCAGAAAAACTCAGGTTGGTATCGTAACAAGCGATAAGATGCAGAAGACCGTCGTTGTTTCAATCAAGGACAGAGTTAAGCATCCGCTTTACAATAAGATCATTAACCGTACAGTTAAAATCAAGGCTCATGACGAGAACAATGAGTGCGGAATAGGCGACAGAGTTCTTGTTATGGAAACACGTCCCCTCTCAAAGGATAAGAGATGGCGTGTAGTCGAGATCATCGAGAAAGCGAAATAATTTTCTAAGGAGGCTATAACTGTGATACAGCAACAGACTTACCTCAAAGTAGCCGACAACACCGGTGCGAAAGAAATTATGTGCATTCGCGTACTCGGTGGTTCAGGCAGAAGGTATGCAAATATCGGCGACGTTATTGTAGCTTCGGTCAAAAAGGCAGCACCCGGCGGCGTTGTTAAAAAGGGCGATGTTGTAAAAGCGGTCGTTGTAAGAACAGTAAGCGGCGTTCGCAGAGACGACGGAACTTATATCCGTTTCGATGAGAATGCAGCGGTATTGATAAAAGAAGACAAAACCCCGAGAGGCACTCGTATTTTCGGGCCGGTAGCAAGAGAGCTTCGTGATAAGGATTACATGAAGATCTTGTCACTTGCTCCCGAAGTGCTTTAATGGGAGGTGCAATGAGATGAATAAAGTTCACGTTAAAACAGGTGATACCGTCGTAGTCATCAATGGTAAAAACCGCGGCAGAAAAGGAAAGGTCATGCAGGTCTCTCCCGCCGAGGATAAGGTAATCGTTGAGGGCGTAAACGTAGTCACAAAGCACGTTAAGCCTAAAAAGATGGGCGAGCAGGGCGGTCTTGTTAAGGCCGAGAGCGCGCTTTACGCTTCAAAGGTTCAGCTCGTTTGCCCCAAGTGCGGCGCTGCTACAAGAGTAGGCCACACCAAGGTTGAAAACAAAAACGGCAAGACTGTTTCGATGCGCGTATGCAAAAAATGCGGCGCACAGTTTGAATAAGGGAGGGACATAACAACATGGCAGCAAGACTTAAAGAAATGTACGCTTCGGAAGTTGCTCCGGCGCTTCAGAAGAAGTTCGGCTACAAGAGCGTTATGCAGATCCCGAAATTTGACAAGATCGTTATCAACGTAGGCTGCGGCGAAGCTAAAGACAACTCAAAGGTTGTTGACGCTATAATGACAGACCTCGCTACCATCACCGGTCAGAAGCCGGTTGAGTGCAAGGCTAAAAAGTCAGTCGCAAACTTCAAGCTCCGTGAGGGCATGACGATTGGCGTTAAGGTTACGCTCAGAGGCGACAGAATGTTTGAGTTTATGGACAGACTCTTCAATCTC